>NZ_JBHVIN010000026.1:0-127143 GCF_042799575.1 Streptomyces sp. NPDC057682 | reverse complement strand
AAACGCCCGGTTACATTCCGAACCCGGAAGCTAAGCCTTTCAGCGCCGATGGTACTGCAGGGGGGACCCTGTGGGAGAGTAGGACGCCGCCGAACTCCTTGTGTAAATGAGCCCCGTGCCCTTGTGGCACGGGGCTCATTTGCGTTTTGAGCGCTTATGGTCGTGCCATGCGCTACGACTTGGTCATCTTCGACAACGACGGTGTGCTCGTGGACAGCGAGCCGATCTCCAACACCATCCTCGCCGCCTACCTCACGGAGCTGGGGCACCCGACCACGTACCAGCAGTCCCTCCGCGACTACATGGGGGCGGCCATGCACCGGGTGCACGACCTCGTGGCGGAGCGCGGTGGTGAGAAGCTGCCGGCGGACTTCGACGAGGCGTTCCACGCCCGGGTCTTCGCGGCCTTCCGGGAGGAGCTGGAGCCCGTCCCCGGCGTCGACGAACTGCTGGGGAAGCTCGTCGCCGACGGGATCCCGTACTGCGTCGCCTCCTCCGGAAGCCATGAGCGGATTCGCGTCGGGCACCGCAAGACGGGGCTCGACCAGTGGTTCGAGGAGGAGTGGATCTTCAGCTCGGAGGACGTCGGCCGGGGGAAGCCCGCTCCCGACCTGTTCCTGTACGCGGCCGAGCGGATGGGGGTGAGCCCCGAGCGCTGTGTCGTCATCGAGGACAGCCCGCTCGGGGTGGAGGCCGCCAAGGCCGCGGGCATGGACGTGTACGGGTTCACGTCGATGATGCCGGCGGACCGGCTGGCCGGGGTGAACGGGCATTTCTCCGACATGGGACAGCTTCGGGAATTGCTCGCCTGACGCGTCTACCCACGGGTAGAAACTGGCCCTACGCTCGCGCCCATGACAGATGCACGTATGCGGCACGGCAGAGCCTCCCTCGCGGTGAGCTTCTTCGTGCAGGGCGTCACCTTCGCTCTCCTCGTGACGCGGATACCCGCCATCCAGGACCGGTACGGGATATCCGACGGGCTGCTGCCCGTCTTCCTGGCGGCCGTCCCGATCCTGGCCGGGGTGGGCAGTGTGGTCACCGAGAAGGTGGTCGCACGGGTGGAGCCCCGGATCGTCCTGCGGTGGGCGCAGCCCGTCGTCCTGCTCGCCCTGCTCGGCGTCGGGGCCGGGAGCCGGGTGTGGGAGGCCGCGCTGGCGCTCGGGGTGTTCGGGCTGTCGGTCGGTGCCCTGGACGCCTCGATGAACATGATGGGCGTCAGTCTCCAGCGGGCGTACGGCCGCTCCATCATGCTGGGCTTCCATGCCGCGTACAGCCTCGGCGGGATCGTCGGGGCCTCCCTGGCGTGGGCCGGGGCGCACTGGGATCTGTCGCTGCTGGTGTCGTACTTCCCGGTGGTCGTCCTGCTGCTGCCCGCCGCGTTCGTCGGGAGCCGGTGGTACGCGGACGGAAACGAGGGCAAGCCCGGCGGGGCCGGGGAGACGCCGGAGACGGCCGGGGGCGTGTCCGTCTCCTTCAAGCTGCTGATGCCGCTCTATCTGGTGATGTGCTTCGCGTACATCGGGGACTCGACGGTCTCCAACTGGAGTGCCAAGTACCTCCAGGACGTGCTCGGCAGTTCGGAGCAGATGTCGACCGTTCCGTACAACGTCTACATGGTGACGACGCTGCTCGGGCGGGCCGTGGGGGACTTCGGGGTGCGGCGGTTCGGGGCGGTGGCCGTGGTGCGGGCCGGGACCGTGCTGGCGGCGGCCGGGTTCGCGGTGGTGGCCGTGGCCGGCGGGGCCTGGGTGGGGATGCTCGGGTTCACCATGCTGGGGCTCGGGCTCTGTGTGATCGTGCCGCAGACCTTCGCCGCCGCCGGGCGGATGTTCCCCGGGGCGAGCGATGTGGCGATCGCGCGGCTGAACATCTTCAACTACGTCGGCTTCCTGGTCGGCTCCCCGCTCGTCGGCGCGCTCGGGGACGCGTGGAGCTACCGGGGGGCGATGCTCGTGCCCATGGTGCTGGTCCTCGCGACGCTCCTGTACGCCAAGTCGTTCGGCGCGGAGCCCGCCCGATACGGTGGCGGGCATGAGCGGCCGCGCACAGTTGATGTGGGATGACGCAGTAACGGGATACGACTTCGGGGACGACCACCCGATGGACCCGGTGAGGCTCGGCCTGACGATGAGCCTGGTGCGGTCGTTCGGTCTGGACCGGGCGGTGGACGTGGTGGCGGGGAAGCCCGCCGGGGAGTCCACGCTGCGGCTCGTGCACCGCTCCGACTATCTGGAGGCGGTGCGGGCCGCGTCCGCCGATCCGCGTGCGGCCGACCAGGGCTACGGGCTCGGCACCGTGGACGATCCGGCGTTCGCCGGGATGCACGAGGTGTCGGCGCTGATCGCCGGGCAGTCCGTGGCCGCAGCCGAGGCCGTCTGGCGGGGCGGGACCGCGCACGCCGTGAACTTCACCGGCGGCCTCCACCACGCGATGCCCGGCGGCGCGGCCGGGTTCTGCATCTACAACGACCCGGCGCTCGCCATCGCCCGGCTGCTGGAGCTGGGCGCGGAGCGGGTCGCGTACGTGGACGTCGACGTGCACCACGGGGACGGGGTCCAGGCGGCGTTCTGGGAGGACCCGCGGGTTCTGACGATCTCGCTGCACGAGCATCCGCGGACGCTGTTCCCGCACACCGGCTGGCCGGAGGAGACCGGTGCCGGGGCGGGAGAGGGCGGTGCGGTCAATGTGGCGCTGCCGGCCGGTACGGGGGACGGCGGCTGGCTGCGGGCCTTCCACGCGGTGGTGCCGGAACTGCTGGCGGACTTCCGGCCGCAGGTCCTGGTGACCCAGCACGGGGCGGATACGCACTTCGAGGACCCGCTGGCGCATCTGGCGGTCACGCTCGACGCGCAGCGGGCCGTGATGGAGGCCTGCCACGACTTCGCGCACGCCTACGCGGAGAACGGGCGCTGGGTGGCGCTGGGCGGCGGCGGATACGCGGTGGTCGATGTGGTGCCGCGGTCCTGGACGCATCTGGTGGGGATCGCCGCGCATGCCCCGGTGGAGCCGGAGACGGTGATTCCGTCGTCGTGGCGGGACGAGGTGTACGCGCGGACGCGGCAGCTCGGGCCGGCCCGGATGACGGACGGGCGGGTGCCGGTGTGGAAGCCCTGGGAGGAGGGGTACGACCCGGCGGACCGGCTGGACCAGGCGGTGCTGGCGGCCCGGCGGGCGGCGTATCCGCTGCGGGGGCTGCTGACCTGACGCCCCGGTCCCCCGGAGCGGGGGGCGCGCGGGGGCGTGATTACGCCAACTGTGGGGCGCAATACGGGTTTTGATCCCGGCCCGGTGCGGGTGGGGCAGCATCGGCAGGGTGTTGAGCACCGGAGCGCTGCGTGCGCATCTGCTGGCGGCCCGGCTGGCCGGGCCCGTGGCCACTTCGCGGGAGACGAGTCTGCGGAGCTATCGGCTGTTCGCGGCCGGGGACCCCAGGGTCACGCTCGGGCTGAGGCCCGGCGGTGAGTGGGGCGAGCGGGAGCTGTTACGGCTGATGGCCGAGCGGTGCGGGGTGTCGGACGATCCGTCGTACGTCTCCGGGCCCGATGTGATCGATCCGGAGCGGACCGTGGCCGGTCTGGAGGCGTTCGCCGCGCGGCTGGGACGGGCCGCGGCCCGGCGTTCGCCGGTGCTGTTCGGGACCGGGCACCCGCACCGTCTGCTCGGTTTCTACGCAGCGCTGGCAGACGCGTTGTCGGCGGCGGGGTGCGCCGTCCTCACCCCCGCGCAGGGGCGATGTATCGACATAACGACCCGGTTCGGCGTACGCACGTACAACCTCGACTACGTACGGGGAGTCGCGCTGGTGCGCGAACCCGGCGCGCGGGTGCCCGGCGGTGGCACCGGCGCACACACCCATTCACCCCTGCCTCTCAGGGTGGCTCTGGCCGCTGCGGCGGATGCCGGAGGGCCGCTGCCGGAGCTGGTGGTGGGGGACCACGGATGGGTCTGCGGAGCAGGTCAGCTCGGTATCGAGGCGATCGGGCTGGCCGATACGGACGATCCCGCGCTGTTCGTCGGGGAGGCCGAGGGGCGGGTGGCGGTGGCGGTGCCGCTCGACGACGCCGTGCGCTCGGCGTACTACCTGCCGCTGACGCGCTATGTACTCAATCGGGCGTGTCTGTCACAGTAGGCGGCCGATCGCCTCTCCTCTTCCCCACTCGCATCACCCGCCCCTAATCTGGGGAGTGAGCGCACAACGACGAAGAGTCACCGGAGGGGAAGCCGGTGCGCGTCCGGTGCGGAAGGTACAGGTGGGTCATGGCTGCTGACAGCGAGAGGCCTCTGAACGAGGTCAAGTTTCTGACCGTGGCGGAAGTCGCCTCGGTCATGCGAGTGTCGAAGATGACCGTGTACCGCTTGGTGCACAGCGGTCATCTGCCGGCGATCCGGGTGGGCAGGTCCTTCCGGGTGCCGGAGCAAGCGGTTCACGAGTATCTCCGCGAGTCCTTCGTGGGGGTGGCGTCCGCCTGACGTTTCCCCTCGGATTACGTCCCTCACGCGGTGGCGGGTAGGCTAGGCCGACGTAGGTCGTGTGGGCCCAGACGCCCCGCACCAGTGAAGAAGAAGTGAGCGAGGGTAGTCGTGGGCTCTGTTATCAAGAAGCGGCGCAAGCGGATGGCCAAGAAGAAGCACCGCAAGCTGCTCAAGCGCACGCGCGTTCAGCGTCGCAACAAGAAGTAAGCGAACGCAGTTCGTGTCCACCGCAGCCCTTCCGCCGATCCGGCGGGAGGGCTGCGGTGCTGTGTACGGGGGGTGTCCACCCGCTACGGTGACGTCCTGGGGGACCTGGACCCCACCTCCCGCACGGGAGGCCGACGGAAGGCGCTGATCGTGGGGAAGGTCGTGCTCGTCACGGGAGCGGCCCGGCAGCTGGGGGGCCGTTTCGTGCGGCGCGTCCAGCGGGATCCGGGGGTCGACCGGGTGATCGCGGTGGACGCGGTCGAGCCGGGCCACCGGCTGGGCGACGCCGTCTTCGTCCGCGCGGACATCCGCCGCCCGGCGATCGGCCGGGTGCTGGCCGAGCACGGTGTGGACACGGTCGTCCATCTGGACGTCAGCGGCACGGCGATCGGGGCCCAGGGGCGTACCGCCGTCAAGGAGACCAACGTCATCGGCACGATGCAGTTGCTCGGCGCCTGCCAGAAATCGCCGTCGGTGCGGCGGATGGTGGTGAAGTCCACGACGAGTGTCTACGGTTCGGCGCCCCGCGATCCCGCGGTCTTCCACGAGACGACCCCGCCCAAATCGCTGCCGGGCGGCGGGTTCGCGAAGGACGCGGTCGAGGTCGAGGGGTATGTGCGGGGGTTCGCGCGCCGCCGGCCGGACGTGGCCGTGTGCGTGCTGCGGTTCGCGAACATCCTGGGGCCCGATCCCGATTCGCCGCTGGCCGACTATCTGTCGCTGCCGGTGCTGCCGACGGTGTTCGGCTACGACCCCCGGCTCCAGTTCGTCCACGAGGACGATGTGATCGACGTCCTGGGGATCGCGGCCGGCGAGGCGCGGCGCGGGACGCTGAACAGCGGGACGTTCAACATCGCGGGGGACGGGGTGCTGCTGCTGTCGCAGTGCGCGCGGCGGCTGGGGCGGCCCACGCTGCCGGTGCTGCTGCCCGCGGTCACCTGGGTCGGCCAGGCGCTGCGTACGGTCGGCATGACGGACTTCTCGGCGGAGCAGATCCGCCTGCTGACGCATGGCAGGGTGGTCTCCACGGTGCAGATGCGCGAGACGCTGGGGTTCCGGCCGCGGTTCACCACGGCGGAGACCTTCGCCGCCTTCGTCGAGGGCCGGGGTCCGGGGCTGCTGCCGCCCGAGAAGGCCGGCCGGGTCGTGGACCGGCTGGCCGTGTTGGCCGAGGGGTCCCGGAGTGCCGGCGGGGCCGCGCGGATCGCCGGACCGGACGGCGGCACGGATCCGATCCCCGGCGCGAGGTAGAGGAGCGCACGACGATGGCGGATGCCAAGGTCATTCCGTTCGACGACGACCGTTCGCGGGCGGGAGGCGTGCCGCGGGCCGGGCGCAGGAGGGCCCAGGGGGGCGGCACGGGCTCCGTGAGCGCCCTGCCGGGGCAGCAGCCGGGGGCGAGGCCGTCCCCGGAGCCCGGGAGGGCCGCTGCTGCCCCGGGGGCCGAGGGCGGCTGGGACCGGCGGATCGCGAGCGGGCTGGCGTTCCTGCGGCGGCGGGTCACCGGTGAGTACGAGGTCGACGAGTTCGGTTACGACGAGGAGCTGACCGACCAGGTCCTGATGTCGATGCTGCGGCCGGTGTACGAGAAGTACTTCCGGGTCGAGGTGAAGGGCATCGAGAACATCCCGGCCCGGGGCGGGGCGCTGCTGGTGTCCAACCACTCAGGGACGCTGCCGCTGGACGGGCTGATGCTCCAGGTCGCGGTGCACGACAACCATCCGGCGGGGCGCCATCTGCGGCTGCTCGCCGCGGATCTGGTGTTCATGCTGCCGGTGGTCAACGAGCTGGCCCGCAAGGCGGGTCACACGCTGGCGTGCGCGGAGGACGCGGAGCGGCTGCTGCGGCAGGGCGAGGTCGTCGGGGTGATGCCGGAGGGTTTCAAGGGCATCGGGAAGCCGTTCGGGGAGCGGTACAAGCTTCAGCGCTTCGGGCGCGGCGGTTTCGTGTCGACGGCGCTGCGCGCCGGGGTGCCGATCGTGCCCTGCTCGATCGTGGGTGCCGAGGAGATCTACCCGATGATCGGCAACGCGAAGACGCTGGCCCGGCTGCTGGGCTTTCCGTACTTCCCGATCACGCCGACGTTCCCGTGGCTGGGGCCGCTGGGGGCGGTGCCGCTGCCGACGAAGTGGACGATCCAGTTCGGCGAGCCGATCGCCACGGACGGCTATCCGCTGGAGGCGGCGGAGGACCCGATGCTGATGTTCAACCTGACGGACCAGGTGCGGGAGCAGATCCAGCACACGCTGTACAAGCTGCTGGTGCAGCGGCGGTCGGTGTTCTTCTAGCGAAGGTTCTTCGCGGGGAGAACACCGACCGCCGCCGGTCGCCGGATGCGGATCAGCCCTTGTCGTCCTGGGCGTCGATCCCGAGGCCGCCGATGAGCCCCGGGATGAGCGGGGGCAGGGTGATGTCCGGGGTGGGCGGTGTGCTCGGGGCGGTGTCGGACGGGGTGGTCCCGGTCGACGGGGGGTTGAGCAGACCGTCGGTGCCGCCGGCGATCAGGCCGTCCGCGGGGGTGCTGCCGGTGTCCGAGGGGCGTGGCGAGGCGCTGGTGCCGTCCGTGCCGGCCCCGTGGCTGTCCGCGGGGGACGAGGGCGACGGGGTGCCCGTACGGGCGGAGGGGGCCGAGCCGGTGCCGTCGGTGCCGGAGTCGCGTGCCGTCCCGCTGCGCTCGGGTGCGCGGGGGAGCAGCGACTGGAGCGGGCCGACCTCTTCGTCTATGGCGGCGAAGACCGAACTCACCTCGTCGCCGACGTCGGTCAGCTGGACCGGGAGGCGGTCGCGGAGGTTGCTCCAGGTCTCGCGGTGGGAGCGGGAGAAGGAGTCCAGGGTCTGGATGGGGCCGATCTTGCCGTCCCGCTCGTAGGCGGAGTGGAGGAGGCGGTGGCCCTCGGTGGCGTCGTGCGTCATGCGGTTGAGGGTGCGCCGGATCTCGCCGAGCTGCTCGTGGTCGAGGTCGCCGGAGCGGGCGCGCTCCATGAGGCGGCGGGCCTCGCCGAGGCGGGTGGACGCCTGGTCGAGGTAGACCTCGCCGCGGTCCGTGTCGCCGTTGGCCAGGCCGAGGTGGATGTCCTCCATGCCGCGCTTCAGGCCGTAGAGGGAGTCACCGGGGAGGGCGTCGGAGCTGGCAGCGGCCACTCCGCCGAAGGCGCCCGCCGCCACACCCACGGTGAGGCCGCCGGCGGCCAGTCCCTTGGTCCAGCGCGATCTCGGGCGGAGCTTGCGGAGCGGGGAGGCCCGATGGGCGCCCCTGCCCCGTTGCTCGGGCACGGTAGGGTCCGCGGACGCACCGCCCCCGGCGAACATGGTCTCCATGGCGGCGACGAGCTGCGCCCGCTGCACCACTTTGACGTCGGGGTCCAACTGCGGCTTCGGCAGCTCACCGAGGCCGTTCGCCAGGGCCAACAGCTCTTCCGGGGCGGCCTGTTCGGCCGGGTCCTCGGACTGTACGGCCGCCGCACCGCGGAGCGACTGCTCCTCCAGGGCCTGGGCGAAGGCGTTCGCCCGCCGGTGTGCCGAGACGTTTGCGATCACTGGCGGCACCTCCTCTCGTCATGACGGTCGACTCCCCTGCTGGTCCGGAAGGTTGCACACCTTGAGCGCTTCCACACGAACGAGTGAGTGTCGGCGGACAGGGCGTGACGACAGGGGGCCTGCAACCGGCACAACGAGCGGCGCGGCACTTGGGTTACGCACGAAAGATGATCGGACCAGTGCGTGAAGAGGTTGTCGCGGGGAGTGAGGGGGGACGGGGTGTCCCGGGTGGCGGGGGTGGTCGGGAGGTCAGCGGGCATCGTCCGGAAGGAGCCGGGCCAGCGTGCGGACGGCGCGGTACTGGAGGGTCTTGATCGCGCCCTCGTTCTTGCCCATCACGCGGGCGGTCTCGGCGACCGAGAGCCCTTGCAGGAAGCGCAGGGTCACGCACTCCTGCTGCTGGGGGTTGAGGCGGCGCACGGCCTGGAGCAGTGCGGCGTTGGAGAGGGATTCGAGGACGGAGTCCTCGGGGCTGCGCTCGACCTCGTTGGCGTCGAGCATCTCGCCGGTCGTGACCTCCAGCCGGAAGCGGCTGGACTTGAAGTGGTCGGCGACCAGATTGCGGGCGATGGTGACGAGCCAGGCGCCGAAGTCGCGGCCCTGCCAGGTGAAGGTGGAGATGCGCCGCAGGGCGCGCAGGAAGGTCTCGCTGGTGAGGTCCTCCGCCGTCGCCTTGCCGCCGACCCGGTAGTAGATGTAGCGGTACACGGTGTCGCTGTACTGGTCGTAGAGACGGCCGAAGGCGTCGGCCTCGCCGGCCTGGGCGCGCTCGACGAGATCCATCATGCGCGCGCTGTCGCTGTCGGCGGTCGGCCGGCGGACGGGGGCGGACGTCGACGCGGAGGCGGCCGTGGCCGTCGTGCCGCGGTTGCCCCGTCTTCCGACCGCCGCACCGCGTTCGGCCAGGGCATAGCAAGGGCCGACAGGTGCAGGGGTGGCGAAGGCGGGGACGGCGTACGCGGTGGGGACGAAGCCGCGCAGACGGTCGGCGACCGATGCGCGCAGCGTAGCCAGGCCCGAGGCGTCAACCCCGACGTGTGGGTACACGGGACTCCCAGAGGCAGAGCTTCCATCACGTGCAGTGCGGAACCGTCACTCGTCGTAGTGAGGGAAAGGTTCCGGAATGCGTCTGAGGAGAATAACGCTTCGTACAGGCAGTGCTACACCCAGTTGCTCAAATCACCGATTACGTCGCTTCTGTAGCGACTTTTCGATGCATCAAGTAGCGCATCGTGATCGGTTATTGATCGATTTCCTTACGGATCTGCCTGCGGCCGCGACGGGTTGTGGCCGGGTGCGGACAGGCCGACTGGCCGGAGCCGTAGGGGCGTACGGACTTCGGATCGGTGTCCCGCCCCGGGCGCGGCCCGGAGCGGGGGAGGGGGTCAGCGGCGGCGGCGGTGCAGGGCGACGGCGGCCGCGGTGCCGCCGGCCAGGGCGCCGACGCCGGCCGCGGCGGGGATGCCGACCTTGGCGGCCTTGCGGCCGGTCCGGTAGTCGCGCAGCCGCCAGTCCCGGGCGCGGGCGTGCTTGCGGAGCTTGGCGTCGGGGTTGATCGCGTACGGGTGCCCGACCAGGGAGAGCATCGGGATGTCGTTGTGCGAATCGCTGTACGCGGCGCAGCGGGCGAGGTCCAGGCCCTCGGCGGCGGCCAGCGCGCGCACCGCCTCGGCCTTGGCCGGACCGTGCAGGGGTTCGCCGACCAGGCGTCCGGTGTAGACGCCGTCGACCGATTCGGCGACGGTGCCCAGGGCTCCGGTCAGGCCGAGCCGGCGGGCGATGATCGTGGCGGTCTCCACCGGGGCGGCGGTGACCAGCCAGACCTTCTGGCCGGCGTCGAGGTGCGCCTGGGCGAGCGCGCGGGTGCCGGGCCAGATGCGGTCGGCCATGTACTCGTCGTAGATCTCCTCGCCGATGGACATCAGCTCCGAGACGCGGTGGCCCTTGACGATGGACAGGGCGCTCTCGCGGGCGTCCTGCATGTGCTCGGGGTCCTCGACGCCGGCCAGCCGGAACCAGGCCTGCTGCCAGGCGAACCGGGTCAGCTCGCGGCGCTCGAAGAACTTCCGCTTGTACAGCCCGCGGCCGAAGTGGAAGAGCGCGGCGCCCTGCATGACGGTGTTGTCGAGGTCGAAGAAGGCCGCCGCCCGGTCGTCTCCGACGACGGGGAACTCGGGCTCCTCGGCGGTGTCCTCGGCGTGCCCGGCGTCCGTGAGCGAGGACTGCCGTGCTGCCTCTGCTGCTGCCTCGCCCGCCAGCACGCTCCGTGCTGTCGCGGAGCGCCGGCGGGGGGTGAGCCATCCAAGAGCGGCCATGCCGGTGAGCATAGTCATTCGTCCCGCCCGATCCCGAGCTGCCGGGATGCGGTGGCGTGAACTCTCGACGGCGGAGACGTTAAACGGGCGATTGCGGAGGGACCGGCCGAAACCGGGAACGGGTCGGGGGCGGCGCAGAATGAGGGCATGAGTCCGCTGCTGCGCCGTACGAAGAAGAAGCCCGCCGAGCGGGTGGTGACCCTGGTCGGGAAGCCGGGGTGCCATCTGTGCGACGACGCCCGCGAGGTGGTGCGGGCGGTCTGCGAGGAGACGGGGGCGTCCTGGGAGGAGAAGGACATCACCGGTGACGAGGAGCTGTACCGGGCGTACTGGGAGCAGATCCCGGTGGTGCTGGTTGATAACGAACAGCACACGTTCTGGCGTGTGGACCCGGCGAGACTGCGCCGCGCGCTGCTTTCCTGAGCCAAACGCGGTTACCATCGTGGGCGTTTTGAGTGGTCTCGGGGGCGTGGCTGTGAGGAGTGTGTTCCGCTTTGCCCCCTTCGGGCCTGCAACGGGCTGATGCGATCCATGGTTCCTGGATCGCGGGACGTGCGTGCGTGACCCCGGTCACTTTGACCGGACAAAACGGACACAATCTTTGTGCACGCGTTCACAAAGACATAGCCTGCATTCGACGGGGCGGTCTTGGGACATACGGCCGCCTGCAGCCCCGCTCATCCCGCAGGAGCACCGTGGCAACTGGCCGAAATCACCGACCGGCGACCCGTAGCCGAGGAATTCCCGAGGCCACCGTCGCCCGACTTCCGCTGTATCTCCGCGCGCTGACCGCGCTCTCCGAGCGTTCGGTCCCCACGGTCTCCTCCGAGGAGCTCGCCGCGGCGGCCGGGGTCAACTCCGCGAAGCTGCGCAAGGACTTCAGCTATCTCGGTTCGTACGGCACGCGCGGCGTCGGCTACGACGTCGAGTACCTCGTCTACCAGATCTCCCGTGAGCTGGGCCTCACCCAGGACTGGCCGGTCGCCATCGTCGGCATCGGCAACCTCGGCGCGGCCCTCGCCAACTACGGCGGCTTCGCCTCGCGCGGCTTCCGGGTCGCCGCCCTGATCGACGCCGACCCGGCGCTCACCGGCACGCCGGTCGCCGGGATCCCCGTCCAGCACGCGGACGAGCTCGACCGCATCATCAGCGAGAACGGCGTGTCGATCGGTGTGATCACCACCCCGCCCGGCGCCGCCCAGCAGGTCTGCGACCGGCTCGTCGCCGCGGGCGTGACCTCCATCCTCAACTTCGCCCCGACGGTGCTCTCCGTGCCCGAGGGCGTCGACGTGCGCAAGGTCGACCTCTCCATCGAGCTGCAGATCCTCGCCTTCCACGAGCAGCGCAAGTCCGGCGAGGAGGCCGCCGACGGCGGCCCCGACCCGGCCGCGCCGCCCGTGCGCGCCACCACCACCGGCCGGAAGGGACCCGACGGGGACATGCCCGCCGTGATGCCGGCATGAGCCTCCTCGTCGTGGGACTGAGCCATCGCAGCGCCCCCGTCTCCGTACTGGAGCGGGCCTCGCTGACCGACGACAGCCGGGCCAAGCTGCTCCAGGACACGCTCGCCGCGGAGCCCGCGGCCGAGGCCGCCGTCCTCGCCACCTGCAACCGCATCGAGCTGTACGCCGACGTGGACAAGTTCCACGCGGGCGTCGCCGAGCTGTCCACGCTCCTCGCCCAGCACAGCGGCGTCGGGCTGGACGAGCTGACTCCGTATCTCTATGTGCACTACGAGGACCGGGCCGTCCACCACCTCTTCTCGGTGGCCTGCGGACTGGACTCGATGGTCGTGGGCGAGGGCCAGATCCTCGGCCAGATCAAGGACGCGCTGGCGCTGGGGCAGGAACTGCACACCGCCGGGCGGCTGCTGAACGACCTGTTCCAGCAGGCCCTGCGGGTCGGCAAGCGCGCCCACAGCGAGACCGGGATCGACCGGGCCGGACAGTCCCTGGTCACCTTCGGCCTGGAACAGCTCGCCGACGGACGCGAGCCAGCCGCCTGGGCGAAGGGCAAGCGCGCCCTGGTCATCGGCGCCGGCTCGATGTCCTCGCTGGCCGCCGCGACCCTGGCCCGTACCGGTGTCGCCGAGGTCGTCGTCGCCAACCGCACCCGGGCCCGCGCCGACCGGCTGGTCGAGATCCTGGGCCAGGCCGACGGCACCGGAGTCACCGCACGTGCCGTCGGGATGACCGAGGTCTCCGGTGAACTGACACGTGCCGACATCGTGGTCTCCTGCACCGGTGCCACCGGTCTGGTGCTCACCGCCGAGGCCGTCGCCGGGGCGCTCGGGGTCGACGTCGTGCCCGCCCGGGAGGCGCCCGCCGCCCCCGTCGCGGCCCTCGCCGCACCCGCCGCGCCGGACGAGCAGCACGCCGCCTGGGTGGAGAACGGTTCCGCCACGGCGACTGCGCAGGCCCGCGCCGTACGCCGGGCGACCGTGCCCGCCCAGTCCACCGGACCGGTGCGCCTGGCCCTGCTGGACCTCGCGATGCCGCGCGACATCGACGGCGGCGCCGCCCGCCTCGACGGTGTGCGCCTCGTCGACATCGAGTCGCTCGCCGAGGCGTCCGCGGACGCCCCGATGGCCGCCGATGTGGACCAGGTGCGCACCATCGTGGCCGACGAGGTCGCCGCGTTCGGCGCCGCCCAGCGCGCCGCCCACATCACCCCGACCGTCGTCGCGCTGCGCACGATGGCCGCCGGTGTGGTCGCGGGCGAGATCGCCCGGCTGGACGGCCGCCTCCCCGACCTGGACGAGAAGCAGCGCGCGGAGATCGCGCAGACCGTGCGCCGCGTCGTCGACAAGCTCCTGCACGCGCCCACCGTGCGGGTCAAGCAGCTCGCCAGCGAGCCCGGCGGTGCCGGGTACGCGGACGCGCTGCGCGAACTCTTCGACCTCGACCCGCAGACGGTCGCCGCCGTCTCCCGGGCAGACCTGAACGACCCGAATCGAGGGCGGTCATGACCGACAACTCACCCCTGGGCGCGGGGGGCATCCAGCCGCTGCGGCTGGGGACCCGGCGCAGCAAGCTCGCCATGGCGCAGTCCGGCATGGTGGCCGACGCGGTCCGCGAGGTGACCGGCCGCGCCGTGGAACTCGTCGAGATCACCACGTACGGGGACACCTCCCGGGAGCACCTGGCGCAGATCGGCGGGACCGGCGTGTTCGTCGCCGCGCTGCGCGAGGCGCTGCTGAGCGGCGAGGTGGACTTCGCCGTCCACTCGCTCAAGGACCTGCCGACCGCGCCGACCGAGGGTCTGGTGCTGGCCGCGGTGCCGGTGCGCGAGGACCCGCGCGACGCGCTGGTGGCCCGGGACGGGCTGACCTTCGAGCAGCTGCCGGCCGGGGCCCGGATCGGCACCGGCTCGCCGCGCCGCACGGCGCAGCTCAACGCGTACGCCCGCAGCCACGGCATGGAGATCGAGACCGTGCCGGTGCGGGGCAACGTCGATACGCGTATCGGATTCGTACGAAGCGGGGAGCTGGACGCGGTGGTACTCGCCGCGGCCGGGCTCAGCCGTCTCGGACGGAGCGGTGAGGTGACCGACTTCCTGTCGGTCGACACCGTTCTGCCCGCTCCCGGCCAGGGAGCACTGGCGATCGAGTGCGCTGCCGGCAGCGCCGACCTCGCCGCCGCGCTCGCGGAGCTCGACGACCCGTACACCCGGGTCGCCGTGACCGCCGAGCGTGCCCTGCTCGCCGCCCTGGAGGCCGGCTGCTCCGCACCCGTGGGTGCGCTGGCCGACCTCCTGGCCGACGGTCAGGCTGTCAACGAACTGCGCCTGCGCGGGGTCGTCGGTTGTACCGACGGGTCCTCGCTGGTGCAGCTGTCCACCACCGGTCCCGTCCCCACGTCGCACGACGACGCGGCGGCCCTCGGTCGCGAACTCGCGGCCGAGATGCTTGCCAAGGGTGCGGCCGGTCTTATGGGGGAGCGAGCACAGTGAGCCCCACCGGCCCCGCCGCATCCGATTTCCCGGTCCTGTCCGCAGGGCACGTCACCTTCCTCGGCGCCGGTCCCGGCGATCCGGGACTGCTGACACTGCGCGCCGTCGAGGCGCTGGCGAGCGCGGACGTCCTTGTCGCCGAGCCGGACGTCCTCGGGGTCGTTCGCTGCCATGCGAGGGCAGGGGTGAGCACCCCTGAGCTGGCGGTTGTTGACGCGCAGTCAACAGCCGCCGGGGTTCCCGTTCTCAGGGACGCCGCCAATCTTGTCATGGAGGCCGCGAAGGGCGGCAGGCGGGTCGTGCGTGCCGTCGCGGGCGATCCCGGCCTGGACGGGTACGCCGGCTCCGAGATGCTGGCCTGCGCGGCCGCGGGCATCCCCTTCGAGGTGGTGCCGGGTGTCGCCAACGCCGTGGGCGTGCCGGCGTACGCCGGGGTGCCGCTGCGCGACGCGCAGGGCGCGGACGTCCGCTTCGTGGACGCCCGTACCGCCACGGACCGCTGCTGGGCCGAGGTCGGGGCGAGCGACGCGACGTGCGTCATCTCGACCTCGCTCGACGCCGTGGCCGCGGCCGCGGGCGAGCTGGTCTCGGCGGGCCGCAAGCCCGACACCCCGCTGACCGTGACCGCCGCCGGGACGACGACGCGCCAGCGCACCTGGACCGCGACGCTCGGCACGATCGCCCAGGTCTTCAAGCAGGGCAAGGTGCTGCCGTCGCCGGACGGGCACCAGCCCGTCATAGCCGTGGTCGGGGAGCGCAGCTCCGCGGCCCAGCGCGACCAGCTGGCGTGGTTCGAGTCGAAGCCGATGTTCGGCTGGAAGGTGCTCGTGCCGCGGACGAAGGAGCAGGCCGCGTCGCTCTCCGACCAGCTGCGTTCCTACGGCGCCGTGCCGCACGAGGTCCCGACCATCGCGGTCGAGCCGCCGCGGACGCCCCAGCAGATGGAGCGGGCGGTCAAGGGCCTGGTCACCGGGCGCTACGAGTGGATCGCCTTCACCAGCGTCAACGCCGTGAAGGCGGTGCGGGAGAAGTTCGAGGAGTACGGGCTGGACGCCCGCGCCTTCGCCGGGATCAAGGTCGCCGCGGTCGGCGAGCAGACCGCCGCCGCCCTGGTCGACTTCGGTGTGAAGCCGGACCTGGTGCCCTCGGGCGAGCAGTCCGCCGCGGGTCTGCTGGAGGACTGGCCGCCGTACGACCCGGTCTTCGACCCGATCGACCGGGTGTTCCTGCCGCGGGCCGACATCGCCACCGAGACCCTGGTGGCCGGGCTCATCGAGCTGGGCTGGGAGGTCGACGACGTCACCGCGTACCGCACGGTCCGCGCCTCGCCGCCGCCGGCCGAGACCCGTGAGGCGATCAAGGGCGGCGGGTTCGACGCGGTGCTCTTCACCTCGTCCTCCACGGTGCGCAACCTGGTCGGCATCGCGGGCAAGCCGCACAACGTGACCGTCATCGCGTGCATCGGTCCGGCCACGGCGAAGACCGCCGAGGAGCACGGGCTGCGTGTGGACGTCCTCTCCCCGGAGCCCTCGGTGCACAAGCTGGCCGAGGCCCTGGCCGAGTTCGGCGCGCGCCGCCGGGACGCGGCCAAGGAGGCCGGGGACCCGGTGACCCGGCCCAGCGAGCGCCGTCCGGGCGCGCGGAGACGTCGTACGACGACCTGACCGGACCTGAGCGGCTGCGGGCCCGGCCACCTCTTCGGAGGGGGCCGGGCCCCGGCGCGTTTCCGGGGCCTTTTGCCAACAAGGGTGTCGGTAAGAGCGTGATGTGTACGGGTCTAGTCTCGAAGGATGACTGTGTACGGAAACTTCCCCGGCTCGCGGCCCCGTCGGCTGCGGACGACCCCCGTGATGCGGCGGATGGTCGCCGAGACACGGCTCGACCCGGCGAACCTGATCCTGCCCGCGTTCGTGCGCGAGGGCATCGACGCCCCGGTCCCGATCTCGGCCATGCCCGGTGTCCAGCAGCACACCCTGGACACCCTGCGGAAGGCCGCGGTCGACGCGGTCGCGGCCGGTGTCTCGGGGATCATGCTGTTCGGTGTGCCGCTGGACGAGAAGAAGGACGGCCGGGGCACGGCGGGCACCGACCCGGACGGCATCCTCCAGGAGGGGCTGCGCGCGGTCCGCGAGGAGGTCGGCGACGACCTCGTCGTCATGTCGGACCTGTGCCTGGACGAGTTCACCGACCACGGCCACTGCGGAGTGCTGACGGAGGACGGCCGCGTCGACAACGACGCCACCCTGGAGCGGTACGCGGAGATGGCCCAGGTCCAGGCGGACGCGGGCGCCCACGTGGTCGGCCCCAGCGGCATGATGGACGGTCAGGTCGGTGTCATCCGCGACGCGCTGGACCAGACCGGGCACGAGGACGTGTCGATCCTCGCGTACACGGTGAAGTACTCCTCCGCCTTCTACGGCCCGTTCCGCGAGGCCGTCGGCTCCTCGCTCCGGGGCGACCGCAAGACGTACCAGCAGGACCCGGCCAACGCCCGTGAGTCGATGCGCGAACTGGCGCTGGACCTGGCGGAGGGCGCGGACATGGTCATGGTCAAGCCGGCCGGTCCGTACCTCGACATCCTGGCGAAGGTCGCCGAATCGGTGGACGTGCCGGTCGCGGCGTACCAGATCAGCGGCGAGTACGCGATGGTCGAGGCCGCCGCCGAGAAGGGCTGGATCGACCGCGAGGCGGCGATCCTGGAGAGTCTGACCGGGATCCGGCGCGCGGGCGCGCAGATGATCCTGACGTACTGGGCGACGGAGGCGGCGCGGCTGCTGCGCGCTTAGGGGACGTCTGCCGGTCCTCCTTCGCCCGGTTCCTCCTCGGGCGGGGTGTCGTCCAGCCGCCCGGTGAAGTCGACCTCCTCGCGCACCTCCGGGTCCGGGTCGGCGGCCAGGTCTCGCAGGAGGTCGTCGACACCGGGGGTCGTCCAGCGGGCGACGGCCCGGACGACGGCGGCGCGGACGGTGGGGTCGGGGTGGCCGGCGAGCGGGGCGAGTCGGTCGAGGGGGCCCCGGCGGCGGAAGCCGAACCAGTACAGCGCCTCGCGCAGGGCGCCCGCGTCCCGGGCCGCGTCGAGCCGTTCCAGGAGGACGGGAACGGCCGGGGCCGGGCCGTCCAGCGGGTGGGGCCGGCGCCGGCGCAGCCGGGCGGAGCCGTACTCGCCGCGCACCCGGCAGCCGGTGCAGGTGCACGGGCGGGTGCCGTGGGCGTCGGGGAAGTAGCGCCAGCCGGTCACCTGGCGGACGGCGCGGACGCGGTGGATCTCGCCGCGCGGGACGGGCCGGGGGAGGAACACCTCCCAGCCGCGCGGGTCCTCCAGGGCGGCGATCCGGCGGACGGCCTCGCTCGCGGTGACGCCGGTGGGCGCCCCGCCGCGCCGGCGGCCGTAGTGCCCGACGGTGACGGGCTCGGCGTCGGGCAGCCGCAGATGGACGGCGACGAGGCCGCGGGGGCCGTGGTGGCGGGCGAGTTCGCGCAGCCACTGATGCGTCAGGGCGTACGACGGCAGGACCGGGAAGCAGTACACGCCCCGGCCGCCGTCGGGTCCGTGCGCGGCGGCCCGTATGCCGGTGCGTCGGATGCGGTCCGCGTACGCGGCGGGGGTCAGATGCACGAACATGGCCATGGCCGCGAGGGTAGGAGACCGGCCCCGGGCGGGCCGAGCGGTTTTCGGGCGGGTGTCAGTGGCGGTCCATACGATCGGGACATGCGCATCTCTGGAACGTTCACCGTGACCTCGTTCGTCCCGACCGAGCTGAAGCCCGAGCCCGAGCCCGCGATCACCACGGCCCTTCCGGTGGGGCTCGCGACCATCGTGAAGGCCTTCGATGGCGGGGTCGTGGGACGGTCCACGACCCTGTTCACCGCCGCGTTCGACCAGGAGTCCGGCGTCGGCTCGTACATCGCGATGGAGTCCTTCGAGGGCGCGCTCGACGGCCGGGAGGGCACCTTCAACTTCGTGCACTCGGCCGCGACGCGCGGTTCGGACCGCTCCGACGAGTTCTTCTCGGTCGTGCCGTCGAGCGGAACCGCCGCCCTCGCCGGGATCAGCGGGGGCGGCGGGATCGCCGTCGACGAGGACGGCACGCACAGAATCTGGTTCGACGTCGAGTTCTAGGCCGCGTCGCTCGGACGCTTCCCGGAACCGGAGGTGTTTCAGAGCAGGGCGTTGTCCATCTCGGTCTGCCAGTAGGTGACGAAGCCGTTGTCGTCCCAGTAGGTCGTGCCGGGCAGCGTCAGTTCGGTGGCGTCGGACTCGGACTGGTTGTTCCGGTCGGCGAGGAAGACGCCCAGGTGCTCGCTCTTGTACGGCTTCCGGCCGTTGGGCTCTCCGGTCAGGCCGATGCCGGCGTACGCGGACTGGCCCGGCTCCAGCGTCACCACGGCCTGCGGCTTGCTGTCCTGGAGCACCGGGAACACCGCCTGCGCGTCGTCGAAGCGGAGCATCGGCGCGTAGTACGCGTAGCAGGGGCGGGAGCCCGTGTTGGTGAGGGTGAGCAGCAGGTGGTTGATGGGGCGGCTCACCTTGGTCACGGTGATCTTGGTGTTGGACGCCACGCAGGTGACCGGGCTCGTGCTGCCGCCGCCGCTGCCCCTGCCGCCGCCCGTGCCGCCGCCGGGGGCCTTCGTTCCGGCCGGGGCCTTCGGCTTGGCGTCGCCGGCCGGTTCGGTGTCCGTGTCCGCGGTGGAGTCCTTGGCCGGGGTCGCGTCGGCCGAGGGCTTCGCGGTGCCGTCGGCGTCGGCCGAGGCCGCGGGGGAGGCCGCGCCGGGCTGACCGGCGGCGGCTCCGTCGTCCCCGTTGCACGCCGTCAGCGAGAGCGCGGCGAGCAGGGCGGTGGCGGCCAGGACGGTGGTGCGGATGCGGTTGCTGCGCATGGTGGTTCTCCCCGTGGAGTGTGTGGTGGTGCCGGTGGTCGGTGGCGCGGCTGTGATGGGCCGGTGGTCGGTGGTGCGGCTGTGGTGGTGCTGAGGACGTGATGGCGCTGACTGCGTGGTGGCGCTGAGTGCGTGGTGTGGCTGGGTGCGTGGTGGGGCTCAGTACTGGAGCGCGTCGTCCATGTCGGTCTGCCAGTACGTGACCGTCAGGGTGCTGTCCACGTACACGCTCTTGGCGAGCGGCACGCTCACCGGAGAGCCGGTGCCGTCGAAGCCGCCGTCGCGGTTCTGGAAACCGACCTCCAGGTCCCGGGTCTTGTATCCGTTCGAGCCGCTGCCGTCGGCGGACGACGTCATGACGCCGGTGTAGGCGGACTCGCCCGGGTTGAGGGTCACCACGGCCTGGGGCTTGCTGCCCTGGGCGGTGTTCGGGACGGACTGGGCCTCCCCGAACCGCAGGGCGGGGTAGTGGTACGCGTTGCACGCCTTGGAGCCGGTGTTCGTCAGCGTGAGCAGCATGTGGTTGACCGGCCGCCTGACCTCGGTGATGGAGAGCTTGGTGTTCGCTCCGGTGCAGGCCGTCGTGGTCGCGCCGCCGCTGTTGTCGCCGCCGGCCGGCTCGGCGGTGGACTTGCCGCCGCCCGAGCCGGAACCGGAGTTCGAGCCCGAGCGGGAATCCGAACCGGTGGAGTCCTTCTTGCCCTGGCCGGCGGGCGATGCGGTCGCATCCTTGGCTCCGGAGGTGCCGGAGGTGCCCGAGCTGTCGGCCGGGGTCCGGTCGGACGAGCCGGGGGTGGCGGACGCGAGGGCGTCGTACGGTTCCGGGGCGTCGCTCTGGCAGGCCGTCAGCGAGAGGGAGGCGAGGAGTGCGACGGCGCCGAGGGCGGTGGTGCGGGCGGCGCGGCGGAAGGCGGTGGTACGCATGAGGTGTGATCCGTTCGTCGAGTTGCGCAGGGTTGTGGGGCGCCGCTTTGGCACACCGGAAGCCGGCGGATGTACTGGACAATGACGTGTGGTCAGAGGTTCCACAGCAGAGCGATGACGGTCGTGACGGATGCGATCAGGACTGCTGTGGCCACTGAGTCGGTGAGGCTGAGTCGAGGACGAGTACGCACGGCGGCTCCCGGGGACGGGCAGGTCGGTGGGTGGTACGAGACGCGCTGCTTGCCCTTGCCGGGGTGCTTGCTGCGGCGTGTTCCACCATCGTGTCCGGCCCCCGGATCAGGGGACAACGGTTGCCGGCCGGTACGGGACGCTGGAACGGAAACATGCCCTCTGACCTGCGAAGACAGCACCTGCCTGGAACGCCGTTCCGGGAGGGCGGGAGAGGGGAACGGTCGGGGTGGGCACAGAGATCCAGGAGTTCGCGGCATCGCTCAGGGAGCTGAAGGAGCGCTCCGGGCTGAGCTATGGAGCGCTCGCCCGGAAGCTGCACATGAGCACGTCCACGATCCACCGCTACTGCAACGGTGAGGCGGTGCCGCACGACTACGCCCCCGTCGAACGCTTCGCGCGGGTGTGCCGTGCGGGGGCGGACGAACTGGTCGTGCTGCACCGGCAGTGGATCCTGGCCGACGAGGCGCGGCGCAGAGGGAAGTCGGAGGGCGGGGCCCCGGTCGCGGCCTCCGCCGCAGCGCCGGTCGCGGCCTCGGGCGAGGCGCCGGGTGCGGCCTCCGGGGAAGGCCCGGTTGCGGCCTCCGGCGAGGCGCCGGCATCCGATTCCGGGAAGGCGCCCGATCCCGAGGCGAAGGCCGGGCCGCTCGTGCCCGATCCGGCGGCTGGGCCGCCCGCGCCGGAGGCAGAGGCTGGGCCGCCCGCGCCGGAGCCGGAGGTTGTGCCGCCTGTGCCTGGGCCTGGGCCGCTTGGTCCGGGGCCGGAGTCCGTACGCGATTCCGCGCCGGAGTCCCTCGCACCTGAACCGGCCCTCGGGGCCCTGGCGGAGAACGAGATCACGCGCGAGGCTGCCGAGCCCGCCGCCTCCCGGTGGCGGCGGGCCTCGGGGCGGACCCGGGTGCTGCTCGCGGTGGCGGCGGTGGTCGCGCTCACCGTGCCCACGGCGGTGGTGGTGGGGGAGCTGAGGAACGCGGGTTCCGATACGGCGGCGGAGCGGCCGAAGGGTGCGGCGTCGGGCGACGGCAAGGCTGCCGATGCCGTGTCCGAGGGGCCGGGGAGTCCGTCGCCCTCGGTCAGCGCGTCGAAGCGGCCGAGTCCGTCGGCGAGCACCGGCTCCGCGTCCGCGTCCACGACGCCTTCCGGGTCCTCCTCGGCGGGCTCCGGGGCCGGAGCGGGGAAGCCGAGGAGCGAGCCGGGCCGGCCGCCGACCGCGGCGATCACCTCGTACAACTGGGACGGTCCGTGCGGGCAGTTCTATCTGGTCGACCAGGACGCCGACAGCGTTCCGCCGCCGCCGGACAACCCGAAGACCTCACGGGGCTGGGCGAAGGTGCTCGGTGGGGTCGACGGCGGCACGATGATGCTCGAAATCACCGTGCAGGGCACCTCGGAGCAGGCCGTCGTCCTCAACGCGCTGCGCGTGAGGGTGCTGAGTCAGCGGGCGCCCCTCCAGCACTCCGCGTTCTCGATGGGCGAGGGCTGCGGCAGCACCATCGAGCCCCAGTCGTTCAAGGTGGACCTGGACGACAGCCGCCCCACGCTCGTCCCGGTCGCGGGGATGCAGGCGGACGGGCCCATTCCGGCGAAGAACTTCCCGTTCCGGGTCTCCGCGAGCGATGTGGAGGTCTTCGACATCGAGGCGCACGTGGAGGGGCACGACGTCAGCTGGGTCCTGGAGCTGGACTGGAGCAGCGGGGGCCGCACCGGCACGCTGGAGATCGACGACGGCGGGAAGCCGTTCCGTACCAGCAGCATCGCCGGGCGGCCGACCTACTACTACCGGTGGGACACCACGGTGTGGGAGAAGCGCTGAGCCAACCTACGGGGCGTCGGTGAGCCGCCTTTTCCTACGGGGTGACGATCGCGAACGACGGGTCCGTGCGGTCCAGGGCGTCCAGCAGGCGGTGCAGGACCATGAGGTCGCCCTCGTGCTCGATCGGCTCGGTGGTCGTGCCCCCGAGCAGGTCCGTCAGCCGGTCCCTGGTCAGGGTGAGGCTGAGGTCGGCGTTGACGTCACGGACCCGGGCGTCGGGGACGACGGCGTGGGTGAGGACGCCGTTGCGCAGGGAGAGGCGGTAGGTGCGGCCCAGGTCGGTGAAGTGCCAGAGCGAGGTGAAGGACTCGTCCCACGCCTTGGGGCCGTTGACCCGGATGGCGAGCGAGTCGAAGACCTGGCCCACCGACAGGGCCCCGGCCATGCTCCCGGAGCTGATCGGGGTGGTCGTGACGCCCTCGCGCAACTCCTTGGCGCCCATGAGGTAGTTGTTGCGCCAGGTGCCGCATTCGGCGCCGTGGCCGAGCCGTTCGAAGGTCTGGGCGAGGAGTTCCTTGGCGTCCGCGCTGTCCGGTGCGGCGAACACCGCGTGCTTGAGGATCTGTGCGGCGAAGCGGGCGTCGTCGTCGGCGAGGTACCGGCGGGCCTTGGTGAGGACCGCGTCGAGGCCGCCCATGCAGTCCACGTAGCGGCGGGCGCTCTCGGTGGGCGGGTGCTCCCAGAGGGAGGAGGGGTGGCCGTCGTACCAGCCCATGTAGCGCTGGTAGATCGCCTTCACGTTGTGGCTGACCGAGCCGTAGTAACCCCGGGCGTGCCAGGCGCCGGCCAGGGCGGGCGGCAGCTCCATCATCTCGGCGATCTCGATGCCGGTGTGCCCCTGGTTGGCCAGCCGCAGCGTCTGGTCGTGGAGGTACGCGTAGAGGTCGCGCTGCTCGGACAGGAAGCGGGTCAGCCGTTCCGTGCCCCAGGTCGGCCAGTGGTGGGAGGCGAAGAGGACGTCGGACTCGGCGGCGAAGGTGTCGACGGCGTCGGTGAGGTAGCGCGCCCAGATACGGGCGTCGCGGACGACCGCGCCGCGCAGGGTCAGGATGTTGTGCAGGTTGTGGGTGGCGTTCTCCGCCATGCACAGGGCCCGGCGCCGGGGGAGGTGGAAGTTCATCTCCGAGGGCGCCTCGGTGTCCGGGGTCAGCTGGAACCGGAACAGCACCCCGTCCAGCGTCTCCTCCTGGCCGGTCCGGGTCACGTCCACGGTGGCCGGCAGCAGGCTCGGGGTGCCCTTGGACGCGGTGAAGCCGAGGCCGACGCCGATGAGCCCGGCCGGGCCCGGCTCCAGCTCGGCGCCCGTGTGGTAGACACCGCGCCGCAGCATCGCCGTACCGGCGTAGACGTTCTCGGCGACCGAGTGCTCCATGAACTCGGCGGGCGCCACGATCGGCACGTCCGCCCCCGGTTCGACGACGCCGAGCGTGCCGCCGAAGTGGTCGATGTGGGAGTGCGTGAAGACGACGCCCGTCACGGGCCGGTCCCCGCGCTGCGATCGGTAGAGTGCGAGGCCGGCGGCGGCGCATTCGGCGGAGACCAGCGGGTCGACGATGATCACGCCCGTGTCGCCCTCGATCAGGGTCATGTTGGAGAGGTCGAAGCCGCGGATCTGGTAGATGCCTTCGGTGACCTCGTAGAGCCCGGCCCGCGCGCAGAGCTGCGACTGCCGCCACAGGCTGCGGTTGGCGGTCTCCGGGCAGTCCCCCTCCAGGAACGCCGTGGCCCCGAAGTCCCACACCACCCGCCCGTCCTCCGCCGTCACGGTGGCGGCCGAGGGCGGGGCGACCAGCCCCCGGTCCGCGTCCTCGAAGTCGGTGGTGTCGGAGAAGTCCAGCAGATCGAGGTCGTCGGAACGGGTCATCGGGCTCTCCCCACATCAGGGCGCGCCCGGCCGGAACCCGGGCGCGCGCGACCGCGTCCCACGCTGCCGCAGGACCCGTACGGGGGCATGGGGGACTGGGCCGTACGGGGGACGGGGGACAGGGGACGGGGGCGGGGCAGGCGGGGGCGGGCGGGGTGATCCCCCGAAGCCCGGGTCTCGGGTCTCGGGTCTCGGGCTTCGGGGGGTCGGAGCCGGATACGGGCGGGGGCGTGGATCGCGGCCCGTGTCACCCGTTCAAGCGATCGGAGGGAGGGGCGCGGCCCGAAGCTCGGGACTTGGGACCCGGGTGTCGAGCGTCGAGCGCCGGGATTCGAGCGCCTTCTTCAACTGATGGGTGGTTAAGGGGGGTTGGGACAACCTCCCCGCCTCCCTACCCCGTAACGGCGAGCAAGTATGACTAATGGTGACGGCTTGCGACGCAGCGTGTCGACTGTTTACGGTGCGAGCACATAAGACGACCCCGACGCGGCGTAGCAACACCGGCCGGGGTCTGACCCGAGATCACCACACTTCAGAAAGCTGATCCCATGGCTGTACGAGACATTAGCTCCCCCCTTCCCGCGCCCGCAGGACCGGCCTCGCATCCGATGGCGAATCCCGGCTACGGCAAGCGCGAAGCCCCCGGCCAACTTCCGCGTTCAGCAGGTGATTTCGCCCTGCTGCCCGCGCGCGAGCGCTGCGTCGCCGGGTTCGTCGAGCGGCTGCCCGAGGGTGCGTCGATGAGCGTGAAGAGCCTCGCGAAACAGATTCCCCTGTACGGGCAGCAGGCGATCGCCTCCGCCCTGACGGCCCTCTCCGTGGCGGGGCACCTGCGCCGCTTCCGCTGCTCGGTGAGCACGGGAGACGGCGAGGTGCGGTGGGTGTTCCGTACGTACTGGTCGCGGACGGCCCGCGACAACGAGTGGTGGGCGGCGCTGGCGGCTGGCGGTGTGTCCGAGACGGCTGCTGTGCCGGTGCCTGTGGCTGTGTCCGAGTCCGCATCCGTTGGGACTGTGACCGCGCCCGTGCCCGCCGCAGCCGCTGTTCCGGTTCAGCGGACGGCCGCTTCGGCGCCCGTGCAGGTGCCTGTGGTGCCTGCGGCCCCTTCGGCGCCTGCGGTGTCCGTGGAGCCGTCCCCCGCCTTCCGCGCCCTGGCGCTGCTCGGTGAGCGCGATGCGCGGCTCGCCCTCTCGGAGGACGACTGCGCCGTACTGGAACCGCTCGCCGCCCAGTGGCTGATGCGCGGCGTCGGCACCGACTACCTCGTGAGCGTCCTGACGGCCGGACTGCCCGAAGCGGTCGCCTCGCCCCGTGGCTTCACCCGCGACCGGCTCGTCAAGAAGCTGCCGCCCGCACGTCAGGCGCTCGCCCCTGCCGGTCCGGCTGCGCCGAGCCCGTCGATGGAATGCACCGCGTGCAGGGTCCCCGGCCCCGCCGAAGCGCTCCCGGACGGCCTCTGCCGCTCCTGCCGAGCCCCCGTTCCCCCGGAGTCCGCCGACCCGGAGGAGTGCGAGGTCCGCACCCGGGTGGACGGGCTCAGGGGCCTGCTGCGCGAGTCCCGGCCGCCCCGGCCCGCGCGGCGCTGAGGGGGAGGTCTCCGCCGAGGGCCGTGCCGAGGTCACCGCCCGGAGGCGGCCGCCTGCCGGAGCTGGGCCGCGATTCCCTGCCGGTCGATCTGGATCCAGTACTCGACGATCAGCCCGTTCTCCACGCGGTAGACCGCACTGGTCATCGCCGAGACCGGCGCCCCCGTCGGCGCGAACGCGTCCACCTGCCCCACGTGCCGCCCCTTCTGCGTCCAGCGCGCGTACACCCGGTCCCCGTCCGCGATCAGCTCGTCCACGGTCAGCGTGAACTCCCCGTACGCGTCGAGCATCTCCCGTACGTGCTCCGCGTACTGCTCCGGCGTGCGCTCCACGACCGCTGGTGCCTCCGACATCACCTGATGCGCCCGGACACGCGGCGCCATGAAGTCACCGGCCCGCTCGGGGTGCCGCCCGGAGCGCACGTCGAGGAGGAACTGACGGACGAGGTCCTTGGGATTGCTCATGCGCAAAGTGTGACATCGGGACGTCTGCGCAGCTCGGCGGAGGGGCCCCGGGTCAGTCCTCCCACGCGCGGGGCCGGTCCAGGGCCTCCCATTCCGCCCGCAGCAGGGAGCAGACGGCGATGTCGAGGCGTCGGCCCCGATGCAAACAGGCGGAGCGGCTGGTGCCCTCGCGGACGAAGCCGGAGCGGCCGAGGACGGCCAGGGCGGCGGCGTTCTCCGCATGCGTCTCGGCCACCAGCCGGTGCATCGGCAGTTCGCCGAACGCCAGGTCCACCAGGGCGTCCAGGGCGGCGACCCCGTACCCGTTGCGGCGGTGCTCGGGGGCCAGCATGAGTTCGACCTCCGCCGTGCCGTTGACCATGCTCTGGTGCGTGAGCGCCGCATGGCCGACCGGGGTGCCGTCGGGGAGCAGCACGAGGAAGTCGTCCTGGTCGTCGTTGTCGTTGTTCCGCTCGATGCGCTCGCGCATCGCCGTCAGGGAGCGGGGCCAGATCCCGATCTCGTACAGAGCGGTCGGATCCGCCCGCCACCTGTGCAACAGCTCCGCGTCATCGACGTCGACCGGCGCCAGCCCCACGGAACGCGCCCGCCACGACACCACCCTCCCGGCACCGGAGGTGTCGTCGTCGTGCGCACATCCGGACTCGGTGTTCTCGCTCATGGCCCGACCCTATGGGGACGGCCGGGGGCGGAGCCATCGCGTTCCGGGGCGGTGGGTGGAGCGTGGTGGGGCCGTTGCCCGCCTTCCGGCGGTCGCCCGGCGGGGCGGTGCGATCAGAGGTGCGCCTACGTCAGCACCAGCCACCGCCGTCCGTCCAGGAGTTCGCGGGCGGCGTCCAAGTGGCCCGCGTGGCAGGCGGTTTCGGTGAGGACGTGGAGGAGGACGTCGCGGAGGGTGTGGAGGTGGGGGTCGCCGAAGAGGTCCTGGGGCCACCAGGCGAGGGGGGTGTCGGGGGCGGAGGCTGCGGCGATGGCGTCGGCGCGGGCGGTTTCCGTGCGGTAGCGGGCGAGGACCTCGGTCGTGGGGGTGGTGTCGGGGACCTGCCAGGCGTTGTCGATGTCCGCGAGGGAGGCGATGACGTCCTTGTCGCCCGTGACCACGGCCTGGAACCAGAAGCGTTCGACGTCGAGCGCGAGGTGCTGGACGAGGCCGAGGCAGCTCCAGCCCGAGGGGAGGACCGGGCGGCGCAGGTCTTCCTCGCAGAGGCCGTCGAGTATGCCGAGGATGTGGCGGCGCTGGCCGTCCAGGGCCGCCAGCAGGGCCTGGACCTCGGGGGCGGCGGGGGCGGGTGAGGTCACTGGGAGCTCCGGGGGTGGTGGGGCCGGACGGGTTTCCTGGCCAAGGCCCCCATGCTGGGCAGGTGGTGACGTTCTGTCCAGGGCTTGTGGTGCTTGGCCCGGCCGTACGGCGAGCAGTTGGCTGCTGTGGGGTGTGCGGGAACGGCCCCCGGAATCCGCCCGGCAGGGGCGGAAATCCAGGGGCCGTTGGTCGGGGCGGGGGCCGGCGTCAGGCGCGCTTGCGGCGGCGGGTCATGACGACCAGGCCCGCACCGGCGACGACGACCGCCGCGCCGCCGAGGGCGATCGGGAGCATGTTGCTGCTGCCGGTGGTCGCGAGGTCGCCCTCGGCGGGCTGCGAGGGGCCGGCGGACGGTGCCGGGGCGCCGGGGGACGGCGAACCGGACGGGGTGCCCGACGGGGCGTCGGACGGGGTGGCGCTGCCGGTCGGCGGTGCCGAGGCCGACGGGGTGCCGGTCGCGGGGGGTGTCGTCGCGGGAGTGCTGGGCGACGGGGTCGTCGTGCCGGGGACCTCCGGCAGGCAGCCGGTGAACGGGAAGTGGTGCGTCTCCGCGCCGCCCGATCCGTGCAGCGAGGCCACCCACACCGAGCCGTTCACCGGGGCGCCCGTGCCCAGTTCCAGGTGCGCGCGGGGGGCGAGGACGCTGCCCGGCCAGGCCGCCAGGCTGCTCTTGGCGATCTTGGTGGCGTCGGGGAAGTTCCACAGCAGCCGGGCGCGGACCGCTCCGTCGTTCGCGCTCTGGAGCTTGTCGTCGAGGACGAAGTCCTGGCCGCCCGAGAGGAAGAAGCCCGTCGTGCCGGCGCTCGCCATGTCGTAGGCCGTGCCCGTGACGTTGACGATCGTCGTCGCCCCGGCCGGGACCTTGACGAAGACCTCCTTCGCCTTCTCCAGCTGCGAGGCCGGGACGGAGAAGACGTTGCGGCCGGTGTCCGTTCCGGTCAGCGTCAGCCTGGTCCCGTCGAGCCGCACCTCGGTCCCGGCGGTGGCCTGCTCGTCGGCCAGGGCGTCGGAGTAGGCGCGCAGTTTGGTGAACTCGCCGTCGAAGTCGATGAGATCGGCCTTCTTGGCGAAGGTGCCGTTGTGCATCTCGACGGCCCGGTCCTTCACCGAACCGCCGACGACGGCGTTGCCCTTCATCACGACGGTGGCCGAACCACCGTTGAGCAGGTCGCCCCGCACGACGAGCGACGCCCGGCCGGGCAGCGCGTCGACCTGGGCGGACGTCAGCTCGTTGCCGACGCTGAACCCGCCCCGGAAGTCGGCGTTGCCGCCCACCGCCACGGCACCTTCCGCGTCGGGGGAGTGGACGTCGTCCCCGAGGACGAACTCGCCGTACTGTCCGGCGATGCCGAAGGCGTTGGTGGCGCAGTCCCCGGCGGCGGGGGTGGCCTGGGCGGCCGGAGCGACGGTGAGCCCGAGAACGAGGGCACCGCCGAGCGCCGCGAGGGCGGCGGAGGTCGGTATGCGCATAGTGCGTGGTTCTCCTGCGGAGCAGTTATGAAGATTCTGTGGCGACTCCGGTCATGATTCTCACACTCGGGGAAATTGGTCAAGACCAATGCAGGCGTTACTTCCGACGCCGTTCGGACCGTCCGGGGCTCAGTCCCACCAGAACGACCACACCTCCTGGTGGAGCACGGCCTTCTCCGCGTACACCTCCAGCGTGCTGAGCGTCGACTGCTGGATGTTGTCCGGGCAGAACGCGAAGTGCTCGGCCGCCAGGGCCCCGGCCTCGGCGGCCGTCGTCGGCGGGCGGCTCACGGAGACGATCATCGTGTCGAAGCCGAGCGCGACGACGCGGGCGCCGAAGCGGTCCTCCCAGGAACGCAGCACCGCGCAGAGCCGCGCCACGTCGTTCTCATGGTTCGTCGGGCCCGTCCAGCCGATCGCCGCCGGTATGTCCGCGCTGCGCCGCGCGGGCACCAGACCCGCCCGCAGCCCCGCCATCGGCCCGCCGATCTCCGTCACCTGGTCCGCGATCGCCGCCGCCAGCCCCTCCGGCGTGTCCGGCCCCGCCACGGCCGGCACCGGCGCCAGGCCCGGCCAGGCGATCACGGAGGAGTCGCCCGGGGGCAGTTCGTCGCCTGCGTACTCCTCCCAGAACCCGCGCAGCACCTCTTCCGCCTCGTGGTCCCCCGCGTACGACATCCGGTCCGGGGCCAGGTCCCAGTTCTGCGGCAGCTCGTTCCGCATCCCGCCGTCGATCAGCACCGGCAGCAGCCCGACCGGCCGCCCCAGATCCCGCATCCCGGCCCAGGTCCCGGGCACCGCCGCCTCCTCCCCGTACCAGAGCAGGGGTTCGTGCCATGGGCCGTTCATCGTGGAGTCCACGAAGGTCCCCGGCGGAAGCAGCAGTCCTGCCTCGGCGGGGGAACGGAGCGGGTTCGGAAGCGTCGCCATACCTGAACCGTAGGGGGTCCCACTGACAACGGGGCCGGGTCCGGGCTTCGTTACTGCGTTCCGTCGCAGGGCCCGATGGGTCCGCAGTCGTTGAGGGGGCCGTACCGAAGAATCAGCCGAACGCCTCTGGGGAGATCCACATGCCGGTGCCGGTGAAGCCGTAGTGGACCCAGACGCCCCTGCTCGTCGCTGCGCCCGCGACCGGCGTCGTACGCTGCCCGAACTCCACCGACTGAGCCGACGACTGGGAGCCCCGGCATGACGACACAACCATTCCTGTACGTCGTGGTCTGCGCAGCCGGCATCGCGGGCGACGCCCACAAGCTGATCACCGCCGCGCAGAGCAAGGGCTGGGGCGTCGGGGTCGTGGCCACGCCCCAGGGGCTCGGCTTCCTCGACACGGAAGCGATCGAGGCCCGGACCGGCTACCCGATCCGCTCGGCCTGGCGCAGCCCCGGCGCCATGGGTCCCCTTCCGCCCGCCGATGCCATCGCCGTCGCGCCCGCCACCTTCAACACGATCAACAAATGGACGGCCGGCATCGCCGACACCCTGGCCCTCGGCATCCTGTGCGAGGCCTACGGGATGGGCATCCCCACCGCCGTTCTCCCTTACGTCAATACGGCTTTGGCAGCCCACCCGGCGTACGGCCGGAGCCTGGACCAGCTCCGGGAGATGGGCGTTCTCATCGGGTCGTACGAGCCCCACCGGCCGAAGACAGGCGGCGGGGCGGACCTATTTCGGTGGGACGAGGCACTGGAACTGTTGGACAGCAGGATCCCCGGTTTCCCCGAAGGATGACTGCCGTTGCGCCAAGAAGGGGCGGGAAGCGCGGCGCTGTGGTGTTCATCGGCGCGCGGGCACCGGTCCCGCGCCGCAGCCCGGCCCGGCCGCCTCAGCTCCCGACGTGCCCCGTGAACGCCGCCCAGGCAGCGGGCGCCAGACTGAGCGACGGGCCCTCGGGGTTCTTCGAGTCGCGTACGTGGATCGCGGCCGGGTGGGCGGCGACCTCCACGCACTCGCCGCCGTCGCTGCCGCTGTGGCTCGACTTCCGCCAGTCGTACGCGACTTCGAGGCATTCGCCGCCTTCGCTGCCGCTGTAGCTGGATTTGAACCACATGTGCGTGGTGCTCATAACTCTCCTAGCAGCCGGTTCAGCAGGTCCATCGTCTCCTCGGTGGTGAGGGCCTGCGTCCGCAGCATCGCATACTTCTGCGCGAGGATGCTGACCTCGTTTGGGTCGGAGATGAGCTGGCTGCCGCGCTGTGTCTCCGTGTAGGCGACGCGCTGGTAGTCCGGTGTTTCAAGGAGGATGAAGGGGCCGTCGAGAGCAGCGTGCGAGGGGCGGTTCAATGGCATGATCTGGATGGTCACGCCCGGGAGTTGGGCGCACCGGAGCAGGTGGAGCAGGGTTTCCCGGTGAATGTCCTTTCCGCCCAGGGGGGCGAGGGCGACGGCTTCCGAGATCACGAAGCTCATGGTGGGCGGCGCGGACCGGTGCAGGATCTCCTGCCGCTCCAGGCGGTTGGTGACGTGGGCGTCGATCTCTTCGGGGCTGAAGGTCGGGACCCTGCTCTTGAACACCGCCCGTGCGTAGTTCTCCGTCTGGAGCAGCCCCGGCAGTACCTGGTTCGCGAAGAACGACAGCGCCAACGCCGTCCGCTCCAGGTCCAGATACTGCTCCGCCCACGCCGGGATCAGATCCACCTCCGGCATGTTCTCCACCGCCGTCTCCAGGGCCCCCTTCGTCTCCAGGATCGCGTCCATGCGGCGGGCGAGGGGGAGGAGCAGGGGGCGGCGGCCCTGTTCGATGGAGGCGATGGTTTCGGGCTGGGCGCAGACGCGCTCCGCGAGTTGGCGTTGCGTCAGCTCGGCCTGGATGCGGAAGCGGGCTACCAGGGCGCCCACGAGCTTCATGGCGGACGCGTTCCTGCGCTGCTTGGTCCTGTTGTTCCTGGGGTGCATACCGTCCCCACTCCCCACCGTCGGCCGTACTTCACGCATCGGCGGCCCGTACGGGATATCTGTACGGGTGCGCGTACTGTCTCAGCGTAGTCACAGAGTGTGACTCTCGTCCCATGAACGAGACGATGCAACTCCTGTCCGCACGCGAGCAATTTTTCCGGCGGGAACGCCGATCGGTGCGGGTCGCACGGGAGTTCGTACGGGAGCCCGCAACGGAATGGGGGTTCGGGGCGCGGTTGGACGACATCCTGCTCTGCGTGAGCGAGCTGGCGACCAACGCGGTGGTGCACGGGGTGCCGCCGGGGCGTGGGTATCTGGTGCGGGTGCTGCTCGCGGACGAGGGGCGGGCTTTGCTCGTGGAGGTGCACGACAGTGGGGACGGGGTCCCCGCCGCGCGGGTGCCGGACGGGGAGTCCGGGCGGGGGCTGCTCATCGTGACCGCGCTGGCCGACGCGTGGGGCGTGGGGGAGCGGCTGCCCGGCAAGGTGGTCTGGTGCCGGTTCGACGCCGAGCGGTGATCCGGCGTCAGGCCCGGGTCCTCCCCGACGTGTCCTCCCGGAGCACCGTGTCCCGCGCCGTGCGGGCGATCGCGGCGGCGGTTTCGCGGTCGAGGGACGGCTTGTTGAGGACGACCGTGCCGTAGCTGCCCCGGTCCAGCCAGGTGCACGCGGAGTGGGCGCCGTCGTCCTCCGCGTCGGTGGAGTAGGCGACGCAACGCAGGCGGCCGCCGTGGGGGCCGGGGGGTGCGTTCCAGACGTCGTCGATGGTGGATTCGGATTCGGAGAGGTCTCGTTCGTAGACGCGGACCGAGTCCGGGTCGGCCCCGTGGTAGTCGCCCGTCATCCCCATGACGAGCGCGACGGGTTCGGCGGTCACCAGGCTCTCCGGGGTGCCGTAGGCGTACATGAAGTTGCCGGGGCCGAAGTCGTCCGACTCGGTCGTGACCGTGTTCGGACCCGTGCCGTCCACGGACGGTACGGCGGTCAGGAGCGGGGCGCCCAGGAGCGTGGGCGGGGGCGTGGCCACGTAGTGCGGGTAGTCCGTGTTCTGCGGGGCGGGCCAGAGCAGCGGGGAGGCGGCCGCGCAGAGGACGAGCGCGCCGGCGGCCAGGCGGGAGACGGACTCGCGGGAGCTGTACGCGGGCGGCGGGGGCAGCGGGCTGTCCGGCAGGGGGGTGTCCGGCGGCAGGACGGGGGTCCGGGCCGTGGCCAGGGCCCGGGACCGGTGCTCCAGCCGGGCGAGCAGCACCGTCGGGGCGCTGAGCAGCAGGACGGCGACGCCCGTCCAGACCGGCCAGTGGAACGCGGCCCGGGTGACGAGGAACGCCGCGACCAGCACCGTCACGGCCCACAGCGCCGTCATCGGGGCCCGTGCGGGGAACCGGAGCAGCCGGTGGCCGGGGCGGTCGAGCGCGAGGAGCGTGTCCGCGCGGATCGCGAGGCGCAGATCGTACGGGGAGTCTGCGGCTCGCTCCCAGGCCAGGCGCGCCGCTGTGGTGACGTCCGGGGCGTCGGCCAGGGCGGTGCGCACGTCGTGGCGCTGGATGTGCGCGAGGGCGCCCGGGGGCAGTGAGCCGCCGGGCGGGACCGCCATGATCTCGCCGCGCGCGTACCGGCCCACGTGGAGGGCCTGGACCGAGTCCGGGGCGAGGGCGATGATCCGGTCGGCCAGGGCGGGGCCTCGGGCGCTGCGGCCGGGGTGGTCCAGCGGGTCGGAGCGCAGGCAGAGTTCGGCGTAGGCGACGAGGAGATCGAGGTCGTCGGGGAAGTGTTCCAGGCCCCGGCGGTAGGCGCGTTCGGCCTCGTCGTCGTGGTCGTCCTCGTCCTCGGCGGCGTGCGCGCGGCCGAGCAGTTCGTACAGCACGGCGGCCACCCCGTACACCTTCAGCGCCGCCTCGGCCCGCAGCCGGGCCTCGGCGAGGCGTCCGCCGTCGAGCGCCGCCCGGACCGCGTCCGCCGTTGTTTCGGAGAGGGTGTAGTTTCCGGCCGGGTGTGTGCTGTCGGGCGTTGCGCGGTCCGTGTCCGCCGCCGCCTCGGAGGGCGTGTCGTTCCCGGGCGGGCGTTCGCCGTACAGCTCCGCCCGGACCGCGTCCGCCGTTGTTTCGAACGATGCGTCGTCCCCGTACTCCCGCATGAGATCCCCACCCCGGTGCCTCCGCTGACGCGTGTCAGCCGCGTCACTATCGCTCCGGCGTGGGGCCGTGGTCAACGGGCTTCGGCGGCGGCCGGCCGTACACACCGCCGCCCCGCACCGGAGGCCGGTGCGGGGCGGTGAGGTCTCGCGGGTGCCGGACCCGGAGGCGTCAGAGGCGCTCGGGGGTCCGGATGCCCAGGAGGGCCATGCCCTTGTGCAGGGTGCGGGCCGTCAGCTCCACGAGGAAGAGGCGGTTCTCGACCACCTCGGGCGGGTTCTCGTCGCTGAGGACCTGGCACTGGTCGTAGAACGTGGTGAGGTGCGAGGCAAGCTGGTAGAGGTACGCGGCGAGCTTGTGGGGCTCGTAGTTGGCGGCGACCTCGGAGAGGACCTCGCCGAACTGGTCCAGGTGGAGGCCGAGGGCGCGCTCGGCGAGGGCCAGGGGCAGCTCCGGGTGGGCGGCGGGCTTGGCGTCGCCGGCCTTGCGGAGGATGGAGCGGATCCGGGCGTAGGCGTACTGGAGGTAGACGGAGGTGTCGCCGTTGAGCGAGACCATCTGGTCCAGGTCGAACTTGTAGTCGCGGACGGCGGAGGTCGACAGGTCGGCGTACTTCACGGCGCCGATGCCGACGTACCGGCCGTTCTCGACGATCTCCTGCTCGGTCAGGCCGATCTTGGCGGCCTTCTCGCGGACCACGGCCGTGGCCCGGTCGACGGCCTCGTCGAGGAGGTCCTCCAGCTTGACCGTGACGCCCTCACGGGTCTTGAAGGGCTTGCCGTCCTTGCCGAGGATCGTGCCGAAGGCCAGCTGGTGGGCCTTGGTGTCCTCGTTCAGCCAGCCGGCCCGGCGGGCCGTCTCGAAGACCATCTTGAAGTGCAGGGACTGCCGGACGTCCACCACGTAGAGCAGGCTGTCGGCCTTGAGGTTCTGGACCCGGTCGCGGATCGCGGAGAGGTCGGTCGCCGCGTAGCCGTAGCCGCCGTTGGACTTCTTGACGATGAGCGGGACCTTGTTGCCGTCCGGGCCCTTCACGTCGTCGAAGAAGACGCAGAGCGCACCCTCGGAGCGGACGGCGACGCCCGTCTCCTCCAGGATCCGGCAGGTCTCCTCCAGCATGTCGTTGTAGCCGGACTCGCCGACGATGTCGGGGTCGCGGATCTCCATGTCCAGCTTGTCGAAGACGGAGTAGAAGTAGATCTTCGACTCGTCGACGAACCGCTGCCACATCGCCAGCGTCTCCGGGTCGCCCGCCTGGAGGGCCACCACCCGGTCCCGGGCCCGCGCCTTGAACTCCTCGTCGGAGTCGAAGAGGGCCCGCGAGGCCTTGTAGAGCCGGTTCAGCGAGGACATGGCGGCCTCGCCGGCCGCCGCCTCGTCCGCCGCGTCGCCGTGGCCCAGCTCGTCGGGGTGCTCGGTCAGGTACTGGATGAGCATGCCGAACTGGGTGCCCCAGTCCCCGATGTGGTGGCGCCGCACGACGCTCTCGCCGGTGAACTCCAGGATCTGCACCATGGCGTCGCCGATCACGGCGGAGCGCAGATGGCCGACGTGCATCTCCTTCGCCACGTTCGGCTGGGCGTAGTCCACGACCGTGGTGCCCGCCGAGGCGTTCGGCGGCACGCCGAGCCGGTCGGTGTCGGCGGCCCGCGCGGCCAGGGTCTGAGTGATCGCCCGGTCGGTCAGTGTGATGTTCAGGAAGCCGGGGCCGGAGACCTCGATGTCCTGGATCAGCTCCGAGGCCGGCAGCGCGGCGGTGACCCGGTCGGCCAGCTCCCGCGGGTTGCCCTTCAGCTTCTTGGCGAGGGCCAGGATGCCGTTGGCCTGGAAGTCGGCCCGGTCGCTTCGGCGCAGCAGCGGGTCCGCGGTGCCGGCCTCCGGCAGGGCTGCCGTCAGGGCGTCCGCCAGCTGCTGCTGGAGCGTGGAAGCGAGGGAATTGACCGAGCCGTGCTCAGGCATGGGACGGGCTGCCGTTTCCGTAGGGGTACAAGGGATGGATCCCAGTATCCCACGGGGCGCCGAGCCCTCCGCAAAGCCGTTTTCGTGCTGCGGGCAGTACCTGGGAGAATGGGGGTGCCCCCGCACGAGGGCGTCCCTGTGAGTCCTAGCCGAGAGAAGGACGTGCCGACCGTGGCTCAGAGTCAGAGCAGCACCGAGACCGACTGGGTCTCCCGCTTCGCGGACGAGGTCATCGCCGAATCGGAGCGTCGTGCGCCTGGCAAACCGGTCGTCGTCGCCTCCGGCCTCTCCCCGTCGGGCCCGATCCACCTGGGCAACCTGCGCGAGGTCATGACCCCGCACCTGGTCGCCGACGAGATCCGCCGCCGCGGGTACACCGTCCGGCACCTGATCTCGTGGGACGACTACGACCGCTACCGCAAGGTGCCGAACGGCGTCGCCGGGATCGACGAGTCCTGGGCCGAGCACATCGGCAAGCCGCTGACCTCCGTGCCCGCCCCGGCCGGTTCCGCGTATCCGAACTGGGCCGAGCACTTCAAGGCCGCCATGACGGCGTCCCTGGACGAGCTGGGTGTCGAGTACGACGGGATCAGCCAGACGGAGCAGTACCTCGCGGGCACGTACCGCGAGCAGATCCTGCACGCGATGCGGCACCGCGCCGACATCGACGCCGTCCTCGACCGCTACCGGACCAAGAAGGACCCGGCCGCCGCGGGCAAGGGCGGCAAGAAGCCGCAGCAGCAGAAGAAGGTCGACGAGGCCGAGCTGGAGGCCGAGGCCGGTTCCGGCGCGGCGAGCGAGGACGACGGCAGCGGCGGTTCGGCGGGCTACTTCCCGTACAAGCCGTACTGCGGCAACTGCGAGAAGGACCTCACGCAGGTCACCTCGTACGACGACGAGACCACCGAGCTGAACTACACCTGCGCGTCCTGCGGCTTCGCGGAGACCGTGCGGCTCAAGGAGTTCAACCGGGGCAAGCTGGTCTGGAAGGTCGACTGGCCGATGCGCTGGGCCTACGAGGGCGTGATCTTCGAGCCCAGCGGGGTGGACCACTCCTCGCCGGGATCCTCGTTCGTCGTGGGCGGGCAGATCGTCCGCGAGGTCTTCGACGGGGTGCAGCCGATCGGTCCGATGTACGCCTTCGTCGGCATCTCCGGCATGGCGAAGATGTCCTCCTCCAAGGGCGGGGTGCCGACGCCGGCCGACGCGCTGAAGATCATGGAGGCGCCGCTGCTGCGCTGGCTGTACGCGCGCCGCAAGCCCAACCAGTCCTTCAAGATCGCGTTCGACCAGGAGATCCAGCGGCTCTACGACGAGTGGGACTCGCTGGGCCGCAAGGTCGCCGACGGCACCGTGCTCCCGGCCGACGCCGCCGCGTACGCGCGCGCGATCGGGACCGCCGCCGGTCCGCTGCCCAGCACGCCGCGCCCGCTGCCGTACCGCACCCTGGCCTCGGTCGCCGACATCACCGCGGGCGCCGAGGACCAGACGCTGCGCATCCTCAGCGAGCTGGACCCCACGAGCCCGCTGACCTCGCTGGACGAGGCCCGGCCCCGGCTCGACCGCGCCGAGAACTGGATCACCACCCAGGTCCCGGCCGAGGCGCGCACCATCGTCCGCGACGAGCCGGACAAGGAGCTGCTCGGTTCGCTGGACGAGCGGGGGCGCGAGTCCCTGCGGCTGCTCCTGGAGGGGCTGGACACGCACTGGTCGCTCGACGGGCTGACCACGCTCGTCTACGGCGTGCCGAAGGTCATGGAGGGGCTGGACCCCGAGGCCAAGCCGACGCCGGAGCTGAAGGTCGCCCAGCGGTCCTTCTTCGCGCTCCTCTACCGGCTGCTGGTCAGCCGCGACACCGGGCCCCGGCTGCCCACGCTGCTCCTGGCCGTGGGGGCGGACCGGGTGCGCAGGCTCCTCGGGGCGTGACGGTCGGCTCGTGATGTCCGGCCTGTGACGGTCGGCTCGTGATGTCCAGCGTGTGACGTCCGGCTCGTGATGTCCGGCTCGTCACGACCGGCTTGTGACGACCGGCGCGTGACGCCGCGTCCGTATCAAGGCGAAGGGCCGCCTTCCGCTTCGGCGGAGGGCGGCCCTTCGTCCGCTCGGCCGCCCGGGGGAGGGATGCGGCCGTGCGCGGGTGGTGGTTCGTGGGTCCGGGGCCCGGGGCCGGGCGCCGGAGGCGGGGGGCTCCTCAGGCCGCCGGGGTCAGGACCGCCTGGGGGTCGGAGAAGGTGTCCCGGGGGACGCGCGGGACGGTGGCCTTGGCCAGGCCGGTCAGGGTCCGGCCCGGACCGATCTCCATCAGCCGGTCGCAGGCCAGCTCCCGGGTGAGCGTGTGCAGGGTGTCCGACCAGCGGACCGGCGCGGTGAGCTGGAGGCGCAGCAGCTCCGCCCAGTGCGGGCCGCCGCGGTGGGCGCGGGCGTCCACGTTGGAGACCACCGCCGAGTGGCCCGGCATGAAGCGGGCCGTGGCCAGGGCCTCGGCGAACGGTTCCACGGCCGGTGCCATCAGCGGGGTGTGGAAGGCGCCGCCGACGGTCAGGGCCACCACCTTCGCCGCCCCGGCCCGCTCGGCGGCCAGCGAGCAGCGCTCCACATCGGCCGCGCGTCCCGCGATCACCGTCTGCTGCGGGGAGTTGAGGTTGGCCACCCAGACCTGGCCGCCGTCCGCGTGGATGCCGTCGACGACGTCCTGGGCGCGGTCGGTGTCCAGTCCGAGCACGGCGGCCATCGCGCCCTCGGCGCGTTCGCAGGCCCGCTGCATCGCGGCGCCGCGCGCCAGGATGAGCCGGGCCGCGTCCTGCGGGTCGAGGATGCCGGCGGCGACCAGGGCGGCGTACTCGCCCAGGCTGTGTCCGGCGCAGGCGCCGGGGAAGGTGGCCAGCGGGTGCTGGCGGCGCAGTTCGGTGAGGGCCACCAGGGCCAGGGTGAAGGTGGTCAGCTGGGCGTTGTCGGTGCGGCGCAGGGTCGCCGTGTCGGCGTCCAGCAGCAGGGACTCGACGTCCCGGCCCGCCGCTTCGGAGATCTCCGCCACCACGGACCAGCCCGCGGTGCGGCGCCAGGGGAGGCCCATGCCGGGACGCTGGGCTCCCTGGCCGGGGAACATGAGCGCCAGTCGGGTACTCGCCATCGCTTTCCGTCTCCTTTCTGCGGCCGGGGGCGATGCGCTGGTGCGCGGAGTGGAATACGGTCCCGTGCGGCGGTGAGAATTCCCCGCCCGGGGCGCGTGCGCTTTTTCCATTCCCGGATCTCGCCGCCCGGACCACCTTTTCGCGATCCGTTCTTTCTCCGGTGATGAAACCACTTCGACCACCCTGTGGTGTCGGTGTACTGCACTTGAGTGGTGCGTGAATGCGCCTTTGGGGAGGGGGTGATGTCTCTTCGGTGTTTCCTCTCGGGCCGTCCCTCAGGCGAACGCCTGGCCGAGCAGCGCCAGGTGCGCGCAGTGCTGGGTGACCATGAAGAAGCGGTACGGACGGCGGCGCCGGTGGCGGCTGTCGGTGGCGCGGCCCCGGAGCGTCACGGCGGCGAGGCCGGCGGCCCCGGCCAGGACCACGCAGGCGGTGGGCAGCTGCCCGGGGGCCCAGCGCAGCGCGCCGGCCGTGAAGGCGGTGGCGACGGTGCAGGCGCCGGCCGCGACGAGGTAGCGGGTGCGGCGTTCGCCCAGGGTGACGGCCCAGGTCCGGCGGCCCGCGGCGGTGTCGCCCTCGATGTCGGAGAAGTCCTTGGCCACGGCGCCGACCAGGGCCATCCACAGGGACATGGCGACGGCGGTGACGAAGAGCGCGGGGGAGTGGGGCGAGAGGCCGAGGGTGAGCGGTCCGGCGGCGTAGGTCAGCAGGCCGGAGGCGAACACCACGCCCATCGCGGTGGGCGTCCGGCTCTTCCAGGCGAAGCGGGGCGCGGAGTAGGCGTGGCCGAGCAGGAGCATGGCCGCGCACAGGATCAGCGGGCCCGTTCCGGCGCAGGCCGCGGAGATCAGGGAGCCGACGGCGGCGACGCGGGCGACGAGCAGCGCGGTGGAGCGCGGCAGCCGGCCGCCGGCGATGGGCCGCGTCGAGCCGTTGACCTGGTCCTCGTGGTAATCCATGCAGCCGTTGAAGAGATACGTGTAGAAGATTGCGCCGAACCAGGCGAGGGAACCGAAGACGGCCTGGACGACTGCCCGGGGACCGATCTCGGGATCCGTCGCGAGCGCCAGGGCGATTCCGGCGAAATAGCGGAGCTGGAAGGCCGTCAGAACCGCGGGCCGGGATTCCTCGATGCAGAGTCGAAGAATGCTGGGATTCCGGTGCTTCGTGCCACTGGGTGCAGTCACAGGCAGTGGCCGTATCGTCGCCGTAGGCATGACCAGGAGCCTAGGCACCGGTAGAGGTGTCTGACTGTTCCGCAAATGAGCCATGCGTACTCCTAAAGAGGCACGGAAGACACACGGAATACCGGCGGGTCGGATTCCGAATTGCTCCGTCCGTTTTCTGCCGGACCACGAGCGGGCCTCCGTCGGTCCTCGACCGGTTCTTGAGCGTCCGTGGATCTCCGGGCGGTGCCGCGCTGGTACGCCGGACCGCCGCCGAAGTGGACCGCCCGCCCGCCCCCTCCTGGCGCTTCGCTGGTGAGGTGGCGGGCGCCGGTCCTTTCCGGCACCCCGCTTCCCGTCATGGGCCGTTGGCAGCCCTGGTCCGTTTCCGACCCCGGGAAGCCACTATGCATACGCTCGTTTCCTTACCCCCGCGCGCCCTTTTTCCGGCGCCCAGGGAGCTTCACGTCTGGTCCGTCGCGCTCGACCGTGTTCCCTCCGAGGGAGGGGACGCGGTCCTCGATCCCCGCGAGCGCGCCCGTGCGGCGCGTATCGCCCGCCCCCTCGCGCGGGGGCGCTACCGGGGTGCGCACCTCGCGCTGCGGTCGGTGCTCGCCGGCTATCTCGGCGTCCCGCCCGCGGTGCCCCGGTTCGTCCGCCGCTGCCCCGATCCGGAGGAGTGCGGCGACTGCGGGCAGGGGCGGCCCGTGCTCGTCGACGGGCCCTGGCCGGAGATCGGCTTCAGCCTGTCGCATTCGGGCGCGGCGGCGCTCGTCGGTGTGGCCGGGGGACCCGGTGCCGTGGGCGTGGACGTGGAACGCGTCCGTTCCGTCTTCGACTGGTCCCGGATACCGGCCGTCGGCCCAGAGAACCGGATTGCTGGATTCCGTACCTGGACGGCGATCGAGGCCGTGGGGAAAGCGGCCGGAACGGGGCTGCGTATCCCCGTGCGCGTCGGTGATCCCGGACCGGAAGGAGTACGCCGGGCCAACCGCCCAGGTGATCCGCGGGATTGGTACGTCCATGAGGTGAACTGCCCCGACGGGTATGTGGGATCGGTCGCCACGGATGTGGCGGGCGCCGTGGTCAGCGTTTTCTCATGGCCCTAGCGGGGCGTGTCTCAGAACGTGGGACGGTAGGCATCGTGTTGACATGCCGTAACCGTACGATGATGATCCGAGGGTCGGTTTCTGGTGAGGGTGGGGGCTCTTCTGATGCATTCGGGTTTTATTGAATCCGATACAGTCGAACAACTGCTGGCCCGTACATCGGAATTACTGTCCGACTACCGGGGCCGGCTCGAAGCAATCAAAAGTCCTCTGGTAGCGAATGAGACCACCTGGCGCACCTGCGCGCTCCAGGCCGAGCGGATCATCCGGGACTGCGCGGAGAGCCTGCGCACCCAGCGTTCCGATGTGCGCGACCGGCTGATCCAGCAGGTCGAGGGGCTGGGGGTGGAGCGGGCGACGCAGGGCATCGACGCCGTCCACTCCATCCGCGCCGGGATGATCCTCTTCGACATCGTCTTCGACGCTCTGGGCCGCGTGATGGTGGACGCGCCCGCCGCGTTCGACAGCTTCCAGGCGGGGGTGCGCACCCTCCAGCGGGGGATCGGGCTGCGGCTGGAGGCCGGGGCGATCGGGCACGACACCTATCTCCTCAACACCGTGCGCGAGGTCAACGCGGCCGGGCAGCGCCAGCTCGCCCGCGAGATCCACGACCACCTCGGCAACCACGTCAGCCTCGCCCTGCGCCGTATCGAACTGCACGAGCTGACCTGGCAGTCCCGCCCCGACGAGGTCTCCGCCCGCATCGGTGCCGTCAAGGAGACCCTGACCGAGGCGCTCGGCATCATCCGCGACCTGGTCACCCAGCTGCGCCGGGCCGACCGCGAGGGGACGCTGGAGTCCGCGTTCACCGCGTTCCTGGAGTCCATGGAGATCACCCCCTCCAAGGTGCGGGTCCAGGTCAACGGCAGCGAGGAATGGGCCCCGCAAGAGGTCCTGGACGAGGTGTTCCTCGTGGTCCGCGAATGCCTGCGCAACTCCTTCGCGCACGCCGAGGCCGAACACGTCCTGGCCGCCGTGGACATCGCCCCCTACCAGGTGCAGGCGCTCATCGAGGACGACGGACGCGGCTTCGACCCCTCGGTGGTCGCCACGGCGGGCCGGGCCAACGGCATCGCCTCCGCCACCGAACGCGTCGAACTCCTCGGTGGCACCATCCTGTTCACCAGCTCACCCGGGGCCGGCGGCACGCGGGTCACGGTCACGATCCCCCTGATGGACCTCTCCGGTGATTCCGCTGAACGCACGGCCTGACCTCATCCGCATCCTCGCGGCCGACGACCACACCCTGCTGCGCACCGCCCTGGCGGAGCTGCTGAACGCGGAGGACGACCTCCAGGTGGTGGCCCAGGCCAGCAGCGGGCGGGGGCTGGCCGAGCTGGTGGAGCGCCATCAGCCGCATGTGCTGCTGCTCGACGTGGAGATGCCCGACCATCACCCCCGCGCGGCCGTGCGCGGGCTGCTGGAACGTTTTCCCGGGCTGCGGATCATCATCCTCACCATGTACGACGACCAGCCGCTGGTGCACGAACTGCTGCAACTGGGCGCCCGGGGCTATCTGCACAAGAGCGTCTCGCGCGCGGCACTGCTGAGCGCGGTGCGCAACGCGGCCCGAGAGGACGACCAGATCACCATCCTGGTGCCGCGCGCCGGCTACACGGCCGGCGGCGACCAGCCGCACGACCAGGACGCCGGACCGGTCTCGCCCCGCGAGCGCGAGGTGCTGACCTGTGTCGCCGAGGCCATGAGCAACCGCCAGATCGCGGCCCGGCTCGGCATCACCGAGGGCACCGTCAAGCGCCATCTGCGCAATATCTTCGACAAGCTCGACGCCGTCTCGCGCATCGACGCCGTCAACAAGGCCCTGGCCCAGAAGCTGATCGCCGCCCCGCGCGGACGCTCCATGCGCTGAGAGCCCTCCGGGGCCTCTCCGGGGGCCCGTACGGCTGCTTGAACGCGTACGGCCGCTCGAAGGCCCGTACGGCCGCTCAGTGGCGGCGGGCCTCCCCGTACGCCGCGCCGATGGCCGCCATGGCCTCCGAGATGCCCGTCAGGGGCAGTGAGCCGTAGCCCAGCAGCAGCCCCGGCTCCCCGGGCGGCCCGCCGAAGCGGAACTGCTGGCCGCTGCGGACCAGCACCGAACGGCTCAGCGCGCCGTGCACCACGGCCGTCTCGTCCGTGCCCGGCGGCAGGACGGCGTAGCTGTGCAGCCCCGCCGCGCAGCCGATCAGCCGGGCCTCCGGGAGATGTTCGCGCACGGCCAGGGCCAGGGCCTCGCGGCGGGAGCGGTAGCGCGAGCGGACCCGGCGCAGATGGCGGTCGAGCAGACCGCTGCGCATCAGCTCGGCGAACGCCAGCTGCGTGAGGGTGTCGGAGCCCTGGTCCTGGCGCGAGCGCACCCGCTCCATCAGGGGGTAGAGCTTCGGCGGGATCGCCAGCCAGCCCAGCCGCAGCCCCGGCACCAGCACCTTGCTCGTGGTGCCCGCGTACACCACCCGCTCCGGATCGCCCTCCTGGAGCGCGGTCGGCCGCACCCCCCGGTCGAACCAGAACTCCCCGTCGTAGTCGTCCTCGATGATCCAGGCGTCCCGCTCCCGGGCCCAGGCCAGCAGCTCCGCGCGGCGCCGGGCCGACATCATCACACCGGTGGGGAACTGGTGCGCCGGGGTGACCAGGACCGCGCGGGCGCCGGTGCGCTCCAGCGCCTCGACGATCAGCCCCTCCTCGTCGACCGGGACCGGCAGCGGGGTCAGCCCGGTGTCCAGGATGAAGCGGCGCTGCCCGCTGTGGCCGGGCTCCTCGATGGCCAGCTCGTGGATGCCCAGGCGCTGGAGCGCGTCGGAGAGCAGCGCGAGCCCCTGGGCGAACCCGGCGGTCACCATGACCTGCGCGGGCTCGGTGTGCACGGAGCGGACCCGGCCCAGATAGCCGGACAGCTCGTTGCGCAGTTCCGCGATGCCGGCCACCGGCGGATAGTCCATGCCCTCGCGGCCGACGTTCTGGAGCACCTTCGTATAGGAGTTGAGCCACTCCTGGCGCGGGAAGTTGGACAGATTGGCGATGCCGACCCGCAGATCCCAGCGCGCGCTGGTGGCCGGCCGGGAGTCCAGCAGTGAGGTGTCGCCCGCGCTCTCGGGCAGTTTGCGGGCCACATGCGTGCCCGAGCCGCGCACCGCGTCGAGATAGCCCTCGGCGATCAGCTGCTCGTACGCCTCGACCACGACGCTGCGCGAAAGTCCCAGGTCCAGGGCGAGTTGACGGCTCGAAGGCAGCCGTGCGCCGGGGTGCAGAACGCGGTCCTCGATACGGGTCTTGATGGCGTTCTGGAGCTGGGCGGTGAGCGGTACGGACGAGTCCCGGTCCACTTCCACCGACAGATGCCAGGCCATCTGGTCTGCTCCGTATCCCCCGCAGTGGTCTGGGTGGTCGCCCTCGGCCACTGGCCTACTTGATCACGCCAACGGCCTTTATTTATAGCACTCAGAGGGAGAACCCCATGGTTGAGATGACTGGCGTACTCGCTCCCGTGATTCATGGGCGGGACGGCGCGAGCGTCTTCGACGAGAAGATCGAGCGCCGCACCCTGCGGGTGGGCATCGTCGGCCTCGGATACACCGGCCTGCCGCTCGGACTCGGCTTCGCGATGGCCGGCCTGCCGGTCCGCGGCCTCGACACCGACGCCGGCCGGGTCGCCCGGGTGGAGCGGTCCAGCTCCTACCTGCCGGATGTGAGCGACGCCGAACTCGCCTCGGTCGCCTCCCGGTTGAGCGCCACCACCGAGCCCGGCGAGCTGGCCGGCTCGGACGTCCTGATCATCTGCGTGCCGACCCCGGTCACCGGTGACCAGCAGGCCAACCTCGACTACGTCGAGTCCGCGATGGACTCGGTGGCGCCGCTGCTGCGCCGCGGGATGCTGCTGGTCCTCCAGTCCACCGTCCCGCCGGGCACCACGGCCGCCGCGGCGGCGGCCCTCGCCGAGGCCACCGGCCTGGAGCCGGGCACCGACTTCCATGTGGCGATGGCCCCCGAGCGGGTCGACCCGGCCAACACCAACGGCTGGAACCTCACCAACACCCCCAAGGTGGTGGGCGGCCTCACCGAGGAGTGCACCCGCCGGGCCGCCGCCCTGTTCGGCCTCGTCTGCGAGCGGGTCGTACCGGTCTCCAAGCTGGAGGTCGCCGAACTCTCCAAGGTCTTCGAGAACACCTTCCGCCTGGTCAACATCAGCCTCACCCTCGAACTCTCCGACCTCTGCCGGGCGTTGGACATACCGGTCCGCGAGGTCATCGACGCCGCCTCCACCAAGCCCTACGGATTCCTGGCGCACTACCCCGGCCCCGGGGTCGGCGGCGAGTGCATCCCGGTCGACCCGCTCTTCCTGCGCGAGGCCGCGGACCGGGCCGGCACCGACATGTCGCTGGTGGCCGCCGCCTTCGACCGGGTCGAGCGGCGCCCCGGCCAGGTCGTCGAGCGGCTGGCCGAACTGACCGCCGAACGCGGCCGGAAACTGCGCGGCGCCAAGGTGATGGTCGTCGGCGTCAGCTACAAGTCCGGCGTCGCCGATCTGCGCAACGCCCCCGCCCTGGACGTCATCCGCGGTCTGCGCGCCGCCGGAGCCGTCGTCTCCTACCACGACCCGCTCGTCCCGGACCTCGTCGTGGACGGTGAGCCGGTCACCCCGGCCGACTGGGCCGTGGTCGAGCTGGCGCAGCTGGACGCCGCCGTGATGGTCACCCCGGTGCCGGGGCTGGAGCAGGACCTGCTCTGGGGCATCCCGCCGGTCGTCCTGGACACCCACAACAAGCTGACGGCGGCCAGCAATGTGGCGGTGCTGTGATGGCGACCGCCCTGCTCACCGGCCGTGCGCTCCCGGGCGTGACCCGGGACGCGGTCGCCGGCCGCACGGTCTCGGCCGAATCGGCCCGGGACGCGGTGGCGGAGCTGCTGGACGAGACGACGGACGAGGTGGACGCGGCGGCCTTCCTGACCGCGGTCGCGGTGGGCGGGGCCACGCCGGTCCTGGTGGCCGCCGCTGTGGAGGCGGTCCTCGCGGTGGCCCGGCCGGTGGCCTGGACGGGCCCGGCGGTCGATGTGGTCGGCACCGGCGGTGACGGCAGCGGCTCGGTCAACATCTCCACCCTGGCCGGACTCGTCGCGGCCTCGGCCGGGGCGACCGTCGCCAAGGCCGGCAACCGGGCGGCGACCTCGCCGTGCGGGAGCGCCGACCTGCTGGAGGCGCTGGGGATCGAGCTGGACGCCGGGGAGCGGATCCCGGAGCTGCTGGCCGCGCACCGGTTCGCGTTCCTCTTCGCCCCCGCGCTCCACCCGGCGCTGCGCCGGCTGGCCCCGGTCCGCCGCCGGCTCGGCTTCAAGACCCTGTTCAACCTCTCCGGACCGCTCGCCAACCCGGTCCCGCTGACCGGCCGGCTCATCGGCACCGCGACCCGCCGGGACCAGGAGGTCCTGGCCGAGGCCGCCGCCCGGCTCGGCCACCGCCGCACCTGGGTCGTCCAGGGCTTCGACGGCATGGACGAGCTGACCACGGCGGGCCCGGCCCGGGTGCTGCGGGTGGACGGCCCCACCGTCACCGAGTCCGCCGTCGACCCGTCCGCGCTGCCGCTGCGGCCCGCCGGACGCGAGGCGCTGGCGGGCGGCGGACCGGCCCGCAACGCCGAACTCGCCCGGCAGGTGCTGGACGGCACGGCCCCGGCCCCGCTGCTGGACACCGTGCTGCTGAACGCCGCCGCCGTCCTCCATCTGGCCGGTCTCACCGACGACCTGGGCGGCGGGATCGTCCTCGCCCGCGACGCCGTACGGCGGGGAGCCCCGGCCGAACTGGCCGCCCGGCTCGCCCGTACCCCGATCACGCAGGAGTCCTCCTCATGAGCAGCCATCTCGACGACATCGTCGCCGCCAAACGCGCCGCATGGAGCGGCCCGCGGGCCGCCGACGCCGCCGCACGCGGCCGGCGCACCCCGGCCACGCCCGGCCGGTTCGCCGCCGCTATCGGCGGGACCCGGGTCTCGGTCATCGCCGAGATCAAGCCCAAGTCCCCCTCGAAGGGCCCGCTGCTGGACCCGGCGCTCGCCGTGCCCACCGCGCGCGGCTACGTGGCCGGCGGCGCCGCGGCGATCTCCGTCCTCGGCGACACGCCCTTCTTCGGCGGTTCGCCGGAGCTGGTCCGCACGGTCGCGGAGCACCCCGACGTCACCGTCCCGGTCCTCTTCAAGGACTTCCTGGTCGACATCCGCCAGGTGCGGCTCGCCCACGACAGCGGGGCCGACGCGGTGCTGGTCATCGCCCGTGCGGTGGACGACGCGCTGCTGACAGATCTGGTGCAGACCGCCCACTGCATGGGGCTGGACGCGCTGGTGGAGACCTTCACCCAGGACGAGGTGGACCGGGCGCTGAACGCCGGGGCCCGCGTCGTCGGCATCAACAACCGGGACCTCCAGACCTTCGCGGTCGACCTGGAGAACTCGGCCCGGCTGCGCCGCGACATCCCGCGCGGCGTCCTGACCGTCAGCGAGAGCGGCCTGTCCGGCCGCTCCGACATCGAACGCATCGCCGCGCACGGCTTCGACGCCGCGCTCATCGGCGAATCCCTGCTCAGCAGCCCCGACCCCACCGCCCAGCTGCGGACGTACACCGGGGTCCCGATTCTGGAGGTGGCCTCGTGAACGGCCGATTCGGCGAGTACGGCGGACAGTTCGTCGCGGAGACCCTGGTGGGCCCGCTCCAGGAGCTGGAGGAGGAGTACCACAAGGCGCTGCTGGACCCGGAGTTCACCCGGGAGCTGGACCGGCTCCTGAAGATGTTCGTCGGCCGGCCCACCCCCATCACGGAGCTGCACCGGCTGGGCACCACCGAGAATGGCGTCAAGCTCTGGCTCAAGCGGGAGGACCTGACCCACACCGGCGCCCACAAGATCAACAACTCGATCGGGCAGGCCCTCCTCGCCCGGCGCCTGGGCAAGAAGCAGATCATCGCCGAGACCGGCGCCGGACAGCACGGGGTGGCCGTGGCCGCCGCCTGCGCCCACCTCGGCCTGGACGCCACCGTCTACATGGGCCGGGTCGACGCCGAACGGCAGGCCCCCAACGTCCAGCGCATGGAGCTGCTCGGCGCCCGCGTCGAACTGGTCGACCTGGGCACCGCCACCCTCAAGGACGCCATCAACGCGGCCATCCGCGAATGGATCGCCCGCCCCGACACCACCCACTACCTGCTCGGCTCCGTCGTCGGACCGCATCCCTTCCCGACCATCGTGCGCGACTTCCAGTCGGTCATCGGCCGCGAGGCCCGCGCCCAGTTCCTGGCGGAGAACGACCGGCTGCCCGACGCGGTCGTGGCCTGCGTCGGCGGCGGCTCCAACGCGGCCGGGATGTTCAGCGCCTTCCTCGACGACCCGGTCCGGCTCGTCGGCGTCCAGGCCGCCGGCGAGGGCAAGGGCGGGCAGGGCGGCCACGCGGCCCCGCTGCTCTACGGCGACCCCGGCGTCCTCCAGGGCACCCGCACCTACCTCCTCCAGGACGACGACGGGCAGATCCAGCTCACCCACTCCATCGCCCCCGGCCTCGACTACGCGGGCGTCGGCCCCGAGCACTCCCACTACAAGGACACCGGCAAGGTCGACTACATCACCGCCTCCGACGACGAGGCCCTGGACGCCTTCGCCGCCCTCAGCGCCCAGGAGGGCATCGTCCCCGCCCTGGAGTCCGCCCACGCCGTGGCCGGCGCCCTCAAGGTGGCCCGCGAGAGCGCGCCCGGCAGCACGATCCTCGTCAACCTCTCCGGCCGCGGCGACAAGGACCTCACCTCCGCCATGGCCGCCCTCAAGCAGCGTGAGGAGACCGCGCGATGAAGCGCCTCGAACAGACCTTCACCGACAACCGGACCAAGGACGAGACCACCCTCGTCGCCTACCTCACCTCCGGCTACCCGCACCTCGGCGAGACCGTCGGACTGATCTCCGCCGCCGTCGAGGCCGGCGCCGACGTGATCGAGCTCGGCGTCCCGTTCTCCGACCCGCTGGGCGACGGCCCCGTCATCCAGGCCACCGGCCAGGCCGCCCTGGACACCGGCACCACCACCGCCGCCACCCTGGACGTCGTCGCCGAGGCCCGCGCCGCGGGAGTCGAGGCACCGATCGTGCTCATGGGCTACTGCAACCCGTTCCTGCGCTACGGCCTCACCCAGCTGTACGACGACGCCCGCTCCGCCGGGGCCGACGGCTTCGTCGTCCCCGACCTCCCGGTCAGCGAGGGCGCCGAATGGCTGAAGCACGCGGAGGCCACCGAACTGGGCCAGACCTTCTTCACCGCGCCCGGCAGCTCCCAGGAGCGCATCACCGCCTCCGCCACCGCCTCCCGGGGCTTCCTCTACGTCCTCGCCGCCAACGGCGTCACCGGTGTCCGCAAGGACCTGGACCCGGGCATCGACGCCTATCTGGAGCGGGTCCGCTCGGCCGGCGACACCCCGATGGCCGTCGGCTTCGGGATCTCCCGCCCCGAGCACGTCGCCGCCCTGCACGGCAAGACCGACGGCGTGATCGTCGGCAGCGCCCTGCTCCAGGCCATCGGCGCCGCCCGCGACGCGGCCGGCCGCCGCCGGGCCGTCACCGGGATGATCTCCGCCCTGAAGGCGGCCACCCGATGAGCGCCGACGCCCCCGTCCCCTTCTTCAGCGGTGCCGCCTCCGCCCGCCGGGACCGCACCCGGCTGGCGGAGGTGGTCCGCCGGGTCGCCGCCTCCGGGCGGTTCACCTCCGGACCGGTCACCGCCGAACTGGAGGACGCGATCGCCGCCCGCACCGGCGCCCGGCACGCGGTGGCCGTCGCCAACGGCACCGACGCCCTGGTGATCCTGCTCCGGGCGGCGGGCATCGGCCCCGGCGACGAGGTCATCGTCCCCGCGTACACCTTCTTCGCCACCGCCTCCTCCGTCCTGCACGTCGGCGCGCAGCCGGTGCTGGTGGACGTGCTCCCCGGCAGCTACGCCATGGACCCGGAGCGCGCCGAGGCGGCGATCACCGAGCGGACCAGGGCGATCATGCCGGTCCACCTCTTCTCCCAGATGGCCGACATGGAGCGGCTGAAGGACCTGGCCGACCGGCACGGACTGATCCTCCTGGAGGACAGCGCCGAGGGCATCGACATGCGGGCCGGCGGGGTGCACGCGGGACTGTGGGGAAGCGGCGGGGTGCTCTCCTTCTTCCCCACCAAGACCCTGGGCTCCCTCGGTGACGCGGGGATGCTGCTCACGGACGACGACGAGATCGCCGCGAGCGCCCGCCGGCTGCGGCTGCACGGCCAGGGCACGGACGGGGCGTACGCCACCGACGGCGCCTACGTCTACCAGGAGCTGGGCTACAACAGCCGCTGCGACGAACTGCACGCCGCGTTCCTGCTGCACCGCATGGAGCGGCTGACCGAGGAGATCGAGCGCCGGGCCGAACTCGCCGCCCGCTACGACCGGTTGCTCGCCCCGCTCGCCGGGACCGTCACCACCCCGTGGATGGCCCCCGCCAAGAACCCGAGCAACCAGGTCTACTACGTCTACCTCATCGAGTGCGACCGCCGCGACGAGCTGGCCGCCTTCCTGGAGGAGCACGGCGTCGGCACCGAGGCGTACTACCCGCGCCCGCTGACCGAGCAGCCGCTGCTCGCCCCGCTGCCCGGCTCCCGCCACCCCGTCCCCGTCTCCGAGGCCGCCGCGCGGCGCGCCCTGGCGCTGCCCCTCTACCCCGACCTCACCGACCAGCAGGCCGACCGCGTCGCCGCCCTGGTCCACGCCTTCTACGGAGCCGCATCGTGAGCACCGTCATCCCCTACTTCGACTGGTCCGCCCGCTCGGCCGACTGGGTCGACGACATCGTGGAGGTCTTCCAGGAGGTCGCGGAGAGCGACGAGTTCATCCTCAAGTCGCGCGTCGAGCGGCTGGAGGCGGAGATCGCCGCCCGCACCGGCGCCGCCCACGCGATCGCCGTCGCCAGCGGCACCGGGGCCCTCACCGTGGTCCTGGCCGCGCTCGGCATCGGCGAGGGCGACGAGGTCGTCACCCCGGCGTTCTCCTTCGTCTCCACCGCCTCCACCGTCGCCCTGCGCGGCGCCCGCCCGGTCTTCGCCGACGTGGAGTACGAGACCGGACTGCTGGACCCGGCCGCCGCCGAGGCCGCCGTCACCGACCGCACCCGGGCGCTGCTGCCGGCCTACCTCTTCTCCGGCTCCCCGCGGATGGGCGCCTTCGCCGAACTGGCCGGGCGCCGCGGACTGCGGCTCGTCGAGGACAGCGCGGTCGCGCTCGGCGCCGAGACGGACGGCCGGCCCGCCGGCCGGCACGGCGACGCCGGGGTCTACTCCTTCTTCCCCGCGAAGCCCGCCGGGGGCATCGGCGATGCCGGGATGATCGTCACGGACGACCCCGAGATCGCCCGCGTCGCCCGGATGCTCCGCAACCACGGCCAGCCCGCCGGCAAGCGCTTCTACCACGAACTGCTCGGCTTCAACTGCCGGATGGACGAGTTGACCGCCGGCTTCCTGCTGCGCAAGCTGCCGCACCTGGACGGTCTGCTGGAGCGCCGCCGCGCGATCGCCGCCGTGTACGAGGAGGGGCTGCGCCCGCTGGCCCCGGCCCTGCTGCCGCCGCAGGCCGGCTTCGGGGGACGCGCGGTCTACACGTACGTGATCCGCTCCCAGGAGCGGGACGCGCTGCGCTCCTACCTCGCCGGGGAGGGCATCGAGACCGCCGTCTACTACCCCCGCCCGCTCCACCTCCAGCCCGCCTTCGCCCACCTCGGCCACGGCCCCGGCGACTTCCCGGTCGCCGAGCGGCTGTCCCGCGAGGCGCTGGCGCTCCCGCTCCACCCCGATATGGCACCGGGCGCCGCCGAGCGCGTCGTGGCCGCCGTCCACCGCTTCCACACCGCTGGGAGGTGACCACGATGTCCGCGCACGAGCCCCTGAACATCACCCCCGACCGGCTGTGCGGCATCGGCGACGAGGCCGCCGCCGATCTGGCCGGCCAGCTCGCGATCCACCACGAACTGGGCATGGACGCGATCGAGTTCCGTACGGTCGACGGACTCGGACTGCACGAGCTGTCCGTCGGTGACGCCGCCGACCTCGCCCGGCGCACCATCGTCGCCGGACTGCGGGTCCCGGTCGTCGACACCCCGGTCGGCTCCTGGGCCACCACCGTCGCCGGCTCCATGGACGAGGAACTCGCGGTCCTGGAGCGCTCCGCCAGGGCGGCGGCACTGGTCGGCTGCGACCGGCTGCGCGTCATGTCGTACCCCAACGACGGCCGTCCGGACCGGGAGTGGCGCACCGAGGCGCTGCGCCGGATGCGGCTGCTGGCCCGGGAGGCCGAGCGGCTGGGCGTCACCCTGCTGCACGAGAACTGCCAGGGCTGGGGCGGCCGGAGCGCGGAGCACACCGTGCGGATGCTGGAGGAGGTGGCCAGCCCCCGGCTGCGGCTGCTCTTCGACACCGGCAACGGCCTGGCCTACGGCTACGAGTCGCTGCCCTTCCTGCGGCGGGTGCTGCCCTGGGTGGAGCACGTCCACATCAAGGACGGCGTCCGGACGTCCAGCGGGGCGCAGTTCACGCTGCCCGGCGAGGGCACCGCCGAGGTCGCCGCCTGCGTCCGGCTCCTGGAGGAGCACGGCTACCGGGGCCACTACAGCCTGGAGCCGCATCTGGCCCACATCCCGCACCTCGGCGTCGAGGGCGACCCGGCCGCCCTGGCCGACGGCTACCGGGCGTACGCGCGGCGCTGCGCCGAACTGCTCGGCATCGACACCACCGGAATCCACACCTACTGGGAGGGCAGCCACCATGGCTGAGACGGCCCGCACGATCCGCACCGAGGCCGGACTGGCCCCCGCCGATCTGGAGTGGCTCGTCGGTCTGATGGCCGTCGACACGGTCTCCCCGCTGGAGGGCGGGCCGATGGACGGCACCGCCCGCGCCCAGCAGGTCTTCCTGGCCGGCGCGCAGGCGCGCGGCTTCCGCACCGCCCTGCACCGCTCGCCCGCCCCCGAGCTGCTGGACCGCCCCGAGGTCCCGGCCCCGGTGCGCGAGGCCGCCGCCCGGGACCTGCCGGCCTTCCTCGCCGGGCAGCCCTCGGTCGTGGTGGCGTACGGCTCGCCGCAGCCGCAGGAGCGGCGGCTGGTCGTCAACTTCCACATGGACACCGTCGGTCCGCATGTGCCGCCGCGTCTGGAGGGCCGGGTGCTGCACGGCCGGGGCGCCGTGGACGACAAGGGCCCCGGAGTCGCCGCCGCCGTCGGGGTGGCCGCCGCCTTCGCCGAGGACCCGTCGCTGGACGGCCGGATCGAGGTGCAGATCGCCTCGGTGCCCGGTGAGGAGGGCGGCGCGATGGGCACGTACGGCACCCGGGCCCTGATCGACGCCGGATACACCGGCCGGCTGATGGTGTTCGCCGAGCCGACCGGGAACACCTTCATGGACGGCTGCACGGCCGCGATGACCCCCCGGATCACCGTGCTCGGCCAGGACTCCACCGACGACCACCCCGCCGACGGCCACAACGCCACCGTGCTGCTGGGCTTCCTCGCGGACTTCCTCGCCCGCCGGCTCGGCCCGCTGGCCCACGGCATGGGCGCCAAGCTCTGCGTCTCCGGGCTGCACACCGGCACCGCGCACAACCGGGTGTACGGCGGCGGCCAGTTGCTGATCAACATCGCCTATCCGGCGACCGAGCAGGCCGAACTGCTGGCCGCCTCGCTGGAGGTGCTGATCGAGGAGGCCCGGACCGAGTTCGCCCATCTGCACGCCCACGACCCGTTCAGCCGGCGCACCGTCAAGGACTGGCGGCGCATCGTCCGCCTGGACTGGCTGAAGCAGGGGCTGCCGACGCTGAACAACCGGGACGCGGACGCCGAACGGATGCTGCACGCGGCCGGGTTCGTCCGCCACGACGGCCTCGCCGACGGCTCCGCCTTCACCTGCGACGCCATCTGGGCCCCCGGCCCCGGCCGCTACGTCGTGGCCTGCGGTCCCGGCCGGCTGGACGCCAACGGGGCGCACACCGCAGACGAGTTCGTCGACCTCGACGACCTGGACAGCTACGCCCGGCGCATCAAGGACCTGGTCCACGCCTTCGCCGCCCGCACCGCCTGAACCACCCTCCCCGCACCACCTCACCCCAGACCCGAAGGATCCGTCATGAACAGCACCGTCCGCGTCCCGCTCACCGAGCTCTCCTCCTTCGTCCGCGACGTCCTCGCCCAGTGCGGGCTGAACGCCGACGCCGCCGCGACCGCCGCCGACGTCATCACGTACGCCGACGCCAACGGCTTCACCACGCACGGCACGAACGGGCTGGTGAACATCTACGCCCCCCGGCTGCTCGACGGCCGGATCGACCCCGACGCGGTGCCGCACATCGTCCAGGAGACCGCCGGGGCCGCCCTGCTCGACGGCGACCGGGGGCTCGGCCTGGTCACCATGGACCTGGCCATGGACATCGCGATGGCCAAGGCCCGGCAGACCGGCATCGGCATGGTCGCCGTCCGCAACAGCACCCACTTCGGCAGCGCCGGCTACTACACGCAGAAGGCCGCCGCCGCCGGGCTGATCGGGCTGGCCATGACGAACTGCGGCGCCCAGGGCGTCGCCCCGCCGCTCGGCGGCACCGTGCGGATGCTGGGCACCAACCCGATCAGCGCCGCCGTGCCCGTGACCGAGGGCGCGCCCTTCGTCCTGGACATGTCCACCACCGTCGTCGCCACCGGCAAGATCAAGGCCGCGCACCGGGAGGGCCAGGAGGTCCCCCAGGAGTGGCTGGTGCGCCACGACGGCACCCCGACCTCCGACCCGGCCGACTTCATGGCCGAGGAGGCGGACGTCGCCTGGCTCGGCGGGCCCGCCGCCACCGGGGGCGCCAAGGGCTTCGGACTCGCCCTCCTGGTCGACCTGTTGTGCGGGCCGCTCTCCGGCGCCGCCTACGGTCCGCGCCCCGGGGTGCTGAAGGGCGAGCCGGCCGGGGACGACAACGTCGGCCACACCGCGATCGTCATCGACCCCTCGGCGTTCGGCTCCGCGCACGCCATAGCCGCCGAGAACCGCACCCTGCTCGACACCGTCGTGAACTCCCCGGCCGCCGCCTACGCGACGCGCGGGGTCACCTACCCGGGGGCGCCCGAGGCCGAGCGGTACGCGCAGTCGCGGCAGGAGGGCGTGGCGCTGCCCGGCCCGGTGGCCGAGGGGCTGGCCGCGCTCGCCGACCAGCTGGCCGTGACCGCGCCCGCCGCCCTGACCGGCCGCGTGCTGGAACCCGTCGCCTGACCGCCCGTACCGCCCCCCCTCGTACCCGCCTCAGCCCAGTCACCGGAAAGGACCGGACCGTCATGCGTATCGGAGTCATCGGCGTCGGCGTCATCGCCCCCTTCTTCCTCCAGGCCATCCAGGACGACCCGCATCTGCGGCTGTCCGCCGTGTGCGACCTCGACCCGGCCAAGCTCACCGGATTCGACCCGGGCGTCGCCCTCTACACCGACCACCGCGAACTGCTCGCCTCCGGCCGGGTGGACGGTGTCGTCGTCACCCTGCCCAACCACGCGCACGCCCCCGTCGTGGCCGACGCCCTGCGGGCCGGGGTGCACGTCTGCTGCGAGAAGCCGCTGACCGTCGCCGCCGAGGACGCCCGGCATCTGACCGCGCTGGCCGAGGAGTACGACACCACGCTCTTCACCGCCTTCCACCGCCGCTACAACACCCATGTGCGGGACCTGGCCGCACGGCTGCCCGACCGGGCCCTGATCAGCCATGTCACCAGCCGCTACCAGGAGCGGATCGAGGAGCACACCGGCTCCGACCGCTGGTACCAGGACCTCGACCGGTGCGGCGGCGGCTGCGTCATCGACAACGGCCCCAACGCGCTGGACGCCCTGGAGACCGTCCTCGGCCCGCTCACCCTGACCGACGCCGTCATCGGCGACGTCCGCTCCGGCGTCGAATTCTGCGCCGAACTCGCCCTGGCGACCGCCGACGGCATCCCCGTCACCGTCGACCTCGACTGGGCGCTGGAGACCGGTGAGCGCAAGGACATCACCGTGCACCTCAAGGACGGCCGCGAGCTGAGCGCAGACATGCTGGACGGTTTCGCGGCGTTCAAGTCCTCCCTGGACCACGAGTACGCCGGCATCATGGCGGACTTCCACCGGACCGTCCGCGAGGGCCGCGAGGGACCGGACCGGGGCCCGCACATCGTCGACCTCGTCGAGGAGGCGTACGCCATCGGCCGCACCCGGGAGGAGCGGCTGCGGATGTCCGCGAAGGAGCCGGTCTCGGCCAACCTGGTGAAACTGCTGTTCCACCGGCGCACCGACCGGGGGATGCGGCTGTCGCCCTGGCAGTCGCGCTGTGTGCGCGCCGGTGACGTGCACGAACTGGTCACCACCACCGACCGGCCCACCGCCACCGGCGACCGCGTCGACCACGTCGGCTTCCTCGGTTTCGCGGAATTCCCCGTGGGGGTGGTCATCGACCGGGGCGATCTCGTGGCGGGCCCCGGCGGACTCATCGGACGGGTGGCCGGATTCGACGAGTGCCACGCGCCGAACCACTACAACATCCTCATCGACACCGAGCGGGTCCTGACCGCCGAGGACCTGGACCTGCACGCGCTGGACACCCTGACCTTCTCCGGAGGAACCCGATGACCGTCACGCACGGCACCCCGACCTTCCGCAAGGCGGACGTGACCCCCGAGGCCCGCGCCCTCGTCCCGGGCGTCCACGTCCTGACCCTGGAGGCGGACATCGGCCCGGCCGGCCCCGCCCCCGCCGAGGACGTCTGGGCCGAGGCGCACACCCGGTGGAACGGCGCCAGCCGCGCCGAGGTGCGCAACGCGCCGAACGTCGCCGCCTACCGGGAGCTGAGCCGGATGACCGGCGCCCACCCGGACAAGCGGCCCCCGTCCGTCCAGGCCCTGATCGACCGGGGCCTGCGCGCCAAGCCGCTCGGCGCCTGGCCGCACATCAACCCCGCCGTCGACGCGGTCAACGCGGTCGCCGTCCGCACCCTGGTCGCCCTCGGCCTCTTCGACCGCGACACGCTCGACGGGGAGGTGACGCTGCGGCTCACCGACGGCACCGAGGAGTTCACCGCGCTCGGCGCCGACGGTCCGGTCACCCTGGAGGCCGGCGGGCTGGTCCTCGCCGACCGGGAGCGGGTCCTCTCGCAGTTCGCCCACCGCGACGGCGTGCACCAGGCGGTGACCGCCGAGACCCGCCGCGTCCTGCTGCTGGCCTGCGCGGTCCCCGGGGTCAGTGAGGACGTCTGCCGGGACGCGCTGCTGGAGGCCGCCGCGCTGCTGCGCGGCACCGCCGGGTAGGGGCCCGCGGTGACGTCCCGGGCCGGGCGGGCAAGTGGTCCGCCCCCGCCCCGGGACAGTGGACTGCCGGGCGCACCGGTGCGGTTGGTTGGCTGGCGGTACGCCGCTGACGGACCCACGCACCGGAAAGAGACCGCCCACGATGACCATGACCGCAGTCGAGCCCGCCGCCCCGCCCCGGGCGGTCCCCGCCCCGCTGCGGGTGACCGTGGAGCGGACCCCGCTGCCACCGCACACCCCGCTCGCCCTGGGCACCGCGCTGCGCCGGCTGCTCGGCGAGGACCAGGTGTTCCTCTTCGAGAGCCTGGCCGGACCCGACGAGGACTGCCGGGTCGCCGCCGTCGGCGCCGATGCCCTGGCCCGGATCACGGTCCGGGACGGGAACGTCGCCCTGGACGGGGTGCCGGAGCTGGTGGAGCGGCTGAGCCCGCTCGCCGCACGCGGCGCGGGAAGCGTGCGCGCCCTGCTGGAGTCGCTGAACGGCGCCTTCGCCGTGGACACCGACGTCCCCCCGGACCGCCACGCCTTCGGCTTCCTCGCCGTCCTCGGCTACGAGGCCGCCTGGCACCTCGAAGAGCTGCCGCCGCTCGCCCCCGGCCACGATCCGGAGATCACCCTCACGCTCTTCCGGTACGTCGTCACCTACGACCTGGAGACTGGCGAGCAGTACCAACTCCGCGCCACTGCACCTGAGTTCGGTGAGCGCGGGCTGCTGGGCGACGATCTGGCCGCGCTGGTGCGGTCCCTGCCGGACGCCGACGAGGGCCCCGTACCGCCCGCGCCCCGGCCGCACGCCGTGCGCCGCACCGTACGCCGCGAGGAGTTCACCGCGCGCGTGGAACGCTGCCTGGAGCACATCCGGGCCGGCGACGTCTACCAGATCCAGATCGGCCACCGCATCGAGGTGACCACCCCGCTGGACCCCGTCGACGCCTACCGCAGGCTCCGGGCCGGCAACCCCTCGCCGTACATGTACCTGGTCCCGTGGGCCGGGCGCACCCTGGTCGGGGCGAGCCCCGAACTGCTGCTGCGGATCGAGGGCCGGACCCTGGCCATGCGCCCCATCGCCGGGACGACCGCGCGGTCCGCCGACCCCGCCGAGGACGCCCGCCGGGTGGACGCGCTGCGCGCCGACGAGAAGGAGCGCGCCGAGCACATCATGCTCGTCGACCTCTGCCGCAACGACGTGGCCCGGGTCTGCGTCCCCGGCAGCCTCGCCGTCGAACGGATGATGGCCGTCGAGCACTTCGCCCACGTCCACCACCTGGTCTCCACCGTCCGGGGCGAACTGGCCGAGGGCGAGGACGTATGGTCCGCGCTGCGCGCCACCTTCCCCGCGGGCACCATGACCGGGGCTCCCAAGGTCCGCGCCATGGAGCTGATCCAGGAGATCGAGGACCGCCCGCGCGGCGCCTACGCGGGCGCGCTGGGCCTCATCGACGTACGCGGACGGGCCGCGACGCTCGCCCTGTGCATCCGGACCGCCGTCCACGACCCCGCGACCGGCACCTACGCCCTCCAGGCCTCCGCCGGGGTCGTCGCCGACTCCTCCGCCGAGGGCGAATGGCGCGAGACGCTGATCAAGATGGGCGCCGTCCACACCGCCCTGACCGGCGAGGAGCTGACCGCATGAGGATCCTGCTCGTCGACGCGCGGGACAGCTTCGTCCACATCATCGACCACTATCTGCGCGAGCTGGGCGCCCGTACGGAGGTCGTCACCGCCCTCGCGCACACCCCGGCCGAACTGGCGGCCCGCCGCCCCGACGCCGTGGTGCTCGGCCCCGGCCCCGGACATCCGGCCGACTCCGGCCATCCGGAGCTGGTGCGGCACTTCGCCGGACGCGTCCCGGTGCTCGGCATCTGCCTGGGCCACCAGGCCATCGGACTCGCGTACGGCGGCCGCGTCGAGCGCGCGGCCCGCACCGTGCACGGCAAGACCAGCCGCCTCGACCACGACGGCACCGGAGTCTTCGCCGGCCTCGCCGACGGCACCGAGGTCACCCGCTACCACTCGCTGGCCGTCGCCGACCCGCTGCCCCCGGCCCTGGAGGCCACCGCACGGGCCCGCGAGGACGGCTGCGTCATGGGGCTGCGCCACCGCGAACTGCCCGTCCAGGGCGTCCAGTTCCACCCCGAGTCCATCACCACCCGGACCGGGTCCGCCTTCCTCAGCAACTTCCTCGAAGGGATACCGCCATGGTCGACCGCGGCCCGTGGGCGTCGATAGCCGCCCTCAACGGATCGGAACGCCCCGACGGACTCACCGCCCGGGTGCTGCGCATGCTGGCCGCCCAGGCGGCCGAGCACGGGGTGCACCTCGATGTGATCCCGCTCGCCGAGTACGACATCGGGCCCTGCGGCCCGTGCGGCGACTGCAACGTCCGCACGCTGCCCTGCGCCCAGGACGACGACGTGCCCGCCCTGGTGGACCGGCTGATCCGCGCCGACGGGGTGCTCTACGCGGCCCCCGTGCACGGCTTCGGGCTGGCCGGGGCCATGCAGAACTTCATCGAACGGGCCGGGGTCGGCCATCTGCGGTTCGACCGGCCGCTCGCCAACAAGGTGGCCGGCGCGGTCGTCACCGGCCGCCGCTACAGCCACGACCGGGTCTACGGCCAGCTCATCGACAACATCCTGCTCAACCGGATGATCGTGCCGGGCAGCGGCTTCCCCGCCTTCGTGCACGACCAGTTCGCCCCCGGCGAGGACACCGAGGGCCTGGCCGCCGCCCGCGGGCTCATGGACCGGATGATCGACCTGCTGCGCATCCTGCTCCTGCCGCACAACGGCCGCACCGACACCGCCCGGCTGCTGTCGCTGCCCCGCAACGAGCGGGCCGGGCTGCTCACCCCGACGGGATGAACGGCCCGGCCCGGAACACGGGTGGTCCGCGAGGACGGCGTCAGCCCGCGGGCGGCGCCACCGGACCGGCCACATGGCGCCCGCCGATCAGCACCGTGCGCAGCGCGGACCGGTCCTGGAGCACGGTGAGGTCGGCGGCCGGATCACGGTCCCAGACCACCAGGTCGGCCAGCCGCCCCGGCGCCACGATCCCGGCGTCCGCCCCGCGCCCGGCCAGCTCCGCACCGTGGGCGCAGGCCCACTTGAGGACCGTCTCGGGCGCGATCCCGGCCCGCTCCACGTACATCACCAGTTCGTCCGCGTACGTGCCGTGCGGGGTCCAGGCGAAACCGAAGTCGTCGCCCGGCACGATCCTCAGCCCCAGCTCCTCGGCCCTCGGCAGGAAGCGCAGGGTGTTCTCGATCTCGTCCCGGAAGTCCAGCGACTCCAGATAGTCCGGGGCCTTGCCGAAGCGCTCGCCGAGCGCGAGGAGCCGGTCCGGCTGGAAGAGGCTCGGCACCACGAAGATCCCGCGCTCCGCGATCTGTTCGAGCGCCCGGTCGTCCGCGTACGTGGCGTGGTCGATCACGTCGACCCCGGCCGCCAGCGCGTTGCGGATGCCCTCCAGACCCCGCGAGTGCGCCCGCACCCGGGCCCCGCGCCGGTGCGCGGTCTCCACGACCGTGGCCAGCTCCTCACGGGTGAACAGGAGTTCGTCGGAGCGGGCGTTGGGGAAGGTGTCGTCGCCCGAGGAGAACACCTTGATGATCTCCGCGCCCTCGTCGATCTCCTCCTCGGTGTACTTCACCAGATCGCCCAGCACGTCCACCACGGGCATCAGCTCGCGCGGCATGCGCTCCTTCAGCTCCGGCGAGCGGCGGCCGGGCGGGCCCGAGACCATCAGGTCCCGGCTGCACGGCGTGATCCGGGGCCCCGGTATCGCGCCGGCCTCGATGGCGTTCTTCAGCGCCATGTCGATCCCGGCGACCGAACCGGCCCCGACGAACGCCGTGTAGCCGCACTCCAGCAGCCCCGCCGCGTGCGCCCCGGCGTGCAGCGCGACCTCGGGCACCCGGTACTTGAACAGCGTCTCGCGGCCGGTGGTGACGTTCACGTACGCGATATGGGTGTGGCCCAGCGTCATCCCGGGCAGTACCGTGGCGCCGCCCAGCTCCCAGCGGACGAAATCGCCCTCGGCGGGCGCCTCTGAGGCCGGCAGCACGGCCTCCACGCGCTCCCCGGAGAGCAGCACCGAGCGGGCGGGCAGCGAGGCTCGGCCCAGCCCCTCCTGGACGGTGACGTCGTGCAGCAGCAGACGGCGGTCAGCGGTCACGGTGGGCTCCCGGGGCGGCGGTGGAGGGACGGGGGAGGACGGCGGGCCCGAAGATCAGCCACACCATGGGGACGCCGGGCCGCGAGACCTGGAAACTCAGCCGGTGCGCGGCCCGGCCCGGCTCGTTGGTGATGGCCGCGTCCGCGCGCCCCTCCGCGACCAGCTGCGCCGCGTGGATCGTGGACTCGGCGGGCACCCAGGCGATGTCGTAGCCGCCCCGGCCGCCCTCGGCCCCGTCGAGCAGTTCGACCAGGCGCCGGGTCTCGTGCAGGGTCGCCAGGCGCAGGATGCCCTCCCGCAGGCCCGGTGGCCGGGCGGCGATGCCGTACTGCGGCGTGGGCGTGGAGAAGGTGGCGTCCAGGCGCAGCCGGGGCGACCAGAAGAAGCGGGTCGCGCACTCGGCGGCGGCCGGCACCAGGGCGTAGGCGGGGCCGCCGCCGCTGCTCACGGCGGCGAGCAGTTCCTCGAAGGAGTCGTAGGGCACCGCGTGCACGTCCGGTCCGCCCAGATGGGCCAGCCGGTGGCCGAGCCGGTCCAGCGCGACCATCGAGGTGGTGCCCGCCGGGCCGAGCGTGCCGACCCGCAGGATGCCGGGGCGCAGCAGCGGCGAGTGGGGTATGCGGGCCGGTTCCCACAGGATCGGGAACGGGGTGTGGTCGGTGTCCGTGTCGAGGCCGAGCGGGTGCAGCAGGGGCTCGGTCATGAGCGGTGCCCCCGGGCCCCGGCCAGCCGGCGGGCGGCGGCCGTCTCGTGGTCGACGGCGGTGCGCCGGTCGTGGATGCGGGCGGCCTTCCAGCTGACGAAGGCGCCCGTGGTGGTGACCGGGTCCAGCGCCTCGGGCAGCTCCACCCGGCAGCGGACCCCGAGCGCGTCGGCGACCCGCGCGGCGTGCGCGGCCTCCAGCCCCGGTTCGGCCCCGCCGGGGAGGTCGAGGCGGACGGTGACGATGTCCTCGCCGTGCCCGTCCCGGTCGATGACGACCTGGTAGCCGAGGCTGTGGTCGATGCGGCGGAGCACCGCCTGCTCGATCTGCCAGGCCTGGAAGCTGTGCCCGCCGAGGACGATCCGGTCCCGGGTGCGGCCGACGACCCGGATCACCGGGCCGTGGATGCCGCAGCCGCAGTCGTTGTCCGCGAGGTGGACCAGATCGCCGGTGCGGTAGCGGATCAGCGGCTTGATGCCGTCGATGAGCATGGTGACGACCAGTTCGCCGGTGCCCCGGTCGCCCAGCGGCGCCCCGGTGTCCGGGTCGACCAGCTCGGCCAGGTAGTTGGGCCGGGCCAGGTGGAGCCGGCCGCGGGCGCAGGCCGAGGCGACGACCAGGGTCTCCTGGGAGCCGTAGAGCGCGTTGTAGGTCCGCGCGCCCCAGGCCTGGTCGATCTGGCGGGCCAGGTCGGGCGTGCACATCTCGCCGGTGACGAGGAAGACCTTCACGGCGAAGTCCCGGCGCGGGTCGAGCCCTTCGGCGCGGGCGGCGGCGGCCAGCGAGAGCGCCACGTTCGGGGTGCAGAACACCACGTCGAGGGCGAGGTCCCGCATCAGCTGGAGCGCCTTGGGGAAGCCGATGACGGGGGAGTAGGGCCAGATCTTCGCGACGGCGCAGCCGAGGTTGCGCGCCACGTCGCCGAGGGTGTCGCCGAGCGAGTGCACCTCGGTGGGGCCCATCACGCCGACGCGCGGGGCGCGGTCGCCGAAGACGTCCGCGAAGATGTTCCGCCAGCCCTCCGTGACATGGGCGTTGGAGGCGATCACCTCACGGGCGTCGCGCGGACAGGGCGTGGCCGGGCCGGTGGTGCCGGTGGTCTCGTAGTAGAAGCAGGCCTCGTCCAGGTCGCGGCTCAGCACGTCGGCCATGGCGGTGCGCAGATCGTCCTTCGTGGTGAAGGGCAGGGTGCGCACGTCCGGCAGGTCCAGGGTCTCCGCCCGCACCCCGGCCAGGCGCTTCGCGTAGAACGGGGAGCCGTCCTGGGCGAGCGCCACGACCTCGCGCAGCTGCCCCCGCGCCCAGGCGCGCCACTCCTCCTCATCGAGCCGCCCCGAGGTGTACCGCTCGTGCAGGCTCAGATAGCGCTCGATGAAGTCACGATGCTTCCCGGAAGCGGGCAGCCACATGGATCCCCCAGATGGTTCGGCGGGTGCGGTGGACGGATGCCGTGCACCGATGGAGGGTGCGGCCCGTACGCGTCCGGGAACGGCCATCCGATCGTGCACGGCGCACCGCAGGCCCCTCAATCCGCCTTAGGTGACAGCGCGTCCGCTCAAGGAGGCACCGCCGTGGGGGAGGCGGGGGTCAGCCGGCGGCGCGGGCCGCCGCCACGAACCGGGTGATCAGGGCCGGGTCCTTCACCCCCCGGGAGGCCTCGACCCCGCTGGAGACGTCCACGCCCCAGGGGCGCAGATCGGTGACGGCCGCCGCGACGTTGTCCGGGCCGAGCCCGCCGGCCAGCAGCCAGGAACCGGTGGGGGCGGCGCCCAGCGCGGCCGGGTCCCAGCGCTCCCCGGAGCCGGGCCGGGGCGAGTCGACGATCAGCAGGTCCTCGCCGTACGCCCCGGTCTCCAGCGGTGCCCCGCTGCCCGGCGAGGTGGCCCGGACCAGCCGGAAGCCGTCGGCGCGCAGCGCCGCGAAGTGCTCCGGGGGCTCGTCGCCGTGCAGCTGGACCGTGGTGACCCCGGCCTCGGCGGCGGCCTTGCGGACCTCGTCGAGCGGTTCGCCCCGGAACACCGCGACGGTGGCGATGCCCTCCGGGACCAGGGCGGCCAGGGCGCGGGCGGTGTCCGGGGCGACCTGTCGGGGGCTCGGGGTGAGGACGAAGCCGACGGCGTCGGCCCCGGCCTCGACGGCGGCGGCCACGTCCTCGGGGCGACTGAGACCGCAGACCTTGATGTACACGTTTCCTCCTGGATCCGGAACGGGGCGGGTGGTGCGTGGGTGGGACGCGGGCCCATGCTGTCAGGGCCGAAGGGTCCCGGGCGTGGCCGGCGGCTCAGGAGCGCATCGCGCTGCGCGAGCAGAGGAAGGCCAGCGCGGCGGCGGTCAGCCCGCCCGCCGTGAGGGCGAGCGCGGTGCGCGGCCCGGCCGCGGCGGCGAGCAGTCCGCCGAGCAGCCCGCCCAGCGGGATCACCGCCCAGGTCAGGAAGCGGAACGTGGCGCTGACCCGGCCGATCAGCTCGGGCGGCACGGTCGCCTGGCGCAGGGTGATCGAGTGGATGTTGAAGACCGCGATGCCGAAGCCGTTGAGGACGTATCCGGCACCGAGGAGCACCTGCCCCGTGGTGGAGCCGGAGCCGGGGGCCAGCGGCAGCAGCAGCGTCGCGGCCGAGGCCACGAGCATGCCGAACACCATGGCCCGGCCGGTGCCCAGCCGCTCCCCGAGCCGCCCGGCGGACAGCGCCCCGCCGAACGCCCCGATGCTGCCGGCCGCGATGATCACGCCGAGCCCGGCCGGGCCGAGGTGCAGCACCCGGATGCCGTAGAGCGGGAAGACGACCAGGACCACGTCCCAGAGCAGGTTGTACAGCGAGGCGTGCACCATGATCACCCGCAGCAGCCGGCTGTTGAGCGTCATCCGCAGCCCCGCGACGATCTCCCGGCGCACCGAGGGGCGGGTCCCCTCCGCACGGGCCGGCGGTTCCTCCGGGGTGCGGATGCGCAGCAGCATCGCGGCGGAGAAGAGATAGCCCAGGCAGTCCACGAGGATCGCCACGGGGGCGGTGAGCACCTGGATCAGCGTGCCGCCGAGCCCCTGCCCGGCGGTCTCCGCGACCGAACGGCTGGCCTGGAGCTTGCTGTTGCCCTCGACCAGCCGCTCCTTGGCGACCAGCGAGGGGACGTACGCCTGGTAGGCCACGTCGAACAGGGCGGTGAGCACCCCGGTGGCGAAGGCCACCGCGCACAGCGCCCAGACGCCGAGCCCGCCGAGCCAGGCCAGCAGCGGCACCGCGGTGAGGATCGCGGCCCGCCCCAGGTTGGCGGCGATCAGGAGCGGACGGCGGCGCACCCGGTCGGCCAGCACCCCGGCGAACAGCGTGACGCACAGCACCGGCAGGTACTGGGCGCTGTTGAGCAGCCCCAGCTGGGCCGGGCCCGCGTCGAGCAGCACGATCGCGGTGACGGGCAGGGCCAGTTCGGTGACCCGGGAGCCGAGCAGCGAGACGGTCTGCCCGGCCCACAGCCGGCGGAAGTCGCGGTGGTGCCAGAGTCCCCGGGGCGGCTCTCCGGAGGCGCCGGGCCCGGCCCGGTCGAGGAGCTCAGCCGAGGTCATCGGAGCCCTCCGGAACGCCTCGGGCCCCGGCCCCGACGGGCTGCCGCTCGTCCAGCGGGTGCCAGTCGAGCCGGTAGGCGTCCAGGGTCCGCCGGATCGCCTCGTCCACCTGGGCGGAGGAGCGGGCCCGGAAGCGGAAGGTGCCCGCGGTGTGCACGGCGCCGCCGTTGCCGCTGAGCACGGTGCCGGGCGGCGGCAGCGTCTCGGCGTACAGCGCGGGCACCGTCCCCACCAGGGAGGTCACCGCGTCCACGACGGCCGGGCGGACCGGCGGTTCGGGCATCATCAGATAGCCGGCGACCGGCCCGGCCAGGTCCATCGGCGCGACGGCCGGGTCCTCGCCGAGCTGCACCCGCGCGGAGGCGGCGACGAGGTCGACCCCGTACACCTCCTCCCAGACGAAGCGGACCTGGCCGCCGCCGGCCCGCGCGCCGATCTCCAGGAAGACCAGACCGTCCTCGCCGTCGGCGGACGGGGTGCGGAAGACCTCCAGGTGGAAGACGTCGTCGGTGAGGTCCAGGGCCGCGCAGACCCGTTCGGCGAAGGCGGTCACCCGGGCCTCGAACACCGGGTCGTCGTTGGCGACGGAGCTGAAGGCGGTGCCGGTGGCGAAGTCCAGGCAGCTGCCGCCGCACCGCCAGGCGCGCGAGGTGAGCAGCCGGCCGCCCCTCACGACCCCGTCGATCTGGTAGAGCACCCCGTCGACGTACTCCTCGCACTGGGCGTCCGCCAGATCGGCGGTCGTCAGCAGCGCGTCCAGCTCCCCGGCCGAGCGCACCACGTGCACGCCCTGGCTGTCGGCGCCGGCGCGCGGCTTCAGGACGAACGGATAGCCGTGGTCGTCGGCGAACTCCCGGACCAGGGAGGCCGCCGGCGTCTCCCGGAAGGCGGGCACCCGCAGTCCGGCCGCCGCGACCAGGCCCTTCATGACGACCTTGTCGCGGACGGCGGCGACCTCACCGGGGCCGCGTCCGGGGACGGAGAAGCGGCGGCGGATCTCGCCCGCGGGCTCCAGATCGAATTCCGACAGGGCGAGGACATGCGTGAACGGGCCGTACCGGTCGATGAGTTCGGCGGTCTCGGCGAGGACGGCGTCGGTGTCGGAGAGATCGGGCAGGACGCGGATCTCCTCGGCCTGCTCCGCGTCGAGCGGGGCCCGGCCGGCCGGGGTGGTCAGATAGGCGATCCGGTCGGTGGTGTGGTCCAGATAACGGTGGTACTCGGCAAAGGAGTTGGTCCAGCGGTTGAGGATCAGGACATGGCGGTTCATCGGGTTCTCCGGAGGGTCAGGGACGGTGGTGCGGGGTCGGTGGACGGACGTGGGGGGTCCGGGACGGCCGTACGGAGGTCCGGCGGCGGCCGTGCGCGGGGTCAGCCGAAGGTGACGGCCTGTTCGGCGCGGTGCAGCACCCCGGCCGTCTCCCGGTACGAGGCGCCGGCGGCCAGCACATAGCCGAGCCGGCCCGACGAGCTGCCGGGGTCGGGCAGGGGGATGTTCGGGGGCAGCAGGACTCCTATCTCCCGGACGCGCGGGTCGGAGGCGAGCAGCGGATCGACCCGGAACTCGCGGTACTCGGTGAGGCCGGGGCGCAGGAAGTAGCGGATGCCGGCACGGGCGCCGGTGCGCGGCGCGGCCGGTTCGGGGTTGGGCAGGCCCAGATAGGAGCGGAGCATGATCTCGTACAGGTCGTGGCCGCAGGCCAGCCGCAGCAGATCGGGGATGCGGTCGCCGGGGAGCCGGGCCGCGACCTCCATCAGCAGCGGGCCGCGGTCGGACATCCGCAGTTCGGCGTGGAACGGGCCGAGCCCGAGGCCGACGGCGGCGAGCACCCGGGTGATGTAGGCGCGGACGGCGGCGGAGACGGAGGGCTTCAGCCGGGCCGGGACGATGTGCCCGACCTCGACGAAGTGCGGTTCCGCGCCGAGGATCTTCTCGGTGATGCCGAGGATGTGCGTCCGGCCGTCCTCGACGTAGCCCTCGACGCTGTACTCCGGCCCCTCCACGTACTCCTCGACCAGCACCAGCCCCGCCCCTCGCGCCCCGGGCACCCGGGCGGCGCGCAGCGCGCCCCGGAAGGCGTCGACCGCCTCCGCCGCCGACGAGGCCCGGCGCACCCCGAGACTCCCCGACTGGTCCACGGGCTTCACCACGCAGACGGGCCCCAGCTCGGCGTGGGCGGCGGCCGCCGAACGGGCGTGGGAGACCGCCCGGTAGCGCGGCTGGTCGAGCCCGGCCGCGTCCAGTGCCCGGCGCATCCGGTGCTTGTGGCGCAGCGGTTCCACACCCGCCGGGTCGATGCCGGGCAACCCGAGCATCGCGGCGGTGTGCGCGGCCAGCTCGACGAAGTGCTCGAACCCGGGCAGGACCGCGTCCAGCGGGGTCTCGGCGTGCAGGGCGCGGACGGCGTCGAGCGCGGCGGCCCGGTCCAGGGTGTCGGCGGTGACGATCCGGTCGGCCTTGTCGGGGACCGTGCCGGGTTCGGTGCCGGAGGTCAGGACGAGGACGGTGTGGCCCAGTTCATGGGCGCGCGTGACCAGTTCGAGGCCGGACGAGCGCGGTTCGATGATCAGGACGGTGCTCATGCCGCCTCCTGGGGAAGAGGGGCGACGGCCCCGGCGAACGCGGCGGCGCGCGCGGTGTCGAGCAGCTCCATGGACTCCAGATGGACGGCCAGATCGCTGCGCGGGGCGGGGCGCTCGCCGCGGAAGTGGGCGTAGGCCTGCTCGATGAACCGGGTCAGCGGGGCGTCCTGGACGACCTGGTGGACCGGGCGGCCGGCGATGCGGACCTGGCCGAAGTCGTCGTCCCCGGAGACCGGGTAGTCCGCCACGAGCGTGCCCTCGGTGCCGTGGACGTGCAGCCGGCGGCGGCGCACCGGCGAGCCCAGATCGGTGTACAGGGTGGTGGTGACCCCGGAGGTGTGGCGCAGGACGACCTCGGCGCCGCCGAGCCGGGCGAGCCGCCCGGTGGGCAGCGGCAGGTCCCAGCCGCGCGAGTCGGTGACCTCGGCCACCGGGCCCGCCAGATGCAGCGCCAGCAGCAGCTGGTGCGGCAGCTCCACCTCGAAGGCGCTGCCGTGGCCCCGGGTCTCCAGCGAACGGCGGAAGCGGGGCTTGCTCTGTTCCATGTGGTACGAGACCGGTGTGCCGATCGCCCCGGCCGCCACCAGCTCCTCGGCGGCCTCGGTGACCCGGCTGGCCGGCCAGACGCTCATCGGGAGCACCTGGGCCCCGGTGGCCTCCACCAGCTCCACCAGATGCGCGGCCTCCTGCACGGTGTGCGCGATCGGCTTCTCCAGGATGAAGCGCTGCGCACCCGCGCGCAGCAGCTCCTCCAGGCAGTCCCGGTGCGCGCCCGGGGGCACCGCCACATGGAAGACGGCGTCGGACACCCGGTGCCCGGCCGCCCACAGGGCCGCCACGGCGCCGCGCACGTCCGGTACCCAGGTGCCTCCCGCCACCTCGGCGGGGCGCGGGTCGACGGCGATCACCGCCGATTGGCCGCCGGTGAGGTCGCGCAGTGCCCGGTGGTGCAGATCGCGGCCCGCGTGCCCGTATCCGACGATGACGGAAGGTGAATTGCCTTTCTTCCTCATCTGTTTACCGCCCTTCGCTGTCGTGGTGAAAGGAGCTTCGCAGCGGCCCCGGAAGGGCGGCCAGGCCAATTCCCGTAACCGGCGGCGGACCACTTGAATGAGCGTGCGGAGACATCGGAATACCCCGAAAGGAACACGGGCGGAGCCGAGGTGACAGCGGTCGGGCCTCCCTTCCCGGCTTCCTCGCTGGATAGCCTGGCCGGGCGTCATTCGGGAATTCCCGGACCCTTGAATTCCGCCTTTCGGAGAAGGAGTCGATTCGATGAGCCTCGAAGGCCGGGCCGCCCTGGTCACCGGTGGATCCCGCGGAATCGGGCGGGCCATCGCGCTCCGCCTCGCGGCCGACGGTGCCGCGGTCGCCGTGAACTACCGCTCCCGCAAGGACGAGGCCGAGCGCGTGGTGGAGGACATCACCGCGCTCGGCGGCCGGGCGATCGCCCTGCGCGCGGACGTCTCCGACCCGGACGAGGCACAGCGCCTGGTCGACGAGGCGAAGGACGGCCTCGGCGGACTGCACATCCTGGTCAACAACGCGGGCGTGGCCCGCGACGGACTGCTCTTCGACCAGGCCCCCGAGGACTGGTGGGAGGTGCTGAAGGTCAACGTCGGCGGTGTCTACCACTGCACCCGCGCGGCGGCCGGCCACTTCATGTCCCAGCGCGAGGGCAACGTCGTCAACATCTCCTCGGTCATGGGCGAGGGCGGCTGGGTCGGCCAGTCCAACTACTCCGCCTCCAAGGGCGCGGTGAACGCCTTCACCCGCGCCGCCGCCATCGAGCTGTCCCGCTTCGAGGTCCGCGTCAACGCGGTCCTCGCCGGCTTCACCGCCACCGAACTGATCGGCGGGCTGCTGGAGAAGGACGGCGGCCGCTCCATCAAACGCCAGCTCCCGCTGCGGGAGTTCGCCACGCCCGAGCAGGTGGCTGGGGCGGTCTCCTTCCTGGCCGGCGAGGACTCCGGGTACATCACCGGCGAACTGCTGCGCGTGGACGGCGGCTGGGCCGCCCAGCTCGGCCTCGGCCGCGCCAAGTAGCACCGGAGGGCCCGTCCACCGGCAACCCCGGTGCGGGCCCTTCCGCATGCCCGCGTACGCACGCCCCTGCGCGCCCGCGTACGCACGCCCCTGCGCGCCCGCGTACGCACGCCCCCGCATGCCCGCCACCGGACGGGAGCGGGACGCCCTGCGCGTCCGGACAGCCGGGAAAGCCCCGGGGGGACGTCCCCCCGGGGCTTTCCCGTACCGCCGCGTCCGGATCAACCGATCCGGGCCAGTCCGCGCGCGCCGCGCCGCCCCGCCCCGCGCGACACGGCCAGCGGATCCCAGCCCGCCGCACGCTCCGGCAGCAGGTCCGGGTCGCCCAGCCGGGCGCCCCGGTGGACCTCGGCCATCAGCCCCCGGCCCAGCAGCTGCCCCGCCAGCGCCATCCCGCCGACCGCGGAACCGGTGATCCCGGTCCCGTGCCGGGTGTTGGTACCGACCATGTGCAGCCCCTCGATGGTGGTGCGGGTGTCGGGCCGGCTGCCCGTACCGCCCCATTCGGCCAGCCCGTAGGGCGTGCCGCCGGTCGCGAGCGTGTACCGCTCGTGGGTGATCGGCGTCGCCGTCTCCAGATGCACGATGTGGTCGCGGAACGGGCCCAGCGCCTCCTCGGCGGCGCTCAGCATCGACTCGGTCAGCTCGGCCTTGCGCTCCTGGTAGGCCCCGTTGCGCCGGTAGCGCTCGCCGGCGGCCGGACCCTGGTTCACCCCCCAGTAGTCGTAGCCGGGCGGACTCAGCGTCATCACCTGGAAGTTGCTGTGTCCGGGCGGGCAGACCGCCGGGGTGCCCGGGTCCTTCAGCGAGGCGAAGGAGGCGAACAGGAACGGCACCGGGCTGATGCTCTCCTTGGCCACCTGCTCGTAGTACTGCTCGATGTCGTCGTCCCGGTACCACCAGAGATTGGCGTTGGGCCGGGCCGGCAGCTCCCGGTCCAGGGCGATGTACAGCGTGGCCAGCGGCAGCGCCATCTTCGCCTGCCGGGTCCGCGACACCACCCGGCGGCCGAAGTGCTCCTCGCCCACCAGATCGAGCACGGTCCGGGTGTAGTCCGCGTTGGAGACGACCAGCGGGGCGGAGTGGACGTCGCCGTCCGTCATCCCGACGCCGGTGACCCGGCCGCCCTCGACGAGGATCCGCTCCACCCGGCTGCGGGTGCGCAGCTCCCCGCCGTGCGCCTCCAGCGACTCCACCAGCGCCGCCGCCAGCACCTGGCCGCCGCCCTCGGGGTAGTACGCGCCCCGCAGATAGTGGTCGGTGACGGCCGCGTGGGTGGAGACCGCGGCCTGCCGGGGCCCCATCCCGTAGTTGGGCGACTGCGCGGCCAGCACCGTACGCGCCCGGGGCGTCAGCCCGCAGTGGTCGAACAGCTCGGACAGGGTGCGGCGGCCCCATTCGGCCGTGACCGGGGTCCGCGCCAGCAGATCCGCCAGCGACACCTCCCCGTCCGACAGCATCATCGAACGGGTCTCCGCCGCCACCGCCGAACAGATCCGGGTGAACCGCTCGATGCCCGCCCGCTGCGCCGGGAGCGCCTGCGTCAGTCGCCGGGTGTACGCGTCCCAGCCCACCGGCACGTCCATCGTGAGGCCCGGCAGCTCGATCCGGTCGAAGCCGTCCCGGTCCATCTCCCGGTACGTCACCCGCCCGTCGAGCCCCAGCCCGGAGAAGATCGCCGGCAGCACCCCGCCGGGCCCGCAGTCGCCCAGGTAGTGGACGCCCACGTCGAACTCGTAGGCCCGGCGGCGGCGGAAGACATGGCTGTTGCCGCCCGCCACGTCGTGCTGCTCCAGCACGAGGACGCGGCGCCCGCTCGCGGCCAGGTACGCCGCACACACCAGGCCGCCCATGCCGCTCCCGACGACGATGGCGTCCCACTCATCCCGCTGCACCATGAAGCTTCAACCGTCCTGTTCTCGTAGGGCCTGTCTGGACAGGCCCTGGGCGGGGCCCCGGTCCCGTGGTTCGTGAACGGGGGTTCAGATCCGTTCGCGGACGACGAGCGCCCCGGCGTTGCCGTCGTGGCCGACCGAGGTGATCAGCCCGAGCCGGGGGCTCCCGCCGCCCGGGACGCTCTGCCAGCGGGCGAGCAGGGCGGCGAGCTGGAGCGCCCCGCCCGCGCTGTAGGTCTCGCCCAGGACCTCGGTGACCCGCACCGGGTCCGGCAGCCGGCCCAGCACCCGGCGCACCGCGCGCTCCTCCAGCCGGTCCAGCCCGATGTGGTCGCCGGCGCCCAGGGAGACATCGGTCACCTCCTCGGCGGTCACCCCGGAACGCTCCAGGGCCCGTTCGACGGCCAGGACCAGCCCGGCGGAGAGCCCCCGCCGCGGTCCGGGCCGCCCGCGCACCCCGGTCCAGCCGTGGAAACCGACCTCGCAGGCCAGCAGTTCGGCCAGCACGGGCTCGTCCGGACGCTCCCGGTCCCGGACGACGAAGACGGCACTGCCCTCGCCGACCGGGGCGGACTCGCGCAGGGTGCCCGCGTGGTGCCAGGCCCAGGCGGCCGGGGCGCTCAGCTCCTCCGCGCCGCCGACGAGCAACTGCTCGGCCCGCCCCGCCGTCATCGCCAGCCGGGCGTGCCGGAAGGCGTAGAGACTGGCGCTGCGGCCCCCGGCCACGGTGGCGTTGAGCCCCTTCAGCCCGTGCCGGATGGCCATCTGCCCGGCGCTGCAGTTCATGACGCTCCCGGCGAACTTGCCCGGGTTGATCAGATAGGGCTTCTCCTGCGTCAGGGTGTCGTACAGCAGGTCCGAATAGCCCGCGATGGACCCGGTGTTGGTGGCGAGGACGACCCCGCTGCGGGCCGGGTCGGTCCCGGAGGCGGGTCCGGCCGCCTCCAGGGCCTGCTTGCAGGCGACCAGGCCGAGACCGGCCAGCCGGTCCAGGATCTTGGTGCCCTTGCGCCCGAGGTGGTCGGCGACGCGGAAGCCGTCGACCGGGCGGACCGGGCGCGGCGGATAGTCCGTGTCCGGTCCGGCGGCGCCGGGCGCCGGGGCCCCGCCCGGCGCCGCCAGCGGCGCCAGTCCGTAGCCCGCGCTGGAGACCACCCCGGCGCCGACGACCGGCAGGGGCTGCACGGGGGCGGCCGTGGTCACAGGTACCTCCCGAGGATGGTGATGACGTTGTTGCCGCCGAAGGCGAAACCGTGGTTCTGGACGATCTCCACCCGGGCCGGACGGCCCTGCCCCGGCACGCAGTCCACGCCGGGCCCCAGCTCCGGGTCGGTCTCGACCAGGTTCGCGGTGGGCGGCAGGAAGTCCTCCGTCAGCGCGGTGCAGCAGGCGATGGCGCCGAAGCCGCTGGCCGCGCCCATGGTGTGGCCGAGCATCGACTTGATGGAGCTGATCGGCGGCGGGCGCTCCCCGAAGACCTGGCGCACGGCCCGGACCTCGGTGGCGTCGTTGGTGGGGGTGCCGGTGCCGTGGGCGCAGATGTAGTCGATCTGCTCCGGGACGACGCCGGCGTTGCGGTGGGCGGTCCTGATGCACTCCGCGATGCTGGTGGCGTCGGGGTGCACCATGTGGGAGGCGTCGCAGTTGGCGGCGTAGCCCAGCACCTCGGCGTAGATGCGGGCGCCCCGGGCGAGCGCGTGGTCGAGGGGCTCCAGGAGCAGCGCCGCGCCGCCCTCGCCGGTGACGATCCCGGACCGGTTGGCGTCGAAGGGCCGCGGCAGGTCCTCGGCCATGGCGCCGAGCCGGTAGAACCCGGCGTGGGTCAGCCGGTTCACCGAGTCGGCGCCGCCGGCCAGCATGAAGTCGGCCTCGCCGAAGCGCACCATGTCGTAGGCGTAGCCCAGCGCGTAGTTGCTGGCCGAGCAGGCGGTGGGGATGGTCTGGGCGTCGCCGGTGAGGCCGAGTTCGGCGTTGACCGCGCCGGCGATCTGCCCGGCGGGCAGCTGGCCGACCAGACGGGGTTCCAGGCCCTTGAGGCCCTGGGTGACCCACTGGCCGCCCAGGCTCTGGGCGACCGCGGCCTCGCCGCTGGTGGTGCCCATGATGGAGCCGGACCGGCCGGCGCTCAGCAGCTCGGGGTCGAGGGCGGAGTCCTCGACGGCCAGCCGGGAGGCGGCGGCGGCCAGCAGGGCGCTGCGGCCCCAGCGGTCCGGGTCGAGGTGGCGGAGGAGGGCGGAGGGGTCGAAGTCCTCGACCTCGGCGGCCTTGCGGCCGGGGAACGGGGTGGCGTCGAAGCTGCGGACCGGCCCGATGCCGACCCGGCCCGCCCGGAGGGAATCGGCGAAGTCCCGCACACCGATTCCCACCGGGCTGACCGCTCCGAGTCCCGTGATGACGACTCGGCGCAGGGTCGGCTCAGGCATTCCGCGCGCATCCCTCGACGGCGAGGAGCAGCGCCCGGAGCGTGGTCAGGGACTCCAGCTCCTCCTTGGGGAGGACGAAGCCCAGCTCCTTCTCTATGCGGGAGACGACGGTTATCAGCGTGAGCGAGTCGCTGTCGTAGTCCTCGATGAACAGACCGTCGTCGGTCAGCTCACCCTCCTCCAGCTCCAGCTCCTCGTTGACGATGTCGATGACGTGGGTGCGCAGTTCGGCGTCCAGTTCCACGGTCTGCACGGTCATGACGGGTCCCTTCGTAACGCGAAATAAGTGACGGACTGACGGACTGACGGACTGACGGATTGAACGGACGGGCCGGCCGGACGGTCAGGCGGCGGCCGGGACCGGCGGCTTGAGGGAGACGGCACCGATCTGGCTCAGCAGGAGCAGGTCCTGGCGGAAGCCCCAGTGCTCGACGACCTTGCCGTCCTCGATCCGGTAGATGTGGGTCTGCTCGACGTCCACCTCGCGGCCCGAGGCGGGGAAGCCCAGGAAGTCACCGGTGTGCTTCCCGGTGAAGCGCAGCCGCAGCACCGCGCGGTCGCCCTCGGAGAAGCTGTCCAGGTGCGACCAGGTCGCACCCTCGAACGCGCTGTGCACCCAGCGGGCGGTGCCGAGGTAGCCGTACGGGCCGTTCGGCACGCCCGGCTGGGCCTCGTGGTCGACGAAGCCGTCGGCGACGTACGCGAGGGCCGCCTCCTCGCTCAGGTCGTTGAAGATCAGGCCCATGTTGATGGAGAGGTCGAGTGCTTCGGTGCTCATGGCGTACTCCTTCGGTGAGGGTGGGGGGGATCGGAGGGTGGAGCTGTGGGGGACCGGGCCCGGGACGGGCCCGGCACATCTGCGGGGGCGGCGGTCCGGGCTCAGTGCCCGGCGCCCAGACCGCCCGTGACCGGGATGACCCCGGCGGTCACGTACGAGGCGTCCTCGCCGGCCAGGAAGCGCACGGCGGCGGCCACCTCCTCGGGGGTGCCGGTGCGGGCCAGCGCGGTCCTGGCCAGCGCCGCCCGGCGGCGCGCGTCGGTGACGTGCTCGACCATGTCCGTCTCGATCATTCCGGGCGCCACCACGTTGACCGTGACGTTCCGCCGGCCCAGCTCGATCGCCAGCGACCGGGCGAAACCGATCAGCGCCGCCTTCGCGGAGGCGTAGTTGGTCTGCCCCGGCGCACCGGACATGCTGTTGATCGACGACATGTAGATCAGCCGGCCCCAGCGGGCCTTGATCATCGCCGGGACCACCGCGCGGGTGATCGCGACGGCCGCCTCGAAGTTGGTCTCCATCACGGACCGGAAGTCGTCCTCCGGCATCCCGATCAGCAACTGGTCACGGGTGATGCCCGCGTTGGAGACCAGGATCTCGACCGGCCCCTGCTGGATCGTCACCTCCTCGACCGCCGCCCGGATCTGCTCGCCGTCGGTGACGTCGCACCGCACCGCGAAGAAACCGGGCGGCGGCTCGCCGTTGCGATAGGTGATGGCGACCTTGTGGCCCTCGGCCGCCAGGGCCCGCGCGGTGGCGAGGCCGATGCCCCGGTTGCCACCGGTGACGAGTACGGAGCGACTCATGGGTGCTTCCTCCTCAGGGGACGCGCCGCGCCCCGGGGACAGGACCGGACGACGGTCGGAATGGTGGTCGGGAACCTCACGCCAGGTCCTCCCACAGGGCGGTGAGCTGGGCGCCCGCGCTCTCGGCGTCCGTGAACAGGACCGCCTGCCAGCCGGCCGCCTCGGCGCCCGCGCAGTTCTCCGGCAGGTCGTCCACGAGCACACAGCGGTCCGCGGGAAGACCCGAACGCCGCTCCGCGAGCGCGAACATGCCGGGGGAGGGCTTGCGGTGGCCGACCTCGAAGGAGAGCAGCACGTCGTCCCAGAGCGCCTCGGGCTCGATCATCCGCCGCCAGTACGGGTCCCAGGCGGGCACCATGTTCGACAGCATCCCGACGAACGCGCCGCGGTCGCGCGCCTTGCGGAGCTGGGCCACCCAGGCGTGATTGGTCTCCCGCCCGTCGAACCAGGCGTCCGCCATCGTGGTCAGCCGCAGGGTCACCCCGTGCTCGGCCTCCAGCACGTCACCGATCTCCTGGAGCCACTCCTCCTCCGTCACCAGGGGCGTGTCGATCGGCAGCATGATGTCGCTGGTGCCGTACCGGGCGGTGACCGTGGCCAGCGCCCGGCCCAGCACCCTCTGGTCGAGCCCCATCGAGGCGCAGAACGTCTTCATCGTGTGGGCCAGCGGCGGGGTCAGCACCCCGCCGAAGTCCGACCAGACGGCCATGGGCGGTGCGGTGGTGTTCTCGGACATACCGGCTCCTCACGCTCCTTCGACGGACGGGACGCGGGCGGGGGCGGCGGGCACCCGGGTGACATCGGCGACCGTGACCGTCAGATCCGCGATCTCCTCCGCGCCCTGCCGGAAGCGGACCCGGATCGCGTACCGCCCCTCCCGCTCCGGCGCCCGCGCCGCGGTCGCCGTCAGGGGCACGTCCAGCTCCGCGAAGCGCTGGAAGCCGCCCTCGTAACCGACCGCGCACAGATCGGCCGACGTGGACGCCGCCCGCTCCGTCCCGGCCGTCAGCAGCGCCAGCTGCCGGGCCGCCTCCACCAGCGTCATCGCCGGGAGGTGGTCGTAGGCGTGGTCGAACAGCGCCGGATTGTCGAAGCGCGGCACGACCGGCGCCACGACCTCCTCCGCCGAGAACTCCGGTATGCCCAGCACCACGTTGAGCGGGTTGTCCCGCCCCACCAGCTCCGGCGCCACCCGCCGTACCGCCCGGGTGTCCTCGGTGAAGTCGGTGCTCAGCGGCGCCGGCGTGCCCCGCTGGGCATGGCGCAGGATCTCGTTCTCGTCCCCCTTGAGGAACAGCACGTCCATCGAGTGATCGGCGACGTGCACCTCCCCCAGGAAGATGCGCTGCTCCAGCCGGCCCTTGCGGTACCGCCCGCTGTGCCGCGCGGTCTTTCCGAAGAAGTCGGTGTCGACCCGGGGCGCGCCCGGCTCGGCGCCGATCCGCAGCGCCGCCAGGTCGCGCACCTCGAACCGGAAGGCGTGCACGATCGCGAGCGTCCCGGGCGGCACCCCCGCGTTCGTGTGCGAACCGGCGATCGCCGCCTGCCGCCCCGCCTCCAGCAGCAGCAGCGAATCGTGCGGCTTCGGCCGGGTGCGGTGGTCGCTGTAGTAGAGGTGGGTCAGCGGCAGATGGATCCCGGCGGTCACCGCCATCGGACGTACGGTCCTGACGTCCGTGACGAAGACCTCGGATATCGCGGACCGGTGCGCGAGCGAGCGCTCGATCGTGCGCCCGTACTCGACGGCGGGGACCGCGGTCGTCGCGGACTCCTCCAGCACCTGAGTGGTCATCGGAAACCTCCAAACCTGTTCTCGGGACGGGCAGTAGGGGCGGAACGGGGCGGTACGGGGCGGTACGGAAGGAGCTGTACGGAAGGGGCGGCGCGTCAGTGGGCCGCGACCGACACCTGCTCCCGGCTCTCGGCGTCCGCCAGATCACCGGCCCGCTCCGCACTGCGCCGGATGAACAGCCCGCTCAGCGCGCCGAGCATCACCACGGCCACCCCGATCCACAGCGCGGCCTCCAGACCGTCCGTGAACGCCGAGGCCGGATCGCCCGAGGTGTTCGAGGCCACCTGACGGCTGAACACCGTGGTCAGCGCCGCCACTCCGAGCGCACCGCCGAACTCGCGACTGGTGTTGTTGGCACCCGACGCCTTGTTCTGCTCGTTCTCCGGCACCGCCGAGATCACCGTGGCCGGGTTGCCGGCGAAGACCAGCCCCATGCCGATCCCGGCCAGCGCCAGCGCCGGCACCATCGCGCCGTACCCCACGTCCGGAGTGACGACCAGGGCGATCCAGCCCAGCCCGATCCCCTGGAGCGCACAGCCCGCGGCCTGCAGCACCCCGCCGCCGATCCGGTCCACGAACTGGCTCGCCACCGGCACCACGAACATCGGCGCCAGCGTCCACGGAATGGTCCGCAGCCCCGCCTCGAACGGCGAGTAGCCCATCGGGCCCTGAAGGAACTGCGTGAGGAAGAAGATCGAGCCGAAGACCCCGAAGTACATCGTGATCGACACGACGTTGCTCAGCACGAACGCCCGCGCCCGGTACATGTGCGTCGGGATCAGCGGAGTGCTGCTCGACCGCTCGGAGACGATGAACGCCACCGCCAGGACCACCGTCAGCGACAGCCCGATCAGCGTGTTCGGACGGCCCCAGCCGTGGTCCGCAGCCGAGACGATGCCCCAGACCGCCGAGACCACCGAACCGGTCACCAGCACCATGCTCGGAATGTTCAGACTGCGCTCACGGCCCCGGCTCTCCGACACCGCCCAGAGCGCCAGCGGCAGCGCGATCACACCGACCGGCACGTTGATCCAGAAGATCCAACTCCAGTCGATCTTCTCGGTCACCAGACCACCGGCCAGCGGACCCGCCGCGATGCCGAGGCCGTTGACGCCGCCCCACACACCGACCGCGAGATTGCGCTGCGCCCGCGAGACCGCGCCCACCGCCAGGGTGAGCGACACCGGAAGGATCGCCGCCGCGCCCGCGCCCTGGGCCACCCGGGCGATCACCAGCGTCACGACCGAACCGGCCATGGCACACGCCACCGACGAGGCCGTGAACAGCGCCACACCGCCGAGGAACACCCGGCGCCGGCCGAACCGGTCACCGAGCGCCGCACCGGCCAGCAACAGCCCGGCGAACGCCAGCACATAACCGTTCATCACCCACTGGAGCTCGGACTGCCGGACCTCGAAGTCCTTGCCGATCTCGGCGAGCGCGTTGGTGACGACGAGATTGTCGAGCGACACCATGAACATGGGCAGAGAAGTGGCCACCAGACCCCAGAGCGGGCCGCGACCTCGGGTTTCCGTCATCGGATCGTCCCCTTGCTGATGGAGGAGCTGCCGCTGGAGGAGCTGCTGCTCGTGGAGGGAAGGCGCGCGGGGGCGCAGGGCAGGCGACGCAGAACGATCCGGTCGGAGACCTGCCCGACCAGGACCGTGCCCACCTCACCGCTGAGCACGTAGTCGCCGTACGGAGTCACGGCCACCGTCGTCGGACCGGCGGCGGGCCAGTCGTCCACCCGCGAACGGACCCGGGCGCTGCGCCAGCCGTCCTTCGAGTCCACGACCGTGACGGCGTCGACACCGCCCGGCGCACCGACGTTGGAGCCGATGTCGTTCGTCACGACGACCAGCGAACCGTCCGGACGCAGGGCCAGCCCGTCCGTGCCCACCAGGGGCTCCGGCAGCCGGACCTCGGCCACCCGGTGGCCCGGCCGGGCGTTCGGCGAGATCTTGTACATCGCGCCGTTGTCGTAGCGCAGCGCCAGCAGATAGCCGTCCGGGTGCCAGGTGATCCCGTTCAGCCCGACGATGTCCGCGGCGAACCGCGGGTCGGAGACGACCGGGGTGACCCGGCCCCGCAGATCGATCCGGTTGAGCGTCTGCGACACGGAGTCCGTGACGTAGATGTTGCCCTTCGGGTCGAAGGTCAGGTCGTTGGCGAACGTACGGGGCAGCCCGCGCGCCACGTCGATGCGGCGCTGGAGCTTCCCGCTGTCCAGGGCGTAGACGGCCACGCCCGAGGTCGGCGGCTGGTCCCCGACCTCCAGACGCTGACGGATCCAGAAGTCGCTGTACGCGACCAGGATGCGGTTGCGGGCGACGTCCACCCGGACACCGAGCGTCGAGACCATGCCGAGGCTCGGCGCCAGCTCGGTCACGGTGCCGTCCAGCCGGATCACCGAGAGGGTGCCCTTGAGGGCGGAGCCGACCAGGAAGGCACGGCGCGTGGGGTCCCAGGCGACGCCCTCCGGATAGACATCGGTCGCCCGGGTGTCGATCACGGCAGGACCGGCGTGACGGCCGGCGACCGCGGCCGCCGTGGAGGGGGCGGCGGCCAGCGCGGGAGCCGGCAGGGCTATCGGCGCGATCGCCGTGAGAACGGCCGCGGAGGCGAGCACGGCTCGTAGCGGAAGGGCGCGGGACACGGTGTTCCTCTCATTGACGGGGCCGGCGGAATTCACCGCGCGAAGTGGACGGGGGGAAATGCGCGCACGGATCTTTCGGAAGCCGACGACGGAAGGACGGCGAAAAGCACGACGGACCGGAAAACGAAAGGGTGACGCGAATGTGCGGCGGCAGAGAATGCCTGGTCGGGGGGCGGTTCCTGGGTAGGGAAACCGGCCTTCGCGCTGTCGTGCCGTGCCGTGGTTCGTATTCATTTGCGGTACGTCAACGAATCTAGGCGGGCCGCGCGACGATATGTAGAGGACCTAGGACGTATCGGCCGTGCCCCTTAAGACACATCGCCCCGGACAGCACCGAGGGCCGTCACCCGGTCCTGCGGGTGACGGCCCTCGTCGGAAGCGCGCGGTTCAGCGGATCACGCGATGTGCTCCGCGTCCAGCTCCTGGTGGTAGCGGTTCTTGAACCCGTGCATCAGCTGCCGCAGCAGCGCCAGGCTGCGCGGGTGACGCACATTGTGGGCGTCCGACAGATGTATGTCGAGTACCTCGATGCTCGGATACGTGTTGTTCTCCCGCACGAACGTCGCGAACACCTCGTACGCCAGCTCACTGAACTCGGCGTCCTCCTGCGCCCACTTCTCGGCCCATTCCTCGGCCGCCTCCGCGACCGGCACCGGCTCCTCCTGGACGGCCGGCACCGCGGCACCCTGCTCCTGCGTGGAGACGGGCACCTGCGCGGCCAGCGGCTCCTGCACCGCGATGTGCTCCCGCGCGACGACGGGCCCCGGCACCTGCTCCTGGACCGGCACCTGCGTCTGCCCCTGGACGGGCCCCTGCTGGACGGGCACCTGCATCTGGCCCTGCTGGACGGGCACCTGCCCCTGGACCGGCCCCTGCTGGACAGGCATCTGCCCCTGGACCGCGCCGATCGTGCCGACGTCCCCCAGCGGACGCATCCGCCCGCCCGGACCCGAGGGAACCATCACCGGGGAGGGTTCGAGCCCCTCGATGTACGTCGGGTCGTACGCGCCCGCGTACGCGTCCATCTGCGCCTGCGTCGCGAACCACGGATTCTCGGCGGAATCGGCGTCGGGACCGGCGGGCTGCTGCTGGAGCCCCTGCTGGGGCCCCTGCCCCGCGTACTGCTGCTGGTACTGCCGGGACTCCGGCCCGGCGTCCTGCTCCTGCCGCGGCGCGGCGGCGAGTTCGGGCTGCGCGGGGGCCGGGGCGGGGGTCTCCACGGCGGCCGGGACCGGCGACGGGGGCAGGAGCACCGGCTCCACCCCGGCGGCCGCCAGCCCGGCCGGACCCGTGTCGGCCAGCGGCACACCGTACTTGGCCAGCCGCAGCGGCATCAGCGACTCCACCGGCGCCCTGCGGCGCCAGTTGCGCCCGAACCGGGCCTGCAACCGGGCCTGGTAGATCAGCCGGTCCTGTTCGAGCTTGATGACCTGCTCGTAACTGCGCAGCTCCCACAGCTTCATGCGCCGCCACAGCCGGAACGTGGGCACCGGCGACAGCAGCCAGCGGGTCAGCCGCACGCCCTCCATGTGCTTGTCGGCCGTGATGTCCGCGATCCGGCCGACCGCGTGCCGGGCCGCCTCGACGGCCACGACGAACAGCACCGGGATCACCGCGTGCATGCCGACGCCCAGCGGATCGGGCCAGGCCGCCGCGCCGTTGAACGCGATGGTCGCCGCCGTCAGCAGCCAGGCCGTCTGCCGCAGCAGCGGGAACGGGATGCGCAGCCACGTCAGCAGCAGGTCCAGCGCGAGCAGCACACAGATGCCGGCGTCGATGCCGATCGGGAAGAAGTACGAGAAGGTGCCGAAGCCCTTGTCGATGGCGAGTTCGCGCACGGCCGCGTACGACCCCGCGAAGCCGATCCCCGCGATGAGCACCGCACCGGCGATGACGAGCCCGATGAGTATCCGGTGCGTGCGTGTCAACTGCATCGCGGCCACCCGCGATCCCCTCCCCATATACGTTTCCGGCGGGCACAGCCTGGCACATGCCGGGCCGGGCCGTCGCGCGGGGAGGGGCGAAGCCCGGCCCCGCGAGGGAACCGGGCTTCGCGCGTCCGGGCACGGACCCGGCCGCCGGCGGCCGGGCCGGCGCGTACCGGGAGGTCAGCCGGTCTTCGCGGAGGCGGAGGGCTTCGGCGAACCGCTCGGCGCGGTCGTGGCGCCCTCGTTGGCGTCGGCGACCGAGGCGACGGCCTCCTTCGCCGCCTTCTCGGCGCCCTTCAGGATGTCGGCGCCCGACGGCGTCTTCGCGCCGGCGTACCCCGCGCCGTTGTAGTTGACGGTGACGACGACGTTCCCCGTACGGGCGATGACCGTCGCGTACTTGAAGTCCTCACCCGTCTTGCTGAGGTCGTACGTGATCGCGGTCGCCTGCTCGCCGATCCCGGTCACGGGGACGGTGGCGAGCTTCTTGGCGCCCTCGGCCGCCTGGGCCTTGGCGACCTGCTTCTTGTAGTCCTCGGCGGCCCGGTCGGCGCCGCTGCCCAGCGCCTGGTCGGAGGCGGAGCGGGTGAAGCCGACGTCGAGCCAGCGGTACTGGGAGCCCTTGACGCCGTTGTCGTCCAGACCGTTCCAGGAGCAGCCGCCGCGGGCGGCGGCGTCGGAGGACTTGCTCCGGGTACCGCTCTTGGTCTTCACGGACGGCACGAGGGAGGTGACCGTCTTGGCGGAGACGGAGTCGCACGGCTCGGGCAGCTCGGCGAACCTGGCCGGCGCGACGGCCGGCTCCGTCTTCGACGGCTTCGGCGCGGCGGACGAGGCGTCGTCCTTCTTCCCGCCGTCGGAGTCCGACGAACAGCCGGCGACGACGAGCATCACCGGAACGGCGGCGCAGGCGAGTATGCGGGCGAGTCGCGGAGCTGATCGGTGCATGGTTCCTTCACTCGGGTGGCGCGGCGGTCGGGCTGCCAGACGATCGGGGACGGTGTTCCGGAGGGCCACGGTACGACGGACGGGCGCCGGACGCCGCCTCGGTGCCCGGCCGCGCGGACCGGGCCCGGGGCCGCCGGAGCGGCCCGGGAACGGCGTCATTCGCTGAAGCGGTCGACCAGTTTCTGGCCCAGTGCCTGGGCCTTGTCCTGGAGTTCCTTGCTGTCCGGGACCTCCGTGGGGAGGGCGGGCTGCACGGTGTACGCGATGGTCACGATGACGTTCGATGTGCGGAACACCACGCTGACCGTGCGGTGCTGCGCGGTGGAGCCGGCCCGGGTGAGCGCGTCGTCGAGGAACGCGCTGTCCCCGAGCGAGTCGAGCACCCGGGGCCGCAGGTCCTCGGCGGGGGCCCCGGCGCCCCCGTCCGCACCGGCGCTCGGGGTGACCCCCGGACCGGGCGACGCCGCGCCGTCCTTCGCCCCGTCCTTCGCGTCCCCGCCGCCGTCCCCGCTGTCGGCGGAGAGCCCGGACGCGGGCAGATCGGCGGCGGACTCCTTCTTCGCGTACACCTCGCGGGCCCGGTCGTCGTCGCTGACGGCCGGGTCGTACGAGACGACGCGCTCGAAGTCCACGGAGAGGCTGCGGGAGCCCTCCGGGGCGTCGGACTTCCACGCGCAGCCCACCCGTCGGTCGGTGTCGAAGGTCCCGGCGGGCGTCCCCTCGTACACCTTCTCCTGCTGGACCTCGGGCAGCTGGGCGGCGCCCGGCAGGAGGTCCTTCAGGGTGCTGAGCGAGAGGGCGCGGCAGGGCTCGGGGAGCGTGCGGTACTTGCCCGGCGGGGCGGCGGAGGCGGCCAGCGTCCCGGGCTTGCTGTCGGTGGTGGACGCGTCGCCCTCACCGCCGGCACTGCAGCCGGCGACGAGCGCGGCGATCAGCACGGCGCCGGGTACGTACGCCATTCGTCGCACGGTCCTGGGCTCCCTTCGCGCGAAAAACGGTTGCCGCCCGATGGCGGCCGGTGGAGACAATGTGTATCGCACGCGCTGCCGTGGACGCCGGTCGACCGACTCATTTGCCGACCTTGGTGCCGGTTTTGCGCTTTCAGGCTTTTCGGGGGAATCGAGGGATTATGTCGTATGTAGAGGTACCGGGTGCGAAGGTTCCCATCCGGATGTGGACCGATCCGGCGTCCGTCGAGGACGTCGCGATGGCGCAGCTGCGCAACGTCGCCACCCTGCCGTGGATCAAGGGCCTGGCCGTCATGCCCGACGTCCACTTCGGCAAGGGCGCCACGGTCGGCTCCGTCATCGCGATGCACGGCGCGGTCTGCCCGGCGGCCGTCGGCGTCGACATCGGCTGCGGCATGTCCGCAGTCAAGACCTCCCTCACCGCCAACGACCTCCCCGGCGACCTCTCCGGCCTCCGCTCCCGCATCGAACGCGCCATCCCCGTCGGCCGCGGCATGCACGAGGACCCGGTCGACCCGTCCCGCCTCCCCGACCTCGCGGCGGTCCGCTGGGACGACTTCTGGGCGCGGTTCGACGGGGTCGCCGAAGCGGTCAAGTTCCGTCAGGAACGGGCCACGAAGCAGATGGGAACGCTCGGATCCGGGAATCACTTCATCGAGTTCTGTCTCGATGAGTCAGGTTCGGTCTGGCTCATGCTGCACTCCGGCTCCCGGAACATCGGCAAGGAACTGGCCGACTTCCACATCGGGCAGGCCCAGAAGCTGGAACACAACCAGGGGCTGGTCGACCGTGACCTCGCCGTTTTCCTCGCGGACACCGCGCCCATGCGGGACTACCGCAACGATCTCTTCTGGGCGCAGGAGTACGCGAAGCTCAACCGCGCGATCATGATGGCGCTCTTCCAGGACGTGGTCCGCAAGGAGTTCAAGAAGGCCAAGGTCACCTTCGAACCGGTCATCTCCTGTCACCACAACTACGTCTCGGAGGAGCGGTACGACGGCATGGACCTGCTCGTCACCCGCAAGGGCGCCATCCGCGCCGGCTCCGGCGACTTCGGCATCATCCCCGGCTCGATGGGCACCGGCTCCTACATCGTCAAGGGCCTCGGCAACGAGAAGGCGTTCAACTCCGCCTCCCACGGCGCCGGCCGCCGGATGAGCCGCAACGCGGCGAAGAAGCGCTTCTCGACCAAGGACCTGGAGGAGCAGACCCGGGGCGTGGAGTGCCGCAAGGACTCCGGCGTCGTGGACGAGATCCCGGGCGCCTACAAGCCGATCGAGAAGGTCATCGACCAGCAGCGCGACCTGGTCGAGGTCGTCGCGAAGCTGAAGCAGGTCATCTGCGTGAAGGGCTGAGTGCACGGGGGCCGGGTGCGCCCGGCCCCCGCCGTCCTACGCCGTCCGGTGCACCTTCGAGTTGGAGGCCTGGGCGCGGGGGCGGACGACCAGGAGGTCGATGTTGACGTGGCTGGGGCGGGTGACGGCCCAGGTGATGGTGTCGGCGATGTCGTCGGCGGTGAGGGGGGCGTCGACGCCGGCGTAGACCTTGGCGGCCTTCTCGGTGTCGCCGCGGAAGCGGGTGGTGGCGAACTCCTCGGTCCTGACCATGCCGGGGGCGATCTCGATGACGCGGACCGGGGTGCCGACGATCTCCAGGCGCAGGGTCTCGGCGAGGACGTGCTCGCCGTGCTTGGCGGCCACGTAGCCGCCGCCGCCCTCGTAGGTGCCGTGGCCGGCGGTCGAGGAGAGGATGACCACCGTGCCGTCGCCGCTCGCCGTGAGGGCGGGCAGGAGGGCCTGGGTGACGTTGAGGGTGCCGATCACGTTGGTCTCGTACATCCGCCGCCAGTCGTCCGGGTCGCCGGTGGCGACCGGGTCCGCGCCGAGCGCGCCGCCGGCGTTGTTGACGAGGACGGCGAGGGAGCGGAACGCGGTGGCGAACTCGTCGACGGCCGCGCGGTCGGTGACGTCCAGCTGGTACGCGGTCGCCTGGTGGCCGGCCGCGGTGATCTCGGCGGCCAGCGCCTCGATGCGGTCCTTGCGGCGGGCGGTCAGCACGACACGGTGGCCGGCGGCCGCGAGCTGCCGGGCGGTCGCGGCGCCGATGCCGCTGCTCGCACCGGTGACGACGGCGATGGGGGTTGCGGCCATGGCGGGGGCTCCTCGGACAGCGGATCGGTACGGGGCCCAGGATAGGCAGCGGCGGTTCAGCGGTGGCGCGGGGCGTACATGATCACGGCCATCCCGGCCAGGCAGACCAGCGCCCCGGTCACGTCCCAGCGGTCGGGCCGGTAGCCGTCGGCGACCATGCCCCAGGCGATCGAACCGGCGACGAAGACCCCGCCGTACGCGGCCAGGACCCGCCCGAACTCGCCGTCCGGCTGGAGCATGGCGACGAAGCCGTAGGCGGCCAGGGCGAGGACGCCCCCGCCGATCCATGCCCAGCCCCGGTGGTCCCGGACGCCCTGCCAGACCAGCCAGGCACCCCCGATCTCGAAGAGGGCGGCGAGGACGAAGAGCGCGAGGGAGCGGGCCACGGACATGGCAGCAGGGTGTCATGCGGGGCGCCCCACCCGCGTACCGCCCGGGGACAATTCCCTGCGCCGTACACTCTCTGCATGCCGCAGAAGTCATCGTCCCGCCGCAGCGCCCTGCTGGCCGAGCTGGCCGTCACCTCGCGCCGCTACATGGCGTCGTACGCCCTGTTCAACCAGGCGGTGGCCGACCGTCTGGGGCTCCACCCCACCGACCTCCAGTGCCTCAACCTGCTCGGTCTGGAGGAGGGGCCGGTCACCACGGGCCGCGTCGCGGAGCTGACCGGGCTCACCACCGGATCGGCCACCCGGCTGGTCGACCGGCTGGAGAGGGCCGGATTCGTGACCCGGACCCGGGACACGGCGGACCGGCGGCGGGTGCTGGTGGCCACCGTGCCCGAGCGGATGGCGGAGGTCGGCGCCGTCTGGCAGCGGCTCTCGGGCCGCTGGGACACCCTCTTCGAGCCGTACGACGACGACGAGATCGCGCTGCTCATCGGCCATATGCGCCGGACCGTGGAGCTGAGCGCCGCCCAGATCGCCCTGCTGCGGGAGGGGACAGGCTAGGCCGCGTCGCCGAACTCCCGTACCGCCTCCGCGACGATCGCCTCCAGCCGGGCGTGGTGGGCGCCGCGCCAGTAGACCCGGCCGCAGTCGGCGCACTGGGCGAAGACGTCGTACGAGCGCTGCGTGCCGGCCTCCAGGCGGTCCCCGACGGAGTCCTTGTCGGCGGCCGTGAGCGCGCCGTTGCACGCGGTGCAGCGGGTCCAGGGGGCGAGCGGCGGGGCGAACCGGCCGAGGACGTCGCGCAGTTGCTCCTCGGGCCGGTCGCTGTAGACGTACGCGCCGGCCCAGATCTCCCGCCGGTGCAGCAGCCCCCGGTCGCGGGAGAGCAGCACCCGCCGCTCCCGTGCGGAGAGTGCGGCGAGGGCCGGGTCGCCGATGTCCTCGCTCTCGTACGCGGTGTCGACGCCGAGCAGCCGCAGCCGCCGGGCGAGGGTGCCGAGGTGGACGTCGAGCAGGAAGCGCAGGGGTGCGCCGGGGACCTGCTGGGGGCGTGGGACGGCCCGCACCTCGATGTGTTCGCCGGCCGCCGGGATGTGGGAGGCGGGGACGGGGCGTCCGTCGGCGAGGAGTTCGCCGGCCTCGGTGAGCGGGACGCCGAGGGACTCGACGACGTGGCCGAGGGTGGACACGCCGTCGGTGGTGACGGAGGTGCGCCCGGCGCGCCGCCCGTGCGCGACGAAGAGCCGCAGCTCGGGGGCGACTTCGAAGGTGATCTCGGGTCCGTTCACCCGGTCAGGATGCCATCGGGACGCGGGGCCGGGCCACGGGATTCCGGCGGGTCCGGGCGCGTCCCCGGGGCTCGGGGGCTCAGGGGCGGAACGCGTCGGCGTGGTCGGCGGCCCAGTCGGCGAACGTGCGGGCGAGGCGGCCGGTCAGTTCCTGGACGGTGCCGGTGACGTCGTCGGGCCGTCCGTCGGTGGTGGCGAGGTGGTCGAGCAGGGCCACGGCGATGTCCGCGGGGATGAAGGAGGCCACGGAGTCCAGCCAGGTCTCGCGGGTGACGGGGCGTGAGCCGACCGGGTTCCCGCAGACGCGGCCGATGACCTCGACCTGTTCGGCGACGGTCATGGAGGCGGGTCCGGTGAGGTGGTGGGCGCCGCCGCGCAGCCGGGGGTCGGTGAGGACGGCGAGGGCCGAGGCGGCGATGTCGGCCTCGTCGATCGGGCTGATGCCGCTGTCGGGGTAGGGCAGTTCGACGGGGCGGCCGGCGCGGAAGGCGGCGGACCACTGGCGGGCGTTGCCCGCGAACGCGCCGGGGCGCAGCAGGGTCGTGGTGAGGGAGGAGCGGATCAAGGCCTGTTCCACGGTGTGGTGGAGGGCGGCGACGGGGTTCGCGGTGGGGTCGGGGGCGAGTACGGAGCTGGAGGAGAGCAGGACGATGTGCTCCACTCCGGCCCGTTCGGCGGCGGTCACGAACTCGGTGATGTGGGAGGGCTCGGCGTAGAGGAAGACGGAGTCGGCGCCCTCCAGCGCGGGGGCGAAGGTGGCCGGATCGCCGAGGTCGCAGGCGACGGCGGGCACGCCGTCCGGGGGTGCGAGCTCCTGGGGGCGGCGGGAGGCGGCGCGCACGCTGCGGCCCTCGTGGTGCAGGAGCGTGACGAGGGCGGAGCCGATGCGGCCCCGGGAGCCGGTGACGAGCGTGGTCATGGGGGAGGGGTCTCCTCGGATGCGGATGCGGATGCGGATGCGGATGCGGATGCGGATGCGGATGCGGATATGGGTGGGGTGGTGGGGTCGGGCCGCTCGGCGGTCCGACGAGCTTCACTGTGTCACACATAAGCTGCGTCGCGCAGATAATTATCGGCGAGGGCCCGGGGGCCCGCGTCCCGTCGTCCTCAGTGGTCCGCGAGCGCGGTCGGCGGTACCCCGAGCGTGGCGGTGAAGTCCCGCACCAGATGGGCCTGGTCGCTGTAGCCGAGGTCGGCGGCGAGCGCCGCCCAGTCCACCCCGGGCCCGGACCGGGCCCGCTCCAGCGCCTCGTGGATGCGGTAGCGGAGGATGACCCACTTGGGGCCGACGCCCACGTACGCGGCGAACAGCCGTTGCAGGGAGCGCACCGAGACGCCCTCCGCGCGGGCCAGTCCGTCGACGCGGCGCACCGTGCGGTCGGTGCGCACCAGGTCGGCCAGGGCCATCGCCCGGTGGGCCCGTGGGTCGGGTGCGGGGCCGAGCGCCCGCAGATACGCGTCCAGCGCGGCGACCCGGGCGTTCTCGTCACCGGCGTCCAGTACCGCCGACGGCGGGGCGGGCGGGGTGAGGACCCGGGATGCGGGGAGCCGGCGCCCGGTCCACCGCGACACCGGTGCTCCCGGTGCGAAGGGCCGGAAGCCGCCGGGCCGGAACTGCACCCCGCAGACCCGCCCGGTCCCCTCCAGCCGCTGGGTGAAGAGGCCGAGCCCGATCCCCGAGACCTCGGCGGACCCGGCCGTCTCGTCCCCGCAGCCGGCGTACCGGCCGAAGACCAGGTTCACGCTCGGGTGCGGGACGAGCCGGGAGACGTACGGCTCGGGCAGGTCCCAGTCGATCAGCCAGTAGTGCTCCAGGTACGGCCGCAGTTCGGGGGCCGGTGTCCGGCGGCGGAAGCGCACCCGCGCGAACAGTCCGGGGGCGTCGACGATGCCCCGGGTGTCGCGCCGGGGGCCGTGGGGGCCTTGGGGGTCGGACATGGCGGCAGAGCCTAGAGGTCGCCACTGACAGTGCCCCGGCGCGACACCACGGGGCGCCCTGTCACGGCGCTACGGGCGCGCCTTGGCCCGTACCCGGTCGGGCGCGGGGGTGCCGTTGTCGCGGGTCCTCGCCCCCGGTCCGTCGTACAGCCCCTCGAAGGTGCCGTAGGCGTCGTCCACGATCCGTTCGGCGTCCCGGAGCATGGCCTGCTCGGCCAGCCGGGCTGCCTGGTGGGTGTACGGCGACGGGGGTGCCGGGTGGCGCCGCCGCCACCAGGTGTCGGCCAGTGCGTAGAGGCCGCTGGCGAAGACCAGTACGGGAATGGACAGAGCCAGCAGAATGTCGCCCACGGCAGACCTCCCTCGATGTCGGTGCCCCGTGCATCGGCAGGTTCGGCAGGTCAGCTGAAGATCATTCTTCGGCCAATGAATGGCCGGATAGTGGTGGCCAGGAAGCGCTCTTCGTGCAGGTCGGAGCCGGTGGCGCGGGGGCTGGACCGTGTGTTCGGCGAGGGGCTCCGGGGCGGGCCGTGCGTTCGGCGGGAGTGTGTTCGGCCCGGCGCCCGCGCGCGGCCCGGACCGTGGGGTCCGGGGCCTACGGCCACACCAGGCAGTACGCCTGGTGGCCCGCGTCGTGCAGCCGGTGGCTGAAGTCCTGCCACTCGTGGAGCAGCTGGTACACGTTGAAGGCGTCGCGCGGGCCGCCCCGGTCCGGGACCGTGGACCAGATGAAGGCCGCCGCGCCGACGGACTCCTCGCCCACGCCGCGCAGCGGGTCGACCACGGTCATGGGGAGCTTGACCACCGCGTAGTCGGGGTGGAGGACGACCAGCTCCAGCGGCGGGACCTTGTGCAGAGGTATGCCCTGTATGCCGGTGAGGACCATCGCGGCCACCGTCTCCGGCTTGATCTTGGTGAACATGCCGCCCATGCCCAGCTCGTCGCCGCCCAGCTCCTCCGGGCGCATGGAGATGGGCACCCGGGCGGCCGTGGCGCCGTCGGGCGCGCCGAAGTACTTGTAGGTCACCCCCACCCGGCCGCTCCTGCCTGCGGCGCCCGCCAGCCGCGCGTCACCGGACGGCACGTCCTGTTCGCGCTCGGCCTCGCGCCGGTGCCTGCCCCGCCGGGCAGGCTCGGGTCCCAGGCCGTCGGTCCCTTCGCCCACTCCGCCACCGCGATGCATATCTCATCCACCCGACTACTTAACTAGGAGACACAGCCCCCGCCGCGCAACCCGATCATCGTGTCAGTGACCTCCCCCGCGGGCGTGCGGTGAAACACCTGTCCGCAACTCCGTCCGCGGCTCTGACACCATGGCATGTGTGAGCTTTCCCTATGACGCCCCAGTTTCGCAGACGCTTTTCGACCGCGCGTCCCTCGTGACGCCCGGCGGCGTGAACTCTCCCGTCCGTGCCTTCCGCGCCGTGGGCGGTACGCCCCGGTTCATGGTGTCCGGTACCGGTCCGTATCTCACGGACGCGGACGGTCGTGAGTACGTCGACCTCGTGTGCTCGTGGGGGCCGATGATTCTCGGCCATTCCCACCCCGAGGTCATCGCCGCAGTCCAGGAGGCCGTCGCCCGCGGCACCTCGTTCGGTACGCCCGGCGAGGGCGAGGTCGCGCTGGCCGAGGAGATCGTGGCCCGGGTCGAGCCCGTGGAGCAGGTGCGGCTGGTCTCGTCCGGCACCGAGGCGACCATGTCCGCGATCCGCCTGGCCCGCGGTTTCACCGGCCGGGCGAAGGTCGTGAAGTTCGCCGGCTGCTACCACGGCCACGTGGACGCGCTGCTGGCCTCCGCCGGGTCCGGGGTGGCCACCTTCGGGCTGCCCGACACGCCCGGGGTCACCGGCGCGCAGGCGGGCGACACCATCGTGCTGCCGTACAACGACCTGGAGGCCGTCCGGGCCGCCTTCGCCGCGCAGCCCGGCGAGATCGCCTGTGTGATCACCGAGGCGTCCCCGGGCAACATGGGCGTCGTCCCGCCGCTGGACGGGTTCAACGCGGGGCTCAAGGAGATCTGCGCCGCCGACGGCGCGCTGTACATCTCCGACGAGGTCATGACCGGTTTCCGTACCTCGAAGGCCGGCTGGTTCGGCGTCGACGGGGTCCGGCCGGACCTGATGACCTTCGGCAAGGTCATGGGCGGCGGCTTCCCGGCCGCGGCCTTCGGCGGGCGCGCCGACGTGATGGCGCACCTGGCCCCGGCCGGCCCGGTCTACCAGGCGGGCACGCTGTCCGGGAACCCGGTCGCCACCGCCGCCGGGCTGGCCCAGCTGCGGCTGCTGGACGACGCCGCGTACGCGAAGGTCGACGCGGTCTCCGCGGAGATCCGGGGGCTGGTGAGCGAGGCCCTGGCCAAGGAGGGCGTCGCGCACACCGTGCAGGCGGCGAGCAACATGTTCTCCGTCTTCTTCACGGAGGGCCCCGTGCGGAACTACGAGGACGCCAAGCGGCAGGAAGCCTTCCGCTTCACCCCGTTCTTCCACTCGATGCTGGCGCAGGGGGTCTACCTCCCGCCGTCCGCGTTCGAGTCGTGGTTCGTCTCCACCGCCCACGACACCCGGGCCGTCGAGCGGATCGCCGCCGCGCTGCCCGCCGCCGCCCGCGCCGCATCGGAGGCCACCGCATGAGTGAGAAGAGCCGCGCCGACCTCACCGTCGTCCATCTGATGCGCCACGGGGAGGTGCACAACCCGGAGGGCGTGCTCTACGGGCGCCGCCCCGGCTACCACCTCTCGGAGCTGGGCCGGAAGATGGCCGACCGGGTCGCCGAGCACCTGGAGAAGCGCGACATCACCCATGTCGTCGCCTCCCCGCTGGAGCGGGCCCAGGAGACGGCGACGCCGATCGCCACGACGCACGGGCTCGACCTCGCCACCGACGAGCGGCTGATCGAGGCGGCCAACGTCTTCGAGGGCAAGACCTTCGGCGTCGGGGACGGCGCGCTGCGCAAGCCGGACAACTGGAAGCACCTCACCAACCCGTTCCGGCCGTCCTGGGGCGAGCCGTACATCGAGCAGGTCGTGCGGATGATGGGCGCCCTGGACGCGGCCCGCGACGCCGCGCGCGGCCACGAGGCGGTCTGTGTCAGCCACCAGCTGCCGATCTGGATCGTGCGCAGCTTCGTGGAGCGCCGCCGGCTCTGGCACGACCCGCGCAAGCGCCAGTGCACGCTGGCCTCGCTGACCAGCTTCACGTACCAGGGCGACAAGATCGTCTCGGTCGGCTACACCGAGCCGGCCCGGGATCTGGTGCCCGCGCATCTGCTGGCCGGGGCCAAGCCGGTCAAGGGCGCGTCGAAGGGGTTCGGCGCCTGATCCTTGTGCGCGGCGGAGGCCGGAGGCGGATGGCCGGGAGCGGATGTGATCGCTCCCGGCCCGCTTTTTGCCCAGGAGTGAGCCAACCGGACGGAATCTGGTCATCCCGTGTTTCCGTACGTGAGGTTCGGGGCGGTTTCGGCGTAGGTCTGGTGTTCGGTCATCGCCAGGCCCTGGTTCCGTAAAGAATTGTGTGTTAATTCGAGGAACCTCCGTGTTGCTTCACCCATCTAAGCCATTGCCAGTTTGTATGGACTTGAGGCAATACGACCGGAGATGGGAACCGCATGCGCGACATCAGCCGAAGGGGTTTGCTCGGAGCCGGACTCGGGGCGGCCGCCGCCGTCGGGGTGGCGGGATGCGGTTCCTCCGGTTCGCCGGAGACGGACCGGACCGCGCCGGACAAGGGGACACGGGGGGAGAAGGGCGCCGACGGCGCGGTCAAGGGCAGGAAGCCCGCGAAGAAGGACGTCCGCGCGATCGGGGACGGTTCCACCGCCGACACCGGCAGGCAGCCGCGCCAGCCCGCCGCCCCGCTCCCGCTGGAACCCGGCCAGACGCCCCCGCAGTTCGTGATCTTCTCCTGGGACGGGGCCGGCGAGGTCGGCAACGGGCTCTTCCCGCGATTCCTCGAACTCGCCGAACAGCACAACGCGTCGATGACCTTCTTCCTCTCCGGGCTCTATCTGCTGCCCGAATCGAAGAAAACCCTCTACCGGCCCCCCAACAACCGCGTCGGCGCCTCGGACATCGGCTATCTCACCGACGGCCACATCAAGGAGACGCTGAAGAACGTCAGCCGGGCCTGGCTCGACGGCCACGAGATCGGCACGCACTTCAACGGCCATTTCTGCGCCGGCTCCGGATCGGTGGCCGGCTGGACCGCGGACCAGTGGCAGAGCGAAATCGACCAGGCGGTCTCCTTCGTCACCGAATGGCGCACGAACACCGGCTGGACCGATCTCGATCCGCTGCCCTTCGATTACCGCAAGGAACTCGTCGGCGGGCGCACCCCCTGTCTGCTCGGACAGGACAATCTGCTCCCCACCGCGAAGAAGCTCGGCTGGCGCTACGACGCCAGTTCGCCCGGCGGCACCCAGGTCTGGCCCAGCAAGCGCATGGGCGTCTGGGACCTGCCCCTCCAGGGCATCCCCTTCCCCGGGCACACCTTCGAGGTCCTCTCCATGGACTACAACATCCTGGCCAACCAGTCGCAGAATTCGACCCGGGGAATGCCCTCCCGCTATCCCGGCTGGCGCGACCAGGCCACCCAGTCGTACATCAAGGGATTCCAGCGCGCCTACGAGACGAACCGCGCCCCGTTCTACATCGGAAATCACTTCGAGGAGTGGAACGGCGGTATCTACATGGATGCCGTCGAAGAGGTGCTCAAGCACATCGCGGGGAAGCCGGATGTGCGCCTCGTCTCCTTCCGGCAGTTCGTCGACTGGCTCGACGTACAGGATCCGGCGGTCCTCGCCAAGCTGCGTACGCTCCAGGTCGGCGAGGCGCCCGCGGGCGGCTGGAACGCGTTCTTTAAACAGGCCTGACAACGGGCTTTACGGGCACCGAGGGGGGTGCCCAAGATCCCCGAAACCGCCATGCGAAACTTTTCACATGAGCCATGGCCGCGTACCCCGACGCCGCTTCACCCTGCTCGCCGCCCCCGCGGCGGCCGTCGCGCTCGCCCTCACCCTGAGCGCGTGCGGATCCGGCAACACGACCAGTGGCGGCGGCGACACCAACTTCGTCACCGGCACCACCGGCATCTCGACCGCGGCCCGGGGCGAGCGGGCCGACGCCCCGAAGCTCGACGGCGAGACCCTGGACGGCAAGCAGCTCGACCTCTCCGCCTACAAGGGCAAGGTCGTCGTCCTCAACGCCTGGGGCTCGTGGTGCGCGCCCTGCCGGCTGGAGGCCAAGTACTTCACCAAGGTCGCGAAGGCCACCGCCGGCCAGGGCGTCCAGTTCGTCGGGGTCAACACCCGCGACCCGGAGCGGGCCCAGGCCATCAGCTTCGAGGAGAACTTCGGCGTCACCTACCCGAGCTTCTACGACCCCACCGGAAAGCTTCTCCTGCGCTTCCCCAAGGGCACGTTCAAGCTCCAGTCCATCCCCTCGACCGTCGTCATCGACCGCGAGGGCAAGCTCGCCGCCCGCTATGTGGGTCCGCTCGACGACACCCGGCTGCGCGAGATGATCGACCCGCTGATCGCGGAGAAGTGATCAGGTGACCGCCCTCGCCGTTGTCACCCAGAACGAGACGGTTCTGAGCGGAGCGCTGCTGGCCGCCCTGCCGCTGGCCCTGCTCGGCGGACTCGTCTCCTTCTTCTCGCCGTGCGTCCTGCCGCTCGTGCCCGGCTACCTCAGCTACGTCACCGGGGTCAGCGGCGCCGATCTGGCCGAGGCCCGGCGCGGCCGCATGGTCGCCGGCGCCTCGCTCTTCGTGGCCGGCTTCACCGCCGTCTTCGTCTCCGGCGGCGCCCTCTTCGGCTACTTCGGCGACACGCTCCAGGCCAACAGCGGCCCGCTCACCAAGGTGCTCGGCGTCCTGATGGTCCTCATGGGGCTCTTCTTCATGGGCCTGATGCCGTGGATGACGCAGCGCGAGTTCCGTATCCACCGCAAGCCGGTGACCGGACTGGTCGGGGCGCCGCTGCTCGGCGCGCTCTTCGGGATCGGCTGGACCCCGTGCCTCGGCCCGACGCTCAGCTCCGTCTCCATCCTGGCGATGGACCAGGGCACCGCCGGACGCGGGGCGATACTGACCGTCGCGTACTGCGCCGGCCTCGGCCTGCCCTTCGTGCTCGCCGCCGTCGCCTTCCGCAAGGCGCTCGGCGCGTTCGGCTGGGTCAAGCGCCACTACGCCTGGGTCATGCGCATCGGCGGCGGCATGATGATCGTGACCGGGCTGCTCCTGCTGACCGGCGCATGGAGCAGCATGATGCAGGAACTGCAGGGCTGGTCGTCCGGCTTCCAGGTGGGGATCTGAGTACCGATGAGCAAGACCACGTCGAACGCCACTGAGGAGCGGGACGGCGCGCCCGAGCTGGGCGCCGCCGGCTCCCAGCTCTCCACCGCCCCGCGCGAGGAGCCCCTGGCGAATCTCCCCGCCATGGGCGTCGTCGGCTGGATCCGCTGGTTCTGGCGCCAGCTCACCTCCATGCGGGTCGCCCTGATCCTGCTCTTCCTGCTCTCGCTGGGCGCGATCCCCGGCTCGCTGATCCCGCAGAACAGCGTGGACCAGCTCAAGGTGGAGACGTTCAAGAACGCCCACACCACCGTCACGCCGCTCTACGAGAAGCTCCAGCTCTTCGACGTCTACAGCTCGGTGTGGTTCTCCGCGATCTACATCCTGCTGTTCGTCTCGCTCATCGGCTGCATCGTGCCGCGCACCGGCACCTTCGTCGGCCAGCTCCGCAGCCGTCCGCCGGGCGCCCCCAAGCGCCTCACCCGGCTGCCCGCGTACACCACCTGGCGCACCGCGACCGAGCCCGAGCGGGTCCACGAGGCCGCGGTCGCGATGCTCCGCAGGCGCCGCTACCGGGTCCACACCACCGGGGACTCCGTCGCCGCCGAGAAGGGCTACCTCCGCGAGGCCGGCAACCTGGTCTTCCACATCGCGCTGATCGTGATGCTGGTGGCCTTCGCCGTGGGGCAGCTCTTCAAGTCCGAGGGCGCCAAGCTGATCGTCGAGGGCGACGGCTTCTCCAACACGATCACCCAGTACGACGACTTCAAGTCCGGTTCGCTCTTCGACAACGACGGGCTGACCCCGTTCAGCTTCACCCTGGACGACTTCAAGGGCACCTACGAGCGCAGCGGACCGCAGATCGGCACGCCGAGGACGTACGAGGCCCACATCACGTACTCCGAGGGCGCGTACGGCAAGCCGCGGAAGACCGTCGTCAAGGTCAACGAACCCCTCGTAGTCGACGGCACCAAGGTCTACCTCAACGCGCACGGCTACGCCCCCGTGGTCTCCGTCAAGGACGGCCGGGGCAAGGAGGTCTACAAGGCGGCCGTGCCGCTGCTGCCGATCGACAACAACGTCACGTCGAGCGGCGCGGTCAAGGTGCTGGACGGCTACCGCGACAAGAGCGGCAAGAAGGAGCAGCTGGGCTTCCAGGCCTTCTTCGTGCCGACCTTCGCCGGCAAGGGCAAGGGCACGATGTGGTCGCAGTTCCCGGCCGCCGACTTCCCCGTCCTCGCGCTCAACGGCTTCCACGGCTCGCTCGGTGTCGACTCCGGCATCGCGCAGAACGTGTACCAGCTGGACACGACGAAGATGAAGCCGTTCGAGGACGCCGAGGGCAACAAGCTCAAGCAGCGCCTCCTCGTCGGCGAGACGATGAAGCTGCCGAACGGGGCCGGCTCCATCACCTTCGAGGGTCTTCAGGAGTGGGCCAGCTTCCAGATCTCCGAGCAGCCGGCCAGTGGCTGGGCGCTCGGCGGGGCGATCGCCGCGATCGCCGGACTCGCCGGCTCGCTGTTCATCCAGCGGCGCCGGGTCTGGGTCCGGGCCGTGCGCGGAGCGGACGGGGTGACCGTCGTCGAGATGGCCGGTCTCGGCCGCAGCGAGTCCGCGAAACTTCCCGAGGAGCTGGCCGGTCTCGCGGTCACGCTCAACGCCGAGGCGCCCACCGCGCCCGACACCGAAACGGACGCCGACGAGGCGTCCACCGCAGAGCCTGCCGAAGGGGCTGAGAAGTGAATCTCGCCGCCGCGACCAATGAGAACCTGGCGCACACCAGCAATGTGCTGATCTATTCGTCGATGGCCGTCTACACCCTGGCCTTCTTCGCGCACATCGCGGAATGGGTGTTCGGCAGCCGCAGCAAGGTCGGCCGCACCGCCGCCGCGCTCACCCCCGAGCAGGCCGCGGCCGGCACGGTGAAGGTCCAGGTGGCGCAGAAGGGCGGCGGCACCGCCGTCCTGGAGCGGCCGACGATCGTCACCCGGTCCGCGCCGGGCTCCCGCGACGTCCCGGACGGGCCCGGCGCCGCCGGCGGCACCTTCCAGGGCGACCTCTACGGGCGGATCGCGGTCTCCATGACCGTGCTCGCCTTCCTGATCCAGGCGGGCGGCGTCATCACCCGCGCGATGTCGGTGCAGCGGGCCCCCTGGGGCAACATGTACGAGTTCTCCATCACCTTCTCCACGGTGGCGGTCGGCACGTACCTGGCCCTGCTCGGCCTGCGCAAGAACGTCCGCTGGATGGGCCTGATCCTGGTCACCGCCGTCCTGCTTGACCTCGGTCTGGCGACCACGGTCCTCTACACCTCCAGCGACCAGCTGGTGCCCGCGCTCCACTCGTACTGGCTGTGGATCCACGTCTCCACGGCGATCATCTGCGGCGCGGTCTTCTTCATCGGCGGCATCGGCACGCTGATCTACCTGTTCCGCGACAGCTACGAGAACAAGATCGCGAACGGCGGCGAGCCGGGCACCTTCGCCCACTCGGTGCTCTCCCGGATGCCGTCCGCCTCGACCCTCGACAAGTTCTCGTACCGGATCAACGCGGCCGTCTTCCCGCTGTGGACGTTCACGATCATCGCGGGCGCGATCTGGGCGGGCGACGCCTGGGGCCGCTACTGGGGCTGGGACCCCAAGGAGGTCTGGTCCTTCATCACCTGGGTCGCGTACGCCTGCTATCTGCACGCCCGCGCCACCGCCGGCTGGAAGGGCCGCAAGGCCGCCTATCTGGCGCTGATCGCCTTCGGCTGCTGGATCTTCAACTACTACGGCGTCAACATCTTCGTCACCGGCAAGCACTCCTACGCCGGGGTCTGAGCCCCGACGCCACGACGGCCCGGTCCCGCGCTCGCGGGGCCGGGCCGTCTCCGTGCGCGGTCAGCGCGCGGACGCCGGGGGCAGGCACTGCTCGGCGGGCGGCTTCCCCTCCGGCCAGGCCAGGGCGGCGAACCGCTGGTGGGGCGGGTCCGGGGCCAGCTCCACGACGGGCACCGCCTTGTTGTACGGGTTGCCGTGGTTGTCCAGGCAGATCCAGCCGCTCGCCCCGCGCACCCGCAGCGAGCCCTTCACGCGCGGCCACTGGCCGCCCACGTCCGCCAGGTCCGGCAGCCGCTTGCCGTCCGTGGTGGCGCGCCGGACGGCCGTCACCGCGAGGGTCATGGCGTCGTGGGCGATGATCAGCTGCCCGTCGGTCAGATCGTCGTGCGCGGTCGGCCCGATCGGTCCGGCGGGGGCCTTGCCGACCTCGGTGAGCAGGGTGGTGAACGCCCGGTAGTCCTCCGCCGAACCGCCGGTCGGCTTCTTCTTCCCGGCGGCGACCGGGGGCCAGGCGTCCGGATGGGCCAGCGAGGCGTACCGCACGGTGACCTTCCGGCGCAGCGCGTCCCGGTCGAGCTTCCTGTCGTCGCCCAGGTACGAGCCCTCGTCGCCGGTGAGCACGGTGAAGCCGCGGCTCTGGCAGCCGCGGGCGCCCAGCGCGTTGACGAACTGCCGGAGCTGGACGTGGCGGCCGGCGAAGAACACGGTGTCGGCGTCGGTGTCGCAGATCAGATGGGTGATCTGCTCGAAGGTGTTGGCCGTGGTGCCCTCGTCGTAGGGGTCCTCGCGCGAGGTGAACAGCTCCGGTTCGTAGCGCGAGCCCTTCAGCAGGGTGCTGAACGCCGACTTCAGGGTGTCGGTGTAGTGGTCGCCGCGCCGGGTGTCCTGGACGAGGAGCGCCTTGTCGGCCTTCACCTCGCCGAAGGAGGCGAGCGCGCGGGCCTCGTCGCTGTTGGTGGGGGAGACCCGGGCCAGCCCGGGGTACGGGTCGCCGGCCGGGCCGTTGGCGATGTCGTCGGCGGTGATGGTGGAGCCGACGACCGGGATCCCGGCCCCGGTCAGCTCCCGTACCGCGTCCTTGGCCTGGGTGCTGCTGATCGCGACGCCGGAGACCGCGCGCAGCCGGTCCGGGGCGCCCGTCATCGCGCGAAGCCGCTCCACCACGGGACGCCAGAGGAGGCTGTTGCTGCCGGTGTTGGCGAGCACCACCCGGATCTGCGGCACCTGGCCGTTGGCGTGGTGGTTGGCCCGGTACTGGGCGGCGAACGCGCCCTGCAGCTCGTGCAGCACCTTGGTCTTCATGGAGGCGTCGGTGGAGGTCAGCGGGAGCAGCAGGGCGACCGTGGCGTACTGACCGGCCTTCAGCGTGGCGTTCTCCCGGCCGATGGCGGCGGCGACGTCGGTGAGCTGGGACTGCCCGAAGTCGTATCCGTCGCCGGAGACGCCCACGCACTCCTCGCTGCCCTGCGGGCGGGCGACGCCCGGGGCGCAGGAGCGGTCCTCGGGGGCGGTGAGGCGGCCGATCCCGTACCAGCCGGTGCCGATGAGCAGCGCGCCCACCACCACGGAGGTGACGATCTTCTGCCGGGTCGTCCACCACAGCCGGTAGCGCAGCGGGTTACGCATGCGGACCGCCTCCGTCCGGTGCGGCGCCCGGGGGCATGGAGGGGGCCCGCCACTCCCGCAGATCGCGGGGCCAGTGCGTCGCCGCGTCCCAGAGCACCGCGTGCCCGGTCGGATGGCGGCCGGACAGCTGCCGCAGCTCGTGCGCCATTTTGTCGATCACCTCGTCGTCGGGCAGGGCCAGCGGATCGGACAGCAGCCATACGGCGTGCAGCAGCCGGCGCAGTTGGAGCTGGAGTTCGGCGGCGCGTTCGTCGAGTCCGGCGAGCGCGGCCCGTTCGTCGTCGGACGAGGGCTCCCGGCCCAGGGCGATGTCGCGCCGCGGGTCGGGTCCGGTGCGGCCGGGCGGTCGCGGGTACGGGGCGGAGGCGATGAAGCGCAGCGAGCCGAGCCAGCTCAGCACGTCGGGCCGGGCGAACTGCACCCGCAGATGGGTCACGCAGTCCTCGGCGGCGCCCAGCACCAGTTCCTGATGGAGCCGGTGGGGTTCGCTGGGGCAGGCGCCGCCCGCCGCGTACGCCGAGCGCAGGGTCTCGTGGACGGCCCGCCAGACGGCGTGGTCCGGCGGGCCGCCGTCCTGGAAGCGCAGCCGGTGGAGGAGCAGGGCGCGCAGCAGCGGGTCGCCGACGAAGTGGTCCGGGTCGGCGGGCCAGCCCTCGGAGCGCAGGGCGTCGCGCATCCGCAGCGCCACGTCGCCGTCGAGCCGGCCGCGCAGCCGGGCCGTGGCCAGCAGCCGGGCCGAGTCCTCGCCGTGCGCGGCGGCCAGCACGCTCAGCACATCGGCGCGCTGGTCCGGCAGCAGCCGGGCCAGCAGTTCCCCGGCCACGCGCAGGGGCGGCCGGTCCTCGCGCAGTTCCACGGTGCTGTCCAGCAGTGTGCCGGGGACCAGCGTGCCCGGCTCCGGTGCCTCGCCCGCCGCCTGGGCCAGCAGGGCCACCCCGAGCGGCCGGCCGCCGGTCAGCCGGTGCACGCCGCGGGCCAGTCCGGCTGGGGTGCGTCCGCGTGGGTCGTGGCGGTCCAGCGCGGTGCGGACGTGCTCGGGGTCCAGCGGGGTGAGGGCGACGGCGAGGATGCCGGAGGTGACCTCGGTGGACCGGGTCCAGTGCGAGGCGTGGGCGACCTCGGGCAGCCGGTGGCGCACCGCGTGGCTCAGTCCGGCGTGGTCCCGGACGCGGGAGGAGGCGATCACCGCGATCCGGTCGCGGACCCCGGCGGCCCGCCGCCGCAGCAGCGGTTCGACGAGTCGGCGGCCGAGCGGGGTGTGGGCGTTGTCGAGCAGCAGGAGGGGGCGGCCGCGCCGGGCGCCGCGCGCCAGTCCGCCGTAGGCCTGCACCAGGTCCTCGACCAGGGCGAGGACGAGGTGGTCCTCGGCGCGGCGGCGCAGATCGCCGCCGCGTTCGAAGTCGACGGCGAGCTGGCGCAGGCCGATCCGGCCGTTGCCGCCGGCGTGCGGATAGCTTCCGTACCACTGGGCGGTGCGCCGCTGGAAGCGGTTGAAGGATTCCTCCAGGACGGTCTCGACGGTCGCCTCGGCGATCATTCCGGCCATCGGGGCGACCGCGTCGAAGGCTCCGGCGGCGAGTTTGGTCAGCACCTTGGTGACCCAGCCGGTGGCGGCGTCGCCCCGGCCGTCGACGGTGGCCAGGACCGGGCCGAGGGACTGGAGGTCGCGCTGGGCGCGGGATTCGTCCTCGCGCCGCCAGGAGACCGAGGCGACGGCGACCAGGCCGAGGCCGAGCCGGGGGAAGGGCACCGGGCGGGCGCCGTGCACCCGGGCGGTGAGCTGGGTGGCCAGTTCCGGCAGGACGGCGGTGACCGGGGTCCAGGCGGGGCCGGGGTCCAGGGGCGGGCGGACGTCCTCGCAGTCGGCCAGGGCGAGCGGGGTGATCTCCCGGTACAGGGTGCGCAGCTGCTTGAGCGCGGCGGTCTTGCCCATGCCCCGGCCGCCGGTCAGCACCACGACGGGCGGGTCGTCGCCGTGTTCGGGGGTGACGCGGCGGGCGCCGTGCGGGGTGAGGCCGGTGAGACGTGCCGCGAGCCCGTCGTCGTCGAACAGGGCCTCGCGCCCGTACAGCTCTCGCTCCACAGCACCCCCAGCACCGCTCGGCACGACGATCTGTCACACCGTCAACACCAGGATATCGGGCGGGTGTTGGAGGAGGGTCAAGATTTTCGAACGATCGGCCGCAGGGTGCGGCGGGGCAGGTGCGCGGGGCCGGGGCGGTGGGGCGGCCGGTGGGCTCAGGTGCCGGGGGCGGGCTCGCCGGGGCCGGTGCCGCCCTCGCGCCGGCGCAGCTCGTCCTCGCGGCGGCGCAGATCGGCCTCCCAGTCCTTGAGGACCGCCTCGTCCTTGGCGTTCTCGTCCTTGAGCGACTTCAGGAAGTCGGGGTTGTCGTCCGGCGCCACCCACCGCTGGCGGTGGTTGCGGTGCCATTCGGACGGGGTGCGGCCGCCGGCCGGCACCTCGCGCATCTTGCCCGCGGCCAGCCACACGATCGGGCCGACGATCCAGAACAGCAGGATGATGAAGACCCAGGCGATCTTCGGCAGGTGCTTGGCCTCGTCCTCGGGGGTGTTCAGGCAGTCGATGAACGCGTAGATCGTCAGGGCGAGCGGCAGGAGATACATCAGAGCCCGGAGCATGGTGGAAAGGTCCCCCCGCGGAGAGTCGGCGGGGCGTCGCCCCGACCCGGTGACGCGCCCAGAGTAGCGGGTGACGCGGCCGGACCTTTCTTTGTGAAAAGCCGCATAGCCGTCGCCGCCGTGATAATCACCATAAGATCCGAAGTTCAGGATATCGAGCCCCATGTGATTGATTGGGCGGCGCGGTTCGCCGTCCGCGACCGCTCCGACCAGCCGTTCCCGGTCTCACAGCCCGACGGAACCACGAGAAGGGGATCGCGTCGTGGCTGCCACGGTGACCGAGTTCCACTACGGCGCGGTGACGCCCGTCGCCGCCTATCTGATGGCCTGCCTGGGCTCCGCGCTCGGGCTGCGCTGCACCGTGCGCTCGCTGCGCCGGGGCGACCGGGGGCGGAGGAACGGCTGGCTGTCGCTGGCCGCCGTCTCGCTGGGCTGCGGCATCTGGACGATGCACTTCATCGCGATGATGGGGTTCCGGGCCGAGGGCTCGGACATCGCGTACGACACCCGGCTGACCGTGCTGAGCCTCCTCGTCGCCATCGCCGTCACCGCCGTGGGCGTCTTCCTCGTCGGCCATCTGGGCTCGCGGCCGAAGGTGCTGACCGCGGCCGGGGTGTTCACCGGGCTCGGGGTGGCGGCCATGCACTACATCGGGATGGCCGCGATGACGGTGCACGGCAGCATCGACTACGCGGCGCCGACCGTGGCGCTGTCCGTGCTCATCGCCGTGGTCGCCGCGACGGCGGCGCTGTGGGCGGCGGTCACCGTCCGCGGTCTGTGGGCCAGCCTCGGGGCCAGCCTCGTCATGGGCGTCGCCGTCACCGGCATGCACTACACCGGCATGGCCGCCGTGAGCGTCCACGTCGACGCCTCGGGCGGCAGCTATGTGCAGTCCTCGGTCGACCAGATCGCCTTCCTGCTGACCATGGTCGCCGGGCCCGTCGTCATGCTCGTCGTCGCGGCGACCGTCGTCATGTTCGACCCCGATCTGGTGCTCGGCGACGACCGGGTCCCCACCCTCGGCGCGGACGCGGTGCCCGCCGCGCGCGGTGGATACGGGGAGCGGACGTCCACCGGCAACGGGAGTGCGCACCGCTACAGGTGACGCCGCGTCACGCTTTTCGGCCGAACAGGCTTGCGAGCTGCGTCATCTCTTGACGAGTTCCTGACCATAAGCCATGGTCTAGACCTGGGACCCAGTGGGTCCCGAGGTGAGTCACGGCTGTCCTCACGCATCCGTGGCGCGCGAAGGGATCAGCGGGGCGGCGCCCCCCTCGCCACCGGCCGTACCCGTGTGCGCGTCGTGCCCGGTTCCCAGCCGGTCGCGTCGAAGCCGCAGGTGCGGGCGCTCCTGATGCTGCCGTCTCCCCGCGGCAGCCCCTTCAGCGAAGAAGGAAGTGGCATGAACAGCAAGCGCAAAATGGCCATGGCGATCGGCGTGGGCGTCGCTCCCCTCCTCGCGGTGGCGCTTCCGACGGCCAACGCCAGTGCTCATGGCTACATCTCCTCACCCCCGAGCCGCCAGGCGCAGTGTGCCGCCGGCACCGTCTCCTGCGGTCAGATCAAGTACGAGCCGCAGAGCGTCGAGGGCCCCAAGGGCCTGCGGAGCTGCAGCGGCGGCAACTCCCAGTTCGCCGACCTCGACGACGACAGCAAGGGCTGGAAGGTCACCCCGGTCGGCAGCTCGACCAACTTCTCCTGGACCCTGACCGCCCGGCACGCCACCAGCACCTGGCAGTACTACGTCGGCGGCACCAAGGTCGCGGAGTTCAACGACGGCGGCCGCCAGCCCGGCGCCACGGTGACCCACAACGTGAACTTCGGGTCCATCACGGGCAAGCAGAAGGTCCTCGCCGTGTGGAACGTCGCCGACACGGCGAACGCCTTCTACGCCTGTATCGACGTGAACATCGGCGGTACCGGCGGCAACCCCGACCCCGACCCCGACCCGGGCAACCCGGGTGACTGCACCGGCGCCGCCTGGCAGGCCGGCTCGGTCTACAACGGGGGCGACACCGTCTCCCTGAACGGCCACAACTACCGCGCCAAGTGGTGGACGCAGGGCGACGAGCCGGGCACCGGCGGCGACTGGGGCGTCTGGACCGACCTCGGCGCCTGCTGACGTCCGCATCCCGATCCCAGCAGCACCCCGCCCCGGACCGGAATCCTCCGGTCCGGGGCACGTCCCCCGGGCACGGGAGAGCCGCCCGTGCCCGGCGGACCGCCCGGCGGGGCGGGGGGAGCCCCGGAGGCCCGCGGCCGGGGGGATGACAGACTGGTCGGCATGGCTTACGACGATCTGCGATCCCTCCTCCGGGCTCTGGAGCGCGAGGGCGAGCTCAAGCGCATCAAGGCCGAGGTCGACCCGTACCTGGAGGTCGGCGAGATCGTCGACCGGGTGAACAAGGCCGGCGGGCCCGCGCTGCTCTTCGAGAACGTCAAGGGCTCCTCGATGCCCCTGGCCATGAACGTCTTCGGCACCGACAAGCGCCTGCTCAAGGCGCTCGGGCTGACGTCCTACGCCGAGATCGGCGAGAAGATCGGCGGGCTGCTCAAGCCCGAGCTGCCGCACGGCTTCATCGGGGTCCGGGAGGCCTTCGGCAAGCTCGGCACGATGGTGCACGTACCGCCGAAGAAGGTGAAGTCCGAGAACGCCCCCGTCCAGGAGGTCGTCCTCACCGGCGACGACGTGGACCTGGACCGGCTGCCGGCGCTCTTCACCTGGCCCAAGGACGGCGGCTCCTTCTTCAACCTGGGGCTCACCCACACCAAGCACCCCGAGACCGGTGTGCGCAATCTGGGCCTCTACCGGCTCCAGCGCCACGACCGCCGCACCATCGGGATGCACTGGCAGATCCACAAGGACAGCCGCAACCACTACCAGGTCGCCGCCCGGCGCGGTGAGCGGCTGCCCGTCGCCATCGCCTTCGGCGCCCCGCCCGCCGTCACGTACGCCTCCACCGCCCCGCTGCCCGGGGACATCGACGAGTACCTCTTCGCCGGGTTCATCCAGGGCAAGCGGATCGAGATGGTCGACTGCAAGACCGTGCCGCTCCAGGTCCCGGCCCAGGCCGAGGTCGTCATCGAGGGCTGGCTGGAGCCCGGCAAGACGCTCCCCGAGGGCCCCTTCGGCGACCACACCGGCTTCTACACCCCGCAGGAACCGTTCCCCGCGCTGACCATCGACTGCGTGACCATGCGGAAGCGGCCGCTGCTCCAGTCCATCGTGGTCGGCCGGCCCCCCACCGAGGACGGGCCGCTGGGCCGCGCCACCGAGCGGTTCTTCCTGCCGCTCCTCAAGATCATCGTCCCGGACATCGTGGACTACCACCTGCCCGAGTCCGGCGGCTTCCACAACTGCGCGATCGTCTCGATCGACAAGAAGTACCCCAAGCACGCCCAGAAGGTGATGAGCGCCATCTGGGGCGCGCACATGATGTCGCTGACCAAGCTGATCGTCGTCGTGGACTCCGACTGCGACGTCCACGATCTGCACGAGGTCGCCTGGCGGGCGCTCGGCAACACCGACTACGCCCGCGACCTCACCGTCTCCGAGGGGCCGGTCGACCATCTCGACCACGCCTCCTACCAGCAGTTCTGGGGCGGCAAGGCGGGCATCGACGCGACGAAGAAGTGGCCCGAGGAGGGCTACACCCGGGACGGGGGCTGGCCGGACATGGTCGAGTCCGACCCGGACACGGCGGCGACGGTCGACCGCCGCTGGAAGGAATACGGACTGTGAGCGCCGCCGAAGCGACCCTGGGCTCCGGGCCCGCCCGACCGAACAGCAAGGTCAAGGCGTTCCTGCGGCTCGTGATGATCGAGCACTCCGTCTTCGCGCTGCCCTTCGCCTACATCGCCGCCCTGACCGCGATGTTCCAGGAGGACGCGACGATCCACTGGGGCACGCTGCTGCTCGTCACGATCGCGATGGTCGGGCTGCGCACCTTCGCGATGGCCGCGAACCGGATCATCGACCGGGAGATCGACGCCCGCAATCCGCGGACGGCCGGGCGCGAACTGGTCACCGGCGCGGTCTCGGTGCGTTCGGCATGGACGGGGGCGCTCGTCGCCGTCGTCGTCTTCCTCGGGGCCGCCGCCCTGCTCAACCCGCTCTGTCTGGCCCTGGCCCCGGTCGCCGTCGTGCCGATGGTGGTCTACCCGTACGGCAAGCGGTTCACGAACTACCCGCACGCGATCCTGGGCCTGGCCCAGGCCATCGGGCCGATCGGCGCCTGGCTGGCCGTGACGGGCAGCTGGTCGTGGGACGCGGTGATCCTGGGTCTGGCCGTCGGGGTGTGGATCGGCGGCTTCGACCTGATTTTCGCCTGCCAGGACGTGCAGGCCGACCGGGCGCACGGGGTGCTCTCGGTCCCGGCCCGCTTCGGCGTCCCGGCGGCGCTGTGGGGCGCGCGGGTCAGCCATGCCGTGACGACCGGGCTGCTGGTCTGGTTCGGCCTCGCCACGGACGCCGGTCTCTTCTACTGGATCGGCATGGCGATCGTCTCGGTGGCCTTCGTGTACGAGCACCGGGTGGTCCGCCCGCACGACCTGTCCCGGCTGAACCGGGCGTTCTTCCAGGTCAACGGCTTCATCGGAATCGCCCTGTTCGCCTGTGCGCTGCTCGATCTGCTGGTGCGCGGACTCGCCGTCTGAGCGGGGCGCCGCCCCGCGGTCCTGGCGCGCCGCCCGTCCGGGGCGCCGGATAGGCTCGGGGGCGTGGATTCCGGGAGTTCGGTGAGTGAGCGGCGGCGCGCGCCTTGGATCGTCGGGGTGTCGGGCGCTTCGGGCACCCCCTTCGCCGCGGCGGTGCTGCGCGGTCTGCTGGCCGCGGGGGAGAGCGTCGACCTGGTGGTCAGCCGGGCCTCGCGGCTGACGCTGCTGGACGAGACCGGGATCGCCTTCCGCGACGCGCACTGGCGGGACGATCTCGCCGCCTGGCTGGCGCGGGGGGCGGACGGCAAACCCCACACCTTCGACGTGGACCTCTCCGGCGTACGCCACTGGCCGGCCGGTGACCTGGCCGCGGGCCCGTCCTCCGGTTCGTACCCGGCCAAGGGCATGCTGATCGTCCCGGCGTCCACGGCCTGTGTGGCCGGGGTGGCGCTGGGGCTCTCCAAGGACCTGTTGCAGCGCGCCGCGAGCGTGACGCTCAAGGAGCGCAGGCCGCTGGTCGTCGCGGTGCGCGAGACGCCGCTGAACGGCGCGACGCTGAAGCAGCTGGTGGCCCTCGACGAGGCGGGCGCCGTGGTGCTCCCCGCCTCCCCGGCGTTCTACGCGGGCGCGACGCACATCCAGGACCTGGTGGACTTCGTCGCGGGGCGGGCGCTGGACGCGGCCGGTGTGGAGCACGATCTGTACCGCCGCTGGGACGGGGAGCTCGGCGGCGCACAGCGCGACTGACCCCGGCCCCCGGACCGACTCCCTCACCCCCCACCAAGGGCTTCTGAATTACAGGCCACAAAGCCTGCGTGCCTTAGATTCAAAATGTAGACTCGCGATACTGCTGAACAATGGAAGGCTTCAGTCATATGGACGCGGTGGACAGGCAGCTCATCCAGGCCCTCAGGGAGAACGGCAGGGCCTCGTACGCCGAGCTGGGCCGGCTCGTGGGGCTCTCCGGACCCAGCGTCACCGACCGCATCAACCGGCTGGAGTCCGCCGGTGTCATCACCGGCTACCGCGCGACCGTCGACGCGGCCTCGCTGGGCCTCGGGGTCACGGCCCTGATCGGCATCTCCCTCTCGGACGCGGCCGACCACGAGGACGTGGCGCGGCGGCTGAAGGACCTCGCGGAGATCGAGGACGCCTGGTTCATCGCGGGCGACGACTCGTACATGCTCAAGGTCCGGGTCGGTGACGTGGACGGTCTGGAGCGCACCATCCGCCGGCTCAGCGGCACCAAGGGCGTCTCGCGGACCCGTACCACGATCGTGCTCTCCACCAAGTGGGAGAACCGGGTCGGGGACCTTCCCGAAGAGGCGTAGGCGTACGGTGAGCTGAGTCCGTACCGAGAGAACGATGGAGGTGCCCTGGTGGACGCGGGTCTCAAGCGCGAACTGGAGCAGAAGGTCCGAGGCGGAGAGCGGTTGTCCCGCGAGGACGGGATCGCGCTGTACGAGTCCGACGATCTGGCCTGGCTCGGCGGACTGGCGCACGAGGTGCGCACGCGCAAGAACGGTGACGTGGTCCACTTCAACGTCAACCGGCACCTCAACATGACCAATGTGTGCACCGCGTCCTGCGCGTACTGCTCCTTCCAGCGCAAGCCGGGGGAGAAGGACGCGTACACGATGCGCATCGAGGAGGCGGTGAAGCTCGCCAAGGCGATGGAGGGCGAGAACCTCACCGAGCTGCACATCGTCAACGGACTGCACCCCTCCCTGCCGTGGCGCTACTACCCGCGCTCGCTGAGCGCGCTCAAGGAGGCGCTGCCGCAGGTCTCCCTGAAGGCGTTCACGGCCACCGAGATCCACCACTTCGAGACGATCTCCGGCATGTCCGCCTCGGACATCCTGGACGAGCTGATCGAGGCGGGTCTGGAGTCGCTCACCGGCGGCGGCGCGGAGATCTTCGACTGGGAGGTCCGCCAGCACATCGTCGACCACCGCACCCACTGGGAGGACTGGTCGCGGATCCACCGGCTCGCCCACGAGAAGGGGCTCAAGACCCCGGCGACGATGCTGTACGGGCACATCGAGGAGCCCCGGCACCGCGTCGACCACGTGCTGCGGCTGCGCGAGCTCCAGGACGAGACCGGCGGTTTCCAGGTCTTCATCCCGCTGCGCTACCAGCACGACTTCGTGGACATGAAGGACGGCAAGATCCGCAACAAGCTCCAGGCGCGCACCACGATGGCGACCGGGGCCGAGGCGCTGAAGACCTTCGCGGTCTCCCGGCTGCTGTTCGACAACGTCCCGCACGTCAAGGTCTTCTGGGTGATGCACGGCGTGCAGACCGCCCAGCTGGCGCTCCAGCACGGCGCGGACGACATGGACGGGTCGGTCGTCGAGTACAAGATCACGCACGACGCGGACAACTACGGCACGCCGAACAAGCTGGGCCGCGAGGACCTGCTGGACCTGATCCGGGACGCGGGCTTCCGGCCCGTGGAGCGCAACACCCGGTACGAGATCATCCGCGAGTACCCCGGCCCGGACGCGGAGCGGCGCGAGTCGCCGCAGCCGATGCGGGTCTGAACCGGCGCGGTGTCGTGCACGAGCTCCGGCCGCCGACGCGGCCGGAGCTTTTTTCACACCCAAGGCATGTAAGGGTTAATCTTCCTCCATGGCGCTTACGTTTGAACTGGATCCCGCCTTCGACCGCCCGGTGCGGGACGGCATAGCCGCGCTCTGGGCCGACGTCACCAACGCGGGCGGTGCGGTGGGCTTCGTCCCTCCCGTATCGGTCGAGGACGTCCGGCCCGAACTGGTCCGGCATCTGGTCGCCATGGCCGAGGGCCGCACCCGGCTGCTGGTCGGCCGCGACGAGGACGGCGAGATCGCCGCCACCGCCTTCCTCGCGCTGAACGGCCACCGGCTGATGCGCCACTGGCTCTGGCTCTACACGGTGATGGTCCACCCCCGCCATCAGGGCCGCGGCGACGGGCGCGCGCTGATGGCCGCCGCGGCGGACGCCGCGCGCACCATCGACGGCATCGAGGCGATCCGGCTCACCTGCCGCGGCGGCACCGGCACGGACCGCTTCTACGCGTCCTGCGGATACAAGGAGGTCGGCCGGGTCCCGGCCGCGATCCGGGTGGCCGAGGGCGACGACCGCGACGACGTCATCATGCTGCTCCCGCTCGACTGACGGCGGTTCACGGGCCGGGCCCGGGGGCTCCGAACCGTTCGATTGCGGGGCATGCTTCACTGGTCGGGCAGGACTGTCGTACGTAGAGAGAAGGCCAGCTGTGTCCGCTGCCAAGCCGAGCGCAACGATCCGGTACACCGCGATGCGTCTCAGCATCTTCGTCGGCTGCTTCGTCGTCGCCGCCGTCGCCGTCAACTTCGGGGTGATCCCGTCGGGTGCCGGGGGATCCAACCTCGTCTGGGTCATCCTGCTCGCTCTGGTGCTCTCCGCGCCGCTCAGCTATGTGCTCCTGCGCAAGCAGCGCGACGAGATGTCCGAGCAGATCGTCTCCTCGGTGGACCGCGCCAAGGCCCGCCTGGAAGCCAACCGGACGCGTGAGGACGGCGTGACCCAGTAGAGCCGCGGTGAGGGCGGCGTAAGGACTTTGTAAGCTTCCTCACAGCCGCACCCTTTCTTTCCGAAACCCCAGCACCGGAGCGACCGCTCCTGTACTGGGGTTTTCGCGTATCCGGGGCCGGAACGGCGCCCTCCGTCAGCAGAGAGCGCTTCCCGGGATCAAAGAAGAGCTTTGAGGTTCTCAAAGTTCAAGTGTTAACGTGTTCGCCATGAAGACAGCTGTGCGCCTCCGATCTGCCACGGGCATCCCGCTCGTGGAGCGCCTGCATGTCGATCTCTGCCGCTGTATGTCCGCGGTCTGTTGCCGCAACGTCTGAACCGGCACCATGCAGCGGCGCCGCCCCGGCCTTCCCGGGGCGCGGGCGCCGCACCCCGTCCCCCTCCGCACCGTCCCCGTGCGTCCCGATGCGTCACATCTGGAGTGTGTCCGTGTCCGCGAACTCCGCGTCCGCCCCCGCCGGTGAGTCCACCGGCTCCGGCTTCCGTATACCCAAGGTCCCGTTCTGGGCCCAGATCGTCGCCGGTCTCGTCCTCGGCGTCCTGCTCGGCTGGCTCGCCCGCAGCCAGGACATCGACTGGCTCTACACCACGCTCGACAAGGTCGGCCACATCTTCGTCCAGCTGCTGAAGCTGGCCGTCGCGCCCCTCGTCTTCTTCGCGATCCTGGTGTCGATCACCAACCTGCGCAAGGTCAACAACGCCGCCCGGCTGGCCACCCGCACCCTGCTCTGGTTCATGATCACCTCGCTGATCGCGGTCGCCATCGGCCTCGCGATCGGTCTGATCACCAACCCGGGCTCCGGCACCGGCCTCACCCCCAAGGACGGCAAGCTCCCCGAGCACGCCGGTTCCTGGCTCGACTTCCTGACCGGCATCATCCCGGACAACGTCATCACGCCGTTCGCCGAGCTGAACGTCCTGCAGATCGTCTTCATGGCCGCCGTCGCCGGCATCGCCGCCCTGCAGCTCGGTGAGAAGGCCCAGCCGATCCTCACCCTCAGCGAGTCCGTCCTGGAGCTGCTCCAGAAGGCCCTGTGGTGGGTCATCCGCCTCGCCCCGATCGGCACCATCGGCCTCATCGGCTACGCCATCGCCGACTACGGCTGGGACCTGATCGGCAAGTACGCCACCTTCACCGCCGACGTCTACATCGGCTGCGCCCTGGTGCTGTTCGGCGTCTACCCGCTGCTGCTCGCCACCGTCGCCAAGGTCAGCCCGCTCCAGTTCTTCAAGGGCGCCTGGCCCGCCATCCAGCTGGCCTTCGTCTCCCGCTCCTCGGTCGGCACCATGCCGGTCACCCAGAAGGTCACCGAGCGCCTCGGCGTCCCGAAGGAGTACGCCTCCTTCTCCGTCCCGTTCGGCGCCACCACCAAGATGGACGGCTGCGCCGCGATCTACCCCGCGCTCGCCGCGATCTTCATCGCGCAGATCTTCGACGTGCAGCTGGGCGTCGGCGACTACATCCTGATCGCGTTCGTCTCGGTGATCGGCTCGGCCGCCACCGCCGGTCTCACCGGTGCGACGGTCATGCTGACCCTCACCCTGTCGACGCTGGGCCTCCCGCTGGAGGGCGTCGGCCTGCTGATGGCCATCGACCCGATCCTCGACATGATGCGGACCGCCACCAACGTGGCCGGCCAGGCCCTGGTCCCGGTCATCGTCTCGGCCCGCGAGAAGATCCTCGACCTGGACGCCTACAACTCGGCCTCGGCCTCCCCGGTCGACGACGAGGCGCCCGTCGAGGACGCGGCCCGGGTGCCGGTCGCCGCCTGACCCCGCCCGTACGCGTCAGGCCCCGCAGCCCGCGCAGGCCTCGCCCGTGACATGTGGGCCTCTCCTCCAGTCCGGAGGGGAGGCCCACGACGCGTTCGGGGCCGGCCTGCGGCGGCCGGCCCACTCGCGGTTGGCGAGCGTCCGGTCCCGGTAGGCGCGCGGCAGATCGGGCAGCGCCAGCAGCCGGTCGCAGGCCCTCAGCGCCTCCTCGACCTCGCCCACCCGGTAGGCCGTCACCGAGTACTCGAAGAGCAGCCCCCACCGGTACACCCACGGCTGCACGGCCAGCAGGTCCTCGGGCGGCTCACGGTCCAGGCCCGCCCGGACGAACGCGTGCGCCGCGTGGTGCCGGCCGAGCCCGCGCAGCCGGGAGACCAGCTCGTAGCAGGCCTCCAGCCGTTGCGGCCGGGTCTCCCAGGCCCGTGACAGCGCGTCCATCGCGGCCGGCCAGTCGTCGGCCTCGGCCCGCAGGACCCCGGCCTGCAGCAGCGAGCAGTAGACCTCCTCGGCCCAGCCGCCCATCCGCGCCCGGCGTTCGTACAGCGCCACCGCCCGCTCCCGCTCACCGAGGTCGCGCAGCGCCTGGGCGAGGTGGAAGACGGTGCGGGTGTTGGCCGGATCGCGCTCCAGCTCGGAGCCGAGCAGCCGGGCGTCCCGCTCGGCGCGGCCGTGGCGCGAGCCGCCGTCGGCGTGGTCGTGGATGACGAGCGCGTCCAGCAGCCGCTGGTCCTCGGGTTCCCCCGCGGTCAGGTGCTCCCGGGTGACGCCCTCGTACCGCCAGGCCATGTCCCCGCGGACCAGCCGTTTGATCCGGTGCTCGACGGGGCCCTCGTGGCGCAGCAGATAGGCGTCGGCGGTCAGCTCGGGCAGCGGGCCCCGGCGGTGGACCACATGGTCGGCGTCGACCAGCAGCAGATAGTCGGCGCGGGCGTGCGCCCGGCGGATGTTCAGCGTGCGGTTGTGCCCGAAGTCGGTCCAGGGGTCCTGGTGGAGTTCACCGGGAATGCCGTCCAGCGCCCTGCGCACCAGGGCCTGGGTGCCGTCGGTCGAGCCCGTGTCCGAGATCACCCAGGTGTCCACGAGGTCCCGTACGGAGGAGAGGCAGCGTTCGACGACCCGCGCCTCGTTCCTGACGATCATGCACAGGCAGACGGTCGGTTTCACGGCGGGCACCTCTCCCCGGCGGACAACTGCGGACAACTGCGGGCACCTCGCGGGCACCGTGCGGGCGACGACCCTACGCACGGGGTACGGGGGCTCGGCGGCGGCACGCCGCGGCGGGCGGCCGCGAACAGGTCTTCGGGGAGCGGCCCCCGTAGGCTTACCGGGGAGTAGTGCGGCGGGGGCGGGAAGGAAGTCGACGTGGGTGCTGTGAGGAACAAGCGGATGCCGCGCGCCGTGCGCGAGCGGCAGATGATGGACGCCGCGGTGCAGACGTTCGGGCAGCGGGGCTACCGGGCGGCGTCGATGGACGAGATCGCGGAGCTGGCCGGGGTGTCCAAGCCCCTGGTGTACCTGTACCTCCACTCCAAGGACGAGCTGTTCACCGCCTGTATCCGGCGGGAGGCCGCGGCGCTGCTCGCGGCGATCCGGGCGGGCGCCGAGCCCGGACTGTCGGCCGACCGCCAACTCTGGTCGGGGCTGCGGGCGTTCTTCACGCACACCGCGGAGAACCCGGACGGCTGGGCGGTCCTCTACCGGCAGGCGCGCACCCACGGGGAGCCGTTCGCCACCGAGGTGCACGTGATGCGCGAGGAGATCGTCGCCTTCGTGACGGGGCTGATCGGCGCCGCGGCGCGCGAGGCGCACCACGACGCCGAACTCGCCGACCGCGATGTGGCGGGCCTGGCCCAGGCGCTGGTGGGGGCGGCGGAGGCGCTGGCCGGCTGGGCCAACGAGACGCCGGGCGTCTCCGCGAAGGAGGCCGCGGCCACCCTGATGAACTTCTCCTGGGCCGGCCTGGAGAACCTGATGCACGGCCGGACGTGGCAGGTGCCGGCCGAGGAGTCCTGAGGCGTGTCCGGGGCGTAGCGCCGTAGGACGGTCCGGCCGGGGACGACGGGACCGCCCTCAGCCGGTCTCCACCGCGCCGGTGAGGTGCAGCCGCTCCCCGTCCCGGCCGCCGCGCAGCTGGAAGGCGGTGCCCTCGTGGGCGTAGGTGACGGTGCCGGGCAGCAGGACGGGGGCCCGGAAGTCGGCCCGTACGGTGCGGACGGGGCCGGGGATCTCGGCCAGGCAGCGGGCCACGGTCCACATGCCGTGGGCGATGGCGCGGGGGAAGCCGAAGAGCCGGGCGGTCAGCGGGTGGAGGTGGATGGGGTTGCGGTCGCCGGAGGCGGCCCCGTAGCGCCGTCCGAGGTCGGCGGGCAGCCGCCATTCGGCGGTGGCGGGGAGTGCGGGGGCGGGGGTCCGGGGCTCCGGCGGGGCGGTGTCGCGGGTCGCGTGCCGGGAGAGATAGCCGCTGCGGGACTCCCACACCAGCGCGCCCGAGAGCCGTGCCTCGGTCACCATCGTCACCTCGGTGCCCCGCCGGTGCGGGCTCAGCTCCTGGGCGTACACGGTGAGTTCGAGCGGGTCCTCCGGCCGGAGGGCGCGGTGGGCGGTGATCTCGATCCAGGTGTGGACGAGGCCGGTGACCGGCAGCGGGAAGGCGCGGCGGGTCATCAGGCCCATGGCGAGCGGGAAGGCCAGGACGTGCGGGTACGTCACCGGCAGCGCGCCCGTCTCCGGGAAGCCGCAGAGCGCGCGGTAGGCGGTCAGCGGGCCGGGGGCGGGGGGCGCGGCGGGCCGGCGGAGGCGGTCGGCGGGGAGGACGGCACCGGGGCGTCCGGCCCGTTTGAAGGGGGAGGTGACGGCGCCCCGGGCGAGGGAGAGGGTCAGGCCGGGCACGGGCTCACGCTCCCAGCAGGCTCTGGCCGCAGACGCGGACGACCTGTCCGTTGACGGCGGTCGAGGCGGGCTGGGCGAACCAGGCGGTGGTCTCGGCGACGTCGACCGGGAGGCCGCCCTGGGAGAGGGAGTTCATCCGGCGGCCTGCCTCGCGGATGAAGAGCGGCACGGCCGCGGTCATCTTGGTCTCGATGAATCCGGGGGCCACCGCGTTGACGGTGACGCCGTGCTCGGCGGCGGCGCGCGGGGCCAGGGAGCGGACCAGGCCGATGATCCCGGCCTTGCTGGCCGCGTAGTTGGTCTGGCCGTTGTTCCCGGCGATGCCCGCGATGGAGGCGGTGGCGACGATCCGGCCGCCCCGGCCGAGCGTGCCGGACTTCAGCAGGGCGTCGGTCGTGCGCAGGACGCTGTCCAGGTTGACGTCGATGACCGAGGCCCAGCGTTCGGCGGGCATGTTGGCGAGCCGCCGGTCGCGGGTGATGCCGGCGTTGTGGACGAGGATGCCGAGCCCGTCCGGGGCGGCGGCCGCGATGCGGTCGGCGGCGTCGTCGGCGGTGATGTCGAGGGGCAGCGCGGTGGCGCCGAGCCGGTCGGCGGTGCGGACCAGGTCCTCCTGGGCCTGCGGGACGTCCAGGCAGATGACCCGGGCCCCGTCGCGGGCCAGGACCGAGGCCACGGAGGCCCCGATGCCCCGGGCGGCGCCGGTGACCAGGGCGGTGCGGCCGGCGAGCGGGGCGGCCCAGTCGGCGACCTCGCCGGGGGCGGCGCCGGTGACCTCGATGACCTGGCCGCTGACGTACGCGGACCGGGGCGACAGCAGGAAGCGCAGGGTGGACGCGGCGGAAGCGACGGCTGCGGGGTCGACGCGCACCAGCTGGACGGTGGCGCCCCTGCCGATCTCCTTGCCCAGGGAGCGCACGAAGCCCTCCAGGGCCTGCTGGGCGGCGGCCTGGTGGTGGTCCTCCGGTGAGGGCCGCACGCCGAGGACGACGATCCGGCCGCCGGGGGCGAGCGAGCGGACGACCGGGTGGAGGGCGGCGTGCACCGCGCCGAGCCCGGCGGCGGTGTCGACGGCGGTCGCGTCGAGCACCAGCGCGGCGGGGCGTTCCGCGCGGGCGTCGGTCTCCAGACCGGTGGCGGCGAGGATCGCGGCCAGCTCCTCCGTGACGGCGGAGTCCCCGGCGGTGAGGTGGCGGACCGGGCCGGTCAGCGTCGGCGTCTCCAGGGTCCAGCGCCGCAGCCGGGCGGGCTGCGGGAGACCGAGCTTCCGGGTGAGGAACCCGCCGGGTGCCGTGCCGGTCAGGTGCAGATAGCGGTCGGCCATTGTCCAGACTCCCTGCTCGGTCGTAGATTTACTCCGGAGTAAGGTTACTCAAGAGTCAGGAGCTGGTCGAGATGAGTTGGTCGAGATGATTCCCCTCGCACTCCCGCGGCCCCGCCGGGTCGCGGTCATCGGGGGCAGCCGCATTCCCTTCGCCCGCTCCGACGGGCCCTACGCGCAGGCCTCCAACCAGCAGATGCTGACCGCCGCGCTGGACGGTCTGGTGGAGCGGTTCGGCCTCCAGGGTGAGCGCGTCGGCGAGTTCGCGGCGGGCGCGGTCCTCAAGCACAGCCGGGACTTCAACCTGGCCCGGGAGACGGTGCTCGGCTCGCGCCTCGACCCGCGCACCCCCGCGTACGACGTCCAGCAGGCCTGCGGCACCGGCCTCCAGGCGGTGATCGCCGCCGCGAACAAGATCATGCTCGGGGCGATCGACTCCGCGATCGCCGGCGGCACGGACACCACGAGCGACGCCCCGCTCGGCGTCAACGACGAGCTGCGCCGGCTGCTGCTGTCCGCCCGGCGCGCGAAGTCGGCGGGTGCCCGCGCCAAGGCCCTCACGGGCGTACGGCCCCGCCACCTCGTCCCGGACATCCCGCGCAACGCCGAACCCCGCACCGGCCTCTCGATGGGCGAGCACGCCGCCGTCACCGCCCGGCAGTGGGACATCGGCCGCGCCGAGCAGGACCTCCTCGCCGCCACCAGCCACCAGCGGCTCGCCGCCGCCTACGACCGGGGCTTCCTGGACGACCTCGTCGTCCCGTACCTGGGCCTGGAGCGCGACCAGAACCTGCGCCCCGGCTCCACCGTGGAGAAACTCGCCACCCTGAAGCCGGTGTTCGGCGCGGACCACCCGGACGCGACGATGACCGCGGGCAATTCGACGCCCCTCACGGACGGCGCCGCGACCGTCCTCCTGGCGAGCGAGGAGTGGGCCGAGGCGCACGGTCTGGAACCGCAGGCCTATCTCTCGCTGTACGAGACGGCGGCCGTCGACTACGTGAACGGCGAGGACGGACTGCTGATGGCGCCCGCGTACGCCGTGCCCCGGCTCCTGGAGCGGGCCGGGCTCGCCCTCGACGACTTCGACCTCGTCGAGGTGCACGAGGCGTTCGCCTCCCAGGTGCTCGCCACCCTCGCGGCCTGGGAGAAGCAGGGCCTCGCCCCCGTCGACCGGGACCGGCTCAACGTGGCGGGGTCCTCCCTGGCCACCGGGCACCCCTTCGCCGCGACGGGCGCCCGGATCGTCGCCACCCTGGCCAAACTGCTCGCCGAGCGGGACGCTCCGGGCCGGGGACTGATCTCCGTCTGCGCGGCGGGCGGCCAGGGGGTCACGGCCATCCTCGAACGCGTCTGATCCGTACGACCGCTGTCCGCTGTCCGCTGTTCGCTGTTCGCTGTTCGCTGTTCGCTGTTCGCGGTCCGGCGAGGCGGGCCCGCTTCGCCGGACGGCCCGTTCCGACGGGGGCGCCCGCGTCGCCGGACGGTCCGGTCCGGGGCTCGCTTCCCGGCCGGACGGTCCGGTCCGGGGGCCTTCCGCTCCCCGGCCGGACGGTTCGGTCCGGTCCGGGGGCCCGCCTCCCGCGCCGGACGGCTCGGGCCGTGTCCATGAGCCCCGCCCGGCCTCCGGGCGTCCGCCGGGGCTCCCGGACACGCCCAGGTGCACTGCCCGATCCCATCCCGAGGAGCCGCACGTGTCCACGCCATCCGCACCCACCACCCCCGTCCTGGTCGAACCGGAGAGGACCAGGGACGCCGACGGCCGCGTCCGGCAGGTCTCCGTACCGGCGCTGGCCCCGCCCGTCCTGCGCGGATCGCTCGCCGAGATCCCCTTCGACAACGCCCGCGAGGCCCCTCAGGAGGCCGTCCTCAGCCGCAAGGGGGCGGACGGGCAGTGGCGGGACGTGACGGCCGCCGCGTTCGCCGCGGAGGTGCGGGCGGTGGCCAAGGGGCTGATCGCGGAGGGGCTGCGCGGCGGCGACCGGATCGCCATCATGGCCCGCACCACCTACGAGTGGACGCTGCTGGACTTCGCGTCCTGGGCCGCCGGACTGGTCACCGTGCCCGTCTACCCGACCTCCTCCGCGTTCCAGGCCCGCTGGATCCTCCAGGACTCCGGGGCCGTCGCCTGCGCGGTCGAGACCGCCGAACAGGGCCGTCTCATCAGCCAGGAGCGCAAGCAGCTCGCGGGCCTGGCCCACCTCTGGCAGTTCGACACCGGGGTGCTGGACCGGCTGAAGAAGGCCGGCGAGGGTGTCCCGGACGACGCCGTGGACGCCCGTCGCGCCACCCTGGAACCGGACACCCCGGCCACGCTCATCTACACCTCCGGCACCACCGGCCGCCCCAAGGGCTGCGTCCTGACCCACGGCAACTTCTACGCCGAGGTCGACAACGCCATCGAACTGCTCCACCCGGTCTTCAAGTCCGTCAGCAAGTACCCCGCGTCCACCCTGCTGTTCCTGCCGCTGTCGCACGTCTTCGGTCGGATGGTCGCCATCGGCTGTCTGCGCGCCCGGGTCCGGCTGGGCCACGCGCCGTCCATCAAGACGGAGGACCTGCTCGACGACCTCGCGGGCTTCCGCCCGTCGTTCATGCTGGCGATCCCGTACGTCCTGGAGAAGGTCTACAACACCGGCCGGGCCACCGCCGAGAAGATGGGCCGCGCCTCCTCCTTCGACCGGGCGGCCCGGATCGCCCAGCGCTACGGCGAGGCCGTCGAGGCCGCCCAGCACGGCACGGGCCCCGGCCCCGGCCTCGGACTGCGGGCCGCCCGCGCGCTCTACGACCCGCTGGTCTACCGCCGGATCCGGGCCGCGCTCGGCGGCCATCTGCGCTACGCGATCTGCGGCGGTTCCCCGCTGGGCCGCCGGCTCGCCTCCTTCTACGCGGGCGCCGGCGTCGAGATCTTCGAGGGCTACGGCCTCACCGAAACCACCGCCGCCGCCACCGTCACTCCGCCGCTCCGCCCCCGCCTGGGCACCGTCGGCTGGCCGCTGCCCGGCACCGCCGTACGCATCGCCCCGGACGGCGAGGTCCTGCTCAGCGGCGGCCAGGTGTTCGGCGGCTACTGGGACGCGGAGCGCGGCGAGGCCGTGTCCGTCCTCGACGACGGCTGGTTCGCCACCGGCGACATCGGGGAACTCGACGAGGACGGCTACCTCACGATCACCGGCCGCAAGAAGGACATCATCATCACCTCGGGCGGCAAGAACGTCACCCCCGCCCCCCTGGAGGACTGGCTGCGCGCCCATCCCCTGGTCAGCCAGTGCATGGTGGTCGGCGACAACCGCTCCTTCATCACCGCCCTCATCACCCTGGAGCCCGACGGCCTCGCCCACTGGCGCCAGATGACGAAGAAACAACACGTCCCGATACGCGAACTCGTCCACGACGACGACCTGCGCACCGCCCTCCAGCGCGCCGTGGACGAGGCCAACCGCCTCGTCTCCCGCGCCGAGTCCATCCGCAAGTTCACCGTCCTCCCGGTCGACTTCACCGAGGAGAACGGCCATCTGACCCCGTCCCTCAAGCTGAAGCGGGACGCCATCGCGCGGGACTTCGCGGAGGAGATCGAGGAGTTGTACCGGAAGTAGGGGCCGGGCGCGGGACGGGGCGGGCGGTGTCCCGGGCGGGGAGCCCGGGACACCGGTGCGTGCCACAGCTTGCCGTTGCAGCGACACCGAAAATGGAAACGGTCGCTTACGGTGCGGCGGTATTGACGCGTCGCGTACATGGGCGTCCGAGAACACCTACCCACGGTCGTGGCCCGTCAGTAGGTGGCCCTTGCCTGATGCCCTGTGACCGACTGTGACGTCACACCCGGTGCCGCGTGGCTGGTCGGAAAGACGCTGATGCGGACCCTGTACGCGGCACTCAGAGCCAGATCGATCCCGATCTCCTCCTGCTCCCACTGCTTGAGGTACGGGTCCGGGACGCGCGTTCAGGGGGGAGGGGATGAACCTGTGTGCCGCAGTCTGTGGGTAGACCGCTCTGCCCGTCGAGTCCTTGAGCCAGATAGAGATTCACTCTCTCCGACCCTCGCGTTTCAACCTCGGCCTTCGCGGATCTTCAGCAAGACTTTGGTCGGCTCGGGGCGTCAACTCCGAAAGCAGTTCACAGCCCTCGCTCCGAAGCTCTCTGCGGCTACCACAAGAGCACCCACCTGTTACCAAATGTGATCGGAAGACTGCTCATGGCCTGTCCTGCAATCCTGCCGGATGCGTCGCCCGACGCCCCCAACGTGCAGTCTGCGGTGGGCGGCCCCGGCCAACGGTCGGCCTGCGCGAATCGCTGGCGCCCAACTCGTTGACGCGCTAAGGTCCTAGAACCTTTCGATGCCTTCTCGCCTTGCTCTTGGCGGGTTGAGTGAGCGGAGAGCATTTTGAATAAAGCCATAATTATTGGCATCGATAGCTATCCAGGTGCGCCACTCTACGGCTGCGTGAATGATGCGAGAGATGTGGCTTCCTGTCTCTCTCTGGAGCAGTACGACTTCGACAGCATTGTGCTGCTCAACAGTCAGGCGACTCGGAGTAACATCCTGAGGGAGCTATCGAAACTCGCCTACGGCCCCGAGGATCAAGGCCAAGGGAATACGCTACTCCTGTACTTCGCCGGCCACGGTCAAGTCGTCGGCCAGGCTGGACATCTTGTCACCTATGACGCTCAGGATTTCGACCCGGGAATCTCGCTGGCCCATCTCGCTCAAGTCATGGAGTCCGCGAGCATGGTCTATGATCACGTTATATCCATTCTCGACTGCTGTCACTCCGGATCCGCATTCACGTGGTCCAATAGTCGGCCGCTTACTCCGTCAGATGTTGAACGTGAGGTGCCAGCGGTTAATGAAAGTCGCTGTGTTTTAGCGGCATGCCGCCCCGAAGAAACTGCAAAAGAGATTGATCAGCGAGGAGTCTTTACCGATACGCTTACAGATGCTCTTCTGGGCGCCTCGGTGAACTGGGATGGCGAAGTCACTCTGATGGGAATATACGAGTATGTAGTTAGCGCGGTCCCCGAAGAAATGCAGACCCCGGTCTTCAAGGGAGACATCGCTGGCACAGTGGTCCTAGGTGCCGGATTCGAACCTCGCCAAGGACGGCCCATCGAGCGGAGCGAACGCTCACGCATAATGTCAAAGGCTCAGACATTAGTTGATCAGTATTACTACCTGCAGCTACGGGAACTTGCCGATCGCGGCGTCCGCCTTGACAGGGGAGCCAGGCAATGTGCATTGGAACTCGAATCGGTGGTGGCGTGGTTCGAGTCGACCGAGAAGGAACTGCCGGACGTTCGCCGGGACCCGGACTGGGTTGATCTTAGCCGACGAGTACGAGAGTTCCGAAAGAACTTGTCCGAGGTAAGCGTAGGCGAAGTAACGCGGCTCGGTCGGATTACGCGACATATTGGCCATGGTGGTTACGGGCACGTATGGGAAGTCCTGGGCGCTGACGGTCGGAGTTACGCCTTGAAAATTTTCCACGGGAATGAACTGGATGATGCGGTAAAAGTCCAGCGCTTCACCAACGGCTACCTCAATATGAGGAAGCTGGAGCATCCTCGCATTGTTCGTGTCCACGAAGTAATGGTTGCGCCATTTGGGTTCGCAATGGACTTGGTCCCTGGCGATAATCTTCGAAGGACCTATATTGACCGTGATGGGGACGCGGCCGTGGCGGTGCGCATGATGATCGACATATGTGAGACCGTACAGCACGCCCACTCAAAAAAGGTCCGACACCGTGACATCAAACCGGAGAACATCGTCATTTCCGTGGGCGTAGACGGGCAGTTTGAACCCTACCTGACGGACTTTGATCTTGCCTACCACGAGACGGATAGGACTGTCACTACAAACCTTGGCGTCGGTGGTGTAATTAACTATGCGGCACCTGAGCAGCTCTACGAGCCAAATGCTAGGTCCGCACGGAGCGAGACCGTCGATGTTTTCAGCCTCGCTCAGCTCATGTTCTTCCTCGTGACTGGCAGGGATCCAAGCGCAGAGAACTTCGCGAAGAATCAAGAGGTTTTGCGGCGCAAGTTGGCCAGCTGGATTGATGACCGCGCCTCCGAGGCGCTCATGGAGCTATATAAGAAAGCAACCTCCAAGGCTCCCGAAGACCGACCGCAAACGGTGGTGGACTTCGTCGCACCCCTACGGGCCGCTGAGGCGATCATTCAGATCGCAAGCGGGACCGAGGATGTCGAAGAAGACGACCTATGCCGCCGCATCGGGCAGCTCTACGCAGGCATGGGGAGATACGATTCCACCGGCGGCCAGGTTCGCATGAACAGCGCCTCTGGGCAGGTGGAGGTGATTGCGCGGCTCAAAGGCAGCTCGAATAAGCTGACGGCTACGGTTGAGGTCGAGTTCTCTGTGATGGGCAGTATCCCCGTTGCATCCCTTAAATCGGGAAGGTCCGCGAGGGACTCGATAAACGCACGCCTCGACCGGGCCTTGCAGAAGAGGTACGGCAACGCCGTCAAGCGACATCCTGGTAACACGGGCGCCTACCAAGTCTTTGTGACAATCCCAGGTGTCAGATTCAGCGTCGAAGGAATCACCCAGGTCTGCGATGTGATCACCACGACTGTCGCAGGAATCGAAGGTTCCTGAGCGTCACATCACTCGGTCCGGGGGGATAGATAGTGCTGTGACCGCATAGGTTCACAGGCTTGCGGTGGCTGTGCGCCTCAATGCACAGTCCTTTCCTTGCCGTTGGCTCGAACGGGACGGGACGTTACAAGCGCCATTGGCGGCATTGACGTGCTGCTAACGAAACCGCATGGGGTGTGGGCGGGTTCGTCACGCCGGGCGTCAGGCATCGTTCCCGGAGCCGTCCGGGTCCTCCGCGTCCAGGTCCTCCGCGTCCAGGTCCTCCGCGTCCGGGCCGTCCGGCGCGGGGCCGCTGTGGAGGACGGCTCGGGCCTGTTCGGCGGCGCGGGCTATGGCCTCGGATACGTAGTCGAGGAAGCGGGCCATGTTTTCGAGGCGGACGCCGGCCGGGGTGTCCGCGCCGAGGACGGGGACGCCCTGGCGGGCGGTCTCGACGAGCTGGGCGGTGGAGCGGGCGCTGGCCATCATCGACTGGTACATGATGTCGTCGTCGACGGTGTACCGCTCGCGGCGGCGCTCGTCGCGTTGACGGCCGATCATGCCCTGGCTCTCCAGGTACGAGATGGCCTTGGAGACGGACGCCGGGCTGACCTGGAGCCGCTGGGCGAGTTCGGCGGCGGTGAGGCTGCCGGTGTCGGTGACGTAGAGGCAGGCCAGCACCCGGGACGTCATCAGCGGTGCGCCCGAGGCCAGCAGGACGGTGGTCAGGACCTCCTCGAAGGCGCGGACCGCCTCGGCGTCGCGCCCGTGGGGCTGCGGAGGGGTGTGCGCGGCGCGCGGCTCGGGCTTCTTGCGGCGGTGGGCGCGGTGTTCGGTGGCGCGGTGGGCCACTTCGGCGCGGTAGGCGGTGGGGCCGCCGTTGCGCATGACCTCGCGGGTGACCGTCGAGGTGGGGCGGTCCAGACGCCGGGCGATCTCCGCGTAGGCGAGGCCGTCGGCCAGCCCCAGGGCGATCTGCCGGCGTTCCTGCTGGGTGAGTCTGCCTCCCGGCATCGCGGCCTCCTCGGTGCTCCGGGCGCGCGACCCGGTGGCCGCGACGGGCCGACTATAGCGTTCGGTCTTAACTCATTGCAACGGACGTCGATGCGTGGCGTTGCGTTATGCGTGAGGTCATTGCATCAAATTCCCTGTCTCTACGTGCAGTTACTGTCTTCCAGTGCAACAGAGTCGTTGCCGGATCAGTGAACGCAACGTAGCTTTTCCTCTGTCGGAAAGCGCGGGCCACCGGGGCCCGGAGCGCCGACAGGCTCCACAGGAGAAGGAGAAAGTCATGCAGAAGTTCGACACCCCCGCCGCCGTCCGCACCGTTCTCGACATCCCCGCCGGGCGCATCAGCCTCATCGCCGCCGACCGCGCGGACACCACGGTCGAGGTCCGCCCGGCCGACGCCTCCAAGAAGCGCGACGTCCGCACGGCCGAGCGGGCCGAAGTCCGTTACGACGACGGCGTCCTGCACGTCCGGATCGCCGCGGAGAGCAAGAACCGCCTGATCGGCGACGGCAGCGGTGCGGTCGAGGTCACCGTCCAGCTCCCCTCCGGTTCGCACGTCGAGGCCACCGCGGCCGCCGCCGAGTTCCGGGGCGTGGGCCGGCTCGGGGACGTCGCCTTCGACGGCGGACTCGGCAGCGTCAAGCTGGACGAGGCGGCGAGCGCCCGCCTCTCGGCCCACGACGCGACCGTCACCGTCGGCCGCCTCACCGGGGACGCCGACATCCGCACCCAGCGCGGCGCCATCACCGTCACCGAGGCCACCCGGGGCGCGCTCGACCTGAGCACCCAGCTCGGCGACATCACCGTCCAGGCGGCCCGGGGCGTCTCCGCCTCGCTGGACGCCGGCACCGGACACGGCCGGATCGACAACACCCTGCGCAACGCCGATGCCACCCCCGCCCTGACCGTCCGGGCGACCACCTCCCAGGGCGACATCACCGCCCGCAGCCTCTGAGCCCGGACCACACCTCCATGAACGCGAAGGAGCATCCGCCCATGACGAACACCGCCATCGCCGCGCACGACCTGCGCAAGTCCTACGGCGACAAGACCGTCCTCGACGGCATCGACCTGACGGTCCCCGAAGGCACGGTCTTCGCGTTGCTGGGTCCGAACGGTGCGGGCAAGACGACGGCCGTGAAGATCCTCTCGACCCTGGTGAGGCCGGACCCCGGGTCCGGGCCCGTCCGGGTCGGCGGGCACGACCTGGCCACCGACCCGCAGGCCGCCCGCGCCACCATCGGCGTCACCGGACAG
>NZ_JBHVIN010000025.1:0-148664 GCF_042799575.1 Streptomyces sp. NPDC057682 | reverse complement strand
CCCCGGGGGGGCGGCCGCCCCCCCCGGGGCCCGCCCCCCCCCCGCGGGCCCCCCCGCGGGGGGGGGGGGGCGCCTCTTCGGGCGGACGGGACCGGATCCGGAACAGTGTCCGGGAACGGGAGCCGGGCGTCGGGGTGCGCGGTGCGGGTGCCTCAGCCCGCCGCCGCGATGCGGCCGGCCGCCCCGGAGGCCTTGAGCTCCACCTCGCGCCGGCGTCTGCGGGCCAGCGCCACCCGGCGCTCGGCCGCGGTGAGACCGCCCCAGACCCCGTACGGCTCGGGCTGCACCAGCGCGTGCTCGCGGCACTCGGTCATCACCGGGCACCGTGCGCAGACCCGCTTGGCGGACTCCTCCCGCGACAGCCGGGCGGCGGTCGGCTCCTTCGACGGGGCGAAGAACAGCCCGGCCTCGTCCCGGCGGCACACCGCCTCCGAGTGCCAGGGACCGGCCTGGTCCTCCCGGGCGGGGGACCGCTGCGGAGGCACGGCGGCGACCTGCAGGGACTGGTGCGGCAGTGACAGCACGGTCTACTCCTGACGACGGCTTCGCGAGCGAGAGACGATGCAGCACTCCCTACCCGCTGTACGCACGCCTATGCACTGAGTGGCACTCCGTTCGGAATCCGCGGAAATGCGCGGGCCCCGATTCGGTGCCGAATCCGCGCCGAATCGACGTCAGTGACCGAGGTGTTTGCCGAGATTCCTGTCCAGGTGCTTGTCGAGGTGTTTGCGCACCCGGTCCTGGAGATCCGCGATGAACTTGCCGCGCTTGGGCTTTGCCTCGACGCTGCCGAACACCGAATATCCGTTGACGACGACCACCGGGGCCTCGGGCTCGGGCGATTCCAGCGTGACGACTTCGAAATTCCCGAAGATGCCCGTACCGCTGCCGCGCAGCGAGATGTTCTCCGGAACCCTGATCTCCACGCTGCCGAAGACGGAGGTCGCGTTGATCACGGTGAGCCGCTGGCCGAACAGGGCCTCGGTCAGGTCGATTTCGACGCTGCCGAACAGCGCGAACGCGTTCGTCCGCGCGCCGACGCGCCAACGCCCCTTGCGGGTGGAGCTGCTGAAGATCGCCACCAGGTTGTCGGCCGGGCCCGCCGGCTCCTCCGGGACGTCGGCGGCGGGGGCGGCCGCCGCCCGGGGGACGCCGCCCGGTATCGGGAGGTCCCGTACGAGCGGTTCGAGCTCCCCGACGGTCTTGGCGCGGTAGACCGAGTCGACGCGCTCGGCGTGCTCGTCGGCGGTCAGCCGGCCCTCGGCCATCGCCTCCCGCAGGATGTCCGCGATCCGGTCGCGGTCCGCGTCGGAGGCGCGGATGCCTTCGGGTTCCGCCGGTGCGGCCGGCCGCTGGGGGTGCTTTTCGAGGTCCACCGGCCCAGCGTACCCAAACGCGATAGATCGCGACTAGGGGGCAACGCCGCCTGTCGCGCGCATACGCGCGGGGCACGGTGAGCCCTACCTCACAAGCCCGGTGCCCGCGCGGGGTCCTACCCTGGTGGGTGCGCTGTCCAAGGGTGGCCAGCCGCTGTCTGCCGAGTGAGGAATGGCCGTAATGCCAGAGTTTGCGTACTCCGATCTGCTCCCCGTGGGCGAGGACACCACGCCGTACCGACTGGTCACCGCCGAGGGTGTGTCCACCTTCGAGGCCGACGGGCGTACGTTCCTCAAGGTCGAGCCGGAGGCGCTGCGCACCCTGGCCGCCGAGGCCATGCACGACATCTCGCACTATCTGCGCCCGGCCCACCTGGCGCAGCTGCGGCGGATCGTGGACGACCCGGAGGCCTCGTCGAACGACAAGTTCGTCGCGCTCGACCTGCTGAAGAACGCGAACATCGCCGCCGCGGGCGTGCTGCCCATGTGCCAGGACACCGGCACCGCGATCGTGATGGGCAAGCGCGGGCAGAACGTGCTGACCGAGGGCGGTGACGAGGAGGCCCTGTCGCACGGCATCTTCGACGCGTACACCAAGCTCAACCTGCGCTACTCGCAGATGGCCCCGCTGACCATGTGGGACGAGAAGAACACCGGCTCCAACCTCCCGGCCCAGATCGAGCTGTACGCGACCGACGGCGGCGCGTACAAGTTCCTCTTCATGGCCAAGGGCGGCGGCTCGGCCAACAAGTCGTTCCTCTTCCAGGAGACCAAGGCGGTCCTCAACGAGGCCTCCATGATGAAGTTCCTGGAGGAGAAGATCCGTTCGCTGGGCACCGCGGCCTGCCCGCCGTACCACCTGGCGATCGTCGTCGGCGGTACGTCCGCCGAGTTCGCGCTGAAGACCGCGAAGTACGCCTCCGCGCACTACTTGGACGAGCTGCCCACCGAGGGCTCCCCCACCGGTCACGGCTTCCGTGACAAGGAGCTGGAGGAGAAGGTCTTCGAGCTGACGCAGAAGATCGGGATCGGGGCGCAGTTCGGCGGGAAGTACTTCTGCCACGACGTGCGCGTGGTGCGGCTGCCCCGGCACGGCGCCTCGCTGCCCGTCGCGATCGCCGTGTCCTGCTCGGCCGACCGTCAGGCCACCGCGAAGATCACCGCCGAGGGCGTCTTCCTGGAGCAGCTGGAGAAGGACCCGGCGCGCTTCCTGCCGGACACCACCGACGAGCACCTGGACACCGGCGGCGACGTCGTCCGGATCGACCTCAACCGGCCGATGGACGAGATCCTCGCCGAGCTGACCAAGTACCCGGTGAAGACCCGGCTCTCGCTGACCGGTCCGCTGGTCGTGGCGCGCGACATCGCGCACGCCAAGATCAAGGAACGCCTCGACGCGGGCGAGGAGATGCCGCAGTACCTGAAGGACCACCCGGTGTACTACGCGGGTCCGGCGAAGACGCCCGAGGGTTACGCCTCCGGTTCCTTCGGCCCGACGACGGCCGGCCGGATGGACAGCTATGTCGCGCAGTTCCAGGCGGCGGGCGGCTCCAAGGTGATGCTGGCGAAGGGCAACCGCTCGAAGCAGGTCACCGACGCGTGCGGCGAGCACGGCGGTTTCTACCTCGGCTCGATCGGCGGCCCGGCGGCCCGGCTCGCGCAGGACTGCATCAAGAAGGTCGAGGTCGTCGAGTACGAGGAGCTCGGCATGGAGGCGGTCTGGAGGATCGAGGTGGAGGACTTCCCGGCGTTCGTCGTCGTCGACGACAAGGGCAACGACTTCTTCACCGAGCCCGCCCCGGCGCCCACGTTCACCAGCATTCCGGTGCGCGGCCCCGGTCTGGCCTGAGGCGACGGCCCGCGGCCCGGGTACTCCGGGCCGCGGGCTCAGCCGTCGAGCAGTCCCGAGGTCGCGACCAGATAGCCGAGCTGCGCGCGGCTGGTGCTGCCCAGCTGCTCGGAGACCTTCCGCATGTGCTCGGCGACGCTGCGGCGGCTCATGCCGATCCGCCGGGCGATGGCGGCGTCCGTCTCGCCGTTGACCACCGCGACGAGGATGGCGCGCTGGAGGTCGGAGGTGACGACGGGGGTGCGCAGCGGGGTGCGTTCGGGCCGGACCGGTACCGCGCGGGCCCAGGCCTCGTCGAAGGCGCGGACCAGGAAGCGGACCAGGGACGGGTGCTGGATGCGCAGCGCCTCGTCGGGTGCGTCGGAGAAGGGGACGAAGGCCAGGTCCCGGTCGAGGACGATGACCCGGTCGGTGATCTCGGCGAGGGTCCTGACCTCGGCCCCGGCGGCGGTCACCTGCTCGATGTAGGCGAGCGTGGCCCGGTCGGAGCGGACGGTGTGCTGGTAGATCGTGCGCTGGTGGACGCCCCGGCCGAGGTTGCCCAGGTCCCGGGTGAGGGCCTCCTCCAGGACGCCCGCGGGCCGGCCGCCGCCGGGATGGGCGGTGCGCACCTCCTCGCGGCAGTCGGCCACCCCGGCGTCGAGCGCCTTGCTGATGACGGCCCGGCCGGAGAGCCGGGTGAGCTCGGGCCGGCTGGTGCGGTGCGCGTCCGCGTACAGGGTCTCGAAGACGGAGAGCGCGGTGCGGGTGGCGCGCAGGGTGCGGCGGCGTTCGAGGACGGCTTCCCGGAGCGGGGTGAGCGCGGCGTGGGAGGCGGTCTCGGGCGGTACGGGGATGAGGAGTCCCGGGGCCTCGCGGTCGGCGACCATCAGATGCAGGGCCCGCAGGCAGTCGGGGACCTCGGAGGCGGGAAGTCCGCCGGTGCGCAGTGCGCCGCGGTAGGCGGTGAGCGCCGTCTCGCACGGACGCTCCGGTACGGGACGGTCACCCCACGCGCGGCCGTCCGACGACGATTCGCGGCAATCACACATCGGTGGGCGGGAATGATCGTCCTTCACAAGGATGCAGATTACCTTTGCGCATGCGGTCCGGCGGCGGAGCTTCGCGGGGGCCGGACGACCATGGCGGGATGACGTCCGAGACCGAGTCCCCCTCCCCCGGCCGCCCCGCCGGAACGCCGGACGGCTCCGCGCGCGGTGAACGGCGGTACCGCGTCCTGGTGGCGGGTTACGCCGTCTCCTCGTACGGCACGTTCCTGAATATGGTGGCGCTCAATCTGTTCGTCTACGAGACGACGGGGCGGGCCCTCGCGCTGGGGCTGTTCATGGCGGTCCGGCTGGGTTCGGGATTCGCGGCCGGGCTGACGGCGGGCACGCTGCTGGCGCGTTTCACGGCGAAAAGCATCATGCTCTGGACGAATATCGCGCAGGCGGCGGTGATGCTGCTGCTGATCTGCGCGCCGGACGCCCTGCGGACGGCTGCGCTGGTCGCGGTCTCCGTGGTGGTCGGCGGGTGCGGGACGCTGTTCATGGTGGCGCTGCGCAGTTCCATTCCGGAGATGGTCGGCGAGGAGCGGCGGTCCTGGGCGAACTCGCTGTCGATCACCGGGCGTTCGATGGCGATGGTGGCCGGTTTCGCCTCGGCGGGCGTGGTCGTCTCGCTCGTCGGGTACACCGCCGCGTTCGTGGTGGACATGGCGACGTTCACGGTGTGCGCGGTGACGGTGGCGCTGCTGCCGTTCGCGGGCGGCGGGGAGCGGCGGCCGGAGCGGGCGGAGGAGGAGGCCCCGGCGGCCCGGCGGCGGATGCCCGTCGCGTTCGCCGCGCTGTCCGCCGTGCCGGGGATGGCGCTGATGGTGGCGCTGCGCGGGGTGGACGCGCTCGGCTCCTCGTCGCACAACGCGGCGCTGCCGGTCTACTCCAGCACGCTCGACGCCGCGCGCCCCGCCGTGTTCGTCAGCGCGTTCTGGTGTCTGTGGGCGCTGGGCAACATCGCGGCCCAGCGGGCGGTCCAGCGGTACGGGAAGCGGACCGGCCGGGCGCCGGGGGCGGCGGCCTTCGGCTACGGCACCTGTCTGATGTCGGGCTCGTTCGTCCTGGCGTTCGCGGGGTTCGGGCCGGTGGCCACGGCGGTGGTCGCCCTGGTCGCCGGGGCCGCCGACGGGCTCACCGAGGTCGCGTACACCTCGCATCTCCAGACCCTGCCGGCCGGACCGCGGGCGCATGCCTTCGGGCTCTCCGCGACGGTGGAGAACCTGGGCTTCGGGGCCGGGATGATCCTCGTGGCGGCGGCCCTGGACCGCTTCAGCCCGCTGGCGGTGGTGGGCTGGTCGCACGGGGTGGCCCTGCTGGTGGCGGTGGTCTTCCTGATCCGGGTGCGGGGGGCGCGCGGGACGGCGACGGCGCCGTGAACCGGTGCGGCGATCCCTGCCCCGACCGTCTGATTCCAGCCAATCTCGCGTGGTACGGCCCCGCGGCGCACGCCCCGTCGCGACGGCCGGAGCCCTCCGTGGCCGTGCGCGTGGCGGGCGGCGGGCGGCGCGGGGGCCGGGCGGGCCGGGTCCGTACCGCCCCACCGGTCCCTTCCGCCTCCTGGGCCCCGGCGGACGGGTACCGGGCCCGGTCCCGCACGCCACCGCCTCTTTTCCGCAGGTCCCCGGCCGGGCCGCTTGCGGGACGGACGGCCGGTGCGGTGAGTTGTCCGACGTTGCCGGGGCCGCCCCCGTTCCCGTGCCCCTGTCCGAACCGTCCCCCTCGCCCCGCGGTCCGGTCCCCCGCGCCCGCACCCTCCCACTCCGGAAAGGCGGACACCGCATGACGCCGGTACCCCCTCGCAGCCACGCCGACGACCTGCTCTCCTTCATCAGTGCCAGCCCGTCCCCGTACCACGCGGTGGCGAGCGCGGCCCAGCGGCTGGAGAAGGCCGGCTTCCGCGAGCTGCGCGGCACCGACGACTGGACGGGCACGACCGGGGGCTGCTTCGTCGCCCGCGGCGGCGCCCTGATCGCCTGGTACGCCCCGTCCGGGACACCCGCCCACACCCCGTTCCGGATCATCGGCACCCACACCGACTCGCCGAACCTGCGCGTCAAGCCCAGCCCCGACACCGCGTCGGCGGGTTGGCGGCAGATCGCCGTGGAGATCTACGGCGGGGTCCCGCTCAACACCTGGCTCGACCGGGATCTGGGCGTCTCGGGCCGGCTCGCGCTGCGCGGTCCCGGCGGCCGCGTCGAGTCACGGCTGGTCCAGATCGACGAACCGCTGCTGCGCGTGCCGCAGCTGGCGATCCATCTGGACCGCACCGTCAACGACGGTCTGGCCCTGGACCGGCAGCGGCACCTCGCGCCGGTCTGGTCGCTGGGCCGGGCCGAGGAGGGCGCGCTGCTGCGCCGGGTCGCGGAGGCCGCCGAGGCGGATCCGGACGAGGTGCTGGGCTGGGACCTGATGCTCCATGACGTCCAGCCGCCCGGATATCTGGGCGCGGAGCGGGAGTTCCTGGTGTCCTCGCGGCTGGACAACCTGGTCTCGGTGCACGCCGGGGTGACCGCGCTGACCGCGGCGGCCGCCCGTGGGGCGGAGCCGGCGTACGTACCGGTGCTGGCGGCCTTCGACCACGAGGAGGTCGGCAGCGGTTCGGACACCGGGGCGCAGAGCCCCCTGCTGGAGCGGGTGCTGAGCCGTTCCGTGACGGCCAGGGGCGGCAGTCCGGAGGACTGGGCGCGCGCCCTGTCGGGGGCGTTCTGCGTCTCGGCCGACATGGCGCACGCCGTGCACCCCAACTACGCGGAGCGCCACGACCCCGACCACCGCCCGCTGCCCAACGGCGGCCCGACGGTGAAGGTCAACGTCAACCAGCGGTACGCCACCGACTCCTCGGGGATCGCGGTGTTCGCCTCGGCGTGCGAGCGGGCGGGTGCGCCCTGGCAGCCGTTCGTCTCCCACAACGCGATGCCGTGCGGCACCTCGATCGGCCCGCTCACGGCGGCCCGGCTGGGGGTGCAGACGGTGGACGTGGGCGTTCCGGGGCTCTCGATGCACTCGGCGCGCGAGCTGTGCGGGGCGGACGACCCGGGCCATCTTGCGGCGGTCCTCGGCGCCTTCGTGACCGGCGGCTGAGCCGTGCGGGGAGGGGCGTCCCCCTCCCCGCACCGTCGTACGAGGGGCGCGGTCACGCGAAGCGCTGCTGGGCACCTCCGTCGCAGGGCTGGAGGCGGAGCGGGTCGTGGGCGCCCGCCAGGGTCGCGCACAGCCCGGTCGCGGCGGCCGGGCGCAGGGTGCCGGACTGCCGGACGAACTTCTGGTTGGCCGCGCCCGAGCAGTTGTAGAGGATCAGCGCGGCGCCCGCCCTGTAGTCGGCGCCCGGGACGTCCAGGCAGCGGTCGTGGCTGAGCTCCGTGCGCAGCGTCCGGGTGCCGGAGTCGTACCACCAGCCCTGGTTGCGTCCGCCGTGGCACTCCCAGCCGGTGACCCCGGTGTTGTTGCGGGTGACCGAGGCGGGGGCGTCCAGACAGCTGCCGGTCGCCTCACCGCGCACCGGCTTGAAGGCGTCGTCCCAGGCCAGCGGCTGGAGCACCGGCTGTCCGGTGCTCGCCGGGTCGGCGCAGCTCGCCTCGCGCACCCCGGCGTTGTAGATCTGGGTGAGGCAGGAGGCGAAGGCGCCGTGGCCGGCGGCGTTGGGGTGGAAGGACTGCCGGACGGAGTTGGAGTCCGGCGGGAAGTGCGAGAGGTCGATGTAGAGGCCGCGGGCCCAGGTCGACTCGCTGCACACCTCGTGGCCGTGGAAGAGCCGGGAGTTGTCCAGGTAGACCGCACCGGTGTCGGCGGCCGCCCTGCGCATGCCGCGTTCGAAGGCGGGGACGGCGACGTTGCGGCCCCAGGCGGCGTCGGAGTCGTATCCGGCGCAGCCGCCGGGAAGCTTGCCCGGGTAGTTCGGGTTGTCGTAGAAGTCCGGGCCGATGGGGCTCGGGTAGCCCATGACGACGAGCTTGTAGTCGCCGTCCGCGTATCCGGCGCCGGTCATCACGGTGCGCAGGTCGCGGACGGTCTTCTCGACCTTGGGGACGAGCCCGTCGACACGGGCCTGCCAGCCGCCGTCGTACTTGGGCTCGCAGGTGCCCTGGGACAGCACCCAGCGGGTGACGCAGTCCGTCATGACCGGACCGAACTGGAGGTCGTCGTTGGCGCCCGCGACCAGCACGATCATCTTGATGCGGGTGTTGCGCGCCTTGATGGCGAGGTTGTCGCTCTGCACCAGTTCGTCGGCGTACTGCTTGGAGCCGCCGATGACGATGTTGCCGGTGTACGCGCCGGAGCAGGAGACGTTGTACGTGACGTCGGCGGCGATGCCGGTGCGGTGGATGGCGGAGTCGGGTGAGCGGTGGCACCAGTTGTCGGGGCCGTTGGTGCCCGCCTCGTACGTGCCGACGCCCTCGCCGGAGATCTCGCTGTCGCCGAGCGAGATGAGCCCGGTCTTGCGCTGGGCGAGCGGCCGCTCGGCCGGGTCGCCGTACAGCCGGGTGGCCTCGGCGGCGCGGATGGCCTCCAGTTCGGGCGGCAGTGCGGTGGATGCGGTAGTGCTGGACGCGGGCTGTGCCGCTCCCGCCGGTCCGGCGGCGACGGTCATGCCGCCGAGCGCGGCCGCCATGGCCGCGGCGGCCGCGACGGTACAGCGGAGTCTGTGCCTGGTGCGCCTCATTGCGCCTCCCCGGGTTGTGGTTACCCCCGGTATTTACTGGTCGGTAGGCGACTTGGGAATACATGGAACAAGACAAGTGCTCATCTTTTTGGGCGACTTCAAGGAGATTGAACGATGACGGATCAGGGAACGGGCGAGGGCTACCGGATCGAGCACGACTCGATGGGCGAGGTCAGGGTGCCCGCGGACGCCAAGTGGCGGGCCCAGACGCAGCGGGCCGTGGAGAACTTCCCGGTCTCCGGACAGCGCCTGGAGCGGGCCCACATCGAGGCCCTGGCCCGCGTCAAGGCCGCCGCGGCCAAGGTCAACGCCGAGCTGAAGGTCCTCGACCCGGACATCGCGCGGGCGATCCAGGAGGCGGCGGCCGAGGTCGCCGAGGGCCGCTGGGACGCGCACTTCCCCGTCGACGTCTTCCAGACCGGCTCCGGTACCTCCTCGAACATGAACACCAATGAGGTGCTGGCCACCCTCGCCACCGAACGCCTCGGCCGCGAGGTCCATCCCAACGACCACGTCAACGCCTCGCAGTCCTCCAACGACGTCTTCCCGTCCTCCATCCACATCGCCGCCACCGCGGCCGTGACCGGCGATCTGGTCCCGGCCCTGGAGCATCTGGCGGCCGCCCTGGAACGCAAGGCCGCGGAGTTCGCCACCGTCGTGAAGTCGGGGCGCACCCATCTGATGGACGCCACCCCCGTCACCCTGGGCCAGGAGTTCGGCGGTTACGCGGCCCAGATCCGCTACGGCGTCGAGCGGCTGCGCGCCTCGCTGCCCCGCCTCGCCGAGCTCCCGCTGGGCGGCACCGCCGTGGGCACCGGCATCAACACCCCGCCCGGCTTCTCCGCCGCCGTGATCGCCGAGGTCGCGCGGGCCACGGGGCTGCCGCTCACCGAGGCCCGGGACCACTTCGAGGCGCAGGGCGCCCGGGACGGCCTGGTCGAGACCTCCGGACAGCTCCGCACGATCGCGGGCTCGCTGACCAAGATCTCCAACGATCTGCGCTGGATGGCCTCGGGCCCGCGCACCGGCCTCGCCGAGATCAGCCTCCCCGACCTCCAGCCGGGCTCCTCGATCATGCCGGGCAAGGTGAATCCGGTCATCCCCGAGGCCGTGCTGATGGTCGCCGCGCAGGTGACGGGGAACGACGCCACGGTGGCCGCCGCCGGGGCCGCCGGCAACTTCGAGCTGAACGTGATGCTCCCGGTCATGGCCAAGAACCTGCTGGAGTCCGTCCGGCTGCTGGCCAACGCCTCCCGGCTGCTCGCGGACCGCACGGTCGACGGGATCACCGCCCATGCCGAGCGGGCCCGGGAGTACGCCGAGTCCTCCCCGTCCGTCGTCACCCCGCTGAACAAGTACATCGGCTACGAGGAGGCCGCCAAGGTCGCCAAGCGCGCGCTGGCCGAACGCCGCACGATCCGCGAGGTGGTGCTGGACATGGGCTACGTCGAACGCGGCGACCTCACCGTGGAACAGCTCGACGAGGCGCTCGACGTGTTGCGTATGACCCGTCCGTGACACGCGTCGCTGCGACGCGGGCGGCGGCCTCATTAGGATCTCTCCATGACAGGTACCGGAGAGACCGAGCGCTGGGCGCCGGGTGATCAGATCCTGTGGCGCTACCGCGGCAACGGGCCCGGCCGGTCGCCCCACCCCGTCCACATCTGCCGTCCGGTCACCGTCGTCCAGGACACCGACGAGCTGCTCGCCGTCTGGGTGGCCCCCGGCACCGAATGCGTGAAGCCGGTGCTGGCGGACGGCACAGACGTGCACGCGGAACCGCTCGCCACCCGGTACACCGCCCCGCGCACCACCGCCCGCACCCCCTGGCTGGGCAACGGGGTGCTCAAGCTGGCCCGGCCCGGCGAGCCCTGGTCGGTCTGGCTGTTCTGGGAACGCTCCTGGCAGTTCCGCAGCTGGTACGTGAACCTGGAGGAGCCCCGGACCCGCTGGCGGGGCGGGATCGACTCCGAGGACCACTTCCTCGACATCTCGGTCTACCCGGACCGCAGCTGGCTCTGGCGCGACGAGGACGAGTTCGCCCAGGCCCAGCGGGCCGGGCTGATGACCCCGGACCAGGCCCGGCGGGTGCGGGCGGCGGGACGGGCCGCGGTCGGGGTGATCACCGACTGGGGGGCGCCGTTCCGCGACGGCTGGGAGGACTGGCGGCCCGATCCGGCCTGGCGGGTGCCGGAGCTGCCCGCCGACTGGGACCGGCTCCCCGATGACTGGGACCGCACCCCTTCCGCCATGCCGACATGAGACCCTTGATGCACCCCGCGGGGGCAAACGTAGGATCGTCCTCGGGAGCCACGCTCCGCCCCAACCCACGGGCGCGGGACGCGGCCTGACCGCAAGTCACCGAGTCGTCGCAGACATCGCACGCTTCATGAACCGCATCAGCCGTATGAGTCGCACGAGTTGCCCGACACCGCAGGAGCCACGACGAGGGGGTGGAGACGTGCTCGCTGTCCGACGCCCCGGCACCGGAAACGTTGTCATCGGCCCTCCCGGCCGGCGAACGGTTTCGGCCCCGCGTCCCGGGACACGGGAATCCGGCCGTTGTGACGGCCGCTCCCGCCGGGGCACAGTAGCGCCTCACGAGGCCGAAGCCACTGCCTCATCCAACCGGCCCGGACGGACGGAATCCCACGCGTGACGGAGCAGCCCACCTCCCACGAAGGCCGGCAGCCTCTCGCTGCCCGGTCGCAGGAACGCACCCGGCCGCGGCAGCGCGATGCCGCGGCCGCGCCCGCCCCTGCCTCCGCGGCGATCCCGGCCCCGGCCAAGGGCCCGAACCCGGCCCCGGCCGGACCGGCCCCCGACCCGCAGGCAGCGGCCCGTCGCGAGGGCGACCGGCTGCGCTTCGTGGGGGCCGCGACCCGGCGGATCGCCCGCGGCATAGACCTGGACGAGATCGTCCTGGGCCTGTGCCGGGCCAGCGTGCCGACGTTCTCCGACGCCATACTCGTCTATCTCCGCGACCCGCTCCCGGTCGGCGACGAGCGGCCCGTCAGCCCGTTCGTCCTGCGGCTGCGCCGCTCCGACCGGCTGCGGCTGAGCGACGAGGACACCGAGAGCCTGTCGGAGACCGAGCGGCTGCGGCCGCCCGCCGTCGATCCGCAGGGCGATCTGATCCCCGCCGCGGAGCTGTGCGAGGTGCTGGCCGGCGGCGCGCTGGCCGAGGTGCTGCGCGGCGTGCGGCCGGTCTTCGGCGACTCGGCCGCTGCCCGGGTCGCGCTGCCCGAGCTGCTGGGCGCCGACCGGGTCGTGCCCTCCGGGCACCGGGCCATCCTCGCGCCGCTGCGCGGCCGGCGCCGGGTGATCGGCGCGGCCGTCTTCCTGCGCGGCACCGAACGCCCGCCCTTCGAGGCCAACGATCTGCTGGTCGCCGCGCAGCTGGCCACGCACACCGCGCTCGGCATCGACAAGGCCGTGCTCTACGGCCGCGAGGCCTACATCGCGGACGAGCTCCAGCGCACCATGCTGCCCGACTCGCTCCCGCAGCCGACCGGTGTGCGGCTCGCCTCGCGCTATCTCCCGGCCGCCGAGACGGCCCGGGTCGGCGGCGACTGGTACGACGCGATCCCGCTGCCCGGCAGCCGGGTCGCCCTCGTCGTCGGTGATGTGATGGGCCACTCCATGACCTCCGCCGCGATCATGGGCCAGCTGCGCACCACCGCCCAGACCCTGGCCGGTCTCGACCTGCCTCCGCAGGAGGTCCTGCACCATCTGGACGAACAGGCGCAGCGGCTGGGCAGCGACCGCATGGCGACCTGCCTGTACGCGGTGTACGACCCCGTCGCGCACCGGATCACCATCGCCAACGCCGGCCATCCGCCGCCCGTGCTGCTCCACCTCGGGGGCCGTGCCGAGGTGCTGAAGGTGCCGCCCGGGGCCCCGATCGGGGTCGGCGGGGTGGACTTCGAGGCCGTGGAGCTGGACGCGCCCGCGGGCGCCACGCTGCTGCTCTACACCGACGGCCTGGTGGAGTCCCGGCTGCGGGACGTGTGGACCGGCATCGAGCAGCTGCGCGAGCGGCTGGCCGCCACGGCCCGGCTGACCGGTCCGGACCACTCGCCGCCGCTGGAGGCCCTCTGCGACGACGTGCTGGACATGCTCGGGCCGGGCGACCGGGACGACGACATCGCGCTGCTCGCCGCCCGGTTCGACGGGATCGCGCCCAGCGACGTGGCGTACTGGCATCTGGACCCGGAGGACTCGGCCCCGGGCCGGGCTCGTCGGCTGGCCCGCCGGGCGCTGAGCCGCTGGGGTCTGGACGAGCTGGCGGACTCGGTGGAGCTGCTGGTCAGCGAGGTGGTGACCAATGCCGTGCGGTACGCGGAGCGGCCGGTGACGCTGCGGCTGCTGCGGACCGACATGCTGCGCTGCGAGGTCGGCGACGACGCCCCGCAGCTGCCCCGGCAGCGGCGCGCCCGGGACATGGACGAGGGCGGCCGGGGGCTGTTCCTGGTCAACCGGCTGGCCCGGCGGTGGGGGGCGACCCGGCTCTCGACCGGCAAGGTCGTCTGGTTCGAGATGCCCGCCCGGGGGCAGTGACCACCACCCCCCGCACCCCGTCACCCTGGGTGACCGAAATGTTGCCGACCCTCCCGTCCCGGAGTTGACTTCAGTCGTGTGCCACGCGGCCTGACCGAAACCCCACCGACGGGAGGCGCCCGGTGACCGAGGAACCCAGGACCAAGAACACCGCCCACACCACGAACAACGCAGGGATTCCGGTGGAGAGCGACGAACACTCGCTCACCGTCGGCCCCGACGGGCCGATCCTGCTCCAGGACCACTACCTGATCGAGAAGATGGCCCAGTTCAACCGGGAACGGGTCCCCGAACGGGTGGTGCACGCCAAGGGATCCGGCGCGTACGGCGTCTTCGAGGTGACCAACGACGTCAGCCAGTTCACCAAGGCCGACCTCTTCCAGCCGGGCAAGCGGACGGCGATGCTGGCCCGTTTCTCGACGGTCGCCGGGGAGCAGGGCTCCCCCGACACCTGGCGCGACCCGCGCGGCTTCGCGCTGAAGTTCTACACCGAGCACGGCAACTACGACATGGTCGGCAACAACACGCCGGTCTTCTTCGTCCGTGACCCGATGAAGTTCCAGGACTTCATCCGCTCGCAGAAGCGCCGCCCGGACAACGGGGTGCGCGACCACGACATGCAGTGGGACTTCTGGACGCTCTCCCCGGAGAGCGCCCACCAGGTGACCTGGCTGATGGGCGACCGGGGCATCCCGAAGACGTACCGCCACATGGACGGCTTCAGCTCGCACACCTATCTCTGGGTGAACGCGGGCGGCGAGCGGTTCTGGGTGAAGTACCACTTCAAGACGGACCAGGGCATCGAGTTCTACACGCAGGACGAGGCCGACGCGATGGCCGGGACCGACGGGGACGTCCACCGCCGGGACCTGTTCGAGTCGATCAAGCGGGGCGACCACCCGAGCTGGACGCTCTCCGTCCAGGTCATGCCGTTCGACGACGCCCCGGACTACCGGTTCAACCCCTTCGATCTGACGAAGGTGTGGCCGCACGGCGACTACCCGCTGATCGAGGTCGGCCGGATGACGCTGAACGAGAACCCCGAGGACTTCTTCGTCCACATCGAGCAGGCGTCCTTCGAGCCGTCGAACCTGGTGCCCGGCATCGGCCCGTCGCCCGACAAGATGCTGCTGGGCCGGCTCTTCTCGTACCCGGACACCCACCGCTACCGGATCGGTCCGAACTACGCGCAGCTACCACCGAACCGGCCGCGCTTCGGGCGGAACTCGTACGCCAAGGACGGCCCGATGCGGTACGAGCCGTCGCGCACGGGCGCGGTCTACGCGCCGAACTCGTACGGCGGTCCGGAGGCCGACACCGCGCGCTTCGGCGAGCCTGCGGGCTGGGCCTCGGCGGGCGAGATGGTGCACGAGGCCTACACGCTGCGCCGGGACGACGACGACTGGGGCCAGGCGGGCACGCTGGTGCGCGAGGTCCTCGACGACGCGGCGCGCGAGCGGCTGGTGGCGAATATTTCCGGCCATCTGCTGGACGGGGTGAGCCGGCCGGTCCTGGAGCGGGCGTTCCAGTACTGGCGCCAGGTGGACCGGGACCTCGGCGACCGGGTCGCGAAGAAGGTCGGCGGCTGACCGGCCGGAGCGGCGCGGACAGCCGGACGGGCGGGGTACGAGGAGTGGCCTCGTACCCCGCCCGTCGGGGTCTCCGGTGCGGTGCGCCCGGTCAGCGGGTCGCCGCGTCGCCGTTCTCCGGGCGGTCGTCGCCCGGTTTCAGCGGAGGCTCGGGGCTGTCCGAGGGCCCCGGTTCGGTCGACGGCTGGGTGGGCGGCTCGCTCGTCGCGTCACCGGTGGGACTGGCGGGCGGGGTGGAGGCGGGCGACTGGCTCTGGGTGGGCGGGGTGCTGGCCGGCGGGGTGTGCGACGGGCTGTTGGACGGGGAGGCGTCGTCCGAGGGCGAGGTGGACGCGGACGGCGAGCTGGTGTCCGGTTCCGGGGAGACCGCGGCGCCCATGTCGGTGTCGAGGTCGAACTCGCTGGACGCGCCCATCGCCTTCGCGGTGTAGTCCGCCCAGATCTCGGCCGGGAAGGCGCCGCCGTTGACCCGGCCGCCGCCGCCCGCGCCCTTCAGAGTCACCTGGGCGCCCTTCTGGATCTTCTTGCCGTCGTCGTCGGTCCGGGCGAAGGCGGCCTCGCCGAAGAGGCCGACCGAGGTGACCAGGTCCGGGGTGTAGCCGGTGAACCAGGCGGACTTGTTGTCGTCCGAGGTTCCCGTCTTGCCGGCGATGTCCTGGTCGGACAGGCCCTCGGCACCGCGCACCGCGCGCTGGGCCGTACCGTCGTCGACCACACCGGTGAGCACGGAGGTCACGGAGTCCGCGGCCTGCCGGCTGATCACCTGGTCGCCGATGGCGGCGGGCATCTTCACCGGGTCGTCGCCCTGGTGCACGGCCGATTTCACGATCTGCGGGGTGACCTTCTTGCCGTGGTTGTCGAGCGTGGCGTAGACCCCGGCCATGGCCATCGGGCTGGCGCCCATGGAGCCCAGCGTCTGCGCGGGCACGGCCTCCAGCTTCTCCACGTCCATGCCGAGCTTTCCGGCGGTCTCCAGCACGTTGTCCATGCCGACGTCGACGCCCATCTGCGCGAAGACGGAGTTGATGGACTTGTTCATCGCGGTCTGGACGGTGACCGGGCCGTAGTCCTGGTCGTCCTCGTTCTCCGGGGCGAAGTGCTGGTCGATGCCCTCGACGGGCCGCTTGCTGGTGCCGTCGTAGCGGGTGCTCGCGGTGATCGGCTCCCCGTCCTGGGTCTCCGACTCCTCGTCGAGCGCGGCGGCCAGGATGACGGGCTTGAACGTGGAGGCGGGCTGGTAGTCCTTGCGCTCGGCGTTCGACACCCAGTGCTCGTTCTGGCCGCGCCCGCCGTACAGGGCGACCACCGCACCGCTCTTGCGGTCCACGGAGACCGCGCCGGCCTGGATGTCCTGGTCGAGCTTGCGCTTCTTGGTGTCGAGATTGTCGTTCAACCGCGTCTGGACCGACTTCTCCAGCTGCGCCTGCTTCTTCTTGTCGATGTTGACCGTGATGGTCCAGCCGCCGAGGTCGAACTGGTCGCGGGTGAGGCCGGTCTCCTTGAGCACGGCGTCCCGGGCGGCCTCGACGATGTAGCCCTTCTGACCGGAGATGCCGTTGCTGGGCCTGGGCTCCTTCGGGATGGGGAACTTGAGGCCGCGGCGCATGCTCGCGTCCAGCCAGTCCTCCTCCACCATGTTGTCCAGCACGTAGTTCCAGCGCTCCTGGACGAGTGCCTTGCCGCGCGGTCCGGCGACGGCCCAGTCGTACTGGCTGGGGGCCTGGAGCAGGGCGGCGAGGTAGGCGCCCTCGGCGACGTTCAGGTCCTTGGCGTCCTTGTTGTAGTACGCCTGCGCCGCGGCCTGGATGCCGTAGGCGCCCCGGCCGTAGTAGCTGGTGTTGATGTAGCCGGCCAGGATCTCCTTCTTGCCCTTCTTCTGGTCGACCTTGAGCGAGATCACCAGTTCCTTGAGCTTGCGGGTGACCGTCTGGTCCTGGTCCAGGTAGTAGTTCTTGACGTACTGCTGGGTGATGGTCGAACCGCCCTGCTTGCCCTTGCCGGAGAGGGTGTTCAGCAGGCCGCGCGCGGTGCCTTTGAAGTCGACGCCCTTGTCCTGGTAGAAGGACTTGTTCTCGGCGGCGACGAAGGTCATCTGGACCTCCTTGGGCACCTGCGCGAGGTCGACGATCTCCCGGTTGACCTCGCCCGTCCTGGCCAGCAGGGTGCCGTCGGAGTACTTGTAGATATTGCTCTGCAGCTTGGCCTGGGCGTTGCCCTCGGGCACGTCCACGAGCATGTAGAGCACGGCGAAGGCGCCCATGGCCATGAGGCAGAGGGCGAAGGCCGTCCCCAGCATCTTCTTCCAGGTGAAGAGTCCGCGTATGCCGCCGCTCCTCCCGGCCCGCCGCGCTCCGCGCCGCTGGGCTCGTCGCGCATCCGCTCGACCCATCGCTGTATTGCTCCCGCTTCTCTGCTCACCGGATCAGCTCGGACCTGCCAGCTAACACCGTCGGGACGGTGAAAATGCGAGCGATCCCGCATTTTCCGGACGTGACAATCAGCACCCGTCCTCAAGGGAACCGACTCACGAGAGGTGCGCAGGGTTGCGAGAACCGTTAATGTGTAATCACATTGCTAGCGAACGGCTAGCCACCTGAAACGGGGGATTCCATGACCGGTCCGCTCAACCCCGACACGCCCGACACCTCTCCCGCCGACCTCGCGCCGGATGCGCCCGAGATGCCGGAACCGCAGGTCCGCGAGGTTCCGGCGCACAGCATCCCCGGCGGCCTCGGTCTGCTGCTGACCGTGATCGGCGTGGTCGTCGGCGTCTTCCTCGCGATCATCGGCGGGGTCATCGGGTCGAACGGGAGCAACGCCGTGGGCATCCCGGTGTGCGTGCTCGGCATCCTGCTCGCCCTCGCCTCGTTCTTCTGCATGGGCGGTGTGAAGATGGTCGCACCGGGCGAGGCCCGGGTGATCCAGCTCTTCGGCCGGTACGTGGGCACGATCCGCGCCGACGGTCTGCGCTGGGTCAACCCGCTGACCTCCAGCCGGAAGATCTCCACCCGGGTCCGCAACCACGAGACCGCGGTCCTCAAGGTGAACGACGCGTACGGCAACCCGATCGAGCTGGCCGCGATCGTGGTCTGGAAGGTCGAGGACACCGCCCAGGCGCTCTTCGAGGTCGACGACTTCCTGGAGTTCGTCGCCACCCAGACCGAGTCCGCCGTCCGGCACATCGCCCTGGAGTACCCGTACGACGCCCACGAGGAGGGCGGCCTCTCGCTCCGGGGCAACGCCGAGGAGATCACCGAGAAGCTGGCCGCCGAGCTGACCGCCCGGGTGCAGGCCGCCGGGGTCCGGATCATCGAGTCCCGCTTCAGCCACCTCGCGTACGCCCCCGAGATCGCCTCCGCGATGCTCCAGCGCCAGCAGGCCGGGGCGGTCGTGGCGGCCCGTCAGCAGATCGTCGAGGGCGCGGTCGGCATGGTCGAGATGGCGCTCACCCGGATCGCCGAGCAGGACATCGTCGAGCTGGACTCCGAGCGCAAGGCGGCCATGGTGAGCAACCTCATGGTGGTGCTGTGCGGCGACCGGGCGGCGCAGCCGGTCCTCAACACGGGCACGCTCTACCAGTGACCGACGAGCCCCCGCGGCGCCCCGCGCCGCCGTCCGGGCCGCAGCGGCGCAAGCAGATGCTGCTGCGGCTGGACCCGGCGGTGCACGACGCGCTGGCCCGCTGGGCCTCGGACGAACTGCGCAGCGCCAACGCGCAGATCGAGTTCCTGCTGCGGCGGGCGCTCGCCGAGGCCGGCCGGCTCCCCGGCGGCGCGGCGCCGATCGCGCGCCGGGGCCGCCCGCCGAAGCGCCCGGAGCCGGAGCCCCCGGACCGGGAGGCCCCCGGCCGGGACTGACCCGACGCGGGGCGCCGGCCGGCCCGACGGGGGCCGGACGGCCCCCGCCCCTCGGTATACATGGCAGGTATACACACGGTGTACAGTCCTCCCCATGTCTATCGGCCACACCCTGCTCGGGCTCCTGGAGTCCGGGCCCCGCCACGGTTACGACCTCAAGCGGACCTTCGACGAGAAGTTCGGGCACGACCGCCCCCTGCACTACGGGCAGGTCTATTCGACGATGTCCCGGCTCCTGAAGAACGGCCTCGTCGAGGTCGACGGCGTGGAGACCGACGGCGGCCCGGAACGCAAGCGCTACGCCATCACCGACGCCGGGATCACCGATGTCGCCACCTGGCTCGCGCAGCCCGAGAAGCCGGAACCGTACCTCCAGTCGACCCTGTACACCAAGGTCGTCCTGGCCATGCTCACCGGCCGCAACGCGGCCGACGTGCTCGACGCCCAGCGCTCCGAGCACCTGCGTCTGATGCGCATCCTCACCGACCGCAAGCGCAAGGGCGATCTGGCCGACCAGCTGATCTGCGACCACGCGCTGTTCCACCTGGAAGCCGATCTGCGCTGGCTGGAACTGACCGCGGCCCGGCTGGGCCAGCTCCGGAAGGTGGTGGCCCCGTGATTCCCGACGGCTCCCTGCTCAGCGCCCGCGATCTGCGCAAGACCTACGGCTCGACCCCCGCGCTCGACGGGGCCTCGTTCTCCGTCCACCCCGGTGAGGTCGTCGCCGTGATGGGCCCCTCCGGCTCCGGCAAGTCCACCCTGCTGCACTGCCTGGCCGGGATCATCACCCCGGACTCCGGCACCATCACCTACGCCGGCCGCGAGCTGTCCGCGCTCTCCGACGCCGAGCGCAGCGCCCTGCGCCGCAGCGATTTCGGCTTCGTCTTCCAGTTCGGCCAGCTCGTCCCCGAGCTGACCTGCGTGGAGAACGTGGCCCTGCCGCTGCGGCTGAACGGCACCCGCCGCAAGGCCGCCGAACGCACCGCCCTGGAGTGGATGGAGCGCCTGGAGGTCGACACCATCGGCGACAAGCGCCCCGGCGAGGTCTCCGGCGGCCAGGGCCAGCGGGTCGCCGTGGCCCGCGCGCTCGCCGCCTCCCCGAAGGTGATCTTCGCGGACGAGCCGACCGGCGCCCTGGACTCCCTCAACGGCGAACGCGTCATGCAGCTGCTCACCGACGCCGCCCGCTCCGCCCACGTGGCCGTGGTCCTGGTGACCCACGAGGCCCGTGTCGCCGCCTACTCGGACCGTGACATCACGGTCCGCGACGGCCGCGCCCTCGATCTGGAGCACACCGGATGACCCTGCTCGACCGGTCCCGGACCACCACCCCCTCGGCCCCGGAGCGCCCCACCCGCGTCCCCGTGGTGCTGCGCGATCTCTGGCTCGGCATCCGCTTCGCCGCCGGCGGCGGACGCGAGGGCTGGATACGCACCCTGCTCACCGGGCTCGGCGTGGGCCTGGGCGTGGCCCTGCTGCTCACCGCCGCCTCCGTACCGCACATGCTGGACGAGCGCTCCGCCCGCGACCAGGCCCGCTCCGAGACGAGGATCTCGGAGTCCCCGGACGCCCAGGCGAAGAAGTCGGACACCTCGGTCCTGCGGATCGAGGCCAGCACCGAGTACCACGACCGCTCGATCACCGGCTTCCTGATGCGCGCCGACGGCGCCCGTCCGGTCGTCCCGCCGGGCGTCCGCGCCTTCCCCGCCCCCGGCACGATGGTGGTCTCCCCCGCCCTCGGCAGGCTCCTGGACGACCCGGGCAACAAGCTGCTCAGGGAACGGCTGCCGTACGAGGTGACCGGCACGATCTCCCAGTCGGGCCTGCGCTCACCGGGCGAGCTGTGGTTCTACGCCGGCAGCGACACCCTGACGGGGGCGTCGGGCGGCCACCGGATCTCCGGCTACGGCAACCCCGGCCCCTCCGATCCGATGCCGCCGATCCTCATCGTGCTGAGCATCATGGTCTGCGTGGTGCTGCTGGCCCCCGTGGCCATCTTCATCGCCACCGCCGTGCGCTTCGGCGGCGACCGCCGCGACCGCCGGCTCGCCGCGCTGCGCCTGGTCGGGACGGACATCCGCTCGACGCGCCGGATCGCCGCGGGCGAGGCGCTGTTCGGCTCGGCGCTCGGTCTGCTGATCGGGGTGCTGCTGTTCACGGTGGGCCGTGAGTACGTCGACCGCGTCGAGGTCTGGGACGCCAGCGTCTTCCCGTCCGACCTCTCCCCCGACACCCGGCTCGCGCTGTTGATCGCGGTCGCGGTCCCGCTCACCGCCGTGCTCGTCACCCTGACGGCGATGCGCTCGGTGGTCATCGAACCGCTCGGCGTCGTCCGCAACGGCCGCAGCCGGGGGCGCCGGATCTGGTGGCGGCTGGCCCTGCCGGTCGCCGGGATCGGGGTCTTCGTCGTCAACGGCAAGGTCGAGGAGTACGGCCCGGTCAATCCGTACCCGGTCGCCGGGGGCGCGGTGCTGGTCCTGGTCGGGCTGGCCCTGCTGCTGCCGTGGCTGGTCGACGCCCTGGCCGGACGGCTGCGCGGCGGTCCGGTGCCCTGGCAGCTGGCCACCCGCCGGCTCCAGCTGAGCAGCGGTGCGGCCTCCCGCGCGGTCAGCGGCGTCACCGTCGCGGTGGCCGGTGCGGTGGCGCTCCAGATGCTGTTCGCGGCGATGAACGACGACTTCAACAAGATCACCGGCCAGGACCCGTCCCGCGCCCAGTTCTACGCGGCCTCCGAGATCGTCCGCGGAGACGCCGCCCTGCGCTCCATCAAGGAGTTCCGGGCCACCCGGGGCGTCACCAAGGTGATCGGCACGGTCGAGGCGTTCGCCACCAAACCCGGGAAGTACGGCGACGACGACATCCAGCCCACCACCTCGTTCACCGTCGGCGACTGCGCGACGCTGCTCGAACTGGCCCGGATCACCTCCTGCCGGGACGGCGACACCTTCGTCTCGCACCCCAAGGACAAGGAACAGGCCGGCTGGGTGGACCAGACCGCCCGCAAGGGCAAGGTCCTCGAATTCGACAGCTACGGTTCGGGCAAGCCGCTGCACTGGACGCTGCCGGCCGACGCCCGCACCGTCCCCGCCCGGACCGATCCGTACGGCGAGGAGCGCTCGGGCATCCTGGTGACGCCCGGGGCGATCGACGCACGGACCCTGCCGGGGGCCCGGACCATCGTCCAGGTCCGCGTCGACGAGAGCGTCCCGGAGGCCGCGGAGTACGTCCGCAACACCGCCGCGCGGCTCGACCCGGGGATGCGGCTGGTCACGCTCAACTCGGTGGAGCGCGACCGGCAGTACGCCAGCATCCAGACCGGCCTCCAGGTCGGCGCGACCGCGACCATGCTGCTGATCGCCGCGTCGATGCTGGTCTCCCAGCTGGAGCAGTTGCGCGAGCGCAAGCGGCTGCTGTCGGTGCTGGTCGCCTTCGGCACCCGCCGGTCCACGCTCGCCTGGTCGGTGCTGTGGCAGACCGCGATCCCGGTGGCCATCGGGCTGGTGGTGGCCGTGGCCGGCGGTCTGGCGCTGGGCGCGACGCTGTGCTGGATGGTGGACAAGCAGGTGTCCGAATGGTTCCTGTTCCTGCCGATGGCGGGGGTGGGCGGGGCACTCATCCTGCTGGTCACGCTGTTGTCGCTGCCGGTGCTGTGGCGTCTGATGCGGCCCGACGGGCTGCGCAGCGAGTAGTCCCGGCGCGACAGCCGGCCGGAGCCCGGTTCAGCTCCGGCCGGCCGTCGCCACGCGGACCGGCAGGGCCGTCATCGCCTCGCGCAGCGCCGCGGCGAACTCCTCGAACTCCTCGTGCCGGGCGGTCCCCGTCCGCATCCCCAGGGCCACCCGCCGCGCGGGCGCCGGGTCGGCGAAGTACGCGGTGACCAGGGCCTCGTTGCGGCCGGTCTCCACGGTCACGGCGGTGCGCGGCAGCAGCGTCACCCCGAGCCCGCCGGCGACCAGCTGCACCAGGGTGGAGAGCCCTGCGGCGGTCGTGGTGACCGGGGCTCCCTCGGTGCGTCCGGCCTCGCGGCAGATGTCGAGCGCCTGGTCGCGCAGGCAGTGCCCCTCGTCGAGCAGGAGCAGCGGCAGTTCCCGCAGGGCCTCGCGCGGTATGTCCTGCCGGCCGCCGAGCCAGTGGTCGCGCTCCATGACCAGGACGAAGTCCTCGTCGAAGAGCGGGAGTTCGGTGACGCCGGGCGCGCCGAGCGGGACGGCGAGCAACAGCAGATCGAGCCGCCCGGCGGCCAGCCCCTCCAGCAGCGAGGCGGTCTGCTCCTCGTGCACCTGGAGGTCGAGGTCCGGGTAGCGCTCGTGGACCAGGCGCAGCACGGTGGGCAGCAGATACGGGGCGACGGTGGGGATGACGCCGAGCCGGAGCACCCCGGTGAAGGGTGCGCGGACCGCCTCGGCCTCCTCCATCAGCTCACCGACGCAGGCCAGCACCGCCCGTGCCCGCACCGCGAGCCGTTCGCCGGCCGGCGAGAGCAGCACCTTGCGCGTCGTACGCTCGATGAGCTGGACACCCAGTGCCTCCTCCAGCGCGGAGACGGCGCCGGAGAGCGCGGGCTGACTCATCCCGATCGATGCCGCCGCGTCCCGGAAGTGCAGATGCTCCGCCACGGCCGCGAAGGCGCGCAGCTGCGAGAGGCTGGGTTGTTTGGGCCGGTTGCCCGGTATGGACTGGGCCACTGATAGGCACCTCCGATCATCACGACCGAGTGTAGCTATTTCCGCGATCAATGCACTCTGTGCCAAGGTGGAGACCGTCCAACCCTCAGGAAGTCCCCCAAAAAGGGTCTTCCTACGCTGCAAGGAGAGCGCGTGCTCACTGTCGGTGACAAGTTCCCCGAGTTCGACCTGACCGCTTGTGTCTCGCTGGAGAGCGGCAAGGAGTTCGAGCAGATCAACCACAAGACCTACGAGGGTCAGTGGAAGGTCGTCTTCGCGTGGCCGAAGGACTTCACCTTCGTGTGCCCCACCGAGATCGCCGCGTTCGGCAAGCTGAACGACGAGTTCGCCGACCGTGACGCGCAGATCCTCGGCTTCTCCGGTGACTCCGAGTTCGTGCACCACGCCTGGCGCAAGGACCACCCGGACCTGACCGACCTGCCCTTCCCGATGATGGCCGACTCGAAGCACGAGCTGATGCGCGACCTCGGCATCGAGGGCGAGGACGGCTTCGCGCAGCGCGCCGTCTTCATCGTCGACCCGAACAACGAGATCCAGTTCACGATGGTGACCGCCGGTTCCGTGGGCCGTAACCCCAAGGAGGTCCTGCGGGTCCTCGACGCCCTGCAGACCGACGAGCTGTGCCCGTGCAACTGGACCAAGGGCGAGAACACCCTCGACCCGGTCGCGCTCCTCTCGGGCGAGTGAGCTGATCCGACCATGGCTCTCGACGCACTCAAGTCCGCCATACCGGACTTCGCCAAGGACCTGAAGCTCAACCTGGGCTCGGTCATCGGCAACAGCGAACTCCCGCAGCAGCAGCTCTGGGGCACCGTCCTGGCCTGCGCGATCGCCTCGCGCTCGCCGAAGGTGCTCCGGGAGCTGGAGCCGGAGGCGAAGGCCAACCTCTCCGCGGAGGCGTACACCGCCGCGAAGTCGGCCGCCGCCATCATGGCGATGAACAACGTGTTCTACCGGACCCGGCACCTGCTGTCGGACCCGGAGTACGGCAACCTCCGGGCCGGTCTGCGGATGAACGTGATCGGCAAGCCGGGCGTGGAGAAGGTCGACTTCGAGCTGTGGTCGCTCGCCGTCTCCGCGATCAACGGCTGCGGCCAGTGCCTGGACTCGCACGAGCAGGTGCTCCGCAAGGCCGGCGTGGACCGCGAGACGGTCCAGGAGGCCGTCAAGATCGCCGCGGTGATCCACGCGGTCGGCGTGACCCTCGACGCCGAGGGCGTGCTCGCCGAATAGCAGTACCCCGTACAGGAGAGGGGCCCCGGACGACCGACCGTCCGGGGCCCCTCTCCGTCGTCCGCGCGGGTCGGCTCAGCGCGCCTTCGGCGGCTCCGCCGCGGGCTCCTCGTCGCTGCCGTCGTCGATGTCCTCGGGCGGCGAGCCGGGCGCCGGGGTGGGAGCCGTGTCCAGGGCCGTGGCGCCGTGCGGCGGCGGCGAGTTGCGCAGCGCCTCCTCCTGCCCGTACGCCCGCAGATAGCCGACCACGGTGTTGGTGACGGCGACCAGCGGGACGGCGACGACCGCGCCGCCGATTCCGGCGATCATGCCGCCGGCGGCGACGGAGAGCACCACGGCCAGCGGATGCACCCGCACCGCGCGTCCCAGGATGAACGGCTGGAGGATGTGGCCCTCGATCTGCTGCACCGCCAGGACCACCACGAGCACCATCAGGGCCGTGAAGACGCCCTCGGTGACCAGCGCGACGACCACCGCGAGCGCCCCGGAGACCACCGCCCCGACGAGCGGGATGAAGGCGAACAGGAAGATGAACACGGCCAGCGGCACGGCCATCGGCACATTGAGGAAGTAGATCCCGAGCCCGATGAAGATCGCGTCGATCAGCGCGACTATGACGGTGCCGCGCACATAGGCGGTGAGGGTCCGCCAGGCACGCGGTCCGGCCCCGGCGACGCCCGGCCGGGCCTGGGCGGGGACCAGTTTGAGCACCCAGTGCCAGATGCGCTTGCCGTCGTAGAGCAGGAAGAGCGTGGAGAACATCGCCAGCAGCATCCCGGTGAGGATCTCCACCATGACGGTGACGCCCTGGAGCCCGGCGGAGGTGATCGCCTCGGTGTTGGTGCCGACCGTGTCGCTGAGGTTCTTCGCGATGTCGTTGATCTGTTTGTCGGTCACATGGAACGGGCTGTCCAGCAGCCAGTTCTTCAGATCGTCGATCCCGGTCCGCACCTTGTCGGAGAGGGTGTCGATGTTGTCCATGACCTGCCAGACCACGAACCAGCCGACCAGGCCCATGATGACGAAGCCCAGGACCGCGGTGACCGCGGTGGCCAGGCCGCGCGGCAGACCGTAGCGTCTGAGCCGGGCGACGGTCGGCTGGAGCATCGCGGTGACGAGCAGCGCGGCGACGAAGGCCAGCACCACCAGCTGCACCGCGCTGATGACCCGCATCAGCACCCAGAGCGTGCCGGCGAGGACGAGCAGCCGCCAGCCCGCCTCGGCCGCGACGCGCATCCCCCAGGGAATGGCGGCGACCGGATCGGGGCGTGCCGTGACGGCGGGGGCGTACGCGGGCGGCGGCGGCACGGTGTCGGCGGCGACGGCGGCCTTCGCGGGCGGCGGTCCGGGATCGGACAGTCCGCCGGACGGGGTCACGTCCTCGTCCTCGGCCCGCCGTTCCTCCAGGCGCTCCCCCAGCCTGGTCAGTTCCGCACCCAGTTGTCCGAGCCACCCCGGCAGTTTCGACATTCGGTTCCTCTACCCCCGTCCGCTCTCCCCACCGCTCCCCGGGAACGGCTCCCCGACCGTACACGCGCGAAGCCCCTCACCGTAGGACGGTGAGGGGCTTCGTGAGGTTGAGAGCGGAACCTCGCGGGGTTCCTAGTACCAGTGGTTGGCCTGCCAGAAGGACCAGGCACCGCACGGGCTGCCGTAGCGGCTGTCCATGTAGTTGAGGCCCCACTTGATCTGGGTGGCCGGGTTGGTCTGCCAGTCGGCACCGGCGGACGCCATCTTGGAGCCCGGCAGCGCCTGGACGAGACCGTAGGCACCGGAGGACGGGTTGCTCGCCCGGTAGTTCCAGCTCGACTCGTGGTTCACGATGTTGCTGAAGCACTGGAACTGGTCGCCGGGGATCATCTGGCGGGCCATCGCCTGGACTTCGGCCACGGTGTACGAGCCCTGGGAGGCGAACGAGGAGGCGCTGCGGACGGAGGACCGGCTGGCGCGCTCGGCGTCCTCCTTGGCCTTCCGGTCCTTCTCCAGCTTCTCCTCGGCCGCCGCCTTCTTGGACTTGGCGTCCTTGGCGGCCTGCACACGGGCGGATTCCTCGGCGGACTTCTTCGCCGCCGCGTCGGCCGCGGACGCCTGGGCGTCGGCCTGCTGCGTCAGGGAAGCGGTCTGCACCTGGGCCTGCTGGCCCGCGGGGATGTCTGCGAGCAGCGTGGTGTCGGCTGCGGTCGCCTCGAAGTTGTTGTCATCGGCAGCGGGAGTGCTGCCCGACGCAACGCCGACGACGGCGCCTACGGTGGTGACCGCGGTGGCGGATGCCACGGCGAACCCCCGGACCGAAATCCGGCTCACACGGTGTCCTTCCAGCATCGCCCGCTTAGGTGACCTCGCGGGCGCAATCGTGCCCCTGGCACTGGCCTCCCTACTGCTTGGGTCACGGGAGGCACGGGCCCGGTGGGCGACTCCCCGGAGGGAGCGCCGCGTGGTGCTCGCGGGCGGCATACGGACGGCGATTGTTGAGTTGTGTGGTGCGTGGCGCCTGTGGAGGTGCCGGTGTGCCGTATGCGGGGCCTGACGGAAGCAAGACTCTGCCGGAACGTCCCGTCGCGAAGCAATTCTCTCCTGCGTGTGAAAGCTCACACCTCGTTTGGAGCACGTGAATCGAGGAAAAGGTGCCGCAACACGACGCCGCCCGGCTAGGCTCTTCGGCCCGCCGGGCGGCTCAACGCGTGCAAGGCGTATCAGATCTGGACGTCCTCCAGCATTTCGGTCACCAGTGCGGCGATACGGGAACGCTCCGAACGCGTGAGCGTCACATGGGCGAAGAGCGGATGCCCCTTCAGCTTCTCGACGACGGCGACCACACCGTCGTACCGGCCGACCCGGAGGTTGTCCCGCTGGGCCACGTCATGCGTGAGCACCACCCGGGAATTCGCCCCGATCCGGGACAACACGGTCAGCAGGACGTTCCGTTCGAGGGACTGGGCCTCGTCCACGATCACGAACGCGTCGTGCAGCGACCGGCCCCGGATGTGGGTGAGCGGCAGGACCTCCAGCATGCCGCGCCCCAGCACCTCCTCGATCACCTCGCGGCCCGAGACCGCCGAGAGGGTGTCGAAGACCGCCTGGGCCCAGGGGCTCATCTTCTCGGCCTCGCTGCCGGGGAGATAGCCGAGCTCCTGCCCGCCCACCGCGTACAGCGGCCGGAAGACCATCACCTTCTTGTGCTGGCCGCGCTCCAGCACCGCCTCCAGGCCGGCGCAGAGCGCCAGCGCGGACTTCCCCGTGCCGGCCCGGCCGCCGAGCGAGAGGATGCCGACCTCCGGATCCAGCAGGAGGTCCAGGGCGATGCGCTGCTCGGCGCTGCGGCCGTGGATGCCGAAGGCCTCCCGGTCGCCGCGGACGAGCCGCACGTTGCCCTCTGCCGTCACCCGGCCGAGCGCCTTGCCCCGCTCGGACTGGAGGACCAGCCCGGTGTGGACGGGCAGTTCGGCCGCCTCGGGGACGTACAGCGTCTCCTCGGAGAAGAGCAGGTCCACCTGCTCCCCGCTGAGGGTGAGCTCGGACATGCCGGTCCAGCCGGATTCGGTGACGGCCAGCTCGGCGCGGTACTCCTCGGCGAGGAGGCCGACGGACGAGGCCTTGATGCGCAGGGGCAGGTCCTTGGAGACGACCGTGACGTCGTACCCCTCGGCCTGGAGATTGCGTGCGACGGCGAGGATCCGTGAGTCGTTGTCCCCCAACCGGTAGCCGGCGGGAAGGACGCCGGGATCGGAGTGGTTGAGTTCGACACGGAGCGTCCCGCCCAGGTCCCCCAGGGGGATCGGGGCATCCAGCCGGCCGTACCGGACCCGGAGGTCGTCCAGCAGGCGCAGGGCCTGGCGGGCGAAGTACCCGAGTTCGGGGTGGTGCCGTTTGGCCTCCAGCTCCGTGACCACGACGATCGGGAGCACGACCTCGTGCTCGTCGAAGCGGGTCAGGGCGTTGGGGTCGGCCAGCAGGACGCTGGTGTCGAGAACGTAGGTGCGCCGGTCGGGCATGCGGCGCTTTGTGCTGGTCACCACGGAAGGACGTACCCCCTCGGACGAGGTTGGGGTGCGACGGCGTCGCGGAGCATCCCAAAGGGAGAGGACGGACCGGGCTCCGGCCACCTTGCGCGGGCCGAGCGCCGGCCCTCCGCGTCAGCCGCACTGTATGTACGGTCCTTCGTGTGCAAAGGGCCTCCCGGGCGAGCGGACTGGGAGCCGCTCACTTGGACACGACGTCCGCCTGGTTGGCGACCGGACGTCGACCTGTCTGGGGTATGCCCTCGAACGCGCCGTGCCATGCCGATCCGGCCGCGTCCGGACGAAGAGGTTCAGCCGCCGTAGCGGCGGTGACGGGCGGCGTAGTCGCGCAGCGCCCGCAGGAAGTCGACCCGGCGGAACGCCGGCCAGAAGACCTCGCAGAAGTAGTACTCGGAGTGCGCGCTCTGCCAGAGCATGAAGCCGGAGAGGCGCTGTTCGCCGCTGGTGCGGATCACCAGGTCGGGGTCGGGCTGGCCCCGGGTGTAGAGGTGCTCGGAGATCAGGTCGGTGGAGACGATCTCGGCCAGGTCCTCGAACGAGGTGCCCTTCTCGGAGTGCTCCAGGAGCAGGGAGCGCACGGCGTCCGCGATCTCCTGGCGGCCGCCGTAGCCCACGGCGACGTTCACCAGTATTCCGTCGACCCCCACCGTGGCCTCTTCGGCCTCCTTGAGGACGGTCTGGGTGTGCGCGGGCAGCAGGTCCAGGGTGCCGACGTGGTGGACGCGCCAGCGGCCGTCGGCGACCAGGTCGCGCACGGTGTTCTCGATGATGCCGAGGAGGGGGATCAGCTCCGACTCGGGCCGGTCGAAGTTGTCCGTGGAGAGCATCCAGAGCGTGACGACCTCGACGTCGGTCTCGCTGCACCAGCCGAGCAGTTCCTTGATCTTGTCGGCACCGGCCTGGTGCCCCTGCGCGGCCGTGCCCCCGGACGCCTTCGCCCAGCGCCGGTTCCCGTCGAGGATGACTCCGATGTGCTTGGGCACCTGGGCGTGATCGAGGCGGGCCTCCACCCGGCGCGCGTAGAGCCCGTACACCAGGTCGCGCAAGTTCACTGAGTCCACCTCTCGGTTCCGTGCGGGGCCGCCCGCCCCTGTGCCCCGGGCTGCCCCCTGGGGATCGGATCGCCGCACCGGAAGGGGGCCGTCGCCCCGCCGTGCCGTGGCAGTCCCGAAGCCGCCACATTACTGCGCGGGCGCCGCACCGGCCCAACCCGGGCTGTCACAAGTCCGTGATAAGGAGTGAAACGTGACTGATTCCTCCTCCCCCTACACGGCCGCCGGTGACCGGTACGACTCCATGGAGTACCGCCGCACCGGCCGCAGCGGCCTCAAGCTCCCGGCGGTCTCCCTCGGCCTCTGGCACAACTTCGGCGACGACCGCACGCTGGACTCGCAGCGCGCCATCCTGCGCCGCGCCTTCGACCTCGGTGTGACCCACTTCGACCTGGCCAACAACTACGGGCCGCCGCCCGGCTCCGCCGAGCTGAACTTCGGGAAGATCTTCGCCCAGGACTTCGCGCCCTACCGGGACGAGCTGATCGTCTCGACCAAGGCGGGCTACGAGATGCACCCCGGCCCGTACGGCGAATGGGGCTCCCGGAAGTACCTGCTGTCGTCGCTGGACGCGTCGCTGCGGCGGATGGGCCTGGAGTACGTCGACATCTTCTACTCCCACCGCTTCGACCCGGACACCCCGCTGGAGGAGACGATGGGGGCGCTGGCCTCCGCCGTGCGGCAGGGCAAGGCGCTGTACGCGGGGGTGTCCTCGTACACCTCCGCGCAGACCGCCGAGGCGGCCCGGCTGCTGAAGGAGATGGGGGTGCCGGCCCTGATCCACCAGCCGTCCTACTCGATGATCAACCGCTGGACCGAGGACGACGGGCTGCTGGACACCCTGGAGACGGCCGGCATGGGCTGCATCTCCTTCGTGCCGCTCGCCCAGGGGCTGCTGACCGGGAAGTACCTGAAGGGCATTCCGGAGGGCTCGCGGGCCACCCAGGGCAAGTCCCTGAACCCGGACCTGCTCTCGGACGAGGTGGTGCGCCGGCTGAACGGGCTGAACGCCATCGCCGCCCGCCGGGGCCAGTCGCTGGCGCAGCTGGCCCTCAACTGGGTGCTGCGCGACCCGCGTATGACGTCGGCTCTGATCGGGGCGTCGAGCGTGGCGCAGCTGGAGGAGAACGTCGCGGCGCTGTCCGGGCCGGAGCTGTCCGCCGCTGAACTGACGGAGATCGACACCTTCGCCGTGGACACCGAGGGCACCAACATCTGGGCCGGGCGGAGTTAGGGCACAAAAAACGGGCCGGTCCGTGGGGGGGGTTACGGACCGGCCCGAGGGGGGGTTTCCACCATAACCCTTCGTAAGTGATGCTGCGTGCCACGGCGCGAAATAATTACTCTCCGAATGTGCGGGACTGCGCTGCGGACACAGAATCCGGCCTTCCGCACCCCTCCGAACTGCACGGACGTCCCCGGGCGCCGTATTGACGCCCGATCCGCTCCCAGGACGTACACAGGATGTGCACATTCCGCGTGCCGGTACGTTCCCGGTTATGACTCCACGCCGCACCACCGTGTCCTGGAACGGGGCGAACGCCCGCCGGATGGCCCGTCAGGGGCTGACGGACCCGCTGACGGCCGGACCGGACGGGATCGTCGCGGTGATGCCCGCCGCGCAGGCCCAGATCCTGTCGGCCGCCGAACTGTCCGTGGGACTGCGCGGGCGCGGGCTGACCCGGGCCGGTGTACGGGCGGCGCTGTGGACGGACCGCACCCTGGTGAAGACCTTCGGGCCGCGCGGCACCGTGCATCTGGTCGCGGCGGCCGATCTCCCGATGTGGACGGGCGCCCTGTCCGCCCTTCCGGCGGGGCTCGGCGGTCAGCCGGAGGGCGTCCGGATGAGTCCGCGGGAGACGGAGACCGTGCTCGCCGCGATCGGTGACGCGCTGACGGGTGCGGAGCTGACGGTGGACGAGCTGACGGACGCGGTGGTGGAGCGGGCGGGGGCGTGGGCGGGCGAAGAGGTGATGCCCGCCTTCGGGACGATGTGGCCGCGCTGGCGGCAGGTGACCCATCTGGCGTCCCACCGGGGGCTGCTCTGCTTCGGCCCGGACCGCGGCCGCAAGGTCACCTACACCCGCCCCGACGTCACCCCGCTGGACGGACCGGCGGGCGTGGCCGCGCTCGTGCGCCGCTATCTGTACGCGTACGGGCCCGCCGCCCCGCAGGACTTCGCCCGCTGGCTCGCCGCGCCGAACCGCTGGGCCGCCGAGGTCTTCGACCGGGCGGCGGCGGCCGGGGAGGCCGAGGAGGTCGTCCACGAGGACGGCACGGCGGCGTGGGTGGTGGCGGGCGACACCGCGTTTCCCGAAGAGCCGGTGCGCGGGGTGCGGCTGCTCCCCTACTTCGACGCGTTCGTCATCGCCTCGCAGCCGCGCGCCCGGCTCTACCCGGGGGCCGCGTACGAACGGGCGCTGGCGGGCGGTCAGGCGGGGAACTTCCCGGTGCTGCTGGTCGACGGCGTGGTGGCCGGGGTGTGGCACCAGCGCCGCTCGGGGCGGCGGCTCGCGGTGACGGTGGAGCCGCTGTCCCCGCTGACGGGCGGCCGGCTCCGGGAGCTGGACGAGCAGGTGGCCCGGGTGGGCGAGGTGGGCGAGGCCCGGCCGGAGCTGACGCTGGGGGCCGTGACGGTGGGGCCGCACGCGTAGGCGTGGCTCCCGGTCAGTTCGTGGCGGGTGCGCCCCGGTGGCCCCGGGTGAAGCGGAGGGAGACCGTGTCGCCGCCCGTCACCACGAACCGGCCGCCCTCGCAGTGGATGACGGCCTCCTGGACCGCGCCCCACGCGTCCGCGCGCTCCTCGGTGCGCAGCACGGTCCAGCCGCCGTCGGGCGGAGGGGTCAGCGAGGCCAGGGGGGCGTACGTCCACTGGGCGGCCGGCACGCACCAGGCGGGCAGGTCGGGCCAGGTGCCGGCGCCGATGTGCAGGCTGCCGTCGGAGGCGCAGGTCAGCAGCACGGACTGGCCGTCCAGGAGCAGGAAGGCGACCGCCTCGGGCTCGCCCATGGGCCCTTCGGGCCGGTAGAAGATGCCGAGCACACCGACGATCCGGGCCCCCGCGAGCCATTCGGAGCCGCCCTGCCTCGCGCCGCGTACCGCTTCCCCGCCGTTGCCGTCCGTCATCGCGCGCTCCCTCCCCTGGGGACCAGGGTGCCACTCTTCGGGCCCGGGGAGGGGCGCGCCCGCTCACTCGGTGGTGCGGGTTTTCCCAGGGACGCCGGTCCGCCCCGGCCGGCGGGCCTCGATGAGGAAGCGGGTGGTGTGGGCGACGAACGGCCCCTCGGTCTCGATGCGGTGGTGCAGGGCCTCCAGCCGGTCGCGGTGGGCGTCGACGGTGAAGCCGGGCACCATCCAGATCACCTTGCGCAGGAAGTAGACGACGGCCCCGATGTCGAGGAACTCGGTGCGCAGCCGCTCCAGCTGCAGATCGACGACTTCGAGGCCGGCGGCCTCGGCGGCGGCGCGGGCCTCTTCCGGGTCGCGACGGCCCCGTACTTCGGGCGGCTGCGGCCCGAGGAAGAACTCGACGAGTTCGAAGACGCTGGCCGGGCCGACCTGCTGGGAGAAGTAGGTGCCGCCGGGGGTCAGGACGCGGGCGATCTCGGACCACCAGGTGGTGACGGGGTGGCGGCTCACCACGAGGTCGAAGGCGTTGTCGCCGAAGGGCAGCGGGGGTTCGTCGGTGTCGGCGACGACGACGGCGCCACGGGGGTGCAGGAGGGCGGTGGCGCGGGCGACGTTGGGCGGCCAGCCCTCGGTGGCGACGGTCAGCGGCGCCAGCTTCGGCGCGGAGGCCAGCACCTCGCCGCCCCCGGTCTGGATGTCGAGCGCGGCGTGCGCCCGGCCGAGACGTTCGGCCATGGCGCGGGCGTAGCCCCAGGAGGGGCGTTCCTCGGTGGCCCGCCCGTCGAGCCAGGAGAAGTCCCACCCGGCCACGGAGACGGCGTCGGCCTCGGCGACCAGGGTCTCGAAGCGTTCCCTGCTGTCCGGGGTCAGGGCGGTCCGTGCGGGGCGGGAGGCGTCGGGGCTGTCGGTCATACGCCGCATCGTCGCAGCCGGGCGCGGACGCCCGCGACCGCGTTTCGCGGCGGCGCGGGACCGGCCGTCAGGCGGCGAGTGCGCCGAAGAGCAGGCCGAGCAGCGCACCCGCGATCATGAACGGGCCGAACGGGATGCCGGTCTTGCGCCCGGCGCGCCGCATGATCACGAGCACCAGCCCGTACAGCGCGCCGAACAGGAACCCGGCGAACCCGCCGGCGAACACGACCGCCCAGCCGTACCAGCCGAGCGCGACGCCCAGCGAGAGGGCGAGTTTGACGTCGCCGAAGCCCATGCCGTTCGGGTTGATGAGGAAGAGGACGAAGTAGAAGGCGCCGAGGGAGGCTCCGCCGAGGAGCGCGGAGAGCCAGCTGCCCGCGTGCTCGGGCAGCAGGGCGGCGGCGCCCAGGAGGACGGCGGCGGCGGCCGCGGCCGGCAGGGTCAGCTGGTCGGGCAGCCGGTGGACGCGTCGGTCGATGGACGCCAGGAGGACGCCGACGGGCGCGAGCAGCAGCCAGACGGCGAGTTCGGGGCGGGTGCCGGTGGCCGCGGCGAGGGCGGCGCAGCCGAGGGCGGTGACGACGGGCGCGAGGAGGCGCGGGGCGTAGCGGCCGTCGCGGCGGGGGGCCTCGGGTGTCCCGTCCGCGTCCTCGGGAGCCGCTTCGGCGTCCCCGGCCGGTTCCCCGGCGGCGGGCACGTCCGGTGCGGGGGCGGCGGCGGTGGTGCGTACGGCGATGGCCGCGCCCACCTCGGCGCAGGTGGCGCAGCGGGTGGAGCCCAGCCAGCCCCCGGCGGGCCCGGTGAGGGCGTGGCCGGCGGGGCAGGTGTCCCGCCGTGCCTCCTCCGGTTCGACGGAGAACCGGTAGGCGGCGCGCGGGACCAGCAGTCCGGTCGCGGCCCCCCAGAGGGCGGCGACCCCGATCAGGATGGCGTACACGTCATCGACCCTAGGGCGCACGCGGATACGGGTCATGGGCCCTGGGGCCCACTGCGGGCCGATACGGGCCCAGAGGCCGTCACGTGGCGCTACCGTCATGGCCATGGCTCGATGGCGCAATGGAACAGGAACGCTGACGATCACGGACGGGGACCGGGAAACGGAGGTGCCGCTGAGGATCGCGGCCTCGTACCGGCACCGGGCCCGGGGGCTGCTCGGGCAGGACGGGGTGGACGGGGCGCTGATGATCACCCCGTGCGGGAGCGTGCACTCCTTCCGCATGCGGTTCACGATCGATGTGGCGTATCTGGACCGGAAGTTCACCGTGGTGGCCGTGCACACGATGAAGCCCGGCCGGCTGGGGCTCCCCCGGCTGCGCGCCCGCCACGTGATCGAGTCGGAGGCCGGTGCGATGGCGGCCTGGGGGCTGCGGCCCGGCACACGGGTGCGGATCGAGCAGAACGGCTGAACGGGGGCCCCGCGCGGGCCCGGTGGACGGGGCGCGGGGTTGGGACCCTGGGCCCAAGACGCCGCGCCCATGGCCCCGTAGGGTCGAAACCATGCCATTCATGGGGGAGTTGCGTCGCCGGGTCCGGCGCGGGGTGCCGCGCACCAGTGTGCGGTTGCCGGGCGCGCGGCTGCGCGGGCGCCGGGACCGGGGCCAGGGTGCTCTGGAGTACGTCGGCCTGACCCTGGTCGTCGTCGCGATCGTCGGCGCCCTGATGGCCACCGGTGTCGGCCCCGATCTCGCGAAGAAGTTCGGGGTCGAGATCTGCAAGGTCACCGGCGGCGGGAACTGCGGTGGCGGGGGCGGCGACGAGGCCGGCGGGAACAACGGCCCCGGCCAGGGCGATCCCGCCTCGGACACGAACCCCGACGGGTCCGCCAAATCACCCGAGCAGATCGCCTACGACCAGGCGCTCAAGGACCTCCAGGACGCCCAGGCCGAGGAGAAGTCCAACGGCGACAAGGCCCTCGAAGCGGCCAAGGAGCTGGCGAAGATCCTCGCCGACGAGCTGGGGATCACGGACGCGCTGGACTGCATCACCAAGGGCGACATGGGCGCCTGCACCGAAACCCTCGTGAACATCCTGCTGAGCCTCATCGGCGGCGCGGTCGGGAAACTCGCCGCGAAGTACGGGGCGCCCTGGAAGTGGAAGAAGGCCTACAAGCTCATCCAGTCGCTCAAGAAACACGGCGGCGACCTCTACGACGGCCTCAAGGGCCTCATCAAGAGCAGAAAGAAAGTCAAGGACGCCGAGAAGGCCCTCGAAGACGCCGGCAAGAAACTCGACGACGTCAAGAAACCCAAGAAGCCGGACGAGAAGAAGCCCGACGAGAAGAAGCCGACCACCTGCGCGGTCAAGCACAGCTTCCTCGCCGGCACCCGGGTCCTGCTGGCCGACGGCCGTACCCGTGCCATCGAGGCGGTCCGCCCCGGCGACCGGGTGATCGCGACCGATCCGGTGAGCGGACGGACGGTGGCGCGCCGAGTCGAACGGTCCATCACCACGTACGACGACAAGCACTTCACCCGGCTCACCGTGCTCGCCGGCGGTGTCCCGGCCCGGCTCACCGCCACGGACACCCACCCCTTCTGGGTCAAGGGCGACGCCGGCTGGACGGACGCGGGCGACCTGGTCCGCGGGGACGCCCTGCGCACCGAGACGGGCGGCACGCTGACGGTCACCGGCATCACCCGGTACACCCAGCGGCAGACCACGTACGACCTCACCGTCGACGGCATCCACACCTATTACGTGGGCATCGGCCGGGCGAACGCACTCGTCCACAACAACGACTGCGACATGTCGCCGGACGAGGTCAAGGCGGCGAAGGAGCCGAAGGTCGGCGAAGGGGACCCGAAGAAGTTCAAGGACCACTTCCAGCGGCACAAGAAGCTGATCGAGGACGCGCTGGGCACGAAGTACAAGAAGCTCAAGGAGGACGGCCCGCGGTTCCGTCAGGACATCGCGGACGCGATCAAGCGGGGCGACTTCCAGCTGGTCGGCAAGGGCACGTTGAAGAAGGGCGAGCCCGAGGGGCTGATCTATCGTGGCAAGGGCGTGACCGTCGTCCTCAAGGAGAACGGTGACTTCTGGACCGCTCTCAAGAGCGGCGAGGGCATGGACACCGGCATTCAGATCACCAAGAAGGTGCCCACGCCGTAGCCCCGCCCCCGGGCGGGCACGGTGTGCGGCGGAAGCGGGAGAGCGGACATGAGCGGCTGGCGTACGGCCGAGGAGGCACTGCGCGACCACCCCGTCCGCGACGTCCTCGTCCCGGGGTTCCTGGACCGGGACGACGACGTTCCCGAGGTCCGGCCGCAGCCGCTCGTCGTCTGGCTGCGGCTGGACGAGGGGCTGCTGCGGTTCGCGTCGGCCGGCCAGTTCGACCGGCTGGAGGCCGAGGCGGCGGACGGTTTCGACTGGAGCGACGTCGAACTGCTCGCGGACGCGGAGGACGAGGTCGTCGTCACCCGGTGCGGGGAGCAGCTCTTCGGCGACGGCCGGGACGAACTGCGCTGCACCGCGCTGCGGGTCTACCGCGCACCGGGCGCCGCCCCCGGGGTCTGCACCTGTCTCGCCCTGGACTTCGAGGGCGGCCACACCCTGTTCCTCGACCCGACCTGGACCTTCGGCATCCGGGTCGGCAACGCGGCGGACGAGCGGCGCTGGCGCGAGCTGTACGACGAGGCGGGGACGGCGCTGGCGGCCGAGGTGTCACCTGCCGCGGCGGACGGCTGACTCCGCCGCACCGGCACGCGGACACGGCTGCGGCCCGGCACCCCGGAATCGGGGGGTGCCGGGCCGCAGCCGCGTGGGGTTCACGGGGCGTCCGCCGTGCGGCGGACCGCCCGGATCCGGGCGGCCGGGACGCGGGCTCAGGGCAGTTTGGCGGCCTGGGCGGCGACCAGATCGGCCGGGAGCTCGGGGGTCCTGCCGCCGATGAAGTCGGCGACGTAGAACGTGACGACGGTGGAACCGGTCCGCACCAGCTGGAAGACCAGCGGCACCTTGTCCCCCTCGATGCTGCCGGTCACCTGATAGGCGATGCTCTCCTGGCCCGCCGGGGCGAGCGGGAGCTGCTTGACCTCGCTGTACGTGGACGGGCCGTCCTCGCCCGACGTACGGAAGCCGCCCGCACAGGCCCGGACCGCGTCCCGGACGTCGCGCATGAGCTGCCGCGCCCCGTCCCTGGGGTGCGAGGTGAGGATCTCGGTGACGACGGTCTGGTCGTCCTTGCCCTCCTCCGCCTTGTCCATGACGGTCCGGAAGACGGTGGCCGCCGGGGCGGGCTCGGGTGCTCCGTTGATCACGGCGACGAGCGGCCGGCACTCCTTCTTCTCGGAGCGCTCGGTGCCGGTCTCGTCGCCGCCCTGCATGGGGGTGACCTCGTACGTGCCGGCCTCGCCGGTGGTGAGCGCCGCCGCGGCGAGTCCGGCCTTGTCGAGGACCTTGCCGCTGCTGGTGGGCGTCGAGGTGGGTGACGGGGCGGCCGCGGGCGAGGAGGCGGTGGCGGGCGAGGAGGCCGGCGCGCTCGTCCCGGCCGCCTTGTCGCCGTCCTTCCCGGACGGCTTGTCGTCCGGACCGCAGGCGGTGGCCGCGAGGCAGAGCACTGCCGTGGTGGCCGCCATGGCTGCCGTACGTGCCTTCATCACTGACCGCTCCTGACCGGCGGCGGTTCCCCGCCGACGCTGTTCCCCCACCCACGGACACCGCACGGTAACAACCCGGAGCCGCCGGGCGCTTGGGCCCACGGGCCCAACCCTTCGCGGCGAGCGGTCGCGGCCGGGGCCTTTCGGAAGACGCCTCAGGGCGGCCCGGAGCCGAGGAGCGTCCACGCCCCGTACGCCGCCGACGCGGCGGCGATCACCGCAAGGGCGGCCGCCGTGCGGGCGGTGGAGCGCAGCCGCAGCAGGGCGAGGGCGGGCGGCAGGAACAGCGGGAAGGCGGGCATCATCAGCCGGGGCCGGGAGCCGAAGTAGCCGGAGCCGATCAGCGAAACGACGACGATCGCGACGGTGTACACGAGGACGGGCAGCGGCTGGCGCTGCCGTACGCACAGGCTCACCAGCCACCCCAGCGCGGCCAGCGCCGCGCACAGCCCGAGCGTGGCGGGCCACGGCAGTCCGAGGACGAACGCGGCCAGCGCGGCCCCGCCGTCGATGCTGTTGCCCCACTGCGCCTGGACGTCGAAGTACGCGAACGGGTCCCCCTCGCGCACGGCGACGAACACCACGTACGCCAGCCAGCCCAGCGGGGCGAGGGCCGCCCCGGCGAGCATCCGCCCGTTGCGCCGCAGCAGCCCGTCCGGGCCGGCGGACCGGTGGTCGCGTACGGGGGCGTCGTCGGTGACGGCCGGTGGCCGGTCGCCGGATCGGACCCGGTGGTCGCGGACGAGGACGACGACGGCGGTGACCACGAGGGCGGCGATCAGGGCGGCGGCCGACGGGCGGGTCAGCCCGGCGAGCACGCACAGGACACCGGCCGTGATCCACCGCCGGGTCAGCACGGCGTACAGCGACCAGGCGGCGAGCGCGGTGAACAGCGTCTCCGTGTACGCCATCGACTGCACGAACGCCGTCGGGCCCGCCCCCCAGAGCGCCGCCAGCACCACCCCGGCACGCCGCCCGGCCAGCCGCGCCCCCACGGCGTGGATCCCCCATGCGGCGGCGAGCGCGGCGGTCCAGGCGACGAGGAGTCCGGCGCCCGCGAGACCGAGCGGGGTCACGGCGGCGATGCCCCGTTCAAGGGCCGGGAGCAGCGGAAAGAACGCCAGGTCGGAGTGGATGCCACCGTCCGGGAGGACGACGGTGTACCCGTAACCGTGCGCGGCGACCCGCTGGTACCAGACGGAGTCCCAGCGCTCCGCGAGCACATGCGCCGCGTCCTTGCCGGACGCCTCGGCGGCCGCCCACAGCACGGCCAGCCCGACGACCCGCACGGCGGCGTACGCGGCGAGCGCGGGTGCGGCGGAGGCGAGCGCGGCGGCGAACCGCCCCCGGACCGGTCTCTCCCCGTCCCGCCTCGGCCGGGGCAGGACGGGGGCGGTCCGGGTGGACGGGTCGGCGGGCATACGGCCGATTATGTCTGCCGCCGCACGGGGGCCGGCGGGCGGATGCGGAAGGCGCGGGATGCGGAGGGGGCGGGATGCGGCGGGGGGCGGGGGCTCGCGGGCGCCACGTCTGTGTCCCGGGGGCACAGGGGGGCTCCCGGGGCCAGGCTGGGCCCGAGGTTGGGGCCCCGGGCCCAGGTCAGGGGCACCGGACCGGCCGTACGCTCACGCCACACCCGAGAAACGGCAGCGCAACGGAAGCCGTCGGGACGGCGTCGCAGAGGGAGGAAGCACCGTGAGCGGTGGCAGCGGCTGGGGAAGCGGAAGCGCGGGGCAGGTACCCCCGGGGCACGGTCCCGGCCGGACGGGCAGACCGGGCGGGGGCGGGGCCGGCTCCGCGCTGGCGCTGGCCCGAAGCTGGATCACCGGGGTCCTCGTCTACGTGATCGCCGGATACGTGATCTCCCGGGGGCTCGTCGACCTGCTGGCCAGCGACGAACGCCTCGACGACTTCACCTGGCGCCTGGCCCTGGAGCACGTCCCCGTCGTGCTCGCCACGGTGCTCGCGGTGCTGGCCGCCGCCCGCGTCCTGCCCTACGAGCAGCGCGCCTCGCGTGCCCTGCACCTGTCGGCCGCCCTCGGCGCCCCCGTGGGCGCCCTCGTCTACCTCTATGCGACGCAGTCGCACGCCTCGGGCTCGGAGGGCGTGCTGATGCCGGTCGTCGCGCTGGCCACCGGGGCGGCGATCGGTCTCGCGGTGGACGGGCTCATGGACGACACGGACACGGTGTCGCCGCACGCGGCCCCGTACTCGTGGCGGGACGGCGGAGCGGGTGCCGCGGACTACATCGGCGGGATCAGCGTGGCCACCGGGGTCCTCGCGGCGCTGGCCGTCGCCGGGGTCGCGTGACGCGGTTCGCCCGGAACCCAGCCCCGTGTGACGTGTCGCGTGCCGCGGTTCGCTCGACACGGTTCGCCTGACGCGGGAAAGCACTGCTCCGGCCCGTCCTCCGTCTGCTTCCTCCCCGGTCCTGCCAGGGAGGAGACAGACGGAGGACGGGCGTCACCGGTTGGGCACGTCGCTCCCGTACACCACCCAGGGCGACTGCGGGAACGAACCGACCCCGGTCAACTGGGGCTGCACGGCGGCTACTTCGGGCCGCACCGCAAGGGTGTCCGGCCAGTGGTCGAAGTAGACCGTGCCCTTCTCGATGAACCCCTGCCAGTCGGTCGCCGCCGAGGCCCCCTCGCGGTCGACGACGAATCCGACGCAGAGCACCGACGCCCGGCCCACGGCTTCCCGTGCGGCGCGGACGACGGTCTCCCCCTCGTCGCGGCTCAGCCGGGAGAGGGAGAAGCAGAGCGCGACCGTGCCGGTGTCGGTGCGGCGGACCCGGGTGGGTATGCCGGCCCCGGTGCGCAGCCAGAGCAGGAAGTCGACCCGGTCCAGCCGTTGCAGACCGGCCAGCAGGACGAGTTGGTCGCGGGTGACCCAGGACTGGGTTCCGGTGTGCTGGGCGCCGGTGCCGACGAGGGTGATGCGCCGGGTGACCGGGTGGTCGGGCCGTACGCCCGCCGACTCCAGATCGCCGAGCAGCGACTCGGCGTCGGGGCGGCTCCAGCCCAGATGGTAGGAGGAGAAGAATCCGTCACTCATCGACACGTCCCTCGCGAAGAAAGTGCGGACGCACCGATCCTTCCGGGCACATGCCGGAGGGGACTGGGCCGCCCTGCTGGTCAGGTAGAGCGTGAAGATCCTTGTGCACGCGCCCGCCCTCGTACGGCCGCCTTCCGGTGGCGTAGCGAGAGGTTCACGTTCGGTCGTCATGAGCGTAATGAGCGGCGCGGCGTGGTGCGTGGGCCCACGGGCCCACGCCCGGACCCCAATGCGGGACGCGCCCCTCCGCTCCGCGGGCCGGGCCCGGCCCGCGGATAAGCCGTGGACAGCGGCGCGCCGCACCGTCAGGGTGTACGGCGATGACACGTACTGACGCACCTTCCGCCTGGGACGAACGCACCCAGCTGACCACCTTCCTCGACTACACGCGCGCCACCGCCCTGGCCAAGTGCGAAGGGCTCTCCCAGGAGGACGCGGTCCGCGCCCCGCTCCCGGGCTCGCCCCTGATGACCCTCGCCGGAATCGTGAACCACCTCCGCTGGGTCGAGTACTTCTGGTTCGAGGTCGTCTTCCTCGGCGGCGAGGACGAGGGGCCCTGGACCGACGAGGACCCCGACCGCGAGATGCGGATCGCGGTCGACATGCCGCTGGCCCGGGTCCTCGCGGAGTACGAGGAGCAGAGCACCCGCTACCGCGCGCTCGTCGCCTCCCACGATCTGGACACCCCGGCCCAGCAGCCCCGCAGCGACGGCCGCCACCCCGATCTGCGCTGGATCCTGCTCCACCTGATCGAGGAGACCGCCCGGCACAACGGGCACCTCGACATCATCCGGGAGACCATCGACGGCACCACGGGCTCCTGAGCCGCGCCCCCGCGCCCGTCCCGCATCCGGGCGGGGTCCGGGCCGGGTCCGGGCGGGGTCCGGGCGGGGTCCGGGCGGGGTCCGGTCCGGGTCGTACCCTTCGTCCGGTGAGCACACCGACCGAAGGCACCGCCCCCGCACCCCCGCCCCGCCCGCCCGTCTCCGGCGGTCCCGGCACCCCGATCGACGTGCCCGGCGTCCGGAACCTCCGCGACGCGGGCGGGGTCGGTGAGCTGCGGCCCGGGATCCTGTACCGCTCGGGGGCGCTGGACGCGCTGACCGCGCGGGGCGCGGAGCGGCTCGGGGAGCTGGGGCTGCGCACGGTGATCGATCTCCGCAGTACGCCGGAGGTCGCGGCGGCCCCGGACGTACGGGACGGGCTCGGCTTCACGTACCGCCGCGCCCCGGTCTTCGTGGAGCGGCGGTGGCCCGCGGAGCAGCGGGAGCTGTACCCGGCGATGGCCGGCCGGGCCGGACGCTCCACGGTCGCGGTGATCCGCGCGATCACCGCCCCCGGGGCCGTGCCCGTACTCGTCCACTGCGCCTCGGGCAAGGACAGGACCGGCCTGACCGTCGCCGTGCTCCAGACGCTGCTCGGCGCCTCCGAGGCAGAGGTCACCGAGGACTTCCTCCGCTCGAACGAGGCCCTGGGGCTGGGGACTTGGGCGCATTCGGCGGTCGGCGGGCCGGTGGCGGGTGAACAGCCTTTGGCCGTCAACGGGTTGGTGGCGGGCGAACGGCCCGGGGGCGGTTCGCCCCGGCCCGGTCACGGCGCGCTGCCCGTCGCCGCGACGCATCTGTTCCACGCGCTGCTGTGGATCCGCAGCCACCACGGATCCGTACCGGACTGGCTGCTGGCGCACGGCGCGACGGAGTCCGAGCTGGCGGACCTGCGCGCGGTCCTGTCGGGGCGGCCCCGGACCCCGTGATCCCCGGCAGCCCCCCGTCCGGGTGTCAGAGGGCCGTGAGAGGGTGTTGATCAACGGCGGGAAACACTCGCCCTGTTGAGCGGATCAGTGTTTCCCACAGGCCACATCCCAGGGGGGACCTCTTCATGATCAGTAGTCGACGCAGGCGTGCGCTGAGAGGCACGCTCGCCACGACCGCCCTCACGGTGGCGCTGGCCACCACCGCCGGCACGGCCACCGCCTCGGACGACCCGTCGGCCGCCGACCGCGCGCGGGCCGGAGCGGCCGCGCAGAACGGCGCGGACGGCCGGTCCGCCGCGAGCGCGGCCCCGCAGGCCGCCGACGGACCCGTCGTGGCGACGCCGACCTTCCCGATGACGGCCGTCCACAAGCAGACGGGCAATCTCTTCCTGTACTTCTCGGACCGGCAGGGCGGCTTCGAGCCGCAGTACGACGTGGGGGTGAACTACGACTTCGCCGCCGGGTCCATCGACGTCGACAACGACAAGGACGGCTACAGCGACGGGACCTGGAACCTGCGCAAGGACGGCACCCTGCACTACACCTGGATCGACGACGACCTCCAGGCGTACACGAAGCAGGTCGGCAAGGGCTGGAACATCTACACGACGGTCCTCTCGCCGGGCAACCTCGGCGGGGCTCCCGAGGCCGACCTGATCGGTCTGGACAAGGACGGTGTGCTCTGGGGCTACCTCGGCTACCCGGACGGCACGCTGACCACCCGCCAGCGGATCGGCGGCGGCTGGGGCCAGTACACGCAGCTCGCCGGCCAGGCGGACCTGACCGGGGACGGCAAGGCCGACATCGTCGCGCGGGACGGGTCCGGCGTCCTGTGGCTGTACAAGGGCACCGGCGACTACAAGGCCCCGTTCGCCACCCGTGAGCGCATCGGCGGCGGCTGGAACGTGTACGACCGCCTCCTGTCGATCGGTGACATGGACTCGGACGGCAAGACGGACCTGGTCGCCCGCAAGCCGAACGGCGACCTGTTCCGGTACTCGGGCACGGGCAACGCGCCGGCCGTGTTCAAGAGCCCGGTCCAGATCGGGCACGGCTTCCAGGCGTACAACCTGCTGTAGACGCCCGCACGGGCCCTGTACGGGGCCCGCACGGAGATCGTATGTACGAGGGGTGGGCCCCGCGGTTCCCGGGAGGGACCGCGGGGCCCGCCTCGTGCGCGTCACCGGGCCGCCCGCGTCTGCGCAGGTCAGGGCAGCGGGAGGGCCCGTCCCAGAGGCGTCCCAGACGAACCCGGGACGGCTCCCCGGTCACCCGGGACGGCGGATGGCCCGGAAGCCCGGAGAACGGTCGGTAGATTTCAGGGAGTCGGCCCGGCCGCCGCGCCGTGCGGCGCACCCGGGGCCACGCACCTCCGCACCCTCCGCTTTCTCCGCCTCCTCCGCCTCCTCCGCCTCCTCCGCCGCAACGTCGCGCACCGGAACCATGCGCCCGTCCGCTCGCTCCCCCGCCCGCTCCTTCGTTTCCGTGGCCGGTTTCGGGTGGCTCGGACGGCTCCGGGTGGCTCGGGCGGCTCCGGGCGGCTACGGCGGAGAGGGAGGCCGGGCACCGTCGCCCGGAACCCGCCGGGCACCGTCGCCCGCACCGCCCCGGACCCGCTCGCCGACCTGTCCGCCGTCCCGTTCGCCACGCCCGAAAGGGAGCTCCGCCATGACCGCGCACGCACGCCCCGGACCCGGTCCGCGCCGCCGCACCGTCCTCACCGGAACATTCGCGGCGGGGGCCGCGGTCCTGCTGCCGTTCGTGGCACCGGACCGGGCGCGCGCCGCGTCCGGTCCGGTGATCGCGGACTGCGCGACCTGGGGCGCGAGGCCGCCGAGCAGCCCGGTCAATCTGCTCCCCACCCCGCCGCAGAAGATCATCGTCCACCACACAGCGGACCCGAACGTCACGGACTACTCGCAGGCCCACGCCTTCGAACTGGCCCGGTCCATGCAGGCGTACCAGCTGGACGTGGAGAAGTGGACCGACACGGGCCAGCACTTCACGATCAGCCGGGGCGCGTACGTGATGGAGGGCCGGCACGGCAGCCTCGCCGCCCTGACCGCCGGGACCCGGCAGGTGGAGTCGGCACACTGCACCGGGCAGAACACGGTGGCCATCGGCATCGAGAACGAGGGCACCTACTCCACGGTCGACCCGCGCGGGGTGCAGTACGCCGCGCTCGTGGACCTGTGTGAGCTGGTGTGCCGTCAGTACGGTCTGCCCGCGTACCAGATCTACGGGCACCGCGACTTCAACAGCACCCTGTGCCCCGGGGACCGCCTCTACGCCCTGCTGCCCCAGCTCCGCCAGGACGTCGCCGCCAGGATCGGCGGCGACCCGACCCCGCCGCTCTGGCCGGTCCTGTCCTCCGGGGCCGACGGCGAAGGCGTCCGCACCCTCCAGCTCCTCCTCAACGCCCGCGGCGCCGCCCTCACGGCGGACGGCGACTACGGCCCCTCGACCGAGGCCGCGGTGTACGCCTTCCAGGACGCGGAACACGCCACACCCGACGGTGTCGCCGGCCTCCAGACCTGGAACCAGCTCGCCGCCCCCGCCCGCCAGGGCGACTCCGGCACCGCCGTCGAGGCCCTCCAACTCCAGCTCACCGCCCACGGCATCCCCACCGACACCGACGGCGACTTCGGCCCCGGCACCCGGACGAACGTCACCCGTTTCCAGACCACCCGCTCCCTGCCCGCCGACGGCGTCGTCGACGCCCGCACCTGGAGCCGCCTCGTCGCCTGACCCACCGCACGTCCGTTCCGGCCGGAACTCCTTCCGGCACGAGCGGCGGCGGGAGTGGTGGACTGCAGGGGGGTCCACCAACCCCGCACGCACGAGGGGTGTCCGGCGCCCCCGACCAGGGCGCCGGACATCCCCTCCCCGTTCCCCGCCCGGAAACCTTCGCGCGAGCCCAGCACGGTCCGAACGCAAGACCCCTACCCCGCGGACCGCACCTTCGCGAACGCGGCCGCCATCACCGGCCCCAGCTCCCCCACGATCGCGTGCCCCGGCTGCCCCGGAAACGGCAGATACTCCAGGAACGACGTCACCACGACCTCGTCGATTCCCGGCACCCCCCGCGCGCTCTGCTCCTCCAGGAACCGCAGCGTCGCCCGCCAGTCCGGCGCGTCGGCGTCCAGCCCGAGGAACGACTTCACCGTCTCCTGCGTGACCTCCCAGAAGAAGACGTGCGGCAGCACGCCGTCCTCGTTGAACACATGCGACTCGTAGAGGTCCTCGAAGGCGGGAACGGCAGCGACGAGGTTCCGAACCAGCCGCACGCCCGGATCCGCGTCCGTGCCGGCGCCCGTGCCCACGCCCGTATCGACATCCGCCTTCCCGCCGTGGGCGACCAGGGCGCCGTCGGCGGGCGCCGCTCCCCCTTCCGACTGCGCCCGACGTGTGCCGTGCCAGCGCCAGCCCGCCGTGCCGTCGCCGTGGATGCGCAGCAGGAACTCCGCGACGGGGGTGCCGTCCGGGTACGTCAGGGTGAGTGCGTCGCGTATCTCCTCGTGGCAGGCTTCGGCGCGCTCCCAGTCCTCCTCGTCGACGGCCCGTGTCTCGGCCACGAAGACCTCGCGGAACGCATCGAAGCCGGGCAGTTCCTCCAGCTCGCCGTGGAGCCAGGGCATGTCGCCACCGGTCACACGGAGGCGGGCGATCTCCCGGTCGTGGTGGTGGAGCCGCCAGACGGCGGAATCGGTCGACGGGCGCGCAGCGGTCATGACCTCATGATGGCGCGCGCCACTGACAACGGGCCCGTACGGGCTCAGCGGTCCACGATCCACGCGGCATCCGCCGGAGGGCGGCCGTGGGCGACGATGTGGTGGACGATCCGGTGCGCCTCCTCCACGGGGACGGTGTCCGTGTCGGGGTACTCGTCGTCCTGGCCGTTCGCGAGGACGAAGCCGTCGCTCCACTCCTCGCCGGCCGCCGGGTCGCAGGCGTGCTCCCCCGGGTCGCCCTCGCCCGCGAGGAGCATCACCATGGCCCGTTCGGTGTTGGTGACGAAGGCCAGGCTGCGCCCGTCCGTGCTGGTGAACCACGACTCGTGTGCGCCGGCGTCGGTCCTGCGGCGCAGTTCGGCAACGGCCTCGTCGGCCGGCACCGTCGGTCCGCCGTCGGTGAGGGTCCAGTTCTCGGTCATGGGCACGACCCTTCCACGGCGGCGCGGCAGAAAAACGCCCGGCCCCCGCGATCAGCTCGCGGGGGCCGGGCGCCTGAAGCGGTGGCTCAGCTCTTCGAGCCCTCCGCGCGCGCGAAGGAGACCTCCACGCGGCGGTTCTTCTTGCGGCTCTCCTCGGTGGAGTTACTGGCGATCGGGTACTGCTCGCCGTAGCCCTTCACCTCGAAGGAGATTCCGCTGCCGGACAGCGCCTTCTGCAGCACCCCGTGCACGGCCTCGGCACGCTGCTTGGAGAGGACGTCACCGTGGGCGGACGAGCCCAGATTGTCCGTGAAGCCGAACACCCGGACCTTCTTGGCGTCCTGCTTCTTGATCTCCTGGGCGATCTCGTTGATCCGGCCGTTGGCCGCAGCGCTCAGTGTGGCGCTGTCCTTGCCGAAGAGGACCTCGGCCTGGAGAGCGAACTTGATGTCCGAGTTGGTGTCCTCGCGGCGCTCCTCCCCGCCCATGTCCTCGATGACCGACTTGATGTCGAGCACCTTGGCGGGAGCGAGCGTGGCGCCCTCGGGGAGCTTCAGATCGGAGTCGTTCGGATCGATCTTGACCGGCGGTTCGGCCGAGGCCGACGGGTACGGACTGTCGTCCGCGAACGCCTGCGGGGCACCCATGACCCCGAAGGCGAGCGCACCCGTCAGAACCGTGACCGCGAGGTGGGCGGACACCCGACGGGCGCCGGTGGTGACGGCGCTCATCAGGAGATCTCAATCGGTGCGGGGGCGAACCCGCTGAAGAGCAGGTCGACCTTGGTGGTGGACTCCGGCGGGGCCGGGAACTGGGCGAAGAACGTCAGGGTGGCCCCCGCCTTGAAGAAGGCGTTGTACCCCGTGGTAGTCAGGGGACGGTTGTCCGTGTCCCTGAGCACGTAGTACCGCTTCTTCCCCTGCGAGTCGACCAGCGTCATGTCTGCCAGGGAGCGGTCCTTCAGCGCGACCGCCACCTCCTTGCCGTTCCATCCGATCGGGATGCTGAACGTCTTCGAGGAGGTGTTCTTGAACTGGCCGGAGACCGTGAGGAACCCGCCGCTGTCGCGCTTGGCGGAATTGATGGCCATCTCGATGCCGGCGTCGTTCTTGGACGTCACCAGAACGGTGCTCGTGTCCGGGACGGTCTCCCCGCCACCGTTGCCCTTGTCCGACGGCGAGTTGGAGGCCTGGGACGCGGCGTCCTTCGGCTTCTTCCCGTCGTCGCTGCCACAAGCGGTCATCGAGAGTGCCAGGGTGGCCGCCAGCACAGCGACACCCCCGGCACGGCGCATGGTCCTCATGTGCGGATTACCCATCGGTCCAATTCCTTTGCGTGTGTTCGGTGGTCAGTCTTCGACCAGACGGACATCGAAGAGTTGAGTCATGTCAGGCATGGTGGCGAGGTCCTTGGGGCTGACGACCCAGACCAGGCCGCTCTTGCAGAAGACCGTCCCGATCGAGGTCGAGGTCAGATCCGGGTTCGGAACGAACTTGCACCGGTTGATGACCGCGGAGGTCGCTTCCGCCTCCGCCCGCTTGCCCTTGACACCCGGGACGAGATTCGCCGTCATCCGCTTGTTCGACTTCGCAACGACGTGGTAGCCCCAGCGGCCGTCGTACAGCCCCCGACACCGAGCCGTGCTGTCGTTCTGAGCGGCGAACGACATCGCGTTCACACAGCCGTCGAATCCGACGAACGGTGCGTTGAACACCGCGATGTAGTAGGCCCTGTCCATGACATGCGCCTTCAGGTCCAGCTTGAGGAGGCTCCGGGACTCCTTCGCCGCCGCGAGTGCCGCCGAGTCGGCCGCGCTCTGGGCGCCGTTGCGCTTGACATCACCTTCACCGAACGCAAAGAAGATCAACGCAAGGAAGAGCAGGCCCGTCACCGCTGTGATGTACAGCGGTGCGGCCTGCCCTGCCTCGTTCCTCAGTCGACGGATCACCCGCCGAGGACCTCGTTGATCTTGTCGCTGAAGGTGCTGGCGATGGTCTCGCCGAGGTTCGTCTGCAGCAGCGCCACGACGATGGCCACCACGAGGATCGTGATGCCGACGTACTCGATCGCGCCCTGGCCCTTGTCGCTGCGGCGCTTGATCGCGTCCACGGCGGTGTTCTTCCAGCCGTTGATGTAGGTCTGGGTGGCGGCGGCGGCCTTCAGGGTGATGTTCGACATGGTGTTCCCCTCCGAGTTCGGCCGACCGGGAGTCGGCCGACGCTGATACGTAAGTCTTCGTGTCGTTCGCGCTTCCGGCTTCCTCCTGGCCGGTCTCGCTGTCGACATGAGAAACGTACGCCGGGGCAACACCCACTCGCATGGGCCTGCGGGCCCAACTCCGGGCCCACTCCCTCAGTTGGGCCTTCGGGCCCATCATGTGCTCAGCCATGCCTCGTCGACCCCCCGGACGACATGCGGTGCCAGACGGCGATGGCCTCGCCGCGGCTGCCGGCATTCAACTTGGCGAAGATGCGGTTGATGTGGTTCTTGACGGTCTTCTGACTGATGAAGCAGGTGGCCGCGATCTGCTGATTTGTCATGCCCGACGCGATCAGGTCCATCACTTCCACCTCCCGTTCACTCAGATCTCCTGGCACACCCTGAGGGGCCGCAACGGGAACCCCCTGGGAAGAATGTGCCACAGATGATTGCGGAAGCGAAGCCTTTTGCGGGAATCCGTGCCCGCCCAACTCCTCGCGCACGCCCCCGACCTGGTGATTCGTTGTCCCGCGAGACGGCCATGGTCCGTGCGTGTCGTGTGCGGGTGCAGATACATGGCCCTGAGGTGCGGGCCGGTAGCCGGGCCCGGTGAAGGCCGTCCCCAGGCCCTCCGGCAGCGGTCTGCCGTCCTGGCCGAGGCCTCCGCCGCGCACGGAGTCCAGCAGGGCGCTGCTGGCCGAATAGGTGAAGTGGGCCCGGCCGTCCTTGATGTCGCGGACCGCGGCGACGAGCTGGTCGGCGGTGAACTCGCCGTGCACCAGGTAGCCGCCCGCGCCCAGGCGCAGGGCCTCGTGGACGATCTCGCTCTCCCGGCTGTACGTCATCATCAGCACCGGGGCCAGCCGCACCAGATGGGGCAGGGCGGAGATGCCGTCGACGCCGGGCATGCGGACGTCCAGCAGGACGACATCGGGCCGGTGCTGGACGGCCATCTCGTAGGCCTGCCGGCCGTCACCGGCCTCGGCGACCACGTCGATGTCGTCGCGGCCCTGCAGAAGCACGGTCAGACCGGCTCGTACGACCGGGTTGTCGTCGGCGACGACCACTCTGAGGGCCTGTACGGCGGGCATGGCTTCCGGGCCGGGGAAGGCCGGGAGACCGCCTGAAGGGGTGGGTGCGGGGACACCGGCGGTGGGGGGCGAGCTGAGCGGGCTGGAGTGCGAGGACGTGTGCTGCGAGACATGCGGCTGCTGCGTCCACTGCTCTCCTGAGCTGCGGGAGATCTCGTCCGGCATGGTGCGGGCCTCCTCTCTCAAGGATGGGGACTGTGGGGTGGTCTGGAGCGGTTACGCGTATTCAGTTGTCGATCCGCACGGGCTGTCCGGGGACCTGCGGCAGCAGGGGCGGGGGTGGTGCGGTGGCCGGCGGGGCCAGGTTCATCGCGGCGAGCGACAGATCGAGACGGACCTCGGTGCCGCGCTCCGCCTTACCGCGACCGATGCGGATACGCGCCCCGATGGAGGCGGCGCGTTCGACCATGCCGACGAGGCCGAAGTGGCCGGCCTTGCGGAGATCGTCCAGTGAGGTGCCCCGGGGCAGGCCGTCGCCGTCGTCGTACACGCTGATGCGCACCACGTCGCGGACCAGCCCCGCCGAGACCTCGACAAAGCTGGGCCGGGCGTGGCGCTGGGCGTTCTCCATGGCCTCGGTGGCGATGGTGAGGGCGTGCCGGGCGACGGCGTGCGGGATGAGGGGGACGGCGCCGTCGCCGATCCGGCGGTAGACGGCCTTGACCCCGTGACGCCGTTCGAAGTCGGCCGTACGGGCGCTGAGTTCGTCCAGGACGTCCACGCCGCCGTCGAGACCGGACTCACGCCGCAGGTCGGAGAGGAGTTCGCGGGACTCGGCCGCCGCGCGGCGGGCGGAGCGTGCCACCAGTTCCGCCTGGTGCTTCACCGTCATGGGGTCCATGCGGTCGGCGGTGCTGGCGAGTCCGTCGGCCGCCATCGCCAGGCCGTGCAGGGTCTTGGCCACGGAGTCGTGCATCTCACGGGCGAGACGGGCGCGCTCCTCCTCGACCGCGCCACTGACGGCCAGCCGCGCCCGGGTCTCCGTCAGCGCCTGGGACGCGGCGCCGAACCTGAGGAGCAGACCCCGCAGGGAGGCGCCAACAGCTCCGGCCATGATGCAGAGGCCCACCACCAGGAGCGCCGAGACCTCGGCATCGACCTCGCGGTTGGCACCGTACGACGCGGCCAGCAGCAGCGACTGCAGGACGGCGAAGATCGCCCCGCCGCGCCAGCCGTAGACCAGACCGGCGAGCAGCGGGGTGCAGACGGTGACGTACGAGAGGGTCGAACCGGGTGTCGCGGCGAACAGCAGCATCGCGCCGAAGAGCATGTCGACGGCCAGCAGCGCGGGGTGACGGAGCAGGATCGGGCCGAAGCGCTCCCAGTCGCGCATGAGCACGTAGGACACCATGACGGTGACCAGCACCGCCGCGCCCACCAGCCACTTCCCGAGATCGTCCTCGACCCCGCGCAGGGCGAAGGGCGTCGCCAGAGCAGTCATGGCGAGCCGGAAGCCGAACAGCTGGCGGCACAGCGCCTGCAACGCGTTCAACTGGATCGGCAGGGCCGGCACATGGCCGGGGCTGCTCTCCGGTGTCTGCGCGTCGGGGCCGCCTGTCAGGGCGGGCCCGGTCGGTCGTGGGCCCATCTGGTCCTCTCACTCCTCGTCGGTTCGGGTGCACATGCGCGGGCGCGTGTGTCAGCCCCCGAACACGTCGCCGATGTTGACGTCGGCCGCGTAGTAGAAGCCGACCGCGATGAGGATCATCGTGCCGGGCAGCATGAAACTGGTGACGATCAGCGTCGCCTTGGGAACGGCCTTCGACGCCTTCCGCCGGGCGTTCTGGGCGTCGGTGCGGCGCATGTCGTTGGCGATCTGAATCAGTGTGTCGACGATGGGGGCGCCGAGTTCCTCGCCCTGCTGGAGGGCGGAGACGAACATCGAGACCTGCTCGGACTCGTTGCGCTTGCGGAGCTGGTCGAAGGCCTCTCGCCGGCTGACACCCATGTCCATCTGGCGCAGGGTGATGCGCAGTTCGTCGGCCCAGGGGCCCTGGTACTTCTCGGCGACGCGCTCCAGGGCCTGGCGGAAGCCGAGACCGGCCGACACGACGACCGCGAGGACGTCCAGGAAGTCGGGGAGCGTGCGGTCGATGTCGTCCTTGCGGCGGCCGATGGCGGACCGGATGATCGCATCGGTCCAGAAGAACCCGTAGACCAGCAGGATGATCGCCAGGATGAGCTGGCCGTTCATGAGCATGGCCAGGGCGGCCAGTGCGCCGAGGCCTCCGTAGAAGGCGCGGCGCGCTGCGTAGCGGTCGACCGTCATACCGCCGGGGTTACCGGCCATGTCCAGCTTGCGGCGGACCTTGTCGACCCGCTTGGGTCCCATCATCGACAGCACCCGGGGCGCGTAGCGCATGCCCACCCGGTCGGCCAGCCCGCCGGCCGCGGTGGTCCGGGTGGAGCCGATCTCCAGGGCCAGCTCGATGTCGCCCGGAAGCTTGGCCTCGGCGCGGTACATGCGGATGCCGTGGAAGGCTCCGTAGACGGCGAGTCCGAAGACGGCCGCGATCAGAAGATCCATGATGTCCTCTCCTTCTGGGTTCCGGCCGTCAGATGCGGACGCGAGTCATGCGGTTGATGAGGAAGAAGCCGAGGGCGTAGAGACCGGCCGCGACGAGGACGGCGATCCGCCCGGGTGTGGCGGCGGTCATGTCGTCGAGTGCGCCGGCCCGCATGCCGTTGATGATGAGCAGGAAGCCCATACCCAGGATGGGGACCGCCACGGCCGTCACCTTCACCTGGGACAGCAGGGTGGTGACCTCGCGCCGGGTCTCCTTGCGCTCCTCCAGCGTTCCCGTGAGGTTGCGCAGCGAGGAGACGATGGTGCCACCGGCCCGGTTGGAGAGGATGAGGGTCGAGACCAGGACGGTCAGCTCGCGCGAGGGCAGCCGCTCGATCAGTTCGTTCATCGCGTCGTCGAGGGAGTGTCCGACGGCGAGCCGGTCGGCGACCCTCTGGAGCTCCTCGTGGGCCGGGTCGTCGAGCTCGTCCACGGCCATGCTGATGGCGGTACGGAGCGCCAGACCGGCCTGGGTGGCGTTGGCGAGTACCCGGGTCAGCTCGGGGAGCTGGTTGATGAAGGCCTCGGTGCGCTTGGCGCGCTGGTAGTTCAGGAAGGCGTTGCCGCCCCAGAGGCCGATGCACGCCGCGAGCAGGCCGAAGAAGGGGGCGAAGATCGAGCCGACCACGAAGTAGAGGGCGAGCAGCGCCGCCACGACGTAGACGAAGTACTCGCCGGGGGTGAGGTCGAGGCCGGTGGCCGCGATCTTGCGCTCGATGCGCTTGCCCAGGTTCGTCTTGCGCAGCCGCCGGTCGACTCCCCGGAACCGCCGGTTGCGGCCGCCGATGGTCAGCTGTCCCGTGTGGGACATCCGGTCGACGAGTTCCTGTTGCTGAGCTTTGCCCGAGGTGAAGATGTGGACGCCTATGACGGCGAACAGACCGGCGAACAGTGTCACGCCGATCGTCAGGAGCGGAAGATTATCCATGTCGGGCGAGGCCTTCTGGGTGAGCGGCGGGCTGGGGAGGGTGCGGGGCGGAGCTGCGGGGTCAGGCGGCGGACTTGCGCATCTGGAGCTGCTCCTCCGACTGGGCGACGCCGAATGCGGCGGGGATGGCCTCGCTGGTCGCGTAGAGGCGCTGGGCGATCTTGCGGGGCAGCGGGTAGTACTCGAACTGTCCGTAGATGCGGCCGTCCGAGGCCATCGGCTGCGCGGCGAACCGGCAGACCGAGACGATCCGGTAGTCCTCCCGGCCGTGCGAGTCGACGACGGCGATCTCGGTGATGCGGCGCGAACCGTCGGAGTGACGGGTCAGCTGCACGATCACGTCGACGGCGCTGTTGATCTGGTCGTGGATCGCGACGAACGGGATCTCGACCTCGGACATGGACGCCAGGGTCTGCAGACGCATCAGCGCGTCCTCGGCGTTGTTGGCGTGGACCGTGGCGAGCGAGCCGTCGTGACCGGTGGACATGGCCTGGAGCATGTCGAGCGTCTCGCCGCCACGGACCTCACCGACGATGATGCGGTCGGGGCGCATACGCAGGGAGTTGCGGACCAGGTCGCGGATGGTGATCTGGCCCTTGCCCTCCACGTTGGCCGGACGGCTCTCCAGAGTGATCACGTGGGACTGCTGGAGCTGGAGCTCGGCGGAGTCCTCGATCGTGACGATGCGCTCGCCGTTGGGGATCAGTCCGGACAGGGCGTTGAGCAGGGTCGTCTTCCCGGTACCGGTGGCGCCGGAGACGATGACGTTGAACTTGGCGCGCACCAGTCCGGCGAGCAGCATCAGCATGTGCTCGTCGAGCGAGCCGAGGCCGATCATCTCCTGGAGCGTGAACGCCCGGGGGAACCGCCGGATCGTGAGGATCGGGCCCTTGAGCGACAGCGGCGGGATGATCACGTTGACACGCTCGCCGGACGGGAGACGCGCGTCGACCATCGGATTCGCCTCGTCCACGCGGCGGTTGACCGTGGAGACGATGCGTTCGATGGTCTGCATCAGCTGGTCGTTGGAGGAGAAGCGCATGGGGAGCAGTTCCAGGCGCCCGCCGCGCTCCACAAAGACCTGCTCCGGTCCGTTGACCATGATCTCGCTGATGGAGGCGTCTTCGAGCAGGGGTTCCAGGATGCCGAGTCCGAGGGACTCGTCGACGACCCGGCGGATGAGCTGGGCGCGCTCCATCGGGGAGAGAACGGGTCCCTCACGGCTGATGATGTGGCCCAGGACGCGTTCGAGCCGCGCCCTGCGCTCGGCCGCCGCGAGGGCGGACATCTCGGCGAGGTCGATCTCTTCCAGGAGCTTGGCGCGGTAGACCTGGACCAGCCGGCTCTCCTCGGTCAGCCCGCTGGTCGGCTCGGGACTGGTGATGCGCGCCCGCAGGCTCATGTCGTCAACTCCCTGGTGTGGTGCGGTGGTGCGGATCAGTCACGGGGCATGGTGACGGTCTTCGTGACGCTCCCGAAGTCGAAGATCGGCAGGAGGGAGGGGATCGGAACCGTGACCCGGACCGTCACGTCGTCCCAGCCGGCGGTCGGGACGATGGTCGCTTCGTCCGCGAGCCAGCTGCTCATGGAGGCGCGTGCGACCGGCTCGGCCCGGAATGACTGGTACTTGTCCGATGCCACGCGCGCACCCGAGCGGGCCGCCGTTCCGGCCTGCTGGGCGGCGTAGATGCCGATGCCGAGCTGGACCACGGCCATCGCCACGACGAGCAGGAGGGTCAGGACCCCCACGTACTCGATCGCGGCCTGGCCGCGCTCACGGGTGCGGCGGCCGACCGCGATGCGGGCAGTGCCCAGTCGTTCCCATACGTACGTCACCAGATTCCACCCTTCTCGTTCTTGGCCTTGGCCTCACCGGTCGCGTGCCAGGGCAGATCGAAGGCGCCGGGGAAGACCAGTGGCACGTTCACCTTGACCTTGGCGGTGACCAGCCCGGTGAACGGGTCCTCGTAGCACGTGGCCTGGGTGGTCCAGGCGCTGGGAACGTCCTCCCGGACCGCCCGCCGGCAGGCCGACATCCGGCTGCCGTCCGTGACCGACGCCGCCCTGACGCCCTTGTCCGCCGCGTTGCCCGCGAGGACGTACGTGTAGCAGACCATGCCGGCCTGCCAGAGCAGCGCCAGCGTGACCAGGATCAGCGGCAGGGTGCCGACGAACTCGACGGCCGTCTGCCCCCGGTCACGCCGCTTCCTGCCCGTCCCGCGGCCTATGCCCGCGCTACCGCTGTCCGCCGCGGTCGGCGGCCGGTCCGTTCGTAGAAGAGTCATGGCTCAACGGTCCCCCTCGGTCCCATCGTTTCGCTGGTGACGTCACGTGTGCGTATCGGTCGGCTTCGTATCGCTTCGTCCTCCGGGGTTCACTTCGACCGGCCTCGCCGGCCACCGACCGAACCCCGGTCTCCCTTGAACTTGCCCTGTTTATCGGCGCCTTCGGCGTTCTTCACCAGACCGAGATCTCCGGCGAGGCCCCAGAGGGCCTGCTTCACGGTGGATTTGGCCTCCAGGTCCTGCATGCGGCCGGCGTCGACGACGGCCTGGAGCTCCTTGAAGTTCGCCGGGACGGCGATCCGGGCCACCTTGGTGGCGGTGATCTTCTCGACGAGCGGCGGCTGGATCTCCGTGTTGCGGGTGAAGCGGTTGATCACGGTGACCGTCTCCTCGGCCTTGCGGACCTGGAGGCGGTCCCAGAGGCGGACCATGCGCTTGGCCGCCCGGACGGTGATCACGTCCGGGGTGGTGATGAGCAGGGTCCGGTCGGCCATCTCGATCGCCGCGGCGTTGGCCGAGTTCATCTGCGTACCGCAGTCGATGATCACGATCTCGAAGCGGTGGCGCAGGGCGCTGATGGTCTGGCGTACGACCCGGTCGCTGACCTCCTCGCCGCGCTCGCCCTCGGCCGGCGCGAGCAGCAGGGCGAGCCCGCTGTCGTGCATGAAGAGGGCGTCCTGGAGCACGCGGGGCGAGATGTCCTGGATGGTGGAGAGGTCGACGATGGAACGGCGGAACTGCACGTCCAGATAGGACGCCACGTCCCCCGACTGGAGGTCGAGGTCGGCGAGGGCCACCGAGTGTCCGGAGGCCGCCGCCGCCAGGGCGAGCTGGACGGCGGTGACGGTGGTGCCGACGCCGCCCTTCGCGCCGCTGACGGTGACGACGGTGCCGCCGGGCCCCGTGAAGACCTCGGGGCCCTGGCCGAGGTGGCGGCGGACACCGACGGACCAGCCGGCGGCGGCCTGGACGCGCTGGGCCAGCTCCTCGTACGAGAGGGGCAGGCCGACCAAGCCGCGGGCGCCGGAGTCCATGGCTGCCGAGAAGAGCCCGGGGCTCGCGTCGGCGGTGACGAGCACGACCCCGACCGCGGGAAAGCGCAGGGCCACCTCCCGGATCAGCTCAAGGGCTGGAACCGGACCGATCCGCTCGTGCACCAGCACGACCTCGGGCAGCTCGTCCAGGGACTCGGAGGCGAGCCGGGCCAGGGTGTCGAGCAGGGAGGTCGAATCACCCAGCGGCCCGGCCGGCTCCGCGTCGGGGAGCTGGGCGAGCAGCGTGGTGATGGATCGGGCGGCGTCGGCGTCACCGACCGCCGGGAGGATTCGCGTGCTCATCCAGTCCTCACTTGTTCTTGTCTTCGTCGAGGTTGTAGCTGCCCTCGCCCGGACGGAGCGTGGTCGGGCTGTCGTCGGGCAGCAGGGCGAGACGGACGTGTTCTGCGAAGGACTCGGCGTACGCGACGCGCTGGGCGTCGGTGGTGTCGAGGGCGAAGGTGATCGGCACGGCCTGCTTCGGGCCGCTGCGGTCGTCCTCCTTGGGCTCCAGCGCGGTGAGCTGGCCGACGTCGATGACCTTGGCGTTGGGGACGATCACGCGCGAGGTCGGCTTGTCCTTGTCGGTCTGGCCCGCGAAGGTCGCGTAGATGTTGACCAGGTTGCCGGGCCGGATCTTGCCGGCGACGCCGGTGGCGGCGTCGATCATGATGGCGATCTCCTGCTGGCCGTTCTCCAGCTTCGGCCGCTTGACGAGCATGTCGTCCTGGAGCAGCGAACCCTTGCGGAGGTTGGTGACGGCGATCTTGCCGTTGAGGACCGAGAGGTCGGTGACCGCGTTCTTCGACAGCCAGCGCTTCGGCATCGAGACCTTCTCGAACTGACTCGGGTCCAGGGGCCGGTACGGGGCTATGTCGTTTTTGACCTGGTAGGCAGTCACCTCCGGACCGACCTTCGAGTTCACATCACTGATCACGGAGAGCACACCGGCGAACGCACCGAAGGCACAGAGGACCGAGAGAAGGAGAAGGATGACGCCGCGGCGTTGCCGTGAGTTCATGAGCGGAGCAACCTCGTTGGGAGACGTGGGCCGATGAGCGGACAGAGCGGGTGGAGCAGAGCGTGGGCGGAACGGCGCGGCGCGCCGTTTCCCGGGCCGCGGGCGCGCCGGTGGGGCACGGGCGCCGCGGTGGCTACGAGCCTTGGCGCATAGGTGCTCCCTGGTTCAGGACACCGGATCCGTACGTTTGGTTCTCCGGCGGCTTCAGCGGGGCCGAGCACAGGCCGCACCGGTCGCCGATCAGCTCATTTCCGCACCAGGTGCAGACCTCCCTGCGCACCGAGGAAACCAGCTGATAAATCAGGGAGATGTCGGGCAGGAACGCGGCGAATTCGATCATCTTCGACGTGCCCCACCAGCGCGGCGATTCCGCGGGCAGGGCGGCGTCGTGCACTGCCTGGACCTGCCAGGCCGGTGCGATGGTGTTCGCCACCCAGTCGGACTGCAACTGCCCCTTGGCGACCAGGAGATGGGTGCCGAATTCGGGTCCGGTGAGGTCGCCGTTCCCGATCTTGATGAGCTGCGGGGTCGGGTTGGCGACTACTCCGAACTGGGATCCCGGGACCCAGGACTTCGCATGGGTCTTCAGGCTGACGGGCACCCGGTCGAGTTTGGTGACCGAGTTGAGGAGCGCGCCCGAGTAGATGTAGTGGGAGAGCAGCCGCGCGGCGGAGGCGACAACTCCGGCACTGAAGTCGCAGATGGACAACTGCCGCAACTGGCGCACCAGCACCGCAACACCCAGGGGAGGCAGATCCACCTTGAGCAGGGCGATACGGTCGCTTTCCAGCACGGACCGGATGGTGTGCAGCCGCCGTTCGTGCGTGGGCGCGATGCTGGCCGGATAGACCGCGATGACGTATCCGTGCTGCTCAAGCAGCATGTGCATATCGCTGATGGCCTGTTCGAGCGGCTGCTCGTCGGGAGCGCGCAGCACGACGGCCGTGGGTGTCTGCTGATCGGTCGGCGGCAGCACGAGGTCAGCACTGGTCACTGCTATTGCTGTCGGCACGCTGTTCCCCGTTCGGCTTCCGGCCGCCGCGTACAGCCGGCCGCAATCGTCCTGCCTTGTGCTCCTCGTTCGGGCACCCCTACCTCTGCACTTTATCCACGTACGGGGAGGCAGAGAACACCCTTCAGGGCCCAGTGAGGTGGGGCTCACCCACTCACGCCGGGGCGTTCGCATGACAAATCGACCCAAGTGGCTTGTTGTTAAATTCCGTACGATTCAGCGGCTTAGTCGTGCCCACCAAGGCAATTCATGATCCATTCGGCTTCCGCGCACGTCAGGCGCGCGTGAGCGCTTTCATTCCCGGGGCCCTTCCGAGGCGGGTGGGCCCAAGGTGAACTCTGGGCCCCGATTGGGGCCCCCGGGCCCAGAGCGCCGCCCCGGGATCGGATCGGTATCCGTTCGGGATGTCCGCCGCGGTCGCACGGGCCGCCCGGTCGCGCTCCCACGCGCACCTGTCGCGAGCCGCCCGCACCCCCTCCCACCACGCACGTTGTGAGCCATCACTGCCAGAGGTCTTGACAACTTGATTGGTCTGGACCAGTTTTAGCGCCCAGCGGTGGCCACCGTTCCTCGATTCCACACCCCCGGCACCCCCGTGCCGCTCCCCTCCCCCACATCCCCGTCTTCCCCCCGACTCCCCCACGGAGGCAGCAAGTGGAACGTTCCCCGGAAAGCAGTGCGCCGCTCCGCCGCAGACGGCACACCCGTCCGCTCCTCGGCTCCGCCATGGCCGTGGTGGCCGCCGGCGCCCTGACCCTCACCGGCCTCGTCGGCAGCGCCCAGGCCGCGGACGTCAACGTCGCCAAGAACGCCGGCTTCGAGTCCGGCCTCGCCAACTGGACCTGTTCCGGCGGCACCGGCACCACCGTCTCCTCCCCCGTGCACGGTGGCACCGCGGCCCTCCAGGCCACCCCGGCCGGCCAGGACAACGCCAAGTGCACCCAGACCGTGGCCGTGAAGCCCAACTCGACCTACGCGCTGAGCGGTTGGGTCCAGGGCGGCTACGCCTACCTGGGTGCCAGCGGCACCGGCACCACCGACGTGGCGACCTGGTCCCCCGGCTCCAGCAGCTGGACCAAGCTCTCCACCAGCTTCACCACCGGGCCCAGCACCACCTCCGTCACCGTGTACACGCACGGCTGGTACGGGCAGGCCGCCTATCTGGCCGACGACATCTCGGTGACCGGCCCCGACGGCGGCGGCGGCACGGACCCGGGTCCGTCCATCCCCGGGGCCCCCAGCGGTCTGGCCGTCGGAACGGCGACCACCTCCTCCCTCGGCCTGACCTGGAACTCCGTCTCCGGCGCGACGAGCTACACGGTCTACAAGGACGGCGTGAAGGCCACCACCTCCACCGGCACCTCGGCCACCATCACGGGACTGGCGGCCGACACCGCGTACCAGTTCGCGGTCACCGCGACCAACGCGGCCGGCGAGTCCGTCAAGTCCGCGACGGTCAGCGGCCGTACTGCCAAGGACGGCGGCGGCAACCCGAACCCCGGCACCACCGTGCCGAAGCACGCCGTCACCGGCTACTGGCAGAACTTCAACAACGGCGCGACCGTGCAGAAGCTCAGCGACGTGCCCGCGAACTACGACATCATCGCGGTCTCCTTCGCCGACGCCACGTCCACGCCGGGCACCGTCGCCTTCAACCTGGACTCGGCCGGCCTGAACGGCTACACCGTCGACCAGTTCAAGGCCGACGTCGCCGCGAAGAAGGCCGCCGGGAAGAACGTCATCATCTCGGTCGGCGGTGAGAAGGGGTCCGTCGCGGTCAACAGCGACGCCTCCGCCACCAACTTCGCCAACTCCGTCTACTCGCTCATGCAGGAGTACGGCTTCACCGGGGTCGACATCGACCTGGAGAACGGCATCAACTCCACGTACATGACGAAGGCGCTGCGTTCGCTGTCGCAGAAGGCGGGCTCCGGTCTCGTCATCACGATGGCCCCGCAGACCCTCGACATGCAGTCGACGGGCACCGAGTACTTCAAGACGGCGCTCAACATCAAGGACATCCTGACCGTCGTCAACACCCAGTACTACAACAGCGGTGCGATGCTCGGCTGCGACGGCAAGGTCTACTCGCAGGGTTCGGTGGACTTCCTCACCGGGCTCGCCTGCATCCAGCTGGAAGGCGGCCTCGACCCCTCGCAGGTCGGGATCGGCGTCCCCGCCTCCACCCGCGGCGCGGGCAGCGGCTATGTGGCCCCCTCGGTCGTCAACGCGGCCCTGGACTGCCTGACGGCGGGCACCAACTGCGGCACCTTCAAGCCGTCGAAGACCTACCCGGGTCTGCGCGGTGCGATGACCTGGTCGACCAACTGGGACGCCACGGCGGGCAACGCCTGGTCGAACGCGGTCGCCCCGAAGGTCCACGGCCTCCCGTAGCAGGTGGGTGACACGGGGGCGCGGACCGCGCGTCCCCGCGTCACATCCCCCGGCCACCGGCCGGCCGGCGCCCCCGGCGCCCCGGACCACCTCTGACCAGCAGCGCCGCCGCTCCCCCGGTGGCGCTGCTGCACGTCCGGGGTCCCGCGGTCCGTACCGGCCCTGTCCCGGACGCGCAACAGTGTGCCCGGGACGGGCCGGTTCGATGGCTGTTCGGGCGCACGCGTGGCACCTTTGTGGGGCCCGAGGGTGGTGCGGACAGGGGGTAAGTGACATGGCCGGGGCGCGGGTTCAGGCGCTGGGCGGGGACGATCCGGCGACGCTCGGACCGTACCGGCTGATCGGACGGCTGGCGTCCGGCGGCATGGGGCGCATCTATCTGGCCCGTGCGCGGCCCGGCGGGCGCGGGCTCGTCGCCGTGAAGACGCTGCTGGCCGAGGGCACCGTCGGCGACGTCGACCGGCGCCGCTTCGCCCGCGAGGTCGCGCTCGCGCAGCGCGTGGACAGCGCGTTCACCGCCCGGGTGCGGGACGCCGATCCGGACGCCGAGCGGCCCTGGATGGCCATCGACTACATCGCGGCCCCGCCGCTCTCCGAGCTGGTGCGCTCCTGCGGGGTGCTGCCCGCCTCCGCCGTCCGCTGGATCGCCGCCGGCACGGCCCAGGCCCTGGTCACCCTGCACGGCGAGGGCATCGTCCACCGCGATGTGAAACCGCAGAACGTGCTGCTGCCACTGGACGGTCCCCGGGTCATCGACTTCGGCATCTCGCACGCCAGCGATCTCACCCTCACCGGGCTCACCCTCGGCACCATCGCGTTCACCTCGCCCGAGCAGGCGCGCGGCGAGGCGTCGACGGCGGCGTCCGACGTCTACTCGCTGGGCGCCACGCTGTTCCTGCTCGCCACCGGGCGCCCGCCCTACCGGGCCGACGGCGACACCCTGCGGCTGCTGGCCCGGGTGCAGCGCGGCGAACTCGACCTCACCGGGCTCCCCAAGGAGCTGGTGGCGACGATCCGGCCCTGTCTGGCCCTCGATCCGAAGGGCCGTCCGACCCCGGCGGACCTGCTCACCCGCTTCCGCCGCGACCAGGCCCATCTGCCGGCCTCGCACAGCGGGACGCGGTGGCTGCCGCCGCGCTGGACCGAGCTGATCGGTACGTACGCCGCCCAGGGCCTGGAGCTGGCGGGCGGCCCGGCGGCGGGCGGCGGCGCCCCCACGGCGGCGACCGTCCCCGGGCCCACCCGGGTGGGCACCGCGCCGCCCCCGCCCACGCTCGTCTACCCGCCGGAGCGGCTGGCCCGCGCGGCCCGGGACCGGGCCCGCAAGGAGCGCACGCGCACCGACCGGGCGCGCCGGGAGATGGCCGCCCTGGCCGAACTGGCCGAGCAGCGGCGGGCGGAGCAGGCCGAGCAGGAGCGGGCCGAGGCCGAGCGGGCGGAGGCGGCCCGCCAGGAGGCCGAGCGGCTGGCCGCCCAGCGCGCCGAGGCCGACCGCGCCCGGCGTGAGCGGGAGCGCGCGGCGCAGGAGCACGAACGGGCCGAGCGCGAGCGCGCCCAGCGGCGTGCGGAGCGGGAGCGCCTTGAGCGGGAGCGCGCCGAGCGGGCGCGGGAGGCGCGGGAGCGGGCGGCCCGGGAGGAGGCCGAGCGGCAGCGGGCGGCGCGGGAGCGGGCCGAGCAGGAGGCGCGGCGCCGGGCGGCGCGGGCCCAGGCCCGTGCGGCGTCGTCCCCGTCCTCGCCCTCGTCCCCGTCCCGGTCGTCGTCCGGCGGCACACCGTCCTCGTCCGGGTCCGGACGTCCGGCGGCCCCGGGCACGCCGTCCTCGGGGTCCTCCGGCGGTTCGACGGCGCTGGGGTGGCTGGTGGCGGTCGGGCTCGTCGTCGCCCTGCTGGTCTGGCACCCGTGGGAGACGACGAGCGGTTCGGGGGGCGGGAGTTCGTCCGGGGGCAGCAGTGCGGGCTCCGTCGCCTCGGGCGGCCTCGGCACCCACACGGACGACAGCAACACCGATACGGACAGCGCCGGGAGCACCACGGGCTCGACGGACAGCTCCTCGGACGATTCCTCGGAGGACGAGGAGACGGAGGAGCCCACGCCCACCCCGACGCCCACGCCCACGCCCACGCCGACCCCGGACGCCACCGACCGGGCGTTCGCGGCGGTGCGGGCCGGTGACTGCCTGAACGTGTACAACGACGGGCACGACAACATGAGCGCCGACCGCCCGATCCGGGTCGGCTGCCGCGCCTCGAACGCGTACATGCACGTCAACCGGGTCAGCACCCGGGACGGCGCCTCGGCCTCGTGCGACACGGGCGCGGGGTTCACCTGGTGGAGCCGGTCCGGCGACGACGGGATCACGCGGACGCTCTGCCTGGACCGGGTGTACCAGGTGGGCCAGTGCTTCCCCGCGAAGGTCCGGGGCGCGACCAACGCGGACCTGACCGTGGTGTGGAACTGCAACGCGTCGACCGTGCCCGAGGCCGGGCAGTCCATCCTGCGCATCACCGGTTTCTACCGGGCGCCGAAGGCCGGGGAGAACTGGACCTGTCCGGCGGGGCGGGGCGAGCGGTTCTGGTACTGGCCGGTGAACCAGGGCCGGAGCATCATCTGCGCCTCGGCCGCGTAGACCGCGCGGGCCCCTCGGAATGAAGGACCCGGCACGGCGCCTGTCAGGGGGCGCCGTGCCGGGTCCGTCCGGTGCGGGTCAGCCGAGGACCGCGAGGGCGTCGATCTCGATGAGCAGGCCCTTGGGCAGGCCGACGTAGACCGTCGTGCGGGCGGCCGGGGCCTGCGTCAGGTCCTGCTCGGCGAAGTAGGCGTTGTAGATCTCGTTCATCTCGGCGAAGTGGTCCACGTCGGTGAGGTAGACGCGCATCATCATCACGTCGTCCCAGCTCGCGCCGCCCTCCTCCAGGATCGCCTTGACGTTGGCGAAGGTCTGGAGGGTCTGCTCGCGCAGGGTGGGGCCGGCCGGGGTCGGGGCCTGGCCCTCGACGGCGGGCAGGAAGCCGACCTGGCCGGCGACCTGGAGGATGTTCCCCTTCCGCACGCCGTGCGAGAACTTCGCCGGCGGCGTGGTGTGGGTGCTCGGGGTGAGGGCGGTCTTGTCGGTCATCGCTGATCAGACTCTCTTGGGTCGGGTGGTGCCGGAGTACTCCCGGCTGATGGTGTCGGCGGTGCGCCGGACCAGGGGGAGCAGGGTGAGGAGTTCCTCGGCCGTGACGACCACGTTCGGCGCGGAGACCGACATCGCGGCGACGACGCGCCCGTCGGCGCCGCGGACGGGGGCGCCCACGCAGTTGATGGACTCCTCGTGGCCGCCGAGGTCGGTGGCCCATCCCTGTTCGCGCACGGTGGCCAGCTCCTTGAGGAAGGCGCCGGGACCGGGGGTCGAACGGGACGTGTACATGGGGTAGTCGAGCCGTTCGGCCACGGCCCGCCGCTCCGGTTCGGAGAGGTCGGCCAGGAGCAGTTTGGCGACGGCGGCGACGGTGATCGCGACGGGTTTGCCGATGCGCGAGTACATCCGTACGGGGTAGCGGCTCTCGACCTTGTCGATGTAGAGGACCTCGTTCTCCTCGTACACGGCGAGGTGGACGGTGTGTCCGCAGTCCGCGTTGAGGGCGACGAGGTGCGGGTGGGCGATCTCCCGTACGTCGAGGTTCTCGACGGCCTCCTGGGCGAGGGCGAAGAGGCGGGCGCCGAGGCGGTAGCGCTGGTCGTCCTGGCGGTAGACGAGCCCGTGGTCGTGGAGGGTGCGCAGCAGCCGCAGGGCGGTGGACTTGTGGACGCCGAGCCGGTCGGCGACCTGTCCGAGGTCGGCGGGCCCCTGGGCGAGCAGGGGCAGGATGCTCAGCGCCCGGTCGACGGTCTGGCTCATGGCGTACGTACCTCCTGGTCGTCCCCCGTCCACCCGGGGCCGAGACGCAGTCTCCCCCAGGCGGCGTCGTCGAGGGCGGCCAGCCGGTCGGCGCGGTGGCGGGCGGGCGGGTCGGTGAGGTCGCCGGGGACGGTGAGGACGGCGGCGGCCATCAGATGGCCGTGCCGGGCCCGCTCGCGGTCGGGCAGTCCGCGCAGGGTGGCGGAGAGGAAGCCGGCGGCGAAGGCGTCACCGGCGCCGACGGGGGCGACGACGTCGACCCGCAGGGCGGGGACATGGGTCACGGTCTCGCCGCCGTCGGCGCGGGAGACGACCGTGGCGCCCTCGGCACCGTGCTTGACGACGAGCACGGACGGTTCGGGGAGCGCGGCGCACAGGGCCGCCGTGCCGTGCAGGCCCCAGGCCTCCTCGGCCTCGTCCTCGCCGACGAAGACGAGGTCGGCGCGGCGGGCCAGCTCCAGCAGGACCCCGGGCGAGCGGGTGTGGCCGCGCCACAGTCCGGGCCGGTGGTTGACGTCGAAGGAGACGAGCGGGCGGCCGGGGCGCGGGGCGGTCAGCGCGCGCAGCAGGTCCAGGCAGCTGTCGGAGAGCGCGGCGGTGATGCCGGACAGGTGCAGGATCCGGCCGGCGGACAGCGCCGCCCGGGGGACGTTGTCCGGGGACATGGCGGAGGCGGCGGAGCCGGCCCGGTAGTAGGCCACCTCGTGGACGTCCGTGGCGCGGTCCGTCGCGGTGCGGAAGTAGATGCCGGTGGGCCGGGCGGGGTCGCGCTCCACGGCGGAGGTGTCGACCCCGTAGCCGGCGACGGTGTCGACGAGGTGGTCGCCGAAGCCGTCGGCGCCGACCCGGCTGACCCAGGCGGCGCGGTGCCCGGCCGCGGCGAGCGCGCAGGCGACGTTGGACTCGGCGCCGCCGATCCCGCGCCCGAAGGAGGGGACGTCGGCGAGGCGGCCCGGTCGCGAGGGCAGGAACGTCACCATGGACTCGCCGAGGCACACGACGTCGGGGGCCGTGGCGGCGTCGGTCCTGGCCGGGGTTCCGGGCACGCGGGCTCCTCGGGGTCGGGCGGGCTCCACCGGTCGTGGCATTGACCGGGTATCGGCTCGGATGTTAGACAGCCCTGAGCGATATACGCAATGGGCATTGCATATGCTGCAATCCCCTCGTACGGGCGGGGCACCGCCCGTACGGGATCCGCGCAGGACCCACTTCGGCCGAGGAGGCCCCATGGCTGTCGAGCACCCCGTGACCGGACGGCCCGGACTCGCCGGGCTCGCGGACGAGCCGGTCGACCACCGGTTCAAGGGGCTGCCGCCCGACGCCGCAGGGCTGACCGTCGGCGCGCTCGCCGCCGAGCGGCGGAACCTGTTCACGGGCGGGTTCACCACCCCGGTGCTCGCGCTGTCGGCCGAGTCGGTCGCGCACAACCTCACGCTGCTGGAGACGTACGCCGAGCGCCACGGCCTCGCGTTCGCCCCGCACGGCAAGACCTCGATGGCCCCGGGGCTCTTCGCCCGCCAGCTGGAGCACGGCGCCTGGGGCATCACCGTGGCCGTCCCGCACCAGGCGCGCGTCTGCCGGGCGTTCGGGGTCCGCCGGATCTTCCTCGCCAACGAACTGGTCGACGCGGCCGCACTGCGCTGGCTCGCCGGTGAGCTGGACGCCGATCCGGACTTCACGTTCGTCTGCTACGTCGACTCGGTGCGCGGCGTGGAGCTGATGGACGAGGCGCTGCGCGCGGCGGGCGCCTCCCGCCCCGTGGACGTCGTCGTGGAGCTGGGCGCGGGCGAGGGGGCCCGCACCGGCGTCCGCACCGAGGCCGGCTGCGCGGCCGTGGCGGACGCGGTGGCGGCGGCCGGGACGCTGCGCCTGGTGGGGGTGGCCGGGTACGAGGGCGAGGTCCCGCAGGCCACCGGCGAGCGGGTGCGGGCGTGGCTCGGCCGGCTGGTCGCGCTGGCCGCGGAGTTCGACGCGGCGGGGCGCTTCGCCGAACTGGGCGAGGACGAGCCGGTCGTCGTCAGCGCGGGCGGCAGCGCCTGGTTCGACGCGGTCGCGGACGTGTTCGCCGGGATCCCCGCGCTCTCGCGCCCGGTGCTGAAGCTGCTGCGCTCGGGGGCGTACGTCTCGCACGACGACGGGCACTACCGCCGGCTCACGCCGTTCAACCGGGTCCCCGACGAGGGCGCGCTCCGGCCGGCGTTCCGGCTCTGGGCCCAGGTCGTCTCCCGTCCCGACGCCGGCCAGGCCTTCCTGAACGCGGGCAAGCGCGACGCGGCGCACGACCTGGACCTGCCCGAGGCGCAGGTCGTACGGTCCGGGCGGGACGGCTCGGAGCGGCCGGCCACGGACATCGAGGTCACCGGCCTGTCCGACCAGCACACCTGGCTGCGGACCGGGGCCGGGGCGGAGCTGGAGGTCGGGGACTGGGTGGGCCTGGGCCTGTCGCATCCCTGCACCAGCTTCGACAAGTGGCAGCTGATCCCGCTGGTGGAGGCGGACGGCACCGTCACGGACTACGTCCGCACGTACTTCTGAGCCCATCGACGAGCCCGGGTCCGGGCCCGGGGCGGGTCCGAAGGCACCGCCCCGGCCGCCCCGGACCCGCCGAAAGGCACCCCATGGACCTGGTCATCCGCGACGCCCGCGTCGTCGACGGCACCGCCACCCCCTCCTACCGCGCCGACGTGGCCCTGGCCGGCGGCCGGATCGCGGAGATCCACCGCGCGGACGCGCCCGGCCCCCGACCGTCGGCGCCCCGCGTCCTGGACGCCTCCGGGCTCGTGCTCTCCCCCGGCTTCGTCGACATGCACGCCCACAGCGACCTGGCGCTGCTGCGCGACCCCGACCACAGCGCCAAGGCGGCCCAGGGCGTCACCCTCGAAGTCCTCGGCCAGGACGGCCTGTCGTACGCCCCCGTCGACGACCGCACCCGCGCCGAGGTGCGGCGCGCCATCACCGGCTGGAACGGCGACGGCGACGACATCGACTTCGACTGGTCCACCGTCGGCGAGTACCTCGACCGTCTGGACCGCAACTTCGGCGGGCAGGGCATCGCCGTCAACGCCGCCTATCTGATCCCGCAGGGCACGGTCCGGATGTACGCGCTCGGCTGGGAGGACCGCCCGGCCACCGCCGCCGAACTGGACCGGATGCGGGAGCTGGTCGCCCGGGGCATGGCCGAGGGCGCCGTCGGCATGTCCTCCGGGCTGACCTACACCCCCGGCATGTACGCGGACGACGCCGAACTCACCGCCCTGTGCCGGGTGGTGGCCTCCTACGGCGGCTACTACTGCCCGCACCACCGCTCGTACGGCGCCGGGGCGCTGGAGGCGTACGAGGAGATGGTGCGGCTCACCCGCGCCGCGGGCTGCGCCCTGCACCTCGCCCACGCCACGATGAACTTCGGGGTGAACGAGGGCCGCGCGCCGGAACTCCTCGCGCTCCTGGACCGGGCCCTGGACGAGGGCGCCGACATCTCCCTCGACACCTACCCGTACACCCCCGGCTCCACGACCCTGGTCGCGATGCTGCCGAGCTGGGCGGGCGAGGGCGGGCCCGGGGCCGTCCTGACCCGCCTGGCCGACGAGGAGACCGCCGCACGCATCCGCCACGACCTGGAGGTGGTGGGCTCGGACGGCTGCCACGGGGTGCCCATCGAGTGGGACACCATCGAGATCTCCGGCGTCAGCGATCCGGCGCTCGCCGGCGAGGTCGGCCGCACGGTCGCCGCGTCGGCCCGGCTGCGCGGCGAGGAGCCCTGGACGACCGCGCGCCGGCTGCTCCTCGGCGACCGGCTCGGGACCACGATCCTCCAGCACGTGGGCCACGAGGAGAACGTCCGCCGGATCATGCGCCACCGCGTCCACACCGGCGGCAGCGACGGCATCCTCCAGGGCGCCAAACCGCACCCGCGCGCCTACGGCACCTTCCCCGAGTACCTGGGCCGGTACGTACGGGAGCTGGGCGTCCTGTCCCTGGAGGAGTGCGTCGCCCACCTCACCTCCCGCCCGGCCGCCCGGCTGCGCCTGCCCGACCGCGGACACGTCCGCGAGGGCTACCGGGCCGACCTCGTCCTCTTCGATCCGGACACGGTGGCCGCCGGCTCCACCTTCGACGCCCCGCGCACCCCGCCCACCGGCATCCCCCACGTCCTCGTCGACGGCCGCTTCGTCATCGAGGACGGCCAGCGCACCCAGGCCCTGGCGGGGCGGGCGGTCCGGGGGGCGGGGCGGAGGCGGGGCTGAGCACGGGACGCCCGACGACGCCCGAGGAGGGCCTCCGGCTTCCTGACGGGGCGACAGGATGCTGCCAGTCCATGGCCACTTGGTGCACGTCAGGAGCGGCCCGCCGCCCTTCGCGTCCTGCCATCGTTGGCGCTGCCCGCCGGGGACGACGGCACACAGCCGGCCCATGGGAGCGGGTCTTCCACGATGAGCCCGAGCGCGCTCCGCGCGCCGAGGACGAGGAGTCCACCATGTCCACCCGACAGTTCACCGCTCGCGCCACCGCCGTGGGAACGGGGGTCGTCCTGCTGGGCGGCCTGCTCGCGGCGACCCCCGCGGCCGCCACCGGCCGGGTCGCCACCGGCTGCCCCACCGAGCGCAACTACTCGGTCACCTCGGTCAAGACCGTCCACCACTCGATCGCCTCGGCACGGTTCAAGGACGGCAAGGGCCCGGGGAAGGTCACCGTGTCCGTCAAGAAGAGCGGATCGCTGAAGTACTCCTTCTCCGTCAGCGGTGAGGCGAGCGTCGGCGGGGTGATCGCCCAGGCCAAGGTCACCACCGGCGCCTCCGTCACCAAGACCTCCTCCATCACGGTCGGGCACAAGGTGACCAAGAACATCCCGTCCGGCAAGTACCTCCAGTCCCGCTACGGCTCGTTCGGCAAGAAGTTCAACTGGCGCTACTACCGGGTGAACGGCAACTGCTCCACGACGACCCTGGCGAGCGGCTACAGCGCCTGGGCCCCCACCCACGAGAACGGGTGGAAGTTCACCGTCGTCTCCCGCTGACGCATCTGATCCCGGGTGCCGGCCGGCCGTTTCCCGTGCGGCCGGCCGGCACCCGTCCCCGAAGTGAGGCGGAGTACCGATGCGGACGAGAAGAGAAGGAACCATGCGGGGAACACGACGGTTCGCGCCACCGGCCCGCCCGGTGGGCGCGCTGCTCGCCTGCGGCGCCCTGCTGCTGGCCGCCGGATGCGGCGCGGACCCCGGCCCTCGGACGGCGGCGCGCGCCGGTGCGTCGAAGCCACCGGCCCCCGCCACCGAGGTGGGGGTGCCGCGCTCCGGACCGTGCGGGGAGAGCGACCCCGAGCCGTGCCGGGTCGTGCTCACCGCCCGGCCGGGCACCGGGAAGAAGGACCTGGGCTCGTTCCGGGCCGACGGCGGGCGGGAGCACTGGATCTACGTCGACTGCCGGGGCAAGGGCTCCGTGACCGTCGCGATGACGCCCGAGCCGACCTTCGACGTACCGTGCGGCGACCAGTGGCCGGCCGTCACCGAGTCGAGGAACCAGTTCGAGGCGGGCGTGCTGAGCGACGAGGAGTACGGGCTGTCGGTCGACGCCCCCGAGGGCGTCCGCTGGTCGCTGACCGTGCTCGCCGCGCACCCGGACGCGTAGCGGCGCCCCTGCTCAACTCCCCTGCACGGGCGCCCCTTTACCGTCCGAGCGCTCGCGCTCTACACTCCCCCGGACCGCGCGGCCCCACCGGAGCGCGGCTCACGGGGGAGGGGCGTCGGCGTTGTTCGCGCACACCATGCAGATACTGGGGCTGACGGAGGCCGAGGAGGACGTCTACCGGCATCTCCTGCGCAACCCGGGCGCCGAACTGGACGACGTGCACATCCTGTTGCGGTGCGCGCCCGAGGAGACCGAGGGCGCGCTGCGCCGCTTCCGCGAGCTGCGGCTGCTCAAGGAGGAGGGCGGGCGGGTGTGGGCCCACTCCCCGGAGGCCGTCGTGGGGCGCCTGGCCGAGCAGCGCCTCGAGGAACTGTACGAGAGCATCCGCATGCTCTCCCGGTTGCAACCGGTCATCGACTCGCTGGCCGGCGAGTCCCCGGCCCGGGAGTCCGGGGCGGCGGACGGCCCGACCGAGCGCCTCACCGAGATCGCGGACATCCGCACCCGTCTCGACGAGCTCTCCTTCTTCGCCCGCTCGGAGGTCCAGTCGGCTGAGCCCTACGACGCCCTGACACCGGAGAACATCGCCCACGCGCGCCCGCTCGACATGAGGTGCCTGCGCCGGGGCGTGGTGATCCGCAATCTGGTCCGGGCCTCGGCGCTCGCGGACCCGCTCACGCTGTCCTATCTGCGCGAGCTGAACGCGGCGGGGGCGCGGATCCGGGTCCTGGACGGCCTGGACGAGCTGATCCTGATCTACGACCGGCACACCGCGCTGGTACCGATCGACCCCTCGGACACCGCCATGGGCGCGCTCTGTTCGCGCGAACGCGGCATCGTCACGACGATCATCAACAACTTCGAACGGCTCTGGGAGGCGGCGGAGGACTTCGAGACCGCCGCCGGGCAGACGCCGCAGGACGCCGCGGTCGGGGTCACACCGCTCCAGTTGCGGGTCCTCGAAGCGATGTGCACCGTCGCCAAGGACGAGGCGGGGGCCCGCAAGCTGGGGGTGTCCCTGCGCACGTACCGGCGCCATGTCTCCGACCTGTTCCAGATCCTGGGCGCGGAGAACCGCGCCCACGCGGCACTGCTCGCCCGTGAGCGCGGCTGGATCTGAACCGCCCGCCCCCGGCCTACCGGTCGTCCCGCTGCCAGCCGTTGGCCACGCACTTCACGTCGCAGACACGGGGGTCGAAGCCCACCGCCGCGATGCGCGTGCCCTCCGGCGCGGTGTCGGACGGGGCGAGCCCTCCGGCGCCGGCGACGGCCGCCGCCAGGCATGCGGCGGCCAGCGCGCCGAAGACCGTACGCCGCGCCCGTCCCCCGGTGCGGGCCCCCCTGCGGTTCCTGTCGTCGTTCATCTCGCGCTGCTCCCCCGTTCCGCGGCCCCCGCGGAGGTCCGTCGCTCGCTCCGGGCGGTGCGCCCGGAGCGTCGCGGCCGAGTCTGGCAGCCGGCGGGGGCCGCCGGGGCCGCGCCGTGCGGCAGTCAGCTGCCAGCCGGCGGCAGCATGCTGCCAGCACGGGCCCTGGCGCGGCGCGGGACGGCTCACATCGTGTTGACGATGAGTCCGATGTGGGTGAAGTAGTTGAGCCCGCCGAAGAACAGGAAAGCCAGGCCGGCCAGTGCCCAGACGACGCCGATGACGGGGCTCATCCAGGTCCGGGGCCGGCGCAGCGCGAACGGGAAGAGGAGGGCGCCGATGCCGACGAGGACGTACAGCCCGGACATGAAGCTGGCCTCCAGCATCGGCATGTCCGCGAACTCGCCGGAGATGGGCTCCTCGGGGGGTGCCGCGAAGAGCGTGTACTTCCAGCCGGCCGCGGCGATCCCGAAGCAGGCGAGCCCGAGGCCGAAGACGAAGACCGAGATGGGGCCGGCGATCCGGGCCGTCCGCGCGACGCGGTCGGCGTCGCCGGCGACGACGGCTCCCTGCTTCCAGAGGTAGAAGCCCGCGGCGAGGAGGAAGACGCCGAAGGCGAGGGCCGGTTCGCCGAAGATGACGTTGTCGAAGGGGAAGCCCTGTCCGGCCAGCGGCCAGGTCAGGGTCATGTGCAGGCCGGTGGTGACGAGGGTGAAGCCGATCGCACCGAACGCCAGGGCCCAGCCTTCGGGGGTGACGGTGCGCCGGGAGTCGAGGAGCTGGTACCCGAGCGCCACCACCAGCAGGAGTCCGGCGCCCGCGGCGACGGACATGATCGTGTTGTACGTCGGCATCTTGGTCCAGTCGATCTTCAGACCGGACGCCGCCAGGGGAAGGGCATGGCTGATCATGCGCGGAGCCTATAGCCGCATTTCGCCCATAACGCCCATTGAGCAGGCTGTTTGAGCTGTCCGGGTCACCCGCGTCACCGCCGCGCGCCCCGGGGCGGGGCACCCCTCCGCCCCGGGGTGAGCGGTCCGGCCGTCACGGCTTGGGCAGGACACACCCCGTGCGGTTCAGGTCGAAGACGTTGCCGGTGCCGATGCACGCGGCGATGCCGTAGGTCTCCTGGGCGTAGTTGATGCCCTCGCGGACGGTCACCTGACCGTTCTCGTCGACCTCGCACGGGTTGTTGTCCGTGCACTGCTGGCCGTCCTCGTTGCCCGTGTTGTTCACGGCGACGACCTTGCCGGTGGCGTTGTCGACGACGGGGGACCCGGAGGTGCCGCCGATGGTCTGGCAGGCGGAGGTGTAACGGACCGAGTCCTTCCAGGTCCACGCCCCCTCCTTCAGCCGGTACACGAAGCCGTCGACGTTGCAGCTGTAGGTGCGCTTCCAGTACCCGGAGACGACGGTGATGGCGGTGCCCTGGACCGGGTGCGCGGTGTTGAGTTCCAGTGCCTTGATGCCGTAGGTGCTCTCGATCTGGGCGTACGTGGAGGTGAGCTGGTACACCGAGATGTCGGTGTCGGTCATCGTGCCGTACGCGACCTTGCTCGCCCGCAGGGTGCCCACACCGCTGCCGGAGGCGTTGAGCAGGGTGAAGGACCGGGTGGAGGGCTGGTTGAACACGACCTCGCCCGGTCCGGGGAACCCGGTCTCCAGGCAGTGCCCGTTGGAGAGGACGAGGGCGGGGTCGCCCGGCTGGGAGTCGGGGGTGCGCACGACCGATCCGGAGCAGTTGCTGAGCGCGACGGTCCCGGCGAAGTTCACCGCCTTGGGCTTGACCTTCGCCCGGACGTCCGCCCGGGGCGTCGGCGCGTCCTGGCCGGTGGCCGCGACCGCGGGCAGGGTGCCGGCGCCGAGGAGCAGCACCGTGAAGAGCGCACCGACGAGAGGCTTTTTCATGTGGGGGTCCCCTCAAGTGACCTGTGCAGAGCGTGTGGGGCCTCTGCAACCGAAGTTCTTCCGGTTTGACATGCGCATGGTTACGCACACGGGGGATCGCCACAAGGAGCGAATTCAGGACACCAGCCCCTGGCGGTACGCGTACACGACCGCCTGCACGCGGTCGCGCAGGCCGAGTTTGGCGAGGATCCGCGAGACGAAGGTCTTCACCGTCTCCGGGCTGATCACCAGGGCCGCCGCGATCTCGCCATTGGAGAGGCCGTCCGCGATCAGCCGCAGCACCTCCCGCTCGCGCGGGGTCAGCGCGGTGACCTCCGGGCCGGCGTCGGAGGGCCGGATCCGTGCGGCGTACCGCCCGACCAGCGCCCGGGTCACCTCCGGGTCCAGCAGCGCCTGACCCGTGCGCACGGTCCTGATCCCGTGCAGCAGCTGGGCCGGCGGCGCGTCCTTCAGCAGGAAGCCGCTGGCCCCGGCGCGCAGCGCCTCGTACACGTAGGCGTCCAGGTTGAAGGTGGTCACCACGAGCACCTTCACGGGGTCCGCCACCCCGGCCCCGGCCAGCAGGCGGGTGGCCTCGATGCCGTCGAGGACCGGCATGCGGATGTCCATCACGACGACGTCCGGCCGGAGCCGGCGGGCCATCTCGACCGCCGTCCGCCCGTCGCCGCACTCCCCGGCGACCTCCAGGTCCGGCTGGGCGTCGATGATCGTGGCCAGTCCGGTGCGGACGAGGACCTGGTCGTCGCAGACCAGGACGCGAACGGGGGCGGGAGCGGGCTCGGTCACGAGGTGCTCCCGGCGGGTATCCGGGCGGTGACGAGGAATCCGCCGTCGCCGCTCGGGGCCGCGGCGAAGTCGCCGCCCAGGACGCCGACCCGCTCCCGCAGCCCCGCGAGCCCGCGTCCGCTGCCGCCCGCGACCGGGGCCCGGGTCCCGGACCCGTCCGTGCCCACTTCCACCGTGATCTCGCTCCCCGTGTGCCGGACCCGCACCGAAGTGCGGCTGCCGTGCGCGTACTTGAGCGCGTTGGTCAGCGCCTCCTGCACCACACGGTAGGCCACCAGCTCCGCGCTGCCGGTCGCGGCGGCGGGGGTGCCCTCCTCCGTGAACTCCACCGGCTGGCCGGAGTCGCGGGTCCGCTCCACCAGCGTGCGGATCCGGCCGACTGCCGGGGTCCTCGGCCCGCCGCCCTCCCCGGGGCTGAGCAGGTCCAGCAGCTGCCGCAGATCCGCGATGGCCCGGCGGCCCGTGTCGCCCACGGTCTCCAGGGTCCGGTCGAGCCGGTCGGGGGCGGCGGTCAGATAGCGGGCGGCCTCGGCCTGCACGACCATCGCCGTCACATGGTGGGTCACGATGTCGTGCAACTCCCGGGCGATTCGCGTGCGTTCGGACAACAGCGTGTCCTCGGCGACCCGGCGGCGGTGCTCGGCCTCCAGGGCGCGGGTGTGCCGCAGCCACGTTCCGGCGCCCCAGGCGAGGGCCAGCGCCGACAGGAACCCGGCGTAGCCGACGGGGGTCTCGCCGGGGCCGGCCGCCGAGAGCGCCACCGCCAGCGCCGCGTACGCCGTGGTGAAGACCAGCACGGTGGTGCGCCGGTGCCGCTCCAGATGGGAGCCCGCGCTCAGCAGCGCGACGGGCAGCGCGATGCCCGCGATCAGGTGGTAGCCGCGCAGCTGGTCCACGGCGAAGCCGAGCGTCACCAGGGCCAGGCAGACCGCCGGCAGCCGCCGCCGCACCGCCAGCGGCAGGCACTGGAGGGCGACGGCGAGCGCGGTCAGGGCGTCGAAGGAGCGCCCCGGCAGCCCGCCCAGCTCCGTCCCCCGGTGCTGGAGGCCCGGGAGGTACGACATGACCGCGAGGAGCAGTCCGAGCGGGAGGTCGCGGACCGTGACGTCCAGCCGCTGCCAGAACGCCGGGAGGGTACGGGGAAGGGTCACGGGGCGACCGTAGTGCGCGCCCCGGACGCCTCCGCACGCCGCCCCCGCCGGGGCACGATCCGGCCGCGCCGGTGGGCGATCCGCAGCAGGACGAGCGTCACCAGCACGGTGAACAGGAGGGCGTAGACGCTGCCTTCGGGGCCGAAGGAGCCGCCGGTGAGCAGATCGGGGCCGGAGGTCGAGGCGTCCAGCAGGCCGTCGGAGGAGCCGTTGCCCGAGACCTCGGCACCGAAGATCCCGGCCCCCGCGAAGTTCCAGCCGAAGTGCAGACCGATGGGCAGCCACAGCCGTCCCGTCGCGGCGTACGCGGCGGCGAGCATCCCGCCCCCCTCGACCGCGACGGTGAAGGCGCCCCAGAGGTCGGCGTGCGGGTTGGACAGATGCATGAGCCCGAACACCGCACCGGTCAGGGCCAGTGCGGCCCAGGTCCCGAGCCGTTCCTCCACCACCCGGAACAGCACTCCGCGGAAGACCACCTCCTCCGTCACGGCGGCGGCCGCCATGAAGCCCACCAGCCCCACCGCGCCGGAGACCGAACCGATGCCGTCCACCCGGTAGTCCCCGAGGAACGCCAGGTTCACGACGACGGCGGCGAACAGGCCCGCGCCCAGCAGGGTGCCGAGCGCCGTGGTCCGCGCGGCGCCGTCGCCGGACAGCTCCGTGACGGGCCGGCGCTCGGTGCGCCCCACGATCCACCGGTAGGCGACCACCGAGAGGACGGCGGTCACGGTCCCGGTCACCAGCGCGAGCCAGGGATTCCCGCCCACGGCCTGGACGGTCAGACCGCCCGCCGCCCAGACCGCGACCACCGTCAGCAGTTGCCACACGACGCCCACGCGTCCCCGTGCGGCCTTCGTCCGTCCCTCTGCGGTCCTCATGCCGTCCCCCTCGTTCCGGAGCCCCGGACCTCTTCCGCGGCTTCGCTCCGACGCTACGGATCCGGCGAACGGAGAGCGTCACCGCGCGGTGGACACCTGCGCGTAGCTCTCACGGGGGACGGCGGCCGCCACCTGGGACGGACGGCCCGTCAGCCGGCGGCGGCGCGCTCCACCGGGATCCACAACTGCGCCCGCGCTTCGGCCCCGTCGGGCGAGAGGCGGACGCTCAGGATCTCCGGGCCGGGGCGGCTGCGGTACGGGTTGGACGGGAACCACTCCGTGAACACGTCCCGCCAGAGGAGCTGGAGGGCCTGCGGAAAGGCACCCTCGTTGTCGAACACCGCCCAGGTGCCCGCCGGGACGGTGAGCACGTCCATGTCCTCGGGCGCGGGCGCCGAGCTCACCACGGCGTGGTAGTAGTCCAGTTCGGTGCCCTCCGCCCGGCTCGGGTCGAGATCGTCGCTGACCGCGACGATGCCCTCAGGCTCCTGGTCGGACAGGGCGGCGATGCGCTCCACCGTGTCCCGGCCGAGCCCTCTGATGAACTCGGCGATGGCCGGGTTCACCCCCTGGTGCACCAGGGGAACACGCGCCTTCCTGCCCACCACACGGAACTCCTCCTTCTCCACGATCCGGTATCGCATGCTGCTGGTCCCTTCGACGACGAGACGGAAGGACATCCGGGGCTGGGAGCTGAGCGCGGCGCCGGTGCGCCGGGCCTCGCCCGGACCGATGCCGTGCATGGCCCGGAACGCGCGGGCGAACGCCTCGCCCGAGCCGTATCCGTACCGCACGGCCACGTCCAGCAGCGTCCGCTCACCGGCCAGCACCTCGGCACCCGCGAGCGTCAGCCGCCGGCGTCGGACGTACTCCGACAGCGGCAGCCCGGCCAGGGCCGAGAACATCCGCCGCAGGTGGTACTCGGACGTCGTCGCGATCGCCGCCAGTTCGGCCACGTCGACCTCACCGGTCAGCCGCTCCTCGATGTGGTCCATGGCCAGATTCAGCTGTTCCAGCACTCCAGTCTCCTTCTTTCCTTACGCCGACCACGCTAGGAAAGGGCGGGGGTGCCGGGCCCGACATCCTGTGCCCGGTCCGGTCGGGTGCGGCCGCCGGGCAGGGGCGGCGCGCCGAACCGGGCCAGCAGGTGCCAGACCCGCTTGAGCGCCTGGAGGTCGTGGCGGCCGGTCCGGGCGGCGTCCCCGATGATCCGCGGATCGAGGACCCCGTCCTCGGCGATCCTCTCGCCGAGGACGACGAACTCCTCGCCCCGGTAGCCGCCGTGCCCGCGCAGCCGCTCCACGGTGAGCCGGAATCCGGCGTGCCATTCGGTACGGAAGGGCAGGGCGCGGGCGGCCGTCTCGACCGCGGTGCCCCGGTAGCAGGGGTCGAGGACCAGGGCCTCGACATCGCGGTCCAGCAGCACCGGACCGTGCACCTGGGCCTCGATGTAGTCGTCCAGCGCGTCCTGGTCGTCGGCCTCGGCCAGGGCGATCAGATGCGTCCCGGCCGCGACGCCGAAGTCGGACGGTTCGGCGGCGCTGTCGGGATAGCAGAAGGTGGCGCGGTGCAGGGTCTCGCCGGTGAGCCGCAGATGGGCGGAGCCGAAGCGGGGCGCGGCCCCGACGGGCGAGCGCCGGAAGTTCAACGCCCCGTACACCGGCCGCTGTTCGGCGGGGGCCTCGTCGTAGGCGCCGCCGAAGATGCGGCTCTCCCACAGCCAGCGGTCGCCGCCCGGGTGCGCGGTGAGACCGCCGTTGCTGGTGCCGGTGACGAACTGCGAGTGGTAGACGCCGTCCCGGGCCATGGCCTCCAGGACCGGCAGGCCCGCGGACACGCGGTCGGGGTGCAGGTTCAGCGTCAGCCGCAGGGCGGGATCGAGCGGGTCCCCCGAGGAGAGGGAGGCGACGTGCCGCAGGGCCCGGTCGCCGGAATCGTGCCTGGTGTACCGGTCCATGCGGCGACCCTACGATGCCGCCGCGCGGCCGTCACACGGATTCCGCGCGGTCCCGGCGGGGGCCCGCCCGCGGGGCGTTGTCGGACCCTCCTGGCAGGATTTCCGTATGACTCGTGACGCCTCCGCAGGACTCGACCTCGACGCCTACCTCGCCCGTATCGGCTGGTCCGGGGAGCGCGCCGCCACCGCCGCCGTGCTGCGGTCGGTGCACCGCGCGCACACGCTGGGCATCCCGTTCGAGAACCTGGACCCGGTGCGGGGCACGGTGCCCTCGCTCGCCCTGCCCGACCTGGAGGCGAAGCTCGTGCGCGGCGGCCGCGGCGGGTACTGCTACGAGCAGAACACGCTGCTCGCCGCCGCGCTGCGGGCCCTCGGCTTCCGGGTGCGGCTGCTGGCCGCGCGGGTCGTGCTGGGCGCCCGCCCGGGGGACGTCCGGCCGCGCACGCACATGCTGATGCTGGTCACGGCGGCGGACGAGCCCGTGCCGTTCGTCGCGGACGTCGGTTTCGGCGGCATCGGCGCGCTGCTGGAGCCGGTCCCGCTGACCGACGGCGCCGAGGTGGCGGACGCCCCGCGCCGCCACCGGCTGGTCCGGGTGGCGCACGACGGGCCGCTGCCGCTCTGGGAGCTGCGGGCCGCGAAGGGCTCCGAGGGCGCGGAGGGTGCGGGAGGCGCGGAGGAGTGGCAGGCGCAGTACGTGTTCACGGAGGAGCCGTTCGAGGCGCCCGACTTCGAGGCCATCAACTGGCACATCGCGACCAACCCGCGCTCCCCGTTCTCCCAGCGGCTGTACGCCCAGCACGTCACCCCGGACGCCCATCTGTCGCTCACCGGCCGCACGCTGGTGGTGACGGGCAACGACGGCAGCCGGGAGGAGCGGAAGCTCGCGGACGAGGCCGAGACGGTCCGCCTGCTCACGGACACCTTCGGGATCCGGGTGCCGGAGGGAGCCGTACTTCCGGAGTGAGCGCACGCGACCGCCGAGCGGGCACGCGCGAGCACGCGCACCGGGCCCGCGGCACCTCCGCGGGCCCGGTCCCGGGCCCGGCCCCGCCCCGCGTCGTGGCGCATCTCACCCGATCCGCTCCGTCACGTCCCTCCTCCACCCCATTCCAAGCCGGGCCGCGCCCCGCGCCCGGGGTTCCCACGGTCCGGGACGGCGGGCGCATGGCGATGGAAGCCGGGGCGGCCGGGCCGCGCTCCTCGCGCGGGTGACGGGCCGGGCAAAGCCGGGCGGCCCGTGAAACACAGTCGTAAGCTCGCAGACATGCAGGTGATCCAGTCCACGAAGCTCGCCAACGTCTGTTACGAAATCCGGGGCCCCGTGCTCGAGGAGGCGATGCGGCTGGAAGCAGCGGGTCATCGCATCCTCAAGCTGAACACGGGCAACCCCGCCGCGTTCGGCTTCGAGTGCCCGCCCGAGATCCTTGAGGACATCCTGCGCAATCTGTCCGGGGCGCACGGATACGGCGACGCGAAGGGGCTGCTGTCCGCACGCCGGGCGGTCATGCAGCACTACCAGACCAAGGGCATCGACCTGGACGTCGAGGACGTCTACCTGGGCAACGGCGTCTCCGAGCTGATCCAGATGTCGATGCAGGCGCTGCTCGACGACGGCGACGAGGTCCTCGTCCCGGCCCCGGACTATCCGCTGTGGACGGCCTCCGTCGCACTGGCCGGCGGCACCGCCGTGCACTACCGCTGCGACGAGCAGGCGGACTGGATGCCCGACCTGGCGGACATCGAGCGGAAGATCACCGACCGCACCAAGGCCCTCGTCATCATCAACCCCAACAACCCCACGGGCGCGGTGTACGACGACGCGTTGCTGCGCGGGCTCACGGAGATCGCCCGCCGGCACAACCTGGTGGTCTGCTCCGACGAGATCTACGACCGGATCCTGTACGACGGCGCCACGCACACCCCGACGGCGACGATCGCCCCGGACCTGATGGTGCTCACCTTCAACGGGCTGTCGAAGAACTACCGGGTGGCCGGATACCGCTCCGGCTGGCTGGCCGTCTGCGGTCCCAAGGCCCACGCCTCCTCGTACATCGAGGGGCTGACCATCCTCGCCAATATGCGGCTGTGCGCCAACATGCCCTCGCAGCACGCGGTGGCCACCGCGCTCGGCGGACGGCAGTCGATCACCGATCTGGTGCTGCCGGGCGGCCGGATCCTGGAGCAGCGGGACACGGCGTACGACCTGCTGACGCAGATCCCGGGCGTGACCTGTGTGAAGCCGAAGGGGGCGCTGTATCTCTTCCCGCGTCTCGACCCCAAGGTCTACAAGATCAAGGACGACCGTCAAATGGTCCTGGACCTGCTGCGGGCCGAGAAGATCATGGTGGTGCAGGGCACCGGGTTCAACTGGCCGGAGCCCGACCACTTCCGGGTGGTGACCCTCCCCTCGACGGAGGATCTGACCGATGCGATCGGCCGGATCGCGCACTTCCTCGACGGATACAGCCAGGTGTAGCGAGGGGCGCGGCCCCGTCCGCCCCCGTCGATCTCGAAGATGGACAACTTTAGACTCAATCCAAGCTAGGATGGCTCTCCCAGCGTCACGAGGAGGCCCTCCATGTACGAACCGATCCGCACCGCATCGGTCCACACACCGGCCGAGCACTCGGACGACTTCCCGCACCGCAGCCGCGAGGAGGAGCTGGACATCCAGCTCGCCGGCCATCTGGCCGCGCTTCTCGCGGTCACCGACGAACTGGGGCTCGACACCGCGGGCGACCGCATCGCCGAGCAGGTCGCCCGACTGCGCGGCGCACCGCCCGCCCGTCACGCCGGCCGTTCCGACGCCCCCGCGGCCGCACTCCACCGCCGCGCCCACGCCCTCGCGGGCCGGGCCCTGGTGGTGGCCGCGTCCCGGGCGGACACCGTGGCCGCGATCCTCTCCGCCGAGCGGATGGACGCCCACACCGCGGCCGCCGAAGCCGCCGACACCGACCCGTCCCCCACCCCCGCGCGCCTGGTCGGCGCCCACTGAACGGCCCCGGTCCACGGCCGTGGAGGCGCGTGGACCGGGTGCCACCTCGTGCGGCCCCCGTTCCGTAGGACCTACGGAACGGGGGCCGCTGTGCTGTTCTCCGCCCCGGGCCCTCTTCCGCGTTCCGAGGCGGAGCCGGGGGCGGAGTCCGCGACCGGAAAGGTGGCCCGCTCAGGGCCCGGCGGACGGGAAGGGCGACCCCTGGGCCGCCAGCTCGGACGACCGGAACACCACGTCGTGGATCTCGCACTCCGGACGGCCGCGCACGGGGACCGGGCCGACGATGTCCCGGTCCGCCACGGCACCGACCGCCAGCTCCCCGACGACCACGGTGCTTCTCCCGGCCGGCACGCCCCGGCCCGCTCCCCCGTTCTCGCCCCGGGAGTCGCGGAAGCGGACGTACACCTTGAAGCTGCCGGGCCGGGCAGCCCCGCTCTCCACCCGGATACGGGCCACGGGGGCCCCGGTCGCCGCGTCCCGGTGGCAGGAGGAGAGGGTCACGTCGTCGGACGGGAAACGCAGGTTCGCGTGGACCTCGCCGTACGCGTAGAAGAAGGCGACGACGGCGGCGAACGGCGACAGCACCACCACCGCGGAGAGCACCGTGATCAGAACGACCAGCCAGACGGGTATCCTCCGCCGCCGCCGCGGCAGCGGCGTAGGGGGATGTCGGGGATACCGCGCCGTGAGATGTTCCGGATACTCGGGATACTTCGTGTCCGTCATGGCCCCCGCCCCTCCCGCACCCCCCGGTACGGCCCGCTCCGAACGTAGGCCTCCGCGCGCTCCCGCCGACAGCTCGGAAGCATCACGACCGCACGACGAAACGTGTACGGCCCCCGGAACCGCGAAGGTTCCGGGGGCCGGGGGGGGCCGTGTTCGTGCACGTCCCCTGCCGCGGCGGCCCCCGACCCCACGGGTCGGGGTGGATGCCGGGAGACCGGCCGCGGAGTTCTACGGGGCGGGGTCAGCCCAGGCGCTGGACCAGGGCCCGGTACTCGTCCCACAGTCCCTTGGGCGTGTGGTCGCCGAAGGTGTTGAGGTGCTCGGGGACCAGGGCCGCCTCCTCGCGCCAGACCTCCTTGTCCACGGTGAGCAGGAAGTCGAGGTCGGAGTCGGACAGGTCCAGGCCCTCGGTGTCGAGGGAGCCCTTGGCCGGCAGGACGCCGATCGGGGTCTCGACGCCCTCGGCCTTCCCCTCCAGGCGCTCGACGATCCACTTCAGGACGCGGCTGTTCTCACCGAAGCCGGGCCAGACGAACCGGCCGGCGTCGTCCTTGCGGAACCAGTTGACGTAGTAGATCTTCGGCAGCTTGGACTGGTCCTTGTCGGCACCGACCTTCAGCCAGTGGTCCATGTAGTCGCCCATGTTGTAGCCGCAGAACGGCAGCATGGCGAAGGGGTCGCGGCGCAGCTCGCCGACCTTGCCCTCGGCGGCGGCGGTCTTCTCGGAGGCGACGTTGGCGCCGAGGAAGACACCGTGCTGCCAGGTGAAGGACTCGGTGACCAGCGGGACGGCCGAGGCGCGGCGGCCGCCGAAGAGGATGGCCGAGATCGGCACGCCCTTCGGGTCCTCCCACTCGGGGGCGATGATCGGGCACTGCCCGGCCGGGACGGTGAAGCGGGCGTTGGGGTGGGCGGCGGGCGTCCCGGACTCGGGGGTCCAGTCGTTGCCCTTCCAGTCCGTGAGGTGGGCGGGCGGCTCCTCGGTCATGCCCTCCCACCAGACGTCGCCGTCGTCGGTGAGCGCGACGTTCGTGAAGACGGAGTTGCCCCACATGGTCTTCATGGCGTTGGCGTTGGTGTGCTCGCCGGTGCCGGGCGCGACACCGAAGAAGCCCGCCTCGGGGTTGATCGCGTACAGCCGGCCGTCCTCGCCGAACCGCATCCAGGCGATGTCGTCGCCGATGGTCTCCACGGTCCAGCCGGGGATCGTGGGCTCCAGCATGGCGAGGTTGGTCTTGCCGCAGGCGCTCGGGAACGCGGCCGCGACGTACTTGGACTCGCCGCGCGGCGGGGTGAGCTTGAGGATCAGCATGTGCTCGGCGAGCCAGCCCTCGTCGCGCGCCATGACGGAGGCGATGCGGAGCGCGTAGCACTTCTTGCCGAGCAGGGCGTTGCCGCCGTAGCCGGAGCCGTAGGACCAGATCTCGCGGTCCTCGGGGAAGTGCGAGATGTACTTGGTCTCGTTGCAGGGCCAGGGGACGTCCTCCTGGCCCTCGGCCAGCGGGGCGCCGAGGGTGTGGACGGCCTTGACGAAGAAGCCGTCGGAGCCCAGCTCGTCCAGGACGGCCTGACCCATACGCGTCATGGTGCGCATCGAGACGGCGACGTAGGCGGAGTCGGTGATCTCGACGCCGATCGCGGAGAGCGGCGAGCCGACGGGGCCCATGCAGAAGGGCACGACGTACATGGTGCGGCCGCGCATGGAGCCGCGGAAGACGCCCTTCTCACCGGTGAAGATCTCCCGCATCTCGGCGGGGTCCTTCCAGTGGTTCGTCGGACCGGCGTCCTCCTCCTCGGCGGAGCAGATGAACGTACGGGTCTCGACGCGGGCGACGTCGCTCGGGTCGGAGGCGGCGTAGTAGGAGTTCGGGCGCTTGATCTCGTCGAGCTTGGTGAACGTGCCCTTGGCGACGAGCTCCCCGCACAGGCGCTCGTACTCGGCTTCCGAACCGTCGCACCAGACCACGCGGTCCGGCTCGGTCAGGGCTGCGATCTCGTCGACCCAGGAGACCAGCTCCCGGTGGTTGGTGGGGACAGTGAGGGGAGCCGCGATGTCGCGCGCCACGATCGCTCCTTGATGAGGGTGTCTGTCTGGTTGGCCCCGTGGGGGCTGCGGCCCGGATGCTTCTACCCCTTCGAACCCTCCGGCGCTCATCCGGTGCCGACCGCACTCATTTGATCATCCGACCGTTCCGCCCATATGTCCAGGGGGCCGCCCACGTGAGCATCACCACTCATATCCGCTACCTACGGAGGCGTAGATACGATGCGGGGATGACTGCCGCCACCGCCGCGACTCCGCCCGCCGCCGGGACCGACGCCCTCCCGTTGAAGCCACGCCTGCGCGGCTGGCTGCACGCCGGCATGTTCCCGGCGGTGCTGATCTCCGGGATCGCGCTGGTCGCGCTCGCGGACAGCACGCGCGGCCGGGTCGCCTGCGGGATCTACGTGCTCACCGCGTGCCTGCTGTTCGGTGTGAGCGCGCTGTACCACCGGGGCACGTGGGGGCCGCGCGGCGAGGCGGTGCTGCGCCGGCTCGACCACGCGAACATCTTCCTGATCATCGCGGGCACGTACACCCCGCTGACCCTGCTCCTGCTGCCGGAGTCCACCGGGACACCGCTGCTGTGGGCGGTCTGGGCGGCGGCGGTGGCCGGGATCGCCTTCCGGGTCTTCTGGGTCGGCGCCCCGCGCTGGCTCTACACCCCGTGCTACATCGCGATGGGCTGGGCGGCGGTCTTCTTCCTGCCGGACTTCATGCGCACCGGCGGCATCGCCGTGCTGGTGCTGGTCATAGTCGGCGGGGTGCTCTACAGCGCGGGCGGGGTCATCTACGGCATCAAGCGGCCGAACCCGTCACCGCGCTGGTTCGGCTTCCACGAGGTCTTCCACTCGCTGACGCTCGCCGCGTTCGTCGTGCACTACGTCGGCATCTCGCTGGTGGCGTACAACCACACCTGACCTCCCCCCTTCCCGATCAGGGCCGCGGCTTCCGAGCCGCGGCCCTTTTCCGTGCCCGGACACCGACACATTGACACCCTCTCCATTTTGAGAGTTACTGCCACTTGACTGCAACTCTCAAAACAGAACGGGGTGGACGTACGGTGACTCGACGGTGGTGGGCTCTGGGAGCCCTCGTGGCGAGCATGCTCGTCCTCGGCTTCGACATGACGATCCTCAATGTGGCGCTGCCGACGCTCGCGGGCGATCTCGGCGCCACGACGGGCGAACAGCAGTGGATGGCCGACGCCTATGTGGTGGTGTTCGCCGCCCTGATGCTCCCGGCGGGGCTGCTCGGCGACCGCTTCGGCCGCCGCCGGATGCTGATCTGCGGACTCGCCGTCTTCCTGGCCGGCAGCCTCGTCGGCGTCCTGGCGGACGGGGTGCCCGCCGTCGTGGCGGCGCGCTGCGTCATGGGCGCCGGAGCCGCGTTCGTCATGCCGCTGGCCCTGTCCGTCCTGCCCTCGCTCTTCGGCGAACCGGAGGACCGGATCAAGGCCGTCGGCATCGTCTCGGCCGCCTCCGCGATCGGGATGCCGCTCGGCCCGGTCGTCGGCGGCTGGCTGCTCGACCACTTCTGGTGGGGCTCGGTCTTCCTGGTCAACGTGCCGATGGTCGCGCTCGGGATCGCCGCCTGCGTCTTCCTGCTCCCCGAGACCAGCGACCCGGCGGCACCCCGCGTCGACCCGGTCTCCACCGCGCTCACCGCGACGGGCCTCGGCGCCCTGATCTACGCGATCATCGAGGCCCCGGGCCGGGGCTGGGGCGACCCGCTGGTCCTCGCCACGGCGGCGGCCGGCGCGGTGCTGCTCGGCTGCCTGGTCGTACGCGAGCGCGGCACCGCGGTGCCCATGCTCGACCTGGGACTGCTGCGGCAGCGGACGTTCCTGCTGAGCACGCTCGCCGCGACCCTGGTGATGTTCGTGCTCGCCGGGCTGATGTTCGTCCTGCCCGGCTATCTCCAGGCCGTCCTCGGTCACGACGCGTTCGGCACCGGTCTGCGGATCCTGCCGCTGATGGGCGGCCTGGTGCTCACCGCCAAGGCCGGCGCACCGGTCACCGCCCGGTTCGGGGCCCGCGCCACCGTCGCCGCCGGGCTCGCCGTCCTCGCCTTCGCCGCGCTGCTCGGCAGCCGTACGACCGTCGACAGCGGATACGGTTTCACCGCCCTGTGGCTCTCCGTCGCCGGGATCGGCTTCGGCTTCGCGGTCGTCCCCTCGATGGACGCGGCGCTCGGCGCCCTGCCCGCGGACCGGGCGGGCCGGGGCTCGGGCCTGCTGATGACCGTCCGCCAGACCGGCAGCGCCCTCGGCATCGCCCTGCTGGGCAGCGTGCTCGCGGCGGCCTACGGGAACCGGCTCGACACCACCGGAGTGCCGGCCGCCGCCGCGGACACCGCGGGGGACTCCGTCGTCGCCGCCCACGCCGTCGCCGCCCGGCTCGGCGCGCAGCGGCTCGCGGACTCCGCCGACGCGGCGTACCTGCACGGGATGAGCCTGGTCCTCGTCGTCGTCGCGGCCACCGCCCTGGCCGGTGCGCTGCTGGTCGGGGCGTTCCTGCCCCCGGCGGACCGGCCGGCCGGCCGCACCGCCGACGTGGCCGGGGCACCGGTCGATGCCTGACAATGGCGCCCATGGCCGCCTCCTCCCGTACCCCCTCCTTCACCGCAGCCGGGGCACAGCCCCCGATGGGCCTGCGTGAGCGCAAGAAGCTCAAGACCCGCGTCGCGATCCGTCGGGCCACGTACCGGCTGATCGAGGCGCAGGGGTACGAGGCGACGACGATCGAGCAGATCGCGGAGGCGGCGGAGGTCTCGCCGAGCACCGTGTTCCGCTACTTCGCGACCAAGGAGGACATCGTCCTCACCGACGAGTACGACCCGGTCATGGAGGCCGTGCTCCGGAGCCGTCCGGCGGACGAACCGCCGCTGGAGTCGCTGCGGCTGATGATGCGCGAGGCGCTGGGGCAGTTCGTCACCTCGGAGGACGAGGAACTGCGCCGGCGCACCCGGCTGATGGTCGAGATCCCCTCCATCCGGGCCCGGATGACGGAGACCATGTCGGACACGGCGAGGATGCTCGCCCGGGTGCTCGCCGACCGCACCGGCCGCGACGCGGACGACCTGCGCGTCCGGATCTTCGTCGCGGCGGTGCTGAGCGCGCTGCGGGAGGTCACGCTGTACTGGGGCGAGCACGGCCAGCAGGGCGATCTGCTGGCGATGATCGACGAGGCGCTGGACGCCCTGGGCAACGGCCTGCGCCTCTGACACCCGCAAGGGCGCGCTCCCTCCTTCACCGACCGCCCAGCGCGCGGGCCAGCACCTCCGGGTCGGTGGTCGGCGCCTCGCAGACGAAGTGCCGGCAGACGTACGCGGTCGGCGCACCGCCCGTCATGGGCCGGTCGGCGAGCAACGGGAACTCCGCCCCGGCGGTCTCCCCCGCCGCGACGACCGCCCCGGGCGCCGTCCCGGTCAGTGCCGTACGGTGCAGCTCGCCGCCCACCGGCCCGGCGACGGCCACCTCGCGCGGTCCGTCGAGCAGCGCCTCGGCGACCGCGAGCCCCCAGGCGATGAACCGGGGCGCGCGCGGCCCGAGCGCCTTGACGACGCCCAACGCGCCCTCGGCGGCGGTCCGGTGGGGTTCGGATCCGGTGTACGCGGCGTACGAGAGCAGCGCACCGGCCGCCGCCGTCCAGCCGGCCGGGGTGGCACTGTCCGTGGGGTCCTGCGGGCGGCGGATCAGCTGCTCGGCGTCGTCCGCGGTGTCGTACAACTGACCCCCGTCGCCCCGGAAGTGCTGGAGCACGATGTCCAGCAGGAACCCGGCGAACTCCAGCCAGGCCCCCTCCCCGGTGACCGACGCCAGGGCGAGGAAGCCCTCCGCGACATCGCCGTAGTCCTCCAGGACACCGGCGTGCTCCCCGGCGCGGCCGTCCTTGGAGGTGCGCACCAGCCGGGCGACGGGGCCCATGTGGAGCCGGACCAGCAGGTCGGCGGCCTCCGTGGCGCGCTCGATCAGATCGGGCCGGTCGAAGTAGGCCCCCGTCTCGGCGAGCGCCGCGATCGCCAGCCCGTTCCAGGCCGCGACGATCTTGTCGTCCCGGCCGGGCCGCGCCCGCCGGTCCCGGGCGGCGAGCAGCCGGGCCCGCACATCGGCGGCCCGCTCCGCGTCGACCACCCCGGTCGGCATGAGCCGCAGCACGGAGGCGCCCTCCTCGAAGGTCCCCTCCTCCGTCACCCCGAAGTACGCCGCCGCGAACGCCGCGTCCTCCTCCCCCAGCACCTCGCGCAGCTGGGCCGGCGTCCACACGTAGTACGCCCCCTCGACGTGCCGCCCCTCCCCGTCCTCGCTGTCCGCGTCCAGCGCGGAGGCGAAGCCGCCCTCCGCGGTGCGCAGCTCCCGCACCATGAAGTCGGCCGTCTCCAGCGCCACCCGCCGGGCGGACTCCGACCCCGTCGACCGCCAGAGGTGCGCGTACGCGCGGCAGAGCAGCGCGTTGTCGTACAGCATCTTCTCGAAGTGCGGCACGATCCACTCGCGGTCCACCGAGTACCGCGCGAACCCTCCGCCCAGCTGGTCGTACAACCCGCCGCGCGCCATGGCCTCGCAGGTGTCGGCCGCCATCTGCAGCGCACCCTCGGCCCCCGTGCGCGCATGGTGCCGCAGCAGGAACTCGACCACCATCGCCGGCGGGAACTTCGGCGCCCCACCGAATCCCCCGTACGTCGCGTCGTACTCCCGCGTCAGCCCCAGCAGCGCCTGCGCCAGCTCCGGCTCCCCCGGCACCCCGTCGCCCCCGTGCGCGAGACTCCGCTCGGACAGATCCCGCACGATCCGCCCGGCCACCTCCCCGACCTCCTCCCGCCGCTCCGTCCAGGCCCCGGCCACCCCTTCGAGCACCTCCCGGAACGACGGCATCCCGTGCCGCGACTCCGGCGGAAAATACGTCCCGAAGTAGAACGGCTCCGCCCCCGGCGTCAGAAACACCGTCATCGGCCATCCCCCCTGCCCCGTCGCCGCCTGCACCGCCTCCATGTACACCGCGTCCACATCCGGCCGCTCCTCGCGGTCGACCTTCACGTTCACGAAGTGCGCGTTCATGTACGCGGCCGTCGCCTCGTCCTCGAACGACTCGTGCGCCATGACGTGGCACCAGTGGCAGGCGGAGTACCCGACACTCAGCAGCACCGGCACATCCCGCCGCTCGGCCTCCGCGAAGGCCTCGGGTGACCACTCCCACCAGTCGACGGGGTTGTCCGCGTGCTGAAGCAGGTACGGGGAGGTGGACTGCGCAAGTCGGTTCGCCATGCCCCCATCCTCACGCACCCACGCCCGGGACACTCGCGCGCCACGGGTGGGCACGTGAGAGGGCAGGTGGGAGGAGCCGGGCCGCGGATGCCGGGCATCGCGGCATCGACGGTCAGCAGGCCGGCCTGGGCAGCACCTGAACTGCTGAGGCTCCTCGAAGGAGGTACACCATGGAAGGCCCCCCGCCATGTCGGCCTCGGAGTACGGGGAGCACCGCAAGCCCTCAACCCCTCACAAACCCTCCCCCTGTAATAGACAATGTATTACACTGAGGTCATGAAGCCCTCCCGCTCCGGAACCACCGAGAACATCTCGGTGTCCATGCCCGCCGAGCTGGTCAGCGAGCTCCGCTCCCGAACCGGCCGCCGCGGGCTGTCCGGCTACATCACCGAAGCCGTCAGGCACCAGCTCGCCATGGACGGACTCGCCGACATCGTGGCGTCCCACGAGGAAGAGCACGGAGCGCTCACAGAGCAGGAGATCGAAGCCGCACGTCGCGAGTTGTTCGGAGACGTGAACGTCGAGGATGTCGAGCGGGGCGCCGCGTGAAGGAGCAGCCGGCCCGCGCGCTGGTGCTCGACTCCGAGGCGCTCTCCCTGCTCCTGCGCAACGACCGCAGGATGGCGGCTCGCATCGAGGTATCCCGGCAGGCCGGGGTTCCCGTCCTGGTGTCTGCGTTGACCATCGTTGAAGCAGCACAAAGGAAGACCGATCTTGCACGGCTGAAGTGGCTGCTGTCCCGACTGCAAGTGGAGCCGGTCAGTCAAGAGGATTCCCTCACTGCAGTGGCGCTGCTCCGGGACGCCGGCGGGCTGCACGGTCACAAGTACGCCATCGACGCCCTCGTCGCCGCGCTCGCGCTCCGCGCCCCGGCCCCCGTAATCGTCCTGACCTCCGACCGTGACGACTGGTCGAAGCTCTGCGGGAAGCGCGTGATCATCAGAGACGTGTAAGCACCACCGACCACTGGGGCCACGAGTTCATTGGCACCAGTGACGCGCGGAGTACCCCACGCTCAGCAGCACCGGCACGTTCCGCCGATCGGCCTCCGCGAAGGCCTTGGGTGACCACTCCCACCAGCCCACGAGATTGTCAGCCTGCTGAAGGCACGGGGAGGTGGACTGCGCAAGTCGGTTCGCCATGCCCCCATCCGCACGCACCCGCCGACGTGACACCCACGCGCCACGGGTGGGGGCACGGACGGACGGGGCGGACGTCGAACCGCTCAGGACTGTCACCTCTGATGTGCAGCTTCTGTGGACAGGCCAGTTCCGGCCAACCCGTTGCCGCCTTATTGTGCAAGTGACAGTAACGCGCCTACCTTGCAGAGCATGCACGATGACGCATGGTCACCACCGTCGGTCCTGCTGACGGTGGATCTAGTGATCCTGACGCTGCGGGAGAACCGGCTGCACGTCCTCCTGGTGGAGCGGGGCGAGGCCCCGTTCCGGGGCATGTTCGCCCTGCCCGGCGGGTTCCTGAATCACGACGGTGAGGAGATTCTGGATGCCGCTCATCGCGAGCTGAACGAAGAGACGGCGCTGGTATCCAGCTGGGTGCACCTTGAACAGCTGGGTGTGTACGGAGAGTCGGGCCGAGATCCCCGGGGGCGCGTCGTTTCCGTGGCGCACCTTGCGATCGCGCCGGAGCTTCCCGATCCGGTCGCGGGGACGGATGCCAGCGACGCGGCATGGGTTCCTGCGGAGGCCGTGCTGTCGGGCAGGACGGAGCTGGCCTTCGACCATCGCCGCATCGCCACGGACGGCATCGAACATGCCCGCACCAAGCTTGAGTTCTCATCGCTGGCCACGGCGTTCTGCGGCGAGGAGTTCACCATCGTTGAGCTGCAACAGGTGTACGAGGCCGTCTGGGGCACCGCACTCGACACCCGGAACTTCTACCGGAAGGTCCAGGCCGTGAAGGGATTCATCGTCCCTGCCGGCGCGGACCGCAGAACCACGGGTGGGCGCCCGGCCCGGCTGTACCGGGCCGGCCCGAGGACCGTGCTGTTCCCCCCGTTGATCCGCCCCGTGCCGTCGGCCACGGGAGAGAAGACGAAAGAGGAGGAGTAGATGTCGAAGGCTCCGGTGGTGATTCTCACCGCCCTCAATCTGGAGTACCAGGCCGTCCGTCAGAAGCTGACCGGTCCGCAGGTGCACCGCCACGAACGTGGAACGCGGTTCGAGGTGGGGACCGTGCACGGTACGTCGTGCCGTGTCGCGCTCGGTCTGACGAACAAGGGGAACCATTCCGCCGCCGTGATCGCCGAACGCGCGATCCAGGAGTTCTCACCGCTCGCCGTGCTGTTCGTCGGGGTCGCGGGCGCCTTGTGGGACGCCACGAGGCTGGGTGACGTGGTGGTGGCGTCCCATGTGTACGCGTACCACGGGGGTACCAGCGAGGACGACGGGCTCAAAGCACGGCCGCGGGTGTGGGAAGCACCGCACGGCATCAGCCAGATCGCCTCGCACGTGGCCCGGCTGAACGACTGGACCGACCCCGCGTCCGATCCCGAGGACACGCCGCAGGTGCGCTTCGGGGCGATCGCCGCCGGTGAGGTCGTCCAGAACTCAAGGATCTCGGCCGAAGCCCAGTGGATCCGGCAGCACTACAACGACGCCCTGGCCATCGAGATGGAGGCGGCCGGTGTGGCGCAGGCCGCCCATCTCAACGGGGCGCCGGTGGCCATCATCCGGGGTATCAGCGACCGTGCGGACGGGACGAAGAACAGCGCGGACGACCGCAGCCGGCAGCCGCAGGCCGCGGCGAACGCGGCGGCGTTCGCCGCACGGCTGGCAGTGGAGCTGGCGGGGGAACAGGAGGAACGTGCCGCGCACCGGGACGAGAAGGCCCACGCGGACGACCGGTCCGGGCGGCACGTGAGCAATACCGCCCGGGGCAGCACCGTCGGCATCATGGCCGGCTCGGTCACGGGCAGCAGCGTCCACATGAGCACGGCCCCGCGGGCCTCCGGCCCCTTCGACCTGAAGGCGGAACTCGGTGGCCTCCACGAGAGTCTGGACCGGCACCGCGCCGCGGGGGACCTCGACGAGGACACGTTCCAGGAGGCCCTGACCGACCTGGACTCCGCACTCCGGTCGGCCGGGAGCGGTACTCCCGGTTCGTCGAAGCGCACGGTCATGATGCTCAGGAGGCTGCGGGGTCTGGTCGGGGAGTGCCCCGCGCTGGTGGCCGAGCTGGCCCCCCTGATCGCCGCCGCCGGTGACCGGGCATGAACGACGGCAATGGCGCTACGTACAACTCGGCCACGTACGGCTCCAACGTCGGAATCCAGGCCGATGCCGTGCACAATTCCAACGTCTACTTCGTTCACCCGGACGCCTCGCCCCACGAGAAGTACCGCGTGGGTGTGCGGCTGTTGGAGGACGGAGTTCCCAGTCGTGCACGCGAAATGATCAGCGACGCACTCGCTCACGACTACGACAGCGCGGAGGTCCGCTTCCACTGGGTGCTCTCCATGCTCAGCGCGCGCACTTACCACGACCTCAGCGCTGAGGAAATCAAGCGGCTGCATTACGTCTCCGGTCTCCTCCGGAACTACGCCCAGGACGAGTGGAAGGACGCGCTGCGCGTCACCTTCGACCTGCTGGCCGTCCTCAGCGCGCCGAGCGGGGAGACCGCTCCTGTACTGAAACAGCTGCACGACCTGCCGCCCCGTCAGCACGACGCGATCCTCCGCCACCTCGACCTCATGCTCACGGGCGGCCTGAAGGACGAACTCTGGGCGGAATCCCTGGAACGGGCCGCGGCAGAACGCTTCGACAACGACCGGGCCGGACGGACCTGGGCCTACTTCGAGCCCGACCCCATCGGAGCGCGGGCCGTACCACCCCGCCCGGTCAGTGCCGAGGCCGCCGCCGCGCGGGCGGCTCTTCCGGTCCGTGTGGCCTTGTTCGTGGTGGGCGGCGCGGCCCTCGGGGCTCTGGCACTGATCGCGGATCCCCTGCGGGCGGTTGTGGCGCTGCTCGTGGCACTCGGTGCAGGCGGTACCGCGGCCCGATGCGGCCTGCAGTGGTGGGGCCGGGACGACGGGCCGGGCCCCGCGGCCGGGGCGGGCGTCCCGCATCCGCGGCATCCCGCACCCGATGAGAACGGCTTCACCGGCAACGTCCGCCACGAGTTCGATCACTACTTCAGCGTCCGCACCCCGTACGGGTTCACCTCGGAAGAGTGGCTCGCGCACACCGCCGAGGTCCGGGCCGACCTCGCGGCCGAGATCGCGTACCTCTACCGGGAGAAACGGGTCCCCGTGAAACGGGTCACCTGGCTGATCCGGTACCTCGCCGAGGACGCGCGGAACCGTCACAACGAAGGCACCTTGTTCGACCAGCACCACCAGGGTCGGACATCGGCGGGGGTAAAGGTCCTGACCGTGGTGGCCCTCGCCGCTCTCGGTGGCACGGCGCTCTACACCTTCGGGACGGCCGCTTCGGGTGCCGCCCAGCCACGGGCTCTGTGGGCCTTCCTGGCCCTGCTCGGTACGGCCTGGTCGGGACAGGCGTCCGCGTTCCTGTGGCTGAAGGTCCGGCGTGAACGATACCGAGTGGCCCGGGAGACGCAGGAGTACGAGGATCAGCTGACCGCGCGGCAGGTCGCGCACGAACGCTGGAAGGCGCGCCTGGAGATGACGCGCCCCAGCGAGCTGGAAATGGAAACCTGGCTCACCTGCGACAAAACGCTGTTCGTCGACGAGGCGCTCCGGCACCACCGGCTCCGCTGGCGCGACCTGATCGCCTACACCATCCTGGTGGTCCCGGTCGCTCGCTCTCGAAGGGGGCGTGTCCGGGGCGGCCCGTGGCGGTACTCGCACTTCACCCTGCGCCTGTTCCTGTTCACCCGGGACGGCATCCGAGAGATCAGCTCGGACTTCACGTTCTCCGATTCGACGCGCAGGAACGAGCATCGGAGCAACTACCGCTACGACGCCTTGTCCTCCGTGCAAGTCACGGAGAACACCTCCGTCGGTTACGACCTGGAGCTCGTCCTCACCAATGGTCCGGCGCGTCAGATCCGTGTCAAGGATGCCGATACCCAGCAACTGGCCGCGGACGAGAACGCTCGGGAGATCTCCGAAATCAGCCTCGACTCGGCGGGGTTCACCCATACCTTCCGTCTCCTGGAAGGGGTCGCGGCGGACGGCAAGGGCTGGATCGAACGGCACAGCCCCGACACCCCGGCTCTCTTCCAGACCACCGGCTGATCCCGAGGCAGAGGGGCGAGCGGCTGTGACCTCCATGGACGATGTCACCGAGAGCAAGGTCCTGCTGGCCGAGTACGACCGTCTCAAGGAGGAACAGAAGACACGTATAGGGTTCCGCGACAACCTGCTCTACTTCACACTCGCCGCCGTCACAGCGGTCGTGGCGGTCACCGCTCAGAGCGGACAGTCCCGCGTGCTGCTCTCCGCCCCCGCGATCTGCCTGATCCTGGGCTGGACCTACCTGGTCAACGACGAGAAGATCTCCGCGATCGGCTCATACGTCCGCGACCGACTGGGACCACGCCTCGGGGAACTCGCCTCCGTCCACGGCACGGCCTTCGGCTGGGAGGTCTACCACCGCAACGTTGCGGGCCGCGCGCTGCGTAAACGTCTTCAGACGACGGTCGACCTGTTCACGTATCTGGTCCTGCCGATGGTCTGTACGACGGCGTTCTGGTGCTCCCCCACCGTTCAGCCCTTGCTCGTGCTGGTCTCAGCCGTACAGGCACTCGCCCTCGCCGTACTGGGCTGGCGGTTCCTGCGCCGTACGGAGGGGTAGCCCGGGTCCCGCGCTACCCCTCGCGCTCAACCGCTCCGCGTCCCGCCCCCCGCATCGAGCCGCGCAACCCGCCGCACCCCCGCCACCCTCCGGTACGACGCGTCCAGGAGTTCGGCGATCTCCTGCCAGTCGACCGCGTCGGGCGGGACGGTGCCGGCGGCGGTGAGGTCGAGGCCGATCCAGCCGGAGGGGGCGAGGTAGGCGGGGGTGAAGAAGCGGGGGTCCTCGGTGAGCGCGGGGCGGTCGGTCTCGTCGGGGAGGACGAGGAGGGCCTGGTCGTAGCGGGTGCGGGTGGCGGCGGTTCCCTTGGTGCTGCCGCCGTACCAGGCGAAGTACTTGCCGGCGCGGAAGCCGGGGCGGCCGTGGGCGATCTGCTCCTCCGCGTCGGGGAGGACGAGGGCCAGCCGGCGCAGGCGGACCAGGTAGGGGTCGTCGTCGTCGAACATCAGCGGATGCGGCACGGGGCTCCCTGCGCGTCGGCCGGTCGGTTGATGGCGGCATCGTGCCACGGGCGGGGACGTCCGGCGGAGAGGGGCCGGTACGGGGCGGGCCGTCCCACCCTCGGAACTGCGAGGTGCCGCGGTCCGCGCCCCTCCCCCAGCATGTGTTCCGGCGTGCCCGGCGCATCCGGGACGGTGCTCCTCGTCGGCGGGGGCCGGCGGTGAGCGAGCGGAGGACCAGGGGGAGATCATGCTTCATCGCACGTACGGGCGGACACGGCCCGGGTGGGCGGGGCGGCTGCGGGCCGTGCTCGTCGCGGGGCTGGCGACGGCCGGGCTGGTGGCCGGTTCCGTGACGGCCTCGGCCACGGCACCCGCACCCGCACCCGCACCCGCCGAGGGCGCGACGGGAACGAGGGCCGCCGCCGAACCGGCGTTCCAGATGCCGTTTCCGTGTGGGACCCGGTGGCAGCTGAACACGTACGGCTCCGCGCACAGTCCGGCCCTGGACATCGTCGTGGAGAACAACACCGGGTCCGACGGCAGGCCGGTGCTGGCCTCGGCGGCGGGGACGGTGTCCGCCACGTACGTGGACAACGGGTCCGGGAACACCATCCAGATCAGCCACGGCAACGGCTGGTTCACCGCGTACTACCACCTGAAGGACGCGCCCGACGCGTATGTGCGCAAGGGGCAGGCGGTGACCGCGTCCACGCAGATCGCGCGCATCGGCACGACGGGGGCGTCCGACTGGGCGCATCTGCACTACGAGCAGCGCTATCTGGAGTCGGGGGACTTCACCGACGAACGGCACCGGGTGCCGGTGAGCTTCGACGGGGTGCGGTACTCGGGCATCAACCAGGAGTGGGCGGCCGTCACCAGCAGGAACTGCTCGGGGACGCCGGCCTGGCAGAACTGCCCGGCGGGGTACGTGTGCTTCTACTCGGGGGCGAACGGCACGGGTTCGGTCTGCCGGTCGGAGAGGGACGAGCCCAGCAGCACCTGCGGGCTGCGTAAGTCGTACTACAACAACGGTAATCCCCAACCGGGTTATGACCACGTTCAGGTGAACTTCGCCGAGGGCGGCGGGCAGTGCCTCCACGTCGGCTGGGACGAGGGGCGCGGGAACTTCGCGTCCGGCGGGCGGACGATCAGCGGTTTCCGCTGGCGGGGGGAGTGCTGACCGCGTGACGGATCGGTGAGGCCGGGTCCGGGGCGGTCGCGCGGCGTGCGGCCGCGGTCCGGTCCCGGCCTGCGCGTCATGCGGATATTTATCGGCGTTTCCTATCCTCTGGGCGCACCTCGGGGGAAGGAATCAGTCCATGTACACCATCGTCGTGGTACCCGGGCCCGGTATGGATCCCCGCGGAAAGGTCCATCTGGCACCGGGGGAAAGTCTCCGTTTCGGCCGGGCCGCACTGTACGCGGACACGGACACGGAAACGGACGCGGGCACGGGCACGGGCACGGGCACGGGTACGGGTACGGGTACGGGCACCGGCCTCTCCCCCGTCCTGGCCATTCCGCATGACGGCGTCTCGCGCGCGGCCGGCGAGATCCACGCGTCCGGCACCTTCTGGTCGCTCAGCAACCTGAGCCGTACGGCCACCTACGCGGTCGAGAACCCGGAGGGTGCCGGGGAGCACATCAAGGTGGGGCCCGGACGGCTGGCCGCCCCGGTGGCGTTCGAGTTCTCCCGGGTGGTCCTGCCCGCCGGGAGCGAGCTGCTGAGCTTCGACGTGTGGGCGCCCCGGCACGACTACGCCGAACCGGAGGACGGTTCCGGCCCCGTTGGACCGCCGGGCGGCCGGGCCGGGGAGCCGACCGCGGCGGCCTTTCCCCTGGACCGTTCCAAGCGGTACTTCACCGTGCTGACCGCGCTGTGCGAGCCCCGGCTGCGCGGCGAACCGTACGCCCCGCTGCCGACCGTGGAGCAGGTCGTCGAGCGGTTGCGGCCGGGGTGGCCGGCGGCCACCCGGGCGGCCGTGCAGTGGAACATCGACTATCTGGCGGTGAAGCTGCGGCTGAAACCGGGGCCGGACACCTGTGAGCCGGGCCCGCGTCTCAACGGCAAGAAGGAGACGCTCGTCGCCCTCGCGCTCCGCTTCGACCTGGTGCGCGAGGACGATCTCGCCGTCCTGGCGCTCCCGGCGGCGGGACCGGAGCGGTGACCGGGCGGCGGCCCGGGGAGCCGTACAGCGTGGCGTCCGTCCCGGCCGGCTACCGGGTCGGGCCGTGGATCGTCGAAAGCCCCCTGGGCGCGGGGGCGTTCGGCCATGTGTACGCGGCCAGGCACCGGGATCCGGCGTCCCGGCCGGCGCGTGCCGCGCTGAAGTTCCTGCCGACCGGCACGCACACCCCGCGCCAGCTGCGCCATCTGCGGGAGCTGGCCGAGCGCGAGGTGGCCCTGCTGAGCCGGCTGCGCTCGCCCCGGCTGATCCGGATGCACGACGCGCTGACGGTCGACGCGGCCGACCATCCGGAGCTGGACGGCGCGACCGTCCTCGTCCTGGAGGAGGCGCGGGGCTCCCTGGACACCCTGCTCGCGAAGGAGACCGCGCCCGCCGGCGGGCCGGCGCTGCTCGCGCAGATCTGCGAGGGGCTGGAGCAGTTGCACGGCGCGGGCTGGGTGCACGGGGACCTCAAACCGGGCAATGTGCTGCTGATGGCGGACGGCACGGCCCGGCTCGGCGACTTCAACACGGCCGCCGAACTGGACGGGACGCACGCCTACTCCCCCGCCTTCGCCACGGCCGACTACACCCCGCCCGAACTGCTCTGGTCCGAGATCGGTGAGCGCGGTATGCGGATCCGGCCGACGGCGGACGTCTGGGCCTTCGGGGTGCTGGCCCATCTGGTGCTGACCGGCTCCTTCCCGCTGCCCGGCGGGACCCCGGCCGCCCGCCGCGACGCGGTGGCGCGCTACGCGCGGGGCGCCGAGGAGCTGCGCCTGTCGCCCGCGCTGCGGGGGCCGTGGCGGGAGATCGTGCGCGACTGCCTCAGCCGTACGCACGAGGAGCGCGCCCGGCACGACGCGGCGTCCCTGCTGCGGCGGGCCTCGGACGCGGCGGCGGGGCGGGTGGCGCGCCCCGGCCGCAGGCGCCGCCCGCTGCTCGCGGCGGCCGCCGGGGTGCTGGCCCTGGCTGCGGGGCTGGGGACGTGGATCGTGCTGGACGAGGGGCCGTCCGTGCGGCAGCGCACCGGCGCGGGGCCCGCCGCGGAATCGCGACCCGGCGCGGGGCCCGCCGCGGAGTCGCGGCCCGGAGCGGCACGCACCGCCACCGGCTACGAGCGCTGCGCCCCGGAGTCCGTCTGCTTCTTCGCCGAGGCGGAGGGGCGGGGCGCGATGTGCTCCTGGATCGGCGACGACCCCGACTGGTCGGACGGCGAGAACGACTGTTCCTGGGCCTCCGGGCGGCCACCGCGCTCGATCTTCAACAACGGGGTGCCCGATCCCAAGGGCTTCGTCGACGTCGCGTACTTCGCGGAGGCGGGCCTGAACCGGCGGCTCGGCTGCGTGCGGCGCGGCGAACGGCACGACCTCGCCCCGTCCTCGCCCGTCCGCTCCCACACCTGGGCGAAGAGCTGCTCCCTCTGAGAACGTGCCGTTCCCGAACCGGCCTCCCCGTCTCCGTACGGAAATGACCGGCATGCCGCGGGAGTTACGGGGAAGTCTCACGTTCCAGACGATTCGGCGGGGCCGCCCTCGCGCGCGCCCGCCCGGCCCGTCGCGCTCCCCCGCGCCCGCGCACGGCACCCGGGGGCCCGGCGCCCGCGGACACCGCCGGCCGTCGTCGTATCCGGAGGGGGACACACATGCGGGACAGCCACCGCGCGGAAGTCGAACGGCTGTTGGCTCGGGCCGTGGAGGAAGAGGTGCGCCGCTCCGGCGGCCGGGCGGACGCGGCGACGCTGATGTCGCGCGGCCGGGGCGCGCTCGACGCCCTGGCGGACGGGGCGGCCGAGGAGTACGCGGTGTACACCGCCGCGCTCGACGCGGCGGCGGCCGGGGAACGGCCCCTGGCGCACCGGCTCAACCGGGCCACGCTGAGCACCCCGCTGCTGGTCACCGGGGTGGCCGCGGTGGCCGCGTTCGGCGCCGACGTGGTGCTCGGCACGGCGGCGGGTCCGGCGCTCGGCGCGGGGGCCGTCGTGGCGGTCGCGGGCGCGGCGACCACCGTGGCGAAGGTGACCGCCTCGCACTGGCCGGCCGCGCACCGAAGGGCCGGTGCGGCCGGCCAGCCGGGCGGCACCGAGCAGTTGCGGCTCCAGTGGCTGACGGCGCTGGAGGTGCGGGGCATCCGGCCCTTCCTCGACCAGCAGCGGATGCTGCTCGCCTCCTCGCGTACGCCCGCGAAGGCGAAGAAGGCCGCCGCCCGGACGGCCCCGCTGCGCGGGCAGGACCGCAGCGCGGCCGCGCGCACCCGGTCGCTCCTGGAGCAGTCCTTCGGCCATCTGCCTTCCGCGGACGGGGTGTTCGCGGGGCGGCGGACGGAGCTGGGGCAGATCGGGCAGTGGGTGCGGGAGGGCCGCGCCTCGACGGAGACGAAGCCGACGGTCGTGGTGCTGTACGGGCCGCCGGGCTCCGGGCGCACCACGCTGGCCGTGCGGGCGGCGCACGCGCTGAAGGACCAGTTCAGGGGCGCCTGTGTGGTGGATCTGCGGGGCGGTGCGGACGGGGAGCCGCCGCTGCCGACCCGGGACGCGCTGCTGCATCTGCTGAACCGGCTGGGCGCGCCGCGCGAGCAGTTGCTGTTCCGGGACGGCGCCTCGGCCGAGCAGCAGGTGCGCCGGCTGGGCGAGTTGTACCACCAGCATCTGACGGGCACCCCGGTGGCCGTCGTCCTGGACGACGCGAGCGACGCGGAGCAGGTGCGCACGCTGATCCCGGAGCGTTCGGACAGCCTGGTCCTGGTCACCGCGCGCGAGCGGCTGGACCTGCCGGAGTCCGTTCCGGCCCGGGTGCACCAGCTGGCGGTCGGGGCGCTGGACGCGGCGGGCGCGGAGGAGTTGCTGCGCGCGGTGTCGCGGGAGGAGGCGGGGGCACCGTACGACTACCCGTCCAGTGAGGCGATCGCCGAGCTGTGCGGCGGGCTGCCGCTGGCGCTGCGCGTCGCGGGGTCGGCGCTGGGGGCGCGCACACCGGGCGCGCTGGCCGCGGATCTCGCCGCGTACGGACCGGTGGAGCCGGTGGAGCGGGCGCTCTGGCTGCGCTACACGGACCAGTCCGGGCAGGGGCGCCGGCTGCTGCGCCGGCTGGCGCTGGCCGGGCGGGCCAGTCTGGGCGCGGCGGCGGCTGCGGCGCTGCTGGCGGCGGACGAGCAGGAGGCGGAGCGGCTGCTGACGGGGCTGGCGGAGGCCGGTCTGCTGGACCGGGTGCGCGGTTCGCGCTACCGGCTGCACGCTCTCGTGCGGGGCTTCGCGCTGGCCCGGCTGCACGACGAGGAGGAGGCCGCGGAGCGTACGGCGGCGCAGGAGCGGCTGATCGCGAACTACGCGGAGCTGGCGGGCGCGGTGATCCGGATGGTGGACGGCAAGATGTCCACGCGGGCCGGGCAGTTCGGTTCGTACGGCTTCCCTTCGCTGGACGCGGCGCTGCGCTGGCTGGACGACGAGTCGAGCTTCATCACCTCCGCGCTCCGGCACAGCGAGGGCGTCGACCAGGGCGCGGTGCTGGAGCTGCTGGGCGCGCTGTGCGACTACTGCCTGCTGCGCGGCGATCTGTACCGGCTCGGTGAGATAAGCGAGCTGACCCAGGCGGTGGACCAGGGGCTGCTGGAGCGTTCGGTGCAGTGGCGGACCGGGATCGCGGCGCGTCAGCTCGGCGAGCTGGACAAGGCGCGGACCACGCTGGCGTCGGTGGTCGGCCTGTACCGGGAGGCGCACCACGACGCGGGGACGGCGCTGGCGCTGTGCTCGCTGGGGATCACCCTGCACCACCAGGGCAATCTGGTGGAGGCCTCGGCGCGGTTGCGCGAGGCGATCGGGCTGCAGGCCCCGGACGCGCAGGCGGCGGACCGGGCGTGGTCGCTGCACGCGCTGGGCGCGGTGGAGCGCGACCGGGCGAATCTGGCGGAGGCGCTGGAGCTGCTGGACACGGCGCTGGTGCTGCACCGCGAGGGCGAGTCGCTGCACGGCGAGGCATGGACCCAGTTCCAGCTGGGGCAGGTGCGGTTGCGGACGGGTGAGGTGGCGCCGGCGGAGACGGCGCTGCGCAGAGCGATGGATCTGTACGGGCAGACGCGCGACGAGCGCGGTGAGGCGTGGGCGCTGACGCAACTGGCGCGGGCCCGGCTGGTGGACGGCGATCCGGCGCCCGCGGTGGAGGGGCTGAACGCGGCGCTGGCCCGGCACCGCGACAACGAGGACGCGCGGGGCGAGGCATGGACGCTGTACTACCTGGGCCAGGCACTGGAGGAGAGCGGCGACGGCGATCAGGCGGTGCGCCATCTGGAGCGGGCCCGGACGATGTTCTCGCGGATGCGGGACGTGTACGGGCTGGCGTGCGCCCGGCACCACTCGGGGCGGGTGACCCGCGATCAGCGGGCCGCGCAGACGGGGAACCTGCGCAATTCCGGTTTCGCCCGTCAACTGCTGGTGGACGCCCGCAACGACTTCCGGCGGATCGGGGTGGCGCACGGGGAGGCGTGGACCTGCCTGGAGCTGGCGCTGATCGACGCGGGCAACCAGCGGGCGCCGCAGGCGCTGGAGCTGTGCGGGGAGGCGGTGGAGCTGTTCACGTCGTACGGGGACGCGCGGGGTGCGGACTGGGCGCGGTTCCTGCGCTGCACGCTGCTGCCGTACGCCTCGCCGGGCGGGACCGAGGTGGGGTCGGTGGTGGCGCAGCAGGAGCTGGCGGAGCTGGCCGCGGCCGGGCATCCGACCCGGGACGCGAAGCTGGCGGACTGCGCGGAGACCTTCCGGGTGGTGCTGAACCGGGGCGTGGACCTGGAGGACGGCTGGCAGGCGTGGCGGCTGGGGCTGACGCCGGCCCGCCATGCCCGCGAGGTGATGGGGGTGGCGGTCCCGGGCTCCCGGTAGGCGCCCGGGGGACCGCGTCGTACTGCGGTCCCCCGGTCCGGGACGGCGCTTGTGCACAGAAAATGAATGCGCTTACATGAAGGGAGGAATGTCCGACCCGCCGCGCCCCGACGCGGTGGGACACATGAGGGAACCCGGATGCGGCGCACGTACGAAGACCAGGTCGAGGCCCTTCTGGGCCGGATGACGACCGCCGAGAAGTTCGGCCAGCTCCAGCAGCTGACCTGGACCGGCGACACCGGGCCGGGCGGCGGCCAGACCGCGCTCACGGAGGCCGCGGCGCGGGCCGGGCTGCTGGGTTCGGTGCTGAACATCCACGGCGCGGAGCACACCAACGCGCTCCAGCGGATGGCGGTCGAGGAGTCCCGGCTCGGCATTCCGCTGCTGTTCGGCCTGGACGTCATCCACGGCTTCTGGACCACCTTCCCGATCCCGCTGGCCCAGGCCGCGAGCTTCGACCCGGCGGTCGCCGAGTCCGACGCCGAGGTCTCGGCGCGGGAGACCCGGACCAACGGCGTCCACTGGACCTTCTCGCCGATGATGGACGTCACCCACGAGCCCCGCTGGGGCCGCATCGCCGAGAGCAGCGGCGAGGACCCGTATCTGAACGCCGTGCTGGCGGTCGCCCGGGTCCGCGGCTACCAGGGCCCGGCCGACGGTTCCGGACTGGCCTCCAAGGACCGGGTCGCCGCCTGCGCCAAGCACTTCGTCGCGTACGGAGGGGCCGAGGGCGGCCGCGACTACAACACCGTCGACGTCTCCGAGCAGCGGCTGCGCAACCTCTACCTGCCGCCGTTCAAGGCCGCGCTGGACGCGGGCGTCGCCACCGTCATGGCCGCCTTCAACACGGTCAGCGGCGTCCCCGCGCACGCCAACGCCCACACGATGAACCGGATCCTCAAGGAGGAGTGGGGCTTCGGCGGCTTCGTGGTCAGCGACTACACGGGCGTCGAGGAGCTGATCGCGCACGGTTTCGCCGAGGACGGCCCGGACGCGGCGCGGCTCGCGCTCAACGCCGGGCTCGACATGGAGATGGTCTCCACCCGCCTCGCCGACCACGGCGAGGAGCTGCTGGCCGCCGGGCGCGTCGAGATGAGCCGGCTGGACGACGCGGTGGCCCGGATCCTGCGGCTGAAGTTCGCGCTGGGCCTCTTCGACCGGCCGTACGCCGACGAGTCCGCGGCCGTCACCGGCCCGACCGACGAGGCGCGCGAAGCGGCCCGTACGGCCGGTGCCCGCTCGATGGTGCTGCTCCGCAACGAGGACGCCGTGCTGCCGCTGTCCCCGGACGCCTCCCGGATCGCCGTCGTCGGCCCGCTGGCGGACTCCGCCGATCTGCACGGCACCTGGGCGGGCCCCGGCGGCACCCGCTTCCCCTCGGTCACCGTCCTGGACGCGGTGCGCGAGGCCGCCGCCGGGACGGTCGTCGCCCCGGCCGGTCCGGGCGTCGCGGAGGCGGTCGCCGCCGTGGAGTCGGCCGAGGTCGCCGTGGTCGTCGTCGGCGAGGAGCCCGCGCTGAGCGGCGAGGCCGCGGTGCGCAGCGCCATCGGTCTGCCGGACGGGCAGGAGGAGCTGATCGCGGCCGTCGCCGCGACGGGCAGGCCGTTCGCGGTGGTCCTGCTGAACGGGCGGCCCCTGACGATCGGCGGCTGGCTGGAGTCGGCGCCCGCCGTGCTGGAGGCCTGGCACCCGGGGATCGAGGCCGGTCACGCGGTGGCCGACGTGCTCTTCGGCACGGTCGCCCCGGGCGGCAAGCTCCCGGTGTCCTTCCCGCGCGACGTGGGCCAGATCCCCGTCTACTACAACCGCGAGTCCACCGGCCGCCCCTACCGCCCGGCCGTTCCGGACGAGAAGTACGTCTCCAAGTACCTCGACCTGGAGGACGGTCCGCTGTTCCCGTTCGGGTTCGGGCTGGGCTACACGACCTTCGCCACGGACGGGCCCCGGCTGGACCGCGAGGAGGTCACGGTGGCGGAGCTGGAGCGCGGCGCGGCCGTCGAGGTCTCGGTGGACGTCGAGAACACCGGCGCGCGGACCGGCGACGAGGTGGTCCAGCTCTACGTCCACGACGTGGCGGCGAGCATCGCGCAGCCGGTGCGGCGGCTGCGCGGTTTCGCCCGGGTGACGCTGGAGCCGGGGGCGCGCACCACGGTGACGTTCCGGCTGGACGCGGAGGACCTGGGCTTCTGGACGAACGACCCGGCGGGCACGTTCACCGTCGAGCCGGGCCGGATCGACGTCTACGCGGGCACCAGCTCCGCGGCGAGCGCGTACCGCACGCTGACCGTGCGCTGAGCGCGCGGCACGACGCACTGAGGGGCGGTACCGGCGGGTCCGGTACCGCCCACGGGCGCGCCGTCACACCGGCCGGGCCGGCGGCTACGAGCGCTTCGCGGAACCCGCGGAGTCCGCGGTCTCCTTGGCGCCGGAGGACGCCGCCGGCTCCTCGGGCGTCTCCTCGAAGTCGACCTTGCCCATGTGCCGGTTCATGGACTTCATCAGCGCCCACACGCCCACCGCGAGCGCGGCGAAGACGAGGAAGCCGAGGACCCCGGGGGTCACCTTGTTCTTGTCCAGTTCCTCGGCGAGCGGGACAAGGTGCGGCAGTGCCTGAGTCGCGTACATATCAGGCATTGTCGCGGATGCCCGCGAAGAGGTCGCTCTCGGGGAGGGAGGTATCGACGAGAGACTTCGCCAGCTCGTACTCCTCGGTCGGCCAGACCTCCCGCTGGATGTCCAGCGGGACGCGGAACCAGCCGCCGTCCGGGTCGATCTGCGTGGCGTGCGCGATCAGGGCCTTGTCGCGGATCTCGAAGAAGTCGCCGCAGGGCACGTGCGTGGTCAGGGTGCGCTCGGCGCGGCCGAACTCCTTCCAGCGCTCCAGCCACTCCCCGTACGGCGACTCCAGGCCCCGGGCGAGCAGCGCCTCGTGCAGCGCGACCGTGCGCGGCCGGTTGAAGCCCTGGTTGTAGTAGAGCTTCTGCGGGGCCCAGGCCGGGCCGAACTCGGCCTCGGGGAACTTCTCGGTGTCGGCGGCGCCCTCGAAGGCGATCATCGAGATGGTGTGGGTCATGATGTGGTCGGGGTGCGGGTAGCCCCCGTTCTCGTCGTACGTCGTGATGACCTGCGGCCGGAAGGCGCGGATCCGCGCGACGAGGCGCCCGGCCGCGACGGTCTCGTCCTCCAGCGCGAAGCAGCCCTCGGGCAGCGGCGGCAGCGGGTCGCCCTCGGGCAGCCCGGAGTCGACGAAGCCCAGCCACTCCTGCTTGACGCCCAGGATCTCCCGGGCCTCGTCCATCTCCTTGCGGCGCACCTCGTGGATGTTCTCCTCGATGTACGCGTCGCCCTGGAGTTTCGGGTTGAGGATGGAGCCGCGCTCGCCTCCCGTGCAGGTCACGACCAGCACGTCCACCCCCTCGGACACATACTTGGCCATGGTGGCCGCGCCCTTGCTCGACTCGTCGTCGGGGTGGGCGTGCACGGCCATCAGTCGAAGCTGCTCAGTCAAGACTCGATCCTCAGTGATTGGTCGCCCTCAGTGGTGCCGCCCCGCAGGGACGCCGATCCCGGGGCGGCGGTCGGGTGACGGGTGGGCAACTTCTATAGTGACCGAACCGGGGGGTGGAAAATTCCTCGATCCCCGGTACGGGAGGAACGATCATGACGGCGGTGCGCGAGGCGCTTCCCGAGAACCGCTACGGCCGGTCCGCGGACCGCCGCGCCGACCGGAAGCTGAAGATCGTCGGCGCGGTGCTCGGCGCCCTCCTGCTCGGCGTGGTCGGCTGGATCGGTTACGGATACGTCAGCGGCCAGGCCCTGAGCGCCGAGATGATCAAGTTCAAGGTGGTCTCGGACGAGAAGGTCGAGGTCCATCTGGAGGTCCGCAAGGAGCGGGACGCCCAGGGTTACTGCACGCTCCGCTCGCAGCGCGAGGACGGTACGGAGGTCGCCCGCAAGGGTTTCCGCTTCGATGACGCGAGTACCCGGATCGACCGGATCCTGACGCTGCGGACCACGTCCCGGGCGACGAGTGTGGAATTGCTGGGGTGCACGGACGACGGCGGTGCGTCGCGTTGACCGCCGCACCCCCCTGCTGACCCGCAGTTACGCCCGCTGAGCTGCGGTTTCCCAGTCTCAGCCGTTTACCTTCTCCCCCTTTTCCCGCCGAATTGTTAGGCTCGTGGTTTCGCCCACCCGTGAACGCGATGTTTGCGGGGCAGGGCGTTGCTTTGTATTTCCCAAGTACCGACGAGGAGCACCCTGTGACCCAGACCAGCGAAAACGTCACCTGGCTCACGCAGGAGGCGTACAACCAGCTCAAGGCCGAGCTGGAGTACCTGTCTGGTCCCGCGCGCACGGAGATCGCCGTCAAGATCGCGGCGGCCCGTGAGGAGGGCGACCTGCGAGAGAACGGCGGGTACCACGCGGCCAAGGAGGAGCAGGGCAAGATGGAGCTCCGGGTGCGCCAGCTGACCCAGCTCCTGGAGCACGCGAAGGTCGGCGAGGCGCCGGCCGACGACGGCGTGGTCGAGCCCGGCATGGTCGTCACGATCGCCTTCGACGGCGACGAGGACGACACCGTGACCTTCCTCCTGGCCTCCCGCGAGTACGCGAGCGCGGACATCGAGACCTACTCGCCGCAGTCGCCGCTCGGCATGGGCGTGAACGGCAAGCGCACCGGCGACAACGCCGAGTACGAGCTGCCCAACGGCCGGACCGCCACGGTGAAGATCCTGTCGGCGAAGCCGTACTCCGGCTGATCCGCGTCCCCCGTACGCGAGAGCCCCGGCCGCCTCCCTGGCGGCCGGGGCTCTTCCGTGGGCCCGTGCTCAGACGGCCACCGAGCGGTACTTCCGTACGGCCAGGGTCCGGAAGACCACGATGATCACGGCGGACCAGATCAGCGAGGCCCAGACGGGGTGCTGCATCGGCCAGGCGTCCGAGGTGGAGACCCCGGGGTTGCCGAAGAGGACCCGGCAGGCCTGGACGGTGGCGCTGAAGGGGTTCCAGTCGGCGATCGGCTGGAGCCAGCCGGCCATCTGGCTGGAGTCCACGAAGGCGTTCGAGATGAACGTCACGGGGAAGAGCCAGATCAGCCCGCCGGAGGTGGCCGCCTCCGGGGTGCGGACGGAGAGGCCGATCAGGGCGCCGATCCAGGAGAAGGCGTAGCCGAGGAGGAGCAGCAGCCCGAAGGCGCCGAGCGCCTTGGGGACGCCCTCGTGGATCCGCCAGCCGACGATCAGGGCGACGATCGTGAGGACCAGCACGGTGAACATGGTCTGCACGAGGTCGGCCAGGGTGCGGCCGGTGAGGACGGCGCCGCGTGCCATGGGCAGGGAGCGGAAGCGGTCGACGAGCCCCTTGTGCATGTCGTCGGCGATGCCGGCCCCGGCGCCGGCGGTGGCGAAGGTGACGGTCTGGGCGAAGATCCCGGCCATCAGGAAGTTGCGGTAGACGGTGGGGTCCGTGGAGCCGCCGATGTTCATCGAGCCGCCGAAGACGTAGCTGAAGAGCACCACGAACATGATCGGCTGGATGAGTCCGAAGAGGACCACTTCGGGGATCCGGGTCATCCGGATCAGATTGCGGCGGGCGATGACCAGCGAGTCGCGGACGGACTGGCCGACTCCTCCGCCGCCCCGGGGGACGGCTGCGGGGGTCCGGGTCACGGCGGTCATCGCGCGGCCTCCGTCCTGGTGGCGGACGGGCTCTCCGGCCCGTCCGCGTCGTTGTCGTCGTTCCGCTCCTGCTCGGCGGCGTGGCCGGTGAGGGAGATGAACACGTCGTCGAGGGTGGGGCGGCGCAGCCCGATGTCGTCGATCTCCACGCCCCGGGCGTCGAGGTCGCGGATGACCTCGGCGAGCAGTTTGGCGCCGCCGTCGACCGGGACGGTGAGCTTGCGCATGTGGGGGACGACGGCGACGGCGCCCTTGCCGAGACGGGTCAGGACCTCGCGGGCGGGGTCGATCTGCTGGCGCCGCTGGACGACGACCTCGACGCGTTCGCCTCCGGTGCGGGCCTTGAGCTCGTCGGAGGTGCCCCGGGCGATGACGAGTCCGTGGTCGATGACGCAGATGTCGTGGGCGAGGCGGTCGGCCTCCTCCAGGTACTGGGTGGTCAGCAGCAGGGTCGTGCCGCCGGCGACCAGTTCCTCGATGACGTCCCAGAGCTGCTGGCGGTTGCGCGGGTCGAGTCCGGTGGTGGGTTCGTCCATGAACATGACCGGCGGGGAGACGACGAGCGCCGCCGCCAGGTCGAGGCGGCGGCGCATACCTCCGGAGTACGTCTTGGCCGTGCGGTCGGCCGCGTCGGAGAGGTTGAACCGCTCCAGCAGCTCGACGGCCCGCGCCTTCGCGTCGCGTGCGGACATCTGGTAGAGCTGGCCGACCATCTGGAGGTTCTCGCGGCCGGTGAGGTATTCGTCGACGGCGGCGAACTGGCCGGAGAGCCCGATGGAGCGCCGCACCTCGTTGGGTTTCTTCAGGACGTCGATGCCCGCGACGAAGGCGCTGCCGCTGTCGGGCCTGAGCAGCGTCGTGAGGACGCGTACGGCGGTCGTCTTGCCGGCTCCGTTGGGGCCGAGGAGTCCGAGGACGGTGCCTTCCGGCACGTCGAGGTCGACGCCGCCGAGGGCTCGCACGTCTCCGAAGGTCTTCACGAGACCTTCGGCGTAGATGGCGCCTGGCATACGGGGTTCCCCCAGTGCGTTCGGGTGACTTCCTCACAGATCCTAGATTTGCCCGGGTTTCCGCGCCCGGTGAACACGCGAGACGCACATGCGTACGTCCGCGGCCGAAGGCTCCGGACATCCGGACGGTATCGCGATACATCGCGACTCACAAGAGAGGTGTGCCGGGAACCTCCGGGGCACCCCTCCCCGGGCCATCACGCGGCACCTCTCCCCCGGACCGTCACCCCGCACCCCGCCCTCAGGACATCACCCGGTACCCCGCCCCGCGCAGCGCCTCGGCGACCTCCTCGCAGTGTTCGGGGCCCTTGGTCTCCAGGTGCAGCTCCACCTCGGCCTCGGTGAGCCCGAGGCGCGGATCGGTCCGCACATGGCTGACGTCCAGGACGTTGGCGTCGGCCACCGTGAGCACCCCGAGCATGGTCGCCAGCGCGCCGGGGCGGTCGGTCAGCCGCAGCCGCAGGCTCAGATAGCGGCCGGCCGCCGACATGCCGTGGGTGAGGATGCGCTGCATCAGCAGCGGGTCCACATTGCCGCCGGACAGCACCGCGACGACCGGTCCCCGGAACGCCCCGGGATCCCCGAGCAGCGCCGCCACCGGGCTGGCCCCGGCCGGCTCCACCACCATCTTGGCCCGCTCCAGACAGAGCAGCAGGGCACTGGACAGCTCGTCCTCGGTGACCGTGACGACCTCGTCGACCAGCTCCTGGACGATGCGGAACGGCACGTCTCCGGGGCGGCCGACCTTGATGCCGTCCGCCATCGTCTGGAGCGAGCGGACCGACACCGGATGCCCGGCCGCCAGCGAGGGCGGATAGCCGGCCGCTCCCGCCGCCTGCACCCCGACGATCCGCACCTCGGGCCGGACCGCCTTGACCGCGACGGCGATCCCGGCCGCGAGCCCGCCGCCGCCCATGCCGACGACGATCGTCCGCACCTCGGGGCACTGGTCCAGGATCTCCAGCCCCACGGTCCCCTGCCCCGCGATGATGTCGGGGTGGTCGAAGGGGTGGATGAAGACCGCGCCGGTCTCCTCGGCGTACTCCTGCGCGGCGGCCAGCGTCTCGTCGACCACATGGCCGTGCAGCCGCACCCGCGCCCCGTACTCCCGGGTCGCCGCGACCTTCGGCAGCGGCGCCCCGACCGGCATGAAGACCGTCGAGCGCACCCCGAGGAGCGAGGAGGCGAGCGCGACGCCCTGCGCGTGGTTCCCGGCGCTCGCCGCGACGACGCCGGCGGCCTTCTCGACCGGGGTCAGCCCCGAGATGCGCACGTACGCACCGCGCAGCTTGAACGAACCGGTCCGCTGGAGGTTCTCGCACTTGAAGCGGACGGGCGCGCCCACCAGCCCGGACAGATGGCGGCTGCCCTCCAGCGGCGTGACCCGGGAGACCCCGGCGAGCATCTTCTGCGCTCCCCTGACGTCGTCGAGGATCACCGAGGGAAAGCGGCCGGGCGGAAGGTAGTTCATACCGCAAGTCTTCCAGCCTCCCGGGGCCGTCGCCGCCGCCCGCCGGGCCGTACTGCGTCGATGTCCACAGGTTTGTGCAGCACTGGCACACGTTGCCCCGGGGCCGCGTACTCTGTCCCCCACCCATCCGACACCGCACGAAGAGAGCCCCCGGCCATGCCCCCTCAGGACATGACGACTGCCGCGTCTCCTTCCGGGGGCGCAGCCCCGGAGAACCCGGGTCACGACCACTTGCTCGACGTTCTGCAGCACCAGGTGGCGGTCTTCGCCCGGCGTGCCGAGCAGACCCGCCTCGGCGGTGTCGGCCAGGTGCGCAATTCCATGGACCGGGCCGCGTATCTGCTGCTCAACCGGCTGGACCGGGAAGGCCCGATGGGCGTCAAGGCGCTGGCCGCCGGGATGGGGATCGACTCGTCGACGGTGACCCGCCAGGTCGCGCCGCTGGTGGACACCGGCCTGGTCAAGCGCACCTCGCACCCCGAGGACGGGCGCGCGGTCGTGCTCCAGCTGTCGCCGCGCGGCCAGGCCCGGCTGGAGGAGGTGCGGGAGTCGCGGCGCGCGCTGATGTCCCAGGTGACGGACGAGTGGACCGAGGACGAGCGGGACACCTTCTGCACGCTCCTCACTCGGTTCAACGCGGCGCTCGCCGCCCGGCAGGCCGCCCACCAGCCTCCATCGAGCTGATCAACCGCCTTCCGCCTCCCGGGGGTTGACCCCGGGACCGCGGGGCGTTGCGATGGACCCGTGCGAGAGCGTCAGGCGGGCCGCGAGCGGCGCCGCGCCCAGGAGTTCGATGCCTTCGTGGCGGGCGCGGCGGGCCGGCTGCTGCACACCGCCACCCTGCTCACCGCCGAGCCGGCGGACCCTCCCGACGCGCATCCCCGGGCGCTGCGGCTGCTGACGGACGCGCTGTCCCGGACGTACGCGGAATGGGACCGGCTGCACGGCGAGGATCCGTACAACCGCACCCGTCAGGATCTGGCCACCCGTTTCGCCCGGGAGGCCTGGCGCCACCACCGGCCGCGCGGCGGGCTGCTGGACCGGCTGACCCCGCAGGAGCGGCTGGTGCTGGTCCTGCGCCTGTACGAGGGTGTGCCCGAGGAGCAGACCGCCGCCCTGCTCGGGGTGCCGGCGGACCGGATCCGCGCGGTCTGCAACCGCTCGGTGGCCACCATGCGCGGCACCCGGACACCGACCGAACGGCGGCGCCACCCCGGGCAGTTGCGGGCGGCCCGATGAGCGGGACCGGGCGCCGGGAGGACGAGGTCCGGCGGATGCTGGACACCCCGCATCCGCAGGTGCCGGCCGATCTGGCGGCGCGAGCGGCGCGGCGGGGCTCCGGACGGCTGCGCAGACGGCGGGTGCTGCGCCGGCTGTGGCTGCTGACGGCGACCGCCGTCGTGGTGGCGTTCACGGTCTGGGCGGTGACGGTCCAGCCGTGGCACGCGCCGCCGGCCGAGACGACCCCTCCGCTGGAATGGTGACGTCCGCCCCGTTTCGGGCCGGATGATCCGATCTATCCTGGAGAGGAGCGGCACCACCGGCCGAGGAGGCTGTGATGACGAGGAAGATCGCTGACTGCCGCAAGTATCCGAGCGTGTCGAACTGCTCGCTGGCGATTTCCGGCGAGGAGGACGAGGTCGTACGGGCCGCGACCGAGCACGCGGTCTCGGTGCACGAACACACCGACAGTCCCGAACTGCGCGAGCAGATCAGGGCGTCGCTGGAGGACGAGAAGGTTCCGGCCTGAGCCGTGGAAAAAGGGGGCGGGACCGGCCGTGCGGCCGGTCCCGCCCCCTTCCGCTGCGCGGTCGGGCTCAGCCGAGGGCCTGGGTGAGGTCGGCCAGCAGGTCGTCGGCGTTCTCGATGCCGACGGAGAGGCGGACCAGGTCGGCGGGGACCTCCAGCGGGGAGCCGGCGGCGGAGGCGTGGGTCATCCGGCCGGGGTGTTCCAGCAGCGACTCGACACCGCCCAGGGACTCACCGAGCGTGAAGAGCTTCGCCCGGTCGCAGACCGCGACGGCCGCCTCCTCACCGCCCTCGACGCGGAAGGACACCATGCCGCCGAAGGCCTTCATCTGCTTGGCGGCGGTCTCGTGGCCCTTGTGCTCGGGGAGCCCGGGGTAGAGGACCCGGGTGACCTTGGGGTGGCGGGTCAGCAGCTCGGCCACCTTGGCGGCGTTCTCGCAGTGCCGGTCCATGCGGACGGCGAGCGTCTTGATGCCGCGCAGCACCAGCCAGGCGTCGAACGGCCCGGCGACGGCTCCCATCGCGTTCTGGTGATACGCCAGCTCCTCGGCCAGGTCCGGGTCGTTGACGATCAGCGCGCCGCCGACGACGTCGGAGTGACCGCCCATGTACTTGGTGGTGGAGTGCACGACCACGTCGGCGCCGAGCGCGAGCGGCTGCTGGAGGTAGGGGCTCGCGAAGGTGTTGTCGACGACGAGGCGGGCCCCGGCGGAGCGGGCGACGGCGGCGACGGCCGCGATGTCGGTGATGCCCAGCAGCGGGTTGGAGGGGGTCTCCACCCAGACGGCCTTGGTGCGCGGGGTGATCGCGGCCCGTACGGCGGCCACGTCGGAGGTGTCGGCGACCGAGAACTCCACGCCCCAGCGCGAGGCGACCTTCGCGAACAGCCGGAACGTGCCGCCGTAGGCGTCGTTCGGGATGACCACGTGGTCGCCGGGGGTCAGCAGCGTACGGAGCAGGCAGTCCTCGGCGGCGAGGCCGGAGGCGAAGGCGAGTCCGCGGCGGCCGCCCTCCAGGGCCGCGAGGTTCTCCTCCAGGGCGGTCCGGGTCGGGTTGGCGCTGCGGCTGTACTCGTAGCCGCCGCGCAGCCCGCCCACGCCGTCCTGCTTGTACGTGGACACCTGGTAGATGGGCGGGACCACGGCGCCGGTGAGGGGATCGGCGGTGTTGCCCGCGTGGATCGCGAGGGTCTCGAAGCTGTGCTGGTCGCTCATGGGGCCGAGCGTAGTTCGTCAGGAGGGCCCTCACGGGCCACCCGGCCGTCCGGTGACAATGGGGGCATGGAGATTCTGTGGTTCCTGCTCGCGCTGTGCATGCTCGCGGCGGTGATCGGTCCCTTCGTGCTGCGTCGCCGGGGCGGTGTCCGCCAGGTGGCTCCGGGGTCGCCGGACGCCGCCGATCCGGACACCTACGGCTTCGTGCGCCAGGAGGAGCTGGACATCCGGATGCCGGGCCCGGACCAGGATCTCCTCGACGTCCTGGACGTGGTCCAGCACACCCGGTCCTGGAAGGCGGCCTCCCAGCTGCTCGCAGGGACGCCGAAGGAGGGCGAGGTCCGCTGGCAGCGGGTGCAGGCCTTCGCCGGGGCCGCCTCGCTGGAGCTGATGCGGCAGCCGGGCGTCGGCGGGGCGTGGCTGCGCGCGTGGCGGTCCGAGGCCCCGAAGGACGCGGGTGCGGCGGCGGTGCACGCGGAGTTCCTGGTGCAGCAGGCCTGGCGGTCCTCGACGGCGGGCACGGACGACTTCCGGATCATCCTGGAGGAGGCCCGTACGGTCGCGGCGGAGGCGGCCCTGCTGGCCCCGGGCGATCCGGTCCCGTATCTGGCCGAGCTGGCCGTGGCCCGCGGACTGGGCTACTCCCACGAGGAGTTCGACCGGCTCTGGGCGAAGATCATCGACCGCGCCCCGGCCCATATGGGCGCCCACATCGCGGCCCTGCACTTCTGGTGCGAGAAGTGGCACGGCTCCCGCGAGGAGGCCGACGCCTTCGCCACCGCGGCGGCCGCCCGCGCCCCCCAGGGCTCCCTGCTGGCCGCGCTGCCGCTCTTCGCGGTGTACGAGCACCTGCCGGAGGTCAACTTCGTGCGCGGCTTCTACCAGAGCCAGGTCGTCACCCGCGCCGTGGAGGGCGCGATGTACGCCGTCCACTCCGCCCGCCCCGACGACCCGATGCTCGCCCACGTCCGCCACCTCCTCGTCCTCTTCCTGGTCCGCATGGAGCGCTGGGCGGAGGCGATGGCCCAGCTCGTCCACATCGACGGCCACGTGGGCGCCCTGCCGTGGACGGAGAGCTCCGACCCGGCGGCCGAGTACACGGTGTACCGGGCCCTGGCGGTCGCGGGCTACGAGGCGAACGGCGGAAGCCCGGCGACGCTGCCGAGGTAGTGGTGCCGCCGGCCGGTGTGCGACGGTGGGGGCCACGCACCGCCCCCGACACCAAGGACCGGTATCCCCGTGGCACGCCTCGTCCCCCTGCTCCTGATCGGCCTCGGCCTCTACTTCTGGTTCAAGGCCCGCAAGCGGGCGTCGGCCTATGTCGCGTCCATGGAGTCGGACGAGGCGGGTCCGGGCCGCTGACCACGCCCCGGGCAGGAATCCGGGGCGGTCCCGGTGCGTTGTACGGACAGCACGCCGACCCAGGAGGAGCCCCCGTATGTTCCTGCACCGCCGCACCCCGCAGCTCCCCACCCCGGAGGAGGCCCTGCGCGGCCGTCCGGTCCCCGAGTTCACCGTCCCGTCCCGGCACACCGTGCTGGGCAACCCGCTGGTGGGCCCCTACCCGGAGGGCCTGGAGGTCGCCGACTTCGCCCTGGGCTGTTTCTGGGGCGCCGAGCGCAAGTTCTGGCAGACCGACGGCGTCTGGACGACCCTCGTCGGCTACCAGGGCGGCTACACCGAGAACCCCGCGTACGAAGAGGTGTGCTCCGGCCTGACCGGCCACACCGAGGCCGTCCGCGTCGTCTTCGACCCGTCCGTCGTCTCGTACGCCGAGCTGCTGAAGCTCTTCTGGGAGTCCCACGACCCCACCCAGGGCTTCCGCCAGGGCAACGATGTCGGCACCCAGTACCGCTCCGCCGTGTACACCCACTCCCCCGCCCAGGCCGAAGCGGCCGCGTCCTCCCGCGAGGCGTACCAGCGCGTCCTGACCGCCTCCGGCCACGGCGACATCACCACCGAGATCCTTCCCGCCGACGGCCGCACCTTCTGGCCCGCCGAACCGGACCACCAGCAGTACCTCGACAAGAACCCGGCGGGCTACTGCGGCATCGGCGGCACGGGCGTGAGCTGCCCGATCGGGGTGGCGCCGGCGGAGGGCTGAGACCCGGAACCGGGGATCCCTTGAATGCCCGTCAGAAACCCCGCCGCCGCGACCTGTTGATCGCACCGGCGACCGGAGGCCATGATCACCGGGCAGTCATATGCCCGCACGGCACGGTGACAGGGCATCCACGGGGAAGGGATCCGCATGCGCAGGCTCGTCTACTACATCGCCACCACGCTCGACGGTTTCATCGCGGGACCGGACGGGGCGGACCCGACGGGGCCGGGCGGGTTCTGGCCCGTGCCGGAGGACTACATCGCGCACCTGGTCGCCGAGTACCCGGAGACGCTGCCGGGGCCGGCGCGGGAGGCGCTGTCGGTGACGGCGGAGGGGACGCGGTTCGACACGGTGCTGGAGGGGCGGAAGAGCTACGGGATCGGGCTGGCTGCCGGGGTCACGGACGCGTATCCGCATCTGCGGCACCTGGTGTTCTCGCGGACTCTGAAGGAGAGCCCCGACCCGCGGGTGGAGCTGGTCGCGGACGATCCGGTGGAGACGGTGCGGGAGCTGAAGCGGCAGGAGGGCAAGGACATCTGGCTGCTGGGCGGGGCCGGGCTGGCGGAGTCGTTGTACGGGGAGATCGACGCGCTGATCCTGAAGGTCGGTCCGCTGACCGTCGGCAACGGGATTCCGCTGTTCTCCCGCGAGGCCGCCTTCGACCCGCGCACCTGGGAGCTCGTGGACCATACGGTGCTGAAGAGCGGGGCGCTGTTCCTCACGTACACGCGGGCGGGCGGCTGATGCCCCCGCAGACGCCGGTCGTCCCGTCGGTGGCGGGCCGGCCCTGGTGGGCGGCCAACGAGGGCCTGGCGTTCGTCCTGGAGCTGGTGGCGCTGGGCTGCCTGTTCTGGTGGGGGTACGACCGTGGGGACGGCGGCCTGCCCGGGGTGGCGCTGGGGGTCGTGGTGACCGGGGCGGCCGTCGCGCTGTGGGGGCTGTTCGCGGCGCCCCGGGCCCGGTTCCGGCCGCCGCTCGCCGGGGTGCTCGCCGTGAAGGCCGTGGTCCTGGGCGGGGGCGCGCTCGCGCTGTACGGGGTCGGGCATCCGGTGGCGGCGGCCGTGACGGGCGTGGTGGTCGTGGTGAACACGGCGCTCGCGGAGACGTTCCGGCGGCGGCCCGCCGCCGGGTAGGCGCCTCGGAAAGGCCGACGGGCCCGGGACACCCTCGAAAGGGGTCCCGGGCCCGTCGGTGCGTCCGTACGGCTGCGAAGACGGCCGCAGGGGTCAGATGAGGCCCTGCGCGAGCATCGCCTCGGCGACCAGCTCGAAGCCGGCGATGTTCGCGCCGACGACGTAGTTGCCGGGGGTGCCGTAGCGCTCCGCCGTGGTGTAGCAGGAGTCGTGGATGTGGCGCATGATCTCCGCCAGCCGCTCCTCGGTGTGGGCGAAGGTCCAGGAGTCGCGCGAGGCGTTCTGCTGCATCTCCAGGGCGCTGGTGGCGACCCCGCCCGCGTTGGCGGCCTTGCCGGGGGCGAAGGCGACGCCGGCGTCCTGGAGGACCCGGACGGCCTCGGGGGTGGTGGGCATGTTGGCGCCCTCCGCGACGGCCTTCACACCGCCCCGGACGAGGGCCACGGCGTCGGCCTCGTGCAGCTCGTTCTGCGTGGCGCAGGGCAGGGCGACGTCGACGGGGACGTTCCAGACGCCCGTGCCCTCGACGTACTTCACGTGCGAGCCGCGCCGCTCGGCGTACTCGGAGATCCGGCCGCGGCCCTGCTCCTTGATCTCCTTGAGGAGGTCGAGGTCGATGCCCTTGTCGTCGACGACGTAGCCGCCGGAGTCGGACGCGGTGACCACGGTAGCGCCGAGCTGCTGGGCCTTCTCGATCGCGTAGATCGCGACGTTGCCGGAGCCGGAGACGGAGATGCGCTGGCCGTCCAGGGACTCGCCCCGGCTGCGCAGCATCTCGGCGGTGAACATGACGCAGCCGTAACCGGTCGCCTCGGTGCGCACCAGCGCGCCGCCCCAGCCGAGGCCCTTGCCGGTGAGGACACCGGACTCGTACCGGTTGGTGATGCGCTTGTACTGGCCGAAGAGATAGCCGATCTCACGGCCGCCGACGCCGATGTCACCGGCGGGCACGTCGGTGTACTCACCGAGGTGGCGGTGCAGCTCGGTCATGAAGGACTGGCAGAACCGCATGATCTCGGCGTCCGAGCGGCCCTTCGGGTCGAAGTCCGCGCCGCCCTTGCCGCCGCCGATGGGCATGCCGGTGAGGGCGTTCTTGAAGATCTGCTCGAAGCCGAGGAACTTCACGATGCCGAGGTTGACCGAGGGGTGGAAGCGCAGTCCGCCCTTGTACGGGCCGAGCGAGCTGTTGAACTCGACCCGGAAGCCGCGGTTCACATGGATGTCGCCCGAGTCGTCCGACCACGGCACCCGGAAGATGAGCTGGCGCTCCGGCTCGCATATGCGCTCGATGATCCGGGCGTCCACGAACTCCGGGCGCTGCGCGAGCACCGGGCCGAGGGTCTCCAGGACCTCCCGTACGGCCTGGTGGAACTCCTTCTCGCCCTGATTGCGGCGGAGGACTTCGGCGTACAGCGGCTCGATGATCCGGTTCTCGGCAGCGTGGGGGATTGCGGAGTCAGGGCTGACCGTCATCTGATCAAGACCTTCCATGGGTCGGCTCGAACGCGAGGGCGCCCCCGTCCCGGGGGGCGCGCCAGGTCCCCCTCCCCATTGAGGGCGTCGCCGGGACTTCGCGCATTACCGCGCTCACGCATGCGGCGTACAGGACCGTTGTGGCATACCGATTGTCCCAGTGGCCCGGCGGAAAGGCCCGCGCCATCCACATGGTGATCCCGCCCCGAGGGGCTCGGTACCTGGCCAACGGCCTTGTGCGAGGCCGGTTCCGGGCAGCAATGGCCGGGTTGCGGCGGCGGCCGGGATCCCTCCGAAGTGGTGAACCTCACAACGCGCCGGAGGCCACTGTGAGGTCGGACAGTGCGCCCGTCACTCCTCGTGGGCCCCTCGTGTCATCCAGAGCCCCACCCCCGCCACGAGGAACACGGATCCGGAGACGGCGCTCAGCACGGTGGAGAGGGCGTCCTGCTCCACGAGGAAGTTGAACGCGACATTGGCGGCGACCGCCCCGACGAGCACGGTCCACAGCAGCGATTTCACGGTTCCTCCAGGGGGTACGGGCGGGCCGTGATCCGCCGACCGGACCGGGCCTCGCCTCTTCCTCCATGCTTCCGGCGCACGCGCCGCGCCACGAGGTGCCGGGCCCCCGGACCGGGGGTGGAGCCTGCTGCACCCCCCGGGGTGCCCGCCGTCCCGTGCGGCCGAGCGGCCGTGCGGCCCCGCGTCCGTGCGCGACGCTCCGGGCGGACCGCGGGACGCGGCACGGGGGGATCGGACATGATTCGCGCATGACACCGTTACGGGGGCACCGCAGAAGCCCCGGTTCCGGCCCGGCCCCCCGTGCGGCCGGGTACGGGACGGCCGCACGCCCCGGGCCCCGCACACCGCCCCGGGCCGGCGAGATGCGCCGCTTCCTCGCGGTCGGCCTCGACTGCTATCTGTGCGTGGTCCCGGCGGGACTGCTGGCCAGGCCGTACGTGGACGGCGTGCCGGCCGCCGAGGCGGCGGCGCTGCTGGCCGGGCCGGTGCTCGCGCTGTCCTTCCTGAACCAGGTGCTGCTCACCGCCTGCTTCGGCGGCGGCGCCGGGAAGCTGATCATGGACATCCGGGTGGTGAGCCTGCCGGAGGTCCGGCGCCCCGGCCCCGGCCGGCTGGCGCTGCGCTGGCTGTACGGGCTGTGCTGGCTGCCCCTGCGGCCCTGGTACGGGCTGCGGGCCGCCCGCACCGGCGGCGGGGGCCCGTACGCCGGTACGGGCGGCCCGCACGGCGGCCAGGGCCTCGCGGAGCATCTCGCCCCGGACGACCCGCTGGGGCTGCGCCAGGTCCGCCGGGGCGATCTCGCGGCGTTCCGCCGGGCGGCGGCCCTCACCGGCCGGGCCCGGACTGGCTGAGCCCCCTCCGCCCCGGCGGACGGGGCACAGGGGGCGGACGGGGCGGAGGCGGCCGACCGGAGGGCGGATGAGGCCGACCGGAGGCACACTCCCCCTCCCCCGCTTCAGGCCGCCGCGTTCTCCGTGATGGTGACCTTGCCCTTGCGGATGGTGGCCAGCCGCGGTGCGCGGCGGGCGATCGCGCTGTCGTGGGTGACCATGACGAAGGTGAGTCCGTGCTCCTTCCACAGGGTCTCCAGCACCTCCATGATCTCGTCGCGCATCGACTCGTCGAGGTTGCCGGTGGGCTCGTCGGCGAGCAGCACCTTGGGCCGCTTGACCAGGGCCCGCGCGATGGCGACGCGCTGCTGCTGGCCGCCGGACATCTCGCTGGGCAGATGGCCGAGCCGTTCGCCGAGGCCGACGGAGTCGAGCGCCTCGGCGGCCCGGGTGCGCCGCTCGGACGCCTTGACGCCGAGCGGGACGAGGGCGGTCTCGACGTTCTCCTGGGCGGTGAGCGTCGGGATGAGGTTGAAGCTCTGGAAGACGAATCCGATGTTCTCGGCGCGCACCTTGGTGAGCCTGGCCTCGCTGAGCCCGGCGAGGTCCACCCCGTCGAGCTCGACCGTGCCGGCGGTGGGCCGGTCCAGGCCGCCGAGCATCTGGAGCAAGGTGGACTTGCCGCCGCCGGTGGGTCCCTGGATGACGAGGCGGCCGCCGTCCTCGATGGTGAGGTCGACGCCGGCGAGCGCGTGGACGGTGGACTTTCCCCGGGTGTACTGCTTGGTGACGCCGTGAAGGGTGTACATGGGCCAACTCCTGCTGGACGGTGGGCGCGTGTCGCGCGACGGGTGACGGGTGAGGAGGCTCGGGCTACTCGACCCGGCGCAGCGCGTCCGCGGGACGGAGCCGGGAGGCGCGCCAGCCGCCGAAGGCACCCGCGATCAGTCCGCCCGCGACGGCCAGGCCGACGGCGGTCAGGATGACCGAGAGGGAGACCGGTGCGGTCAGCGCGATGTCCAGGGCCTTGGACGCGCTCTGCCGGCCGGGGCCGCCCATCCCGCCGCCCATGGGGCCGCCGCGCATCCCGCCGCCGGAGGAGCCGAGTTCGGCGGTGAGGGTGGGGCTGGCGGCGGTGACGGCGTACGCGCCGGCCAGGCCGACCGCGATGCCGAGGACACCGCCGATGAGGCCGTTGACGAGGGCCTCGCCGATGACCTGGCGGGTGACCCGGCCGCTCCTCCAGCCGAGGGCCTTGAGCGTGCCGAACTCGCGGACGCGGCGGCTGACGGCGGAGGAGGTGAGGAGGCCCGCGACGAGGAAGGCGGCGGCGAGGACGGCGACGGAGAGCCACTTGCCGACGCCGGCGGCGAGGTCGGAGGCGGTGGACAGGGAGCCGGAGACGGTGTCGGCGAGATCGGCCGAGGTGGTGACCGTGGTGCCGGAGATGTTCTTCTGGATGGCCGACTTGACGCTGTCGATCTTCTGCGAGTCCGTGGCCTTCACATAGACCGTGGTGACCTTGTCCTTCGCGTCGGCGAGGGTCTGCGCCTGCTGGAGCGGGACGTAGACGTTGGCCGCCGCGTCACCGCTGTCGGCGGTGGAGACGCCGATGACGGAGAACTTCGTGCCGTGGATCGTCAGGGACTTGCCGACCGCGAGGGACTTCTCCTTGGCGTACGCGGCGTCGACGACGGCCACCTTCGCGTCGGTCTCGGTGGTCTTGAAGGTGCGTCCGGCGGTGATCTTCGACGAGGTGAGCGGGCCGAGGTCCTGCCGGGTGACGTCGGTGCCGTACACGGTGTAGGAGTTGACGTCGAAGGAGGCGCCGCCGCCCTGGACCTCGCCCTGCGGCTGGCCGGAGCCGCCGCCGAACCCGCCGCGGCCGCCGCCCTGGGACGCGCCGCCCTCCTGCTGCTTGAACTCGCCGCGCTTGAACTGGCCGTCGACCTTCATGACCGTCAGGCTCAGCCCGCCGACGGCGTCGGCGACGCCGGTCTGCTTGCCCACCTGGTCGACGGTGGAGGCGGCCAGCGACTGGAAGCCCTGGACCATGACCCGGTCCGTGCTCTGCGTCGTGTCGTCGTCGCCGTCCTTGGCGTCGAACTGGAACCGGGGCCGGTCCGTTCCTCCGGAGCCGGGCGCCGCCGCGGCCTTCGTGACGGTCATGTCCGTACCGAGGCCGTACAGGGATTCCAGGACCTTGTCCTGGGCCTTGCTCATGCCCGAGGAGACCGAGCTCACGATGATGACCAGCGCGATGCCGAGGGCGAGCCCGGAGGCGACGACGAGCGCCGCCTTTCTGCGGCGGCGCAGTTCGCGCCGGAGGTAGGTGAAGAACATGGGCGCGAGGCTAGGGAGCGCGCGTGATGGTGGGTTAAGGCCGCGATGAGAGCCGGATGAGAACGCGTACGCCGGAGGCGGCGGCACCGCGGTCCTCGGGGGACCGGGCGCCGCCGCCTCCGGCGTACGGGGTGGGGTTCCGGCTGGGGAGCGGGGAGGCGGATCAGGCCTCGGAGCCCGCCGTCCACTGGGCCCAGCTCATGTTCCAGCCGTTGAGGCCGTTGTCGGGCTGGATCGTCTTGTCCGGGGAGTTCTTGACGATGACGACGTCGCCGATCATCGAGTTGTTGTAGAACCAGGCGGCGGCCTGGTTGGGGTCGCCGGCGCCCTGGACGTCGGCGAGGCCGACGCAGCCGTGGCTGGTGTTGACCTTGCCGAAGATGCCCTTGCCCCAGTAGTTGCCGTGGATGAAGGTGCCCGACGTGGAGAGCCGCATGGCGTGCGGCACGTCCTTGATGTCGTACTCGCCCTTGCCGTCGTCGTCCGTGAAGCCGACGGTGGCGCCGTTCATCCGGGTCTCCTTGTACTTCTCGGAGATCACCATCTGGCCGTTGTACGTGGGGTTGTCGGGCGAGCCCGCGGAGATCGGGATGGTCTTGACCGTCTTGCCGTCCCGGGTGACGGTCATCATGTGGGTCTTGGCGTCGACCGTGGAGACCTGGTTGCGCCCGATCTTGAAGGTGACGGTCTTCTGCTGGACGCCGTAGACGCCGTCCGCGCCCTCGACGCCGTCCAGGGCGAGCTTCAGCGTGACGGTGGAGCCGCCCGTCCAGTAGTCCTGCGGGCGCAGGTCGAGCCGCTGGGAGTTGAACCAGTGGCCGACGACCTCCTGGCCGCTGCTGGACGTCACCGTGATGCCGGCCTGGACGGCCTTCTTGTCGGTGATCGCCTTGTTGAAGTTGATCGAGACGGGCATGCCGACGCCGACCGTGGAGCCGTCCTCGGGGGTGAAGTTCCCGATGAAGCTGTTGGCGGGCGAGACGGTGGTGAAGGAGGAGTTCTCGTGGGCCTCGCGGCCCTTGGCGTCCTTCGCCGTCGCGGTGATCTTGTACGTGGTGGAGCGCTCCAGCTGGACGTCCGGCTTCCAGCTGGTGCCGTCGGCGGAGATCGTGCCCTTGACCGCCGCGCCGGCGGCCGTCGTCATCTCGACGGACGTCAGCGTGCCCTTGGTGACGGAGACCTTGGCGGCGTTGTTGATGCTCGCGTTCGTCGCACCGTTCTTCGGCGCGATCGTTATCTGGGCCTCGGAGGTCTCCTGCGCCGCGGCCTTGTCGACGTCGGCCGCCTGCGACTGCGTCGAGGCGGCGGGAGCCGCCCCGCCGCTGTCACCGTCGCTGTCGTTGCAGGCCGAGAGCACCAGTACGCCGCCGAGCAGTGCGGACGCGGCCACGAGGCCCTTGCGCCGCTTGCTGTCCGTCATCACACGCTTCTCCATCGTTGCCGAAATCCCCGAAAAACCCCGAGCAAGGCCGTCGACCGGCACTACCCCTCAATGTTCCAGAACCCCCGTAATGGGTCACCCGTTCCACATGCGTCTTCGATGTGGGGAACACCACTCATCGACGCGGTGACGGGGGCGGCGGTTCCCGTGGCCGGCTCCGGTGTCTCCGCCGGTCCACCGCCTGGCTCCGTTCCTCCCCATTGTGCGGGACACCGAAAGCGGCACCGTTGCCGCGTCCCTCTCCGGCTGCTCGCCTTCCCCGCCCCGGATGCCGGTATGCGTACGGGCTCCGGCGGGTCGGGTGACGGGGCGGACACCGTCCGCAGACGTCCGTGATGTCCCTCACCATTTCCACCTGAAAGAGTGCGAACCGGGACGTCCTGGAACGTGTGCGGGCCCCTGATCCCACGCGCCGCGTCACCGCCCCCTCCGCGCCCTTTCCCGGGGCCCGCGACGTTCACTAGCATCGCCGCAACAGGCCCGAGGGGGCCCGGCACTTGGGCCGCCCCCTCCTTCCACGGCTGTCTTGAGGGAGAACGATTTCCTTGGCCATCCCCCGCCGCCCCCTGCTCACCGCGACCGCCGCGGGAACGCTGCTGTGCGCGCTGTGGTTCGTCCCGTCCGCCCATGCCGACGGGGACCGTTCCGGAGCGCCCGGCCCCGAGATCCCCACGGCCGCGTCCGCCCAGGCCGGTCCGGGCGCCACTGCGCTCGCCGAGAACGGGCCCGGTTTCGACACGACGCCCTATCTGCTGGGCGGCATGGCGTTCCTGGGCGCCGGTGCCGGCTTCGCCGTGCGCTCGGCCCGCCGGACGGAGCCACGCCCGGTGCGCTGAGCACCCGCCCCCGCATCGCGGAAGCGGCCACCGGATCCGTCCGGTGGCCGCTTTCCCGTTGCGGCGGGACTCAGGCCAGCGGGCCCGTGACCGGCTCGACGGCCGCCACCAGGCCGCCGGAGCGCACGAAGGCGTCCGCCGCGGCCAGGTCCGGCGCGAGGAAGCGGTCCGGCCCCGGGCCCTCGGCCCCGGCCGCCCGCAGCGCCTCGATCGCGGCGCGGGAGGCGGGCGCCGGGGTCAGCCCCTGTGCGGCGCGCAGCTCGATCGCCCGGGTCGCCGCGTACAGCTCGACGGCGATGATCCGGGCGAGGTTGTCGACGGCCGTACGGAGCTTGCGCGCGGCCGACCAGCCCATGGAGACGTGGTCCTCCTGCATCGCGGAGGACGGGATGGAGTCCGCCGACGCGGGGACGGCCAGCCGCTTCATCTCGCTGACCAGGGCGGCCTGGGTGTACTGGGCGATCATCAGGCCCGAGTCGACCCCGGCGTCGTCGGCGAGGAAGGGCGGGAGCCCGTGCGAGCGGTTCTTGTCGAGCAGCCGGTCGGTGCGGCGCTCGGTGATCGAGCCGAGGTCGGCGGCGGCGATCGCGAGGAAGTCCAGGACGTACGCGACCGGGGCCCCGTGGAAGTTCCCGTTGGACTCGACCCGGCCGTCGGGAAGGACGACCGGATTGTCGACGGCGGCGGCCAGTTCGCGGTCGGCGACGGTCGCGGCGTGCGCGAGGGTGTCCCGGCCCGCGCCGTTGACCTGGGGCGCGCAGCGCACGGAGTAGGCGTCCTGGACGCGCGGCGCGTCGTCCTGATGGTGACCGGTCAGGCCCGAACCGGCCAGCACCCGCAGCATGTTGTCCGCGCTGGCGCCCTGGCCGGGGTGCGGGCGGATGGCGTGCAGCTCGGGGGCGAGGACCTTGTCCGTGCCGAGCAGGGCCTCCAGGGAGAGGGCGGCGGTGATGTCGGCCGAGGTGTAGAGGGCGCGCAGGTCGGCGAGGGCCATCACGAGCATGCCGAGCATGCCGTCGGTGCCGTTGAGAAGGGCCAGGCCCTCCTTCTCGCGCAGTTCGACCGGGGTGATGCCGTGGGCGGCGAGGAGTTCACCGGCGGGGCGCACGGTCCCGTCGGGGCCCTCCGCGTCCCCCTCGCCCATGAGGGTCAGCGCACAGTGCGAGAGCGGGGCCAGATCGCCGGAGCAGCCGAGCGATCCGTACTCGTGAACGACGGGTGTGATCCCGGCGTTCAGTACGTCCGCCATGGTCTGCGCGACCTCCGGCCGGACGCCGGTGCGGCCGGAGGCGACCGTCTTCAGCCGCAGGAACATCAGCGCCCTGACGACCTCGCGCTCGACCCGCGGGCCCATCCCGGCGGCGTGCGAGCGGACGATGTTGCGCTGGAGGCGGGCGCGCAGGTCCGGGCTGATGTGGCGGCTGGCCAGCGCGCCGAATCCGGTGGAGACGCCGTAGACCGGTTCGGGCTTCGCGGCGAGCGCGTCCACGATCTCGCGGGCGGCGGCCAGGGCGCCCACCGCGGCGGCGGAGAGCTCGACCCGGGCGTTGCCGCGGGCCACGGCGATGACGTCCTGTGCGGTGGTGCCGGACGTCCCCACCACGACTGTATGCATATCCATATTCAGAAGCGTACGGATTGAAACCCTTCATGTCACTAGCGGTCGGCGGGTTGACCCCTTACCCCGGGCTCAGCCCTCCGGACGGTTCCCGCGCAGCCTGCGGCGGTCGTGCGGCGAGGGCGGCGGGGAGTCCGCGAGCCGGATGACCTCGTTGTCGCGGCCCGCCACCACGGGCCGGGCGGAGCGGGCGGCCTTGGCCCGGTACTGGGCGGCGTCCGCCAGCCGGAAGAGCCGGCGGCCGGAGACGTCCGGCCCGATCGGGTCGCCGGTGGACGCGAGCCCGCAGGCGACCCCGTCGCCCAACTCCATCTCGGCGGCCCGGTCGCACAGCTCCGTGGCCACCGCGACCACCTCGTCCGCCTCGGGGCCCACCGCGAGCAGACAGAACTCGTCCCCGCCGAGCCGGGCCGCGAGCGCCCCCGGGAGCATCGCCCCGCAGCGCGAGAGCACCGAGCCGAAACGTTCCAGCAGGCGGTCGCCGACGGCATGCCCCTGGGTGTCGTTGACCCGCTTGAGACCGTTGAGGTCGCAGACGACCAGGCTCACCACGGAACCGTCCGCCCGGTGCCGCTCCACCGCCTCGTCCAGCCGCATGTCCACGGCCCGCCGGTTGGCCAGGCCCGTCAGCGGATCGGTGAAGGCGAGCTTGCGCACCTCCTCCAGGCGTTCGGTCTGCACGATCCCGGCGGCGGCCACGGCGGCCAGCACGGTGGCGAAGTCCGCGTCCCGGCGGCCGAACACCGGCTCCCCCAGCGGGCGGGCCACATACAGCTCGCCCCAGGCCCGCCCGTGCAGGACGATCGGCGCGACGACACAGCTGCCGCGGCCCCGCCGCCGCAGGGCCGTCACCCGCTGGTGGCAGTAGCCGCGCCCGTATCCGCGCACACCCGCGGCCGCCGGCCCGTCCGGTTCGTCGGCGGTCTCCACCCACGCGTCCGGCTCGCCACCGCCCGCCCACCGCTCGTGCAGGAACTCGGTGATCTCCGGGAACTGGTGGACCGGGTAGGTCTCGTCCTCGGGGAACTCCTCCTCCCCCTCGGCCCGCGCACCCGCGTTGACCAGGACCCTCAGCCGGCCGGGCCCGCGCTCCCAGACCGAGAGCGCGGCGAAGGAGCCGCCCAGCGCCTCGCACGCGCCGAGGGCCGCGGCCCGCCAGCACCCGCGAGGGGTGTGCGCCGCGGCCATCGCCTGCGCCAGGGAAACCACGGACCGCAGTCGCGCATCGTCACCACCCATCACCCCAGTTTAGGGAGATTTCGGGCACTTTGATCAGTTGACCGCTTTCTTTGGATACGGTGCGTCGCCGAAACCTCACCGAACGTGATGTCCGTCACTCGCCGGGCCAGTTCGGCTTCCGCTTCTCGTTGAACGCGGCCACACCCTCCGCCCGGTCGCCGGAGAAGGCCACCGAGCGCCACGCGGCGTCCTCGACCTCCAGTCCCGCCCGCAGATCGAGGCCGTGCCCCAGCCGCAGGGCCCGCTTGGCCGCCCGCAGCCCGACCGGGGAGTTGGCGGCGATCCGGCCGGCCAGGGCCAGCGCCTCGGCCCGGTCCTCGCCCGTGCCGACCAGTTCGTCGACCAGCCCGAGCGCGCGGGCCTCGGCCGCCTCCACCCGCCGGGCGGTGAAGACCAGCTCGGCGGCGCGGGCCGCCCCGATCCGGCGCGGCAGCAGCTGGGTGCCGCCGCCGCCCGGGATGACCCCCACGGACACCTCGGGCAGCCCCACCAGCGCGGTCGGGTCGGCCACGATCAGATCGCAGGACAGGGCCAGCTCGAAGCCGCCGCCGAGCGCGAAGCCGTGCACGGCCGCGATCGTCGGCATCGGCAGCTCCAGCACGGCGGTGTAGGCGGCGCGCGTGACGGGCCGCTGGCGCAGCAGATCGGCGTCCGTGAAGGAGTTGCGCTCCTTGAGGTCCGCGCCCACGCAGAAGGCGCGCTCGTGGCTGGAGCTGAGCACCGTGACCCGCACCGCCGGGTCGGCGGCCAGCGCGGCGCAGGCGGCGGTGATCGAGCGCGCCATGTCCGTGGACACGGCGTTCATGGCCTTCGGCCGGTCGAGGACCAGCTCGGCGACGTGCTCCAGGCCCTCGCGGCTCCGTACGACGACGAACTCCCCGAACCGCTGCTCGGACGTGACCGTCATGACTGCACCCCTCAGATCGACGCGTTAACGAGCGTTATCGGAAGGATCCTAGAGCCCCGCCCCGGAAGGGATCGGGGCGGTGTCAGGAGGTGCCGCGGCGGGCCAGGAGCCAGGGTTCGACGATGCCGAGGCCGCGGACCGGGCGCTGCCACATCGGCTGGAGCCCGTAGCGGTAGGTGGGCAGCGGGGCGGGCTCGTGGCCCTCCGCGCCCTCCTTCTCGGCCCGTTCGGCGGCGGCCGCCGCCTCCTGGGCGGCCCGCGCCTCGGAGACGGGGGCGTCGCCGGTCCGGGTCAGCTCCTCGGCGAAGGCACCGTCCACCAGCACCGCGTCCTTCGGGGCTATGGAGGTCAGCCGGCTGGCGAGGTTCACCGTGGTCCCGAAGACATCGCCCATCCGGGTGGTGACCGTGCCGAAGGCGATGCCCACGCGCAGGGCCGGCATCGTCTCGTCCTGGGTCATCGCCTCGATCAGGCGCAGCGCGATCTCGGCGGCGGTCCCGGCGTCGTCCGCGGCGAAGAGGACCTCGTCGCCGAGGGTCTTGATGAGCCGGCCGCCGTGTGCGGCGACCAGGTCGGCGCAGGTGGTCTCGAAGGACTCGACGAGCTCGCCCAGCTCCTCCTCCTCCAGGCGCCGGGTGAGCCGGGTGAAGCCGACGAGGTCGGCGAAGCCGACTGCGAGGCGCCGGTCGACCATCTCCTCGTCGTCGGCGGCCTGGACGACCCGGCCGGTGGCGGCGGCCAGCTGGCGCCGCCACACGTACACCAGGAACTCCTCCAGCTCGGGCAGCAGCAGCTCGATCAGCGGATACGTGACCTCGGTGCGGGTCATGCCCGGCTCGGGCGGCTCGGTGAGCCCCTCCAGGAAGGAGTCGATCTGCCATTCGGCCAGCCGGGCGGTGGTCTGGCCGGTCGACCGGGCCACCTGGATCGCCATCGGCTCGCTGAGCAGTCCGGCCTCGACCAGACCGGAGAGCCGCCGCAGGGCCAGGACGTCCGCCTCGGTGAGCGCCTTGGCCTGGCCGATGTCCGCGAAGCCCATGGCCCGCCAGAACCGGGAGGCGAGGTCCATGGAGACGCCGGCGGTCCGGGCTGCCTGGAAGGGGGTGTAGCGCCGGTCGGCGCCCAGGATGAGCGCCTCCAGCCGGATCGCGAGCGGATCGTCGGTCGGCTCGGCCGTGTGGTCGACGTCGTGATGCGGTGTCGCGTGGACCGAGGGGCCCGGCGGGGGCTGCTCGCCCGCACCGGAGTTCGTGTCGTCGACGGTCACCAGCCGCCTCCTGCCCGTTCCCTGCGCACTGCCCTGCCGATCTGTCGGTGGATCGCCTCAACGATACGGCAGGTGTGCCCTACCTCACGTCGTCGCGTCGGGACGGGAACGGGCACCCGGGTCAGGTCAGACCGCCGCCCGCGCCCCTCAGGTGCACGATGTCACCGGCGGAGACCGGCGCGCGCAGTCCGTCACCGGTGGACAGGACGATCCGGCCGTCGCCGTCGATCGCGACCGCCTCCCCGGTGAGGGTGCGGTCGCCGGGGAGCTGGGCGCGCACGGTCCGGCCGAGGGTGGCGCAGCCCGCCGCGTAGGCCGCCTGGAGCCCGCTGGCCGCCGCGTCGCCGTCGGCCGCCTTCCACTGCCCGTACCACTGCTCCAGGGAGCGCAGGACGGCCCGCAGCAGCGTCTCGCGGTCGGTGGAGACGGCTCCGGCGAGGGCGAGCGAGCCGGCGGTGGGGGCGGGCAGTTCGTCCGCGCGCAGGGAGACGTTGAGGCCGATGCCGACGACGACGCCCTCGCCGGCCCGTTCGGCGAGGATGCCGCCGGCCTTGCGTTCCCCGCCGTCCACGGTGACCAGCAGGTCGTTGGGCCATTTCAGTGCCGTGTCGACCCCGGCCGAGCGGGCCAGCCCGGTGGCGACCGCGACCCCGGTGAGCAGCGGCAGCCAGCCCCACCGCCCCATCGGTACGTCGCCGGGGGTCAGATACACCGAGAAGAAGAGGCCGGAGCGGGCCGGGGCCGACCAGGCGCGGTCCAGCCGGCCCCGTCCGGCGGTCTGCTCCTCGGCGACCAGGACGGTGCCCTCGGTGAGGGAACCGGCCCGCGCGGCGAGGTCGGAGTTGGTGGAACCGGTGGACTCGACCACGTCCAACGCGGTCCACAGCCCGTCCGGCCGCAGCAGTCCGCGCCGCAGCGCGGCGAGGTTGAGGGGCGGCCGGTCCAGGTCCGACCAACGGCTGTGTGGCGCATCCGAGGGAGTCATGCAAGCCACCCTAGGTGTGTCAAACGACGCACTGCCGAACGGTATCCGCGCGGATACGCTACGGCTCAGTAGCTGTCCACGGCTGTCCATCCGCCGACCGGCCGCAGCGCCGGCAGCAGCAGTCGTCCCCCGTGACCAGGCAGGGAGCCGCCACCCGATGTCCGAGCCGGAAGAGACCGACATCCACACCACCGCGGGCAAGCTCGCGGACCTGCAGCGCCGTATCGACGAGGCGACCCACGCGGGTTCCGCGCGCGCGGTGGAGAAGCAGCACGCGAAGGGCAAGCTGACCGCGCGCGAACGCGTCGATCTCCTCCTCGACGAGGGTTCCTTCGTGGAGCTCGACGAGTTCGCCCGGCACCGCTCGACCAACTTCGGCATCGAGAAGAACCGCCCGTACGGCGACGGCGTCGTCACCGGCTACGGCACGGTGGACGGCCGCCCGGTCTGCGTGTACTCGCAGGACTTCACCATCTTCGGCGGCTCGCTCGGCGAGGTCTACGGTGAGAAGATCGTCAAGGTGATGGACTTCGCGCTGAAGACCGGCTGCCCGGTCATCGGCATCAACGACGGCGGCGGGGCACGCATCCAGGAGGGTGTGGCGGCCCTCGGTCTCTTCGCGGAGATCTTCCGCCGCAACGTGCACGCCTCGGGCGTGATCCCGCAGATCTCGCTGATCGTCGGACCGTGCGCGGGCGGCGCGGTCTACTCCCCCGCGATCACCGACTTCACGGTCATGGTCGACCAGACCTCGCACATGTTCATCACCGGACCCGACGTCATCAAGACGGTCACCGGCGAGGACGTCGGCTTCGAGGAGCTGGGCGGCGCCCGTACGCACAACACCACCTCCGGGGTGGCGCACCACATGGCGGGCGACGAGAAGGACGCCATCGAGTACGTCAAGTCGCTGCTGTCGTACCTGCCGTCGAACAACCTCTCCGAGGCCCCGGCCTTCCCGGAGGAGGCGGACCTGGCGGTGAGCGACGAGGACCGGGAGCTGGACACGCTCATCCCGGACTCGGCGAACCAGCCGTACGACATGCACACCGCCATCGAGCACGTACTGGACGACGGCGAATTCCTGGAGACCCAGGCCCTGTTCGCGCCGAACATCCTCACCGGCTTCGGCCGGGTGGAGGGCTTTCCGGTGGGTGTCGTCGCCAACCAGCCGATGCAGTTCGCCGGCTGTCTGGACATCAACGCGAGCGAGAAGGCCGCGCGCTTCGTCCGGACCTGCGACGCGTTCAACATCCCGGTGCTGACCTTCGTGGACGTGCCGGGCTTCCTGCCCGGTGTCGACCAGGAGTACGGCGGCATCATCCGGCGCGGCGCCAAGCTGATCTACGCGTACGCGGAGGCGACCGTCCCGCTGATCACGGTGATCACCCGCAAGGCCTTCGGCGGCGCGTACGACGTCATGGGCTCCAAGCACCTGGGCGCCGACATCAACGTGGCCTGGCCGACCGCGCAGATCGCCGTCATGGGCGCGCAGGGCGCGGTCAACATCCTGCACCGGCGCACGATCGCCGCCGTCACGGATGCCGACGAGAGGGACGCCACCCGGGCCGAGCTGATGCGGGACTACGAGGACGCGCTCCTCAACCCGTACGTGGCGGCCGAGCGCGGCTACGTGGACGCGGTGATCATGCCGTCCGAGACCCGCGCCCATGTGGTGAAGGGGCTGCGCCAGCTGCGGACCAAGCGGGAGGCCCTGCCCCCGAAGAAGCACGGCAACATCCCCCTCTAGAAAGGGTCCTGGCCATGATCAAGGTCGTACGGGGCAACCCGACCCCGGAGGAGCTGGCCGCCGCCCTGGCGGTGGTCCGGGCACGGGCCGCGGCGGCGTCCGCCGTGTCCTCCGGCGCGCCGGAGCTGCCCGCGCAGTGGTCCGACCCGGGCCGGCTGGCCCGCCGGGGCCGGCACGTCCCGGGCCCGCGCGCCTGGGCGCGCACCTACTGGCCCGTGTGACGCGGGTGACGTGCGGGGGCGGCGGTTGAGTACGCGTACTCAGGCGCCGCCCAAGGACCGCCGGGGAGGATCGACGGCATGCTCTGGTCCGACCCCGAGAACAAGCCCCCCAAGGAACTGCGCGACGCGGAGAACATGATGCGCCGCGCGGGCCTGGTGCTGGCGCTGGCCATGGTGGTGGCGATGTTCGTCCTGGGCACGCGCTGACCCGGCCGCGTCCCTCCGTACGATGGCGCCCATGACCACGCCGACGCCCCGCCGCCTCGTCCTCGCCTCCCAGTCCCCCGCCCGTCTCGGTCTGCTCCGGCAGGCCGGGTTCGCCCCCGAGGTGATCGTCAGCGGGGTCGACGAGGACGCGCTGGACGCGCCGTCCCCCGCCGAACTGGCCCTCGTCCTGGCCGAGGCCAAGGCCGCGGCGGTCGCCGCGCGTCCGGAGGCGGCCGGGGCCCTGGTCATCGGCTGCGACTCGGTCCTCGAACTGGACGGCGAGGCGCTCGGCAAGCCGGCCGACGCCGAGGAGGCCACCGCCCGCTGGAAGTCGATGCGGGGACGCTCCGGGGTGCTGCGGACCGGGCACAGCGTGATCGACACCGCGAGCGGGCGCACCGTCTCGGCGACCGCGTCCACGACCGTCCGCTTCGGGGAGCCCTCGGACGCCGAGGTCGCCGCCTATGTGGCCTCGGGCGAACCGCTGCATGTCGCGGGCGCGTTCACCCTGGACGGGCGCTCGGCACCGTTCGTCGACTCCATCGACGGGGACCCGGGCAATGTGATCGGTCTGTCGCTGCCGCTGCTGCGCCGGCTGCTGGGCGACCTGGACGTCCTGGTCACCGACCTCTGGGCCTGACCGGCCCCGTTCAGGCGGGTGCGGGGGCCGCGGGCTGCTCGGGCTCGGGGGCGGGCCCCGGCTTCTCGGCGGCGGGGCCGTACGCCACCAGGACCAGCACGATCAGGCCGAGGACCAGCATCATCCAGGCGAAGGCCGTCCAGCCGACCAGGCCGACCGTGAGCGCGCCCAGCACCCCGTGGACGACGGCGCAGACGACGAGGAGGATCCGGGCCGCGCGGCCCGGGGCGCGGTCGCGGATGCCGGCGGTCAGGAGCAGCGCACCGCACAGGAGCAGGAAGACCCCGCTGACGCCGCCGAGCACCCAGGTGCCCTTGGACATGACGTCGGGGTCGGTGCCCGCGAGGGACATGGTCTGGTTCTTCACGACCGTGCCGAGGACCATGTTGACGATCACGACGCCCACGGCTTCCGCGAACAGCACGAGCGCGGCTATGAAAGCCACCGGCCTGCGCACCACGGCGCTCACCCCCTGTTACCAGCAGTACGTGACAGCCCGGACCCTACTAACGGGTAATCGCGGGGACAAGGGGTGCGGCACGACCCCGCCCCACCCCTTCCTCCCGGACCCCCGACCCCTGTTGTTCACCCCCAAGTGCGTCGGGCAAAGAATCTTTCGTGGCTTAGTAGGAAACCAACAAAGAAACAGCGCACGTCGCTGCTCGTACCAACAGAGACCTGGACCACACCTCGTGGCTACTGTGCGGTCACGGCTCCCGGCGTACCGTGGTGCCACAAGGGATTTCGCGACTCGAGCAAGCCTCGAATCACACTCCGTGTGGGCAAGCTCACCATTGGGGACGGGTCGTACGGCCGTGTCGGTAGTCCCTAAACTCAGCTTGTTTCAAGGAGGGAGCCATCGTGCGCAAGGTGCTCATCGCCAACCGTGGCGAAATCGCTGTCCGTGTTGCTCGGGCCTGCCGGGACGCGGGTATCGGGAGTGTGGCCGTCTACGCCGACCCCGACCGCGACGCTCTGCACGTCCGCGCGGCCGACGAGGCATTCGCCCTGGGCGGTGACACCCCGGCCGCCAGCTATCTGGACATGGCCAAGGTGCTCCAGGCCGCCAAGGACTCCGGGGCGGACGCGATCCACCCGGGCTACGGCTTCCTCTCGGAGAACGCCGAGTTCGCCCAGGCCGTGCTGGACGCCGGTCTGACCTGGATCGGCCCGCCGCCGCACGCCATCCGGGACCTCGGTGACAAGGTCGCCGCCCGGCACATCGCCCAGCGCGCCGGCGCCCCGCTGGTGGCCGGCACCCCGGACCCGGTCTCGGGCTCCGACGAGGTCGTCGACTTCGCCCGGGAAAACGGGCTGCCGATCGCCATCAAGGCCGCCTTCGGCGGTGGCGGGCGCGGACTGAAGGTCGCGCGCACGCTGGAGGAGATCCCGGAGCTGTACGACTCCGCGGTCCGCGAGGCCGTCGCCGCCTTCGGCCGCGGGGAGTGCTTCGTGGAGCGCTACCTCGACAAGCCCCGGCACGTGGAGACCCAGTGCCTGGCCGACACCCACGGCAACGTGGTCGTCGTCTCCACCCGTGACTGCTCGCTCCAGCGCCGCCACCAGAAGCTCGTCGAGGAGGCCCCGGCCCCCTTCCTCTCCGACGAGCAGAACGCGGAGCTGTACGCGGCCTCCAAGGCGATCCTGAAGGAGGCCGGCTACGTCGGCGCCGGCACGGTCGAGTTCCTGGTGGGCCTGGACGGCACGATCTCCTTCCTGGAGGTCAACACCCGTCTCCAGGTCGAGCACCCGGTGACCGAGGAGGTCTCCGGCATCGACCTCGTCCGCGAGATGTTCCGGATCGCGGACGGCGAGGAGCTGGGCTACGACGACCCCGCCACGCGCGGCCACTCGTTCGAGTTCCGGATCAACGGCGAGGACCCGGGCCGCAACTTCCTGCCGGCCCCGGGCACCGTCACCCGCTTCGCCCCGCCGACCGGTCCGGGCGTCCGCCTGGACGCGGGCGTCGAGTCCGGTTCGGTCATCGGCCCGGCCTGGGACTCCCTGCTCGCCAAGCTGATCGTGACCGGTGCGACGCGTGAGCAGGCGCTCCAGCGCGCCGCCCGCGCGCTCGCCGAGTTCCACGTCGAGGGCATGGCCACCGCGATCCCGTTCCACCGCGCGGTCGTGGTCGACCCGGCGTTCACCGCCGACCCGTTCCGCGTCCACACCCGCTGGATCGAGACGGAATTCGTCAACGAGATCAAGCCGTTCGCCGCGCCCGCCGAGGCCGAGGCGGACGACGAGGCGGGCCGCGAGACGGTCGTCGTCGAGGTCGGCGGCAAGCGCCTGGAGGTCTCGCTGCCCTCCTCGCTGGGCATGAGCCTCGCCCGTACGGGCCTCGCGGCGGGCGCCAAGCCCAAGCGCCGCGCGGCGAAGAAGTCCGGTTCGGCGGTCTCCGGCGACACCCTCGCCTCCCCGATGCAGGGCACCATCGTGAAGGTCGCCGTCGAGGAGGGCCAGGAGGTCCAGGAGGGCGATCTGATCGTCGTCCTGGAGGCCATGAAGATGGAGCAGCCGATCAACGCCCACCGGGCCGGCACGGTCAAGGGCCTGGCCGCCGAGGTCGGCAGCTCGGTCTCCTCCGGCGCGGTCCTCTGCGAGATCAAGGACTGATCCGCCGTACGCTCCACCGGCGCCCCGCCCATGTCACCGGACACGGACGGGGCGCCGGTCGTCGTCCGGGGGGATCGCTCCGCCCGCGCGGTGGCATCCTGGACCCCGGTGCGGACACTGGGAGGACTGCGCAATGGCGATCAGCACGGCACGGACACCGGCCCGCGCGCCGCAGCGGCCCATGCGCGCCGACGCGCGGCGCAACTACGACCGGCTGCTGACCGAGGCCCGCGCCGCCTTCGCCGAGCACGGTACGGACGCGTCCCTGGAGGACGTCGCGCGCCGGGCCGGAGTGGGCATCGGCACGCTGTACCGGCACTTCCCGACCCGGCACGCGCTGATGAGCGCGGTCTTCCAGGAGGCGGTGGCCGCCCTGATCGACCGCTCCCGCGAGCTGGCGGCTGCCGAGCGCCCGTGCGCCGCGCTGGTGGAGTGGCTGGGCGCGATCATCACTCATGCGGGTGAGTACCGGGGGCTGGCCCAGGCACTCATCTCGACCTGCCGGGACGAGAATTCGGCGCTGTCCCGGTGCAATGTGCCGTTGCGCGAGGCGGGCGCGGTGCTGCTGTCCCGGGCGCAGGACGCGGGCTCGGTCCGCGCCGACGTCTCCATCGACGATCTGATGCAGCTGACCAACGCGATCGCGCTCGCCGCCGAGCAGTCGCCGGACGATCCGGCGCTGGCCGAACGGCTCCTGACGCTCACTCTGCTCGGCCTGCGGACGGCCCCCTGAGCCAGGGGGCAACGATCAGCGGCGGCGGAGGTCGGCGACTCTGGACCGTTCGCCCTGGCCGCCCTGGTCGGCCAGGACCGATCCGCCGCGCAGCTGCTGGGCGTGGGTGCGGCGCTGTCCCGGCAGGGGCATCTCGCGGCGCGAGGAGCGTCCCGACGGCAGCGGGTCGGTGGTGGGGGCGGCCCCGCCGGGTCCGGCGACCGCGATCTGTACGCCCTGGTCGGCGAGGGCCTGGAGCTCCGCGGCCGAGCGGTCGTCGTGGGCGGCCGGTTCGTCCGTGACCAGACGGGTGATGAGGTCCGTCGGCACGGTCTGGAACATGGTGTCGGAGCCGAGCTTGGTGTGGTCGGCGAGGACCACCACCTCGGCGGCGGCCTGCACCAGCGCCCGGTCCACGCTCGCGGAGAGCATGTTGGACGTGGAGAGTCCGCGTTCGGCGGTGAGGCCGCTCCCGGAGAGGAAGGCGCGGGAGACCCGCAGCCCCTGGAGGGACTGTTCGGCCCCGCTGCCCACGAGGGCGTAGTTGGAACCGCGCAGGGTGCCCCCGGTCATGACCACTTCGACCCGGTTGGCATGGGCCAGGGCCTGGGCGACCAGCAGCGAGTTGGTGACCACGGTCAGACCGGGGACCCGCGCGAGCCGGCGGGCCAGCTCCTGCGTGGTCGTACCGGCGCCGACGACGATGGCCTCGCCCTCTTCGACGAGGCCGGCCGCCAGATCGGCGATGGCCGTTTTCTCCGCGGTGGCGAGATGGGATTTCTGCGGAAAGCCGGACTCCCGCGTGAAACCGCCCGGCAAGACCGCACCGCCGTGCCGGCGGTCGAGGAGTCCTTCTGCCTCCAGCGCCCGCACGTCCCGCCGTACGGTCACTTCGGAGGTCTGGACGACGCGGGCGAGCTCACGGAGCGATACCGCCCCGTTGGCGCGCACCATTTCGAGGATCAACTGACGACGTTCTGCAGCGAACACAAAACTGACAGTAACGTGACCGCCCGAGCGTTTTCAGGTGTTTGCGGCGAATAGCAGAAGTTGCGCATGCCGAGGGTCACCAAGTGGTATAGGCGACCCTGTTGTTGTTCCGTACTGACCGAACGTCGGTCAGGGGACCCGCCCGAGCGGTCGGAAGCCGTCGCGGAGCGGCGGACTTCCGACGTCCGGTGCCGGTTACGCCTCGCCCGCGCTCTTCCGGGTGTGCAACTGGCGGGCCACTTCCGCGATCGAACCCGACAGCGACGGATAGACCGTGAAGGCGTTCGCGATCTGTTCGACGGTCAGATTGTTGTCGACCGCGATCGAGATGGGGTGGATCAGTTCGCTGGCGCGCGGGGCGACGACACAGCCGCCGACCACGATCCCGGTGCCGGGGCGGCAGAAGATCTTGACGAAGCCGTCGCGGATGCCCTGCATCTTGGCGCGCGGGTTGCGCAGCAGCGGCAGCTTCACGACCCGGGCGTCGATCTTGCCCGCGTCGACGTCGGCCTGGGTGTAGCCGACGGTGGCGATCTCCGGGTCGGTGAAGACGTTGGAGGACACCGTCTTCAGGTTCAGCGGGGCGACCGCGTCCCCGAGGAAGTGGTACATCGCGATGCGGCCCTGCATGGCGGCGACCGAGGCCAGCGCGAAGACGCCCGTGACGTCACCGGCGGCGTAGACGCCCGGCGCGCTGGTGCGCGAGACCTTGTCGGTCCAGATGTGCCCGGAGTCCTTCAGCCGGACCCCGGCCTCCTCCAGGCCCATGCCCGCGCTGTTCGGGATGGCGCCGACCGCCATCAGGCAGTGCGATCCGGTGATGACCCGGCCGTCGGCGAGGGTCACCTCGACCCGGTCGCCGACCCGTTTGGCGGACTGGGCGCGGGAGCGGGCCATGACGTTCATGCCGCGGCGGCGGAAGACGTCCTCCAGGACGGCGGCGGCGTCCGGGTCCTCGCCCGGCAGCACGCGGTCGCGGGAGGAGACGAGGGTGACCCGGGAGCCGAGGGCCTGGTAGGCGCCGGCGAACTCGGCACCGGTGACACCGGAGCCGACCACGATCAGCTCGTCGGGCAGCACGTCGAGGTCGTAGACCTGGGTCCAGTTCAGGATGCGCTCGCCGTCGGGCTGCGCGTCCGGGATCTCCCGGGGGTGACCGCCGGTGGCGATCAGCACGGCGTCGGCGGTGAGGGTCTCCTCGGTGCCGTCGGCCGCGGTGACCACGACCTTGCGGGAGCCGTCGGCGGCCTGGAGCCCCTCCAGCCGGCCGCGCCCGCGCATCACCCGGGCGCCGGCCCGGGTGACCGAGGCGGTGATGTCGTGGGACTGGGCCAGCGCGAGGCGCTTGACCCGTCGGTTGACCTTGCCGAGGTCGACGCCGACCACCCGGGCGGCCTGCTCGCTCGGGGTGTCGTCGGCGACGATGATGCCCAGCTCCTCGTACGAGGAGTCGAAGGTGGTCATCACCTCCGCCGTCGCGATCAGGGTCTTCGAGGGCACGCAGTCGGTGAGCACGGACGCGCCGCCGAGGCCGTCGCAGTCGACGACGGTCACCTCCGCGCCGAGCTGGGCGCCCACCAGCGCCGCCTCGTACCCGCCGGGTCCGCCGCCGATGATCACGATCCGGGTCACGAAAGTCCGCCTCGCGTTTCTCGTCCCGCGGCCGCCTGCTGCCCCGGCCGGGGGTCCGGGGGATCGCCCCGGGGGAATGCAGTACGTACTTCATTGTCCCGCACGCGCCAAGGTGCTTCGCCCCGGGGCCCTCCATACGTGCGCGCGGCGGCCGGGGACCGGGAAGCGGGAACCGGGAGGACCGGGTGACGCGCCTCCCCCGGCCGGGGGCAACCTTCCGGTAATCGACGCTCCCGCCGTCCCCTCCCGTACCCTCGATCCCATGTCGCTCTACGCCGCGTACGCCGGCAACCTCGACGCGCGGCTGATGACGCGCCGCGCCCCGCACTCCCCGCTGCGCGGCACCGGCTGGCTGAACGGCTGGCGGCTGACCTTCGGCGGCGAGCAGATGGGCTGGGAGGGCGCGCTGGCCACGGTGGTCGAGGCGCCGCGCTCGCAGGTCTTCGTGGCCCTCTACGACCTGGCCGCCATGGACGAGGACTCCATGGACCGCTGGGAGGGTGTCGGCCTGGACATCTACCGGCGGATGCGGGTGCGGGTGCACACCCTGGACGGCGAGGAGCCGGCCTGGATCTATGTGCTGAACGGCTACGAGGGCGGTCTGCCCTCCGCGCGGTACCTCGGCGAGATCGCGGACGCGGCCGAGTCCGCGGGCGCGCCGCACGATTATGTGATGGAGCTGCGCAAGCGCCCCTGCTGACCCCCGGACCCCCGCGCTGAACTGCCGTTTCGCGGCCGTACGCGGAGCCGACTGTGGGAACACACGAACGAACACGCCCAGACTCTGTCCGGGAGCATCTACGCGCGTAGGGAATCAGCGGTTACGCTCGTCCGCGTGAACGCATCAGTTATTCCGGACCACATCCAGGGCGACCCGTACTCCGCCGCCGCCGACGCCGCCGCCCGCCTGCGCGAGCTGACCGGCGCCGAGACCCACGACGTCGCCCTCGTGATGGGCTCGGGCTGGGCGCCGGCCGGGGAGGCGCTCGGCGTTCCGGAGGCCGAGTTCCCGGTGACCGAGCTGCCGGGCTTCCCCGCCCCCGCCGTCGCCGGCCACGGCGGCACGATCCGCTCGTACCGGATCGGCGAGAAGCGCGCCCTGGTCTTCCTGGGCCGTACGCACTACTACGAGGGCCGGGGCGTCGCCGCCGTGGCGCACGGGGTGCGGACCGCGGTGGCCGCGGGCTGCCGGACCGTCGTCCTGACGAACGGCTGCGGGGGACTGCGCGAGGGCATGCGCCCGGGACAGCCGGTCCTGATCAGCGACCACATCAACCTCACGGCGGCGTCGCCGATCATCGGCGCCAACTTCGTCGATCTGACCGACCTGTACTCGCCCCGGCTGCGGGCGCTGTGCAAGGAGGTCGACGCGACCCTGGAGGAGGGCGTCTACGTCCAGTTCCCCGGGCCGCACTACGAGACGCCCGCCGAGATCAACATGGTCCGGGTGATGGGCGGCGACCTGGTCGGCATGTCCACGGTGCTGGAGGCCATCGCGGCGCGCGAGGCGGGCGCGGAGGTGCTGGGCATCTCCCTGGTGACGAACCTCGCGGCGGGGCTGAGCGGGGAGCCGCTCAACCACGAGGAGGTCCTCCAGGCGGGCCGCGACTCGGCGACCCGGATGGGCTCGCTGCTGGCCCGGGTCCTGGACCGGATCTGACCCGGCCCGCGCACCTCCCACCCCAGCCACACCCCGGAAGGCGGACGACCGTGACGACGCAGGACCTCATCGCGCGGGCCAGGACCTGGCTCGCCGAGGACCCGGACCCCGAGACCCGCGAGGAGCTGGCGAAGCTCATCGACGCGGAGGACCTGGACGAGCTGGGCGACCGCTTCTCCGGCACGCTCCAGTTCGGCACCGCCGGGCTCCGGGGCGAGATCGGCGCCGGGCCGATGCGGATGAACCGCTCGGTCGTCATCCGGGCGGCGGCCGGCCTCGCCGCGTATCTGAAGGACCGGGGGCAGGGCGGCGGACTCGTCGTCATCGGCTACGACGCCCGCTACAAGTCCGCCGACTTCGCCCGGGACACCGCCGCCGTGATGACCGGCGCCGGGCTGCGGGCCGCGGTGCTCCCCCGCCCGCTGCCGACGCCCGTCCTCGCGTACGCGATCAGGCATCTGGGCGCCGTCGCCGGGGTCGAGGTCACCGCCAGCCACAACCCGCCGCGCGACAACGGCTACAAGGTCTACCTCGGCGACGGCTCGCAGATCGTGCCGCCCGCCGACGGCGAGATCGCCGCCGCCATCGCCGCGGTCGGCCCGCTGGAGACCGTGCCCCGGCCCGGCAGCGGCTGGGAGACCCTGGGCGAATCGGTGCTGGAGGCCTATCTGGCACGTACGGACGCGGTGCTCGCGGCCGGCTCGCCGCGCACCGCGCGCGTCGTGTACACGGCGATGCACGGGGTCGGTACGTCGGTGCTCACCGCCGCCTTCGACCGGGCCGGCTTCCCCGCCCCGGTCCTGGTGGCCGAGCAGGCCGAGCCCGATCCGGCGTTCCCCACCGTGGCCTTCCCCAACCCGGAGGAGCCCGGCGCGATGGACCTCGCGTTCGCCACCGCGCGCCGCACGGACCCCGACCTCGTCATCGCCAACGACCCGGACGCCGACCGCTGCGCCGTCGCCGTCCCGGACCCGGCGGCGGAGGGCGGATGGCGGATGCTGCGCGGCGACGAGGTCGGCGCGCTGCTCGCCGCCCATCTGGTCGACCGCGGCGTCACCGGGGTGTTCGCCGAGTCGATCGTGTCCTCGTCCCTGCTCGGCCGGATCGCCGGGAAGGCGGGCCTCGGGTACGAGGAGACGTTGACCGGCTTCAAGTGGATCGCGCGCGTGGACGGACTGCGGTACGGCTACGAGGAGGCGCTGGGCTACTGCGTCGACCCCGAGGGCGTGCGCGACAAGGACGGCATCACGGCGGCCCTGCTCGTCGCCGAACTCGCCTCGGTGCTCAAGGAGCGCGGCCGCACCCTGCTCGGCCTGCTGGACGATCTGGCCGTGGAGCACGGGCTGCACGCCACCGACCAGCTGTCGGTGCGTGTAGAGGACCTGTCCGTCATCGCCGGTGCGATGCGCCGGCTGCGCGAGTCCCCGCCGGCCGCGCTCGCGGGCCTGCCCGTCGTCTCGGCCGAGGACCTGGCGCGCGGCTCGGAGCAGCTGCCGCCCACGGACGGGCTGCGCTACCGCCTCGACGGCGCCCGGGTGATCGTCCGCCCGAGCGGCACCGAGCCCAAGCTCAAGTGCTACCTGGAGGTCGTGGTGCCGGTCGCCTCGGCCGACGGGCTGCCCGAGGCCCGCGCCCGGGGTGCGGAGCTGCTGGCGGGCATCCGGCGGGACCTGGCCGCCGCCGCCGGCATCTGATCCCCGGGGACGGGACACCGGCCCACGCACGCGTCCGGTGCGTGGAGCCGGCGTCCGGGCCCGCGCGGGAACGGCCCGCGGGCCGGGGTGCCGCGCCCCCTCACCCGAAGCGGCCGTTGACGTAGTCGGCGGTCCGGCTGTCCTGGGGGCGGTGGAACATGTCGTCGGTCGGGCCGTGTTCGACGACGACGCCGGGGGTGCCCTGTTCGGCGAGGAAGAACGCGCAGTGGTCGGAGACGCGCGCCGCCTGCTGCATGTTGTGCGTGACGATGACGATGGTGACCTCCTCCCTGAGGTCGGCGATGGTCTCCTCGATGCGCCGGGTGGAGGTGGGGTCGAGCGCCGAGCAGGGTTCGTCCATCAGCAGCACCCGGGGGCGCACCGCCAGCGACCGGGCGATGCACAGGCGTTGCTGCTGTCCCCCGGAGAGCGCCCCGCCGGGCTGGCGGAGCCGGTCCTTGACCTCGCGCCACAGCCCCGCCTTGGTCAGGCACTCCTCGACCAGGTCGTCCTTGCCGCCCCTGGCCGCCTTGATGCCGTTGAGCTTCAGTCCGGCGAGGACGTTGTCGTACAGGGACATCGCGGGGAACGGGTTGGGCTTCTGGAAGACCATGCCGATCTCGCGGCGGGCCCGGGTGATGCGGCGGCCCCGGTCGTAGATGTCGTCGCCGTCCAGCAGCACCCGGCCGGCGAGGGAGGCGGAGCCGATCAGCTCGTGCATCCGGTTGAGGATGCGCAGGAACGTCGACTTGCCGCAGCCGGACGGGCCGATGAGCGCGGTGACCTCGCGGGCGGGCATGGCGAGCGAGACGCGGTCCAGGACCTTGTGGTCCCCGAACCACGCCGAGACCGCCTCGGCCTCCAGGGTGGCGGGGGCGGCGGTGACGGTGCGGGGAACGGCGGGCGGCCGGACCGTTTCGATGGTCATGCGGTTCATCAACTCCTGGCGGTTCAGAGCAGGTTGGGAAGCAGTCGGGTGACGGCGCCGGAGACGGCGAGGCCGAGGGCGATCAGGACGGGACCGGCGGAGATCCAGGTCTGCCAGACGCCCCAGACCCGGTGCAGCCAGACGGCGAGGAGCGCGGCGACCAGCAGGGCCTGCGACCAGAGGAAGACCGCGAGCCAGGCACCGCTCTCCCCGCCGAGCGCCTCCTCGGCGGGCCCGGTCCAGCCGAGCCGGACGGAGCGGGGCGGGCTGGGCTGTACGGGCGTGGTCAGTTCGGCGTCGACGTACAGCACACCGGCGGGGGTGTACGGGCTGCCGGAGGCGGTGACGAGCGTGAGCCGGCCGCGGGCCCCGGCGGGGGCGGGGAGCCGGTCCCCGGACCGCCGCACGCCCAGGGTCCGGTACACGGCCTTGCCCTGGCCCGTCGTCACCTCGACGACGGCGCCCGCGCGGAGCGTGCCGAGGGCGTGGAAGGGGCTGCCGTAGCCCCACTGCCGGCCCATCACGACGCTGGTGCCGGCCTGGCCGGGCAGCGGGGTGTCCCGGCGGTGGCCGGGCCCGGACATCAGGATGCCGGAGGTGGTGCCCTCGCCGACGACCTCGCGGAGCCCCAGTGCGGGGATGCGCAGCAGGGCGACGGGCGCACCCGGGGCGAGGAGCCTGCCGTCGAAGGTGCGCTGGCCGACCGGGGCGGTGCCGAGGGCGAGTTGCCGGCGCAGCTCGTCGTAGGCGGTCCGCTGGTCGCGGGCGTGCTGGAGGTGGCCGACCACCGTGAGGTTGGCGGCGAAGCCGAGGAGTACGGCGGCGAGTACGCACAGCGCCGCTCCGGCCAGGGCGAGGCCGGGGCGGGCGGGCGGTGCGGACGGGGCGCCGGGGTCCGTCGCGGCCGGGTCCGGCGGGGGTGGGGCGGGGGTCACCGGTGGGGGCGGCGGAGTCAGCACGGTGGTCACGGCGGGGGCCTTTCGTTCGGATCGGGCCGGATCAGAACCGGAGCAGGCCCTTGCGGCGGGCGTGCGTCACGAACGCCGTGCCGAGCCCGCAGAGCGCGAGGGCCGCGGCTCCGAGCGCCAGGGCGCTCGTACCGGTGGAGGCGAGCGGCCCGGTGGCGCTCTCGCCGCCGCCGGCCGGTCCACCGGTGTCGGCGGCCCCGGAGTCGCCGTCGTCGGCCCCGGCCGTGGTCCCGCCGTCGTCGGCGGTGGCGGAGGGGCCGGCGCCGGGGTCGGTGCCGGGGGCGTCGCCGACGCTGTACAGGAACTCGACGCTGTGCCCGTCCGCCTTGTCCTCGGTGAGGCTGAGCGTGTACGAGCCGGCCGCGCTGTCGTCCGGGACGGTGAACGCGTAGGCGGTGACGGTTCCTTGGGCGTCGGCGGTGGTGTCGGGGAAGGTGGCGTCGCTGTCGGCGAGGACGGCCTTCACCTTGGCGTTCCCGGTGTAGCCGCGCGCGGTGAGGAGGACCTTCTGCCCCGGGGTGAGCGTCGGGTCGACGTCCAGCGCCGTGCCGTCGGCGTCGGTGGCGTCGAGGTCGGCGGACGCGGTCGGGGTGGGGCCGGGGGTGTCGCTCGGGTCCGGCGAGGGCGAGGAGCCGGCCGCGGTGACGGTGTAGGCGGTCGCGGTGGAGGCCGATGCGGCGTACGCGGCGGTGTCGGCCGGGGCGAAGGACGCGGTGAGGGTGTGGGCGCCCCGGGCGAGCGCGGTCGTCCTCAGCGTCGCGGTGCCGGAGGCGGTGTCCGCGGTGCCGAGCGGGGTGGCCCCGTCCAGGAAGGTGACCCTGCCGGCCGCCGTGGCGGGCGTGACGGCCGCGGTCAGGGTGATCTCGGCGCCGGCGGGTGCGGGGGCGGCCGGGGCGGCGGTGAGGGCGGTGGTGGTCGCGACGGGGGCGGGCGCCTCCAGGGTCCAGGAGTCACCGGCGACCTCGGCCTTCGCGGCGAAGTACGACCCGCCCACATTGGCCGCGGTGCGGCACATCAGGCGGATGTCGTACGTGCCGTCGAGGGATCCGGTCGGGATCCAGCCGCGCAGCAGCGACTCCAGCGACTTGCCGGCGAGGATGTCGGCGCTGAAGGGCCCCTGGTCGAAGGGGGCGCCGACCGTCGTCCTGCCCAGCGTGACCGTGCCCCCGGTCGGCTTGGCGAGGACGAGGGACACCTGCTGCGCGTTGGCGGACGGGCAGGGTCCGTCCGTCGTGACCCGGGGGAACGTCGGGTTGTCGGCGATCCTGCCCGAGGTGACCGGGAGGGTCAGCTTTCCCAGCGTGTCCACGGCACGCGCGGACGGCGCGAGCCCGAGGACGGCCGCGGCGGCGGCGAGCAGGAGCGAGCAGCACAGCAGCAGGGCGGTGGGTGTTCTCGGTGGTGCGAGGTGCCTCATGATGATCGGTCCCCCCATGGGATGCGGTGGATGCGGTGGTGGTGGCGGATACGCCGGGGGGCCGGGCACCCGTGGGGTGCCCGGCCGTCGCGCGCTTACGGGGTGGTGGTCAGCTCTCGCCCTTGAGGCTCGTGTCGCCGCAGTGGGCGAGGGTGCCGAAGCCGTAGGTGTTGATCACCGCGGACTGCGAGCAGACCTTGGACGTGGCGCCGACGAAGGCGGCGGCGATGGTCGGGTCGGTGAGCTCGGCGGTCGGGACGACGTTGTAGACGTCACGGTTGAAGGGGAAGGCGGTGTTGAGCGTGCCGTCGGCCAGCTGGGGGGCGACCCCGTTGACCGAACCGAGCACGGCGGAGCCGCGCCGGTCGGCGACGCCGTCGATCTCGTTGCCCTGGGCGATGTACTGGGCGATGGAGTACGGGGCGATGTCGCCCGCGCTGTCCAGCGCCTCGCCGTTGTGCTCCTGGACCGTGTCGTCGACGCAGGGGCCGAAGGTGCTCTCGGTCAGGCCGAGCTGGGCCAGGAAGTAGGAGCGGGTGCCGGAGCCCGGCTGGGGCAGCAGCGGGGTGAGCGCCACACCGTTGAGCGTGGTGGTGTCGCAGGTGTAGATGGAGACGAGCTGCGCCGCGGTGAGCGCGGTGGGCAGGGCGCTGTCGGCGCGGACGGCGAAGGTGACCGCGTCCTTGCCGAAGGGGATCCAGGTCAGATCGGTGGACGAGGAGTCCGCCACGCCGCGCGAGGAGCGCGCGAAGTCCAGGCATCCGGTGTTGTTGTCGACGGCGTTGCGCAGCGCGTTGATGCCGGCCGAGGAGCCGTTGGGCCGGGCGATCTGGCACCCGGTGGCACGGGTCTTGACCGGCGAAGGTCCGGTGGCGTCGTAGGAGGCGATCAGCGTGCCGCTGTCGATCGCCGTGCCCAGGCCGTTCAGGACGTCCTGCGTGGTGTCGGAGCCGGCGCCGGCGAGAACCCGGTAGTCGCCGGTGGCCGGGTCCGCCGAGGCGGGGACGGCCAGGAGGCCGAGGGCGAGGGCCGCGGCACCGACGACGGCACCGATGCGTGCGCGGGACTTGACGTTCACTTCTGTTCTCCTCCGTGCTTACGGATATGAGGAATGGAAGGAATGGACGTTCAAGACGTACGAACAGGTTTCAGAATTCTGCAGAATTCGAATCCCTTTGCCGCCGACCCGTCGGCCGGCCATCGATCACCTTTCCGTATCCGGATATCGGCGGCCACCAACGGCGACGGTTGATCAGGTTACGAATTCCTGTACGGGGTGACTCCTGGGGAACTCAGCCGGTCCGCACGGATTTCCGTACCGAAAGGCGCAGCAGCACCGGTCCGGAAAGGGCCGCCGCACCGCCCGCGACCAGGGCGCCGAGCAGGACCCAGCGGATGATTCCGAGGACCGTGGAAGGAGTGAGCCCGCCGGAGTGGGCGGCGTTCTGCCGCGCGGCTCCCTCGGGGCCGGCCGTCGTGGCGCCGGGCCCCGCCGCGTCGGGACGGCCGGCGGGACGGCCGCCGCC
>NZ_JBHVIN010000024.1:0-171051 GCF_042799575.1 Streptomyces sp. NPDC057682 | reverse complement strand
GTGCGCACCCGCCCGGCTCCCCCGTTTCCCGGCCGTCGCTCGGGAACGTGTCCCTGCCTTCGCTCAGGAACAGGTGAAGCGCGCCGCGGCCCAGTCGCCGTGGTCACCGGTCTTGGACCCGTTGGTGTCGGTGACCTTCAGCCGGACGTGCCGGGCCCCGTCGAGGGCCACGTCGACGGGCACGGTGTCCGAGGCCCCCGTCAGCTTCGGCGAGGTCCACAGCACCTTCCCGTCCGCCTCGACGGAGAACGCCACCTCCCCGTAGCCGTTGATCTCGTCGTCGATCCCGACGTCGGCGGTGAGGGCCGAGCAGCGGCCGCCGAGATAGAGCTCGATGTCGGAGTCGGCGTGGGTGCCGATCCCCTTCTCGTAGACCTTCCCGGCGAGGGTGAGCGGATGGCCGTCGGCGGCGCCCGACTCGCCGTTGCTGCGGTCGCGTTCGGCGGGGCCGTAGCCGTTGGCCGCGGTCAGCCACTCCATGTCGCTCGCCCAGGTCTCGCCCGTGGGCGGGGCCGGCATGACGGAGACCGCCAGCCGCTCGGTGGCGGTGCGGGACTCGCCCGCCGAGCGGTAGCGCGCGAGTGCGGTCAGCCGCGACTCCCCCGCCTTCGCGCCCTTCGCCGGGGTGACCTCCACCTCGACGCGGCGGGTGGTGCCCGCCGGTATCCGCTGCACGGTCGCGGCGGGGGCGGCCTGCCAGCCCTCGGGGACGTCGAGCGTGACGGACGCGTCCGTGACGTCGGCCCTGCCCGCGGTCACGTCGACGGCGACGGTGCTCGGGGCGCCCGCGCCGGTCTCCTGGCCGCGCGGGGCGGAGACGGTGGCGGTGGCGGCGGCATTCCGGCCGCCGACCGCGCTCGCGTTCTTGAGCTTCACGGTGAACGTCCGGTCCGTGGGCAGCGGTGCGGTCTTGATCTCGACCACGCCGCCCCGGTCGTCCCGGTCGTAGAACCAGCCCTGCTCGGCCTTGGCGTACGCGGCGGCGGAGGTGAGCCGGGGCAGCGTGCCCTTCAGCAGGACCGCGCTCGGCTCCGAGCCGGTGTGCACGGTGAACTCGTACGGGCGGCTGCGCTGCTTGCCGTCGAACGTCCCCCTGCTCGCGCCGATGTCCACGGTCACGTCACCGGAGCCCCGGGCGGGCGCGCGGACCTCGGCGGTCTGGGTGGCGTAGGCACCGTCGCGGTGCTCGCGCGTCACGCCGTCGTCCTCGTACAGCGTGAACGAGGAACGGCCCTGCGGGTAGATGTCCCAGGCGAGCGGGGAGGAGGCGGTGCGGTCCGTGTACGAGCGGATGCCCGGCCACATCGGCACACTGGCCCCACCCCTGACGAAGAGCGGCAGGGTGTCGAGCGGGGCGCTGTAGTCGTCGAGGGTGACCGGTCCCTGGTACGTCCGGCCGCTCCAGTAGTCGGTCCAGGTGCCCTTGGGCAGGTAGATGCCGTCGCGCTCGGTGCTGTCCTCGTAGACCGGGGCGACGAGGAAGTCCTCGCCCGACAGGAACTCGTACTTCGCGGCGTCGGTAGCGGCCTTCGGGTCGTCCGGGTACTCCAGGACGAGGGGCCGGACCATGCCGACGCCGGTCTTCGTCGCCTCGTGGGCGTAGGAGTACTGGTAGGGCAGCAGCGACTCCTTGAGCTTGAGGTAGTCGCGGTTGATCGAGGTGTACGGCTCTCCGTAGCGGAAGGGCTGCTTGTCGCTGGCGGCCCAGCCGTCCATGGTCATCGTGGTCCCCAGGAACATCTTCCACTGGAGGTCACGGGTGTACGTCTTGGCGCTGCCGCCGAAGATGCCGTCGACGTCGCCCGTGGTGTAGGCGAGACCGGACATGGTGGCCCCGGCGTAGGTCGGGATCTGCCAGCGGATGTAGTCCCAGGTGCCGTACTGGTCGCCGGACCACTGGACCCCGCAGCGCTGGGCCCCGGCCCAGCTCTCGGGTGCGTAGGTGAAGCCGCGGGCGTCGCTGTTGGCCTCGATGCCCCGGTAGGCGTCCTTGCAGCCGTCGAGGGCGAACTCGTAGCCCGCGCCGACCCAGGCCACGTCCAGTTTGGCGACGCGCTGGCCGGCCTTCACCTGGTCGCCGAGCTTGTCGATGCCGTCCTCGGTCCACAGTCCGGCCTGCATGCCTCGGTCCTGGAGGCCCTTGGCGGTCTCGGCGAGGTTCTCGTAGCCGCAGCCGTAGCCGTCGTTGACGAGCATCCAGCCGTTCGGCATGTCGTTCTCGACGTAGCCGTCGGCGACCTTCAGCGCGTCCAGGGTGTGGCGCTCGCCCCGGTTGGCGTTGTGCAGGTAGCAGTCGGCGTCGCCGATCTCCATTCCGTAGACGGGCGGCAGGAAGGGCTTGCCGGTGAGCCGCGTGTACTGCCCGATGACGTCCTTGGCGCTGTCGCCCGCGAAGTAGTAGGCGTCGAAACGCCGTTCCTTCTCGCTGGTGGTCACCGGGTCGTTGAAGGCGTAGGTGCCGGGCGCGAAGGTGTTGCGGAAGACCCCGTAGCCGGCCGACGAGAGGTAGAAGGGCACCGAGTTGGGGTGGCCCCCGTCGTCCCAGTCGTAGTCGACGCCCACCTCTACGGTCTTGTCGCGGTGCGAGGTGTTGCCCCGCCCGTTCTGCATGCCGGCCCCGTAGAACTGCTCGTCGGCGCCCCGGGCCAGGGTCTGGGTGGTCTGCCCGGCGTCCCAGCTGAGGCCCTTGGACTCGGACCAGACGCGGGTGCCGTCGGCCCGGTACAGGGCGAAGCGCAGCGGCGACTTGTAGGCACGCAGCGTGACCTTGCCGGTCGACAGCTCGTAGCGGTCGCCCCGCTCGCTCCACCGGGTCCGGGGCGGGGTGCCCTGCGGCAGCACGATGGCGTCGCCGGCCGGGTCCTCGAACGTGCCGTCCGGGGCGAGTTCGATCCGGAAGGTCTCCTCGGAGACGAAGCTGACCCGGGCCCGCGCGGCCCCGGCGCTCAGCCGGTAGACGGGCCCGTCGGCGGTGAATCCGGTGACGGCGCCGACGGTCGTGGCGGCCGGGTCCGGCGGCTCGGCGGCCTGGGCGCCGCCCGGCCCCGGGAGCGCCGCGAGCAGACCCAGCAGCGTGGCAACTACTGCTCCTCTGATGCGCGTTGATGATTGCATAGAGCGCTTTTAGCGCAGCATCAAGCAATTGACCATGGACAAAACGGAACCGGCCCCGAACTTCGTCAAGAAGTCCGGGGCCGGTGAAGGGGATTGACGGGGCGGGTGGTTACAGCGCGACACCGAGCAGGGCGTCGACGGTGCGCGAGACGAGACCGGGCGCACCCTCGTCGTCCCCGCCCCCGGCGGTCTGGCGCTCGGCCCAGCGGTCGACGGCGGCCAGCGCGGCCGGTGCGTCCAGGTCGTCGGCGAGCGCCGCGCGGACCTCCTCGACGAGTGCGTCGGCCGGCAGCCCGTCGGGGCGCGAGACCGCCGCGCGCCAGCGGGCGAGCCGCGCCACGGCGTCGGCGAGCACCTGGTCGGTCCACTCCCAGTCGGAGCGGTAGTGGTGGGAGAGCAGGGCCAGGCGGATCGCCGCCGGGTCCACGCCGTCGCGGCGCAGCGCCGAGACGAAGACCAGGTTGCCCCGGGACTTGGACATCTTCTCGCCGTCCAGGCCGACCATGCCGGCGTGGACGTAGGCCTGGGCGAAGGGGTGCTCACCGGTCAGCACCTGGGCGTGCGAGGCGCCCATCTCGTGGTGCGGGAAGGCCAGGTCGGAGCCGCCGCCCTGGACGTCGAAGCCCATGCCCAGATGGTCCAGGGCGATGGCCACGCACTCGATGTGCCAGCCGGGCCGTCCGGCGCCGAGCGAGCCGCCGTCCCAGCTGGGTTCGCCCTCGCGGGCGGCCATCCAGAGCATCGGGTCGAGCGGGTTCTTCTTGCCGGGGCGCTCCGGGTCGCCGCCGCGTTCGGCGGAGAGCAGGCGCATCGCCTCGGCGTCGAGGTTCGAGACCTCGCCGAAGTGGGGGTCGGTGTCGACGGAGAAGTACACGTCCCCGTCGAGTTCGTAGGCGGCGCCCGCGTCACGGAGCCGTTCGACGAGCGGCACGATGCCGGGTATCGCCTCGACGGCTCCGATGTAGTGCTTCGGCGGAAGCATGCGCAGGGCGGTCATGTCCTCGCGGAACAGGGCCGTCTCGCGCTCGGCGAGCTCGGTCCAGTCCTCCCCGTCGCGCACGGCCCGCTCCAGCAGCGGATCGTCCACGTCGGTCACGTTCTGGACGTAGTGGACCTGCCGCTTGGTGTCGAGCCACACGCGCTGTACGAGGTCGAACGCGTTGTAGGTCGCCGCATGACCCATGTGGGTCGCGTCGTACGGCGTGATGCCGCAGACGTAGATGCGGGCGACGGGACCGGGGTCAAGGGTGATCCGTCCGCCGGTCGCGGTGTCGTGGATCCGAAGGTCGCGGCCCTTGCCGGGCAGGGCGGGGACCTCAGAAGCGGGCCAGGCATGCATGCCACGAGCGTAACCGGACGCCGCTTCCGGATACGAACCGGAGGGGGGATCCTGTCCGAAGAGGCACTCTTGCGTCCCGGGACGGAACGTGCCTGCCTCCCGTACGTCTCAGTGGCCGCGCGGACCCCGCGGGGCGCCCGTCACAGCGGCGGCCAGGGGATGGAGGGCCACTCACCGCTCGGCACGCGGTGCAGTCCGGAGGCGCGCAGCGCGGCCACCCGGGCCCGCAGCGCCTCGGTCTCGGCCGGTGTGACGAGTTCGGCCAGCCGGGTGACCAGCGGCTCCCCGGGCTCCAGCCGGCCGGCCAGCCGGTCCAGCACCTCGGTGGCCTCCGCGGTCAGCGGCTCCCCTGCCCAGCCCCAGAGCAGGGTCCGCAGCTTGTCCTCGGTGTGGAAGCTCACCCCGTGGTCGATGCCGTAGAGCCGGCCGTCCGGGGCGGGCAGCAGATGGCCGCCCTTGCGGTCGCCGTTGTTGATCACCGCGTCGAACACCGCGAGCCGGCGCAGCCGGTCGTCGTCCGCGTGCACGAGCAGCGCGGTGCGCCCCTCCCCCACCTCGGCGCGGACCACGGCCTTCCAGCCGGGTCCCGGCTCCTCGTCCTCGACGAGCGCGAGCAGCCCGGGTGCGTCGTCCTCCTGCGGGGCCGGCTCGATCCAGAGCTGGCACATGCCCTGCCCGTACGGTCCCTCGCGCAGCACGGTGGGCGGGACCAGGCCCCAGCCGGTCGCCTCGGAGATCTCGTACGCGGCGACCTCGCGCTGGGCGAGGGTGCCGTCGGGGAAGTCCCAGAGCGGCTGTTCGCCCGCCACCGGCTTGTAGACGCAGGTGGCCTCCTCGCCGTCCAGGGCGACCGAGCAGTACAGGACCGCGTTGGACGCCCCGCGGACCCGGCCGAGGACGGTGAGCCGTCCCTCGCCGAGGAGGGCGAGCGCCCCGGAGCCGCTCAGGCTCCGCGACGGTATCCGTTCTGGCGCGGGCATACGTGTCCTTCCGGATCGAGCGGCAGGCTGCACAGGGGGCACGGCGGGCGGCCGGCGTTCACGACGTCGAGGGCGCGCTTGGCGAACGCCCTGGCCTGTGCGCCGCTGAGCCGGACCCGGAGCATCGGGGGCCCGTTCTCCTCGTCCTGGAGCAGTCGCTCCTCGGCCTCCGCCAGGTCCTCGACGGAGTCCGCGTCCAGCTCGACGAGGGCCTGCGCCTCGACGATCATGCGCTGTTCCTCGCCGTCCCAGGCCAGCGCCATGGTGCCGACGCGGAACTCCTCCTCGACGGGCACGTCGAGCGGGGCGGTGTCGGTGACGTCCATCGGGGCGACGGCCGGGACCGGCGAGTTCCCCCCGGTGCGCCGCACCACCTCGTCGAGCAGTTCGTCGACCCGCTCGGCGAGCGCGGCGACCTGGGTCTTCTCCAGGGCCACGCTGGTGACACGTCCGCCTGAGGATGCCTGCAGGAAGAACGTACGGCGTCCAGGCAGCCCGACCGTGCCGGCCACGAAACGGTCCGGGGGGTCGTACAGGAACACCTGACGGGACACGTCCTGTCTCCCTTGAGAATTGAGCGCGGATGAGGGTCGGCCGGGGCCCGGGGAGAGTCCTCGCGGACCGGCCCCGGGGCGCCTACGGCGCGTCCACCCTACTGCGCGGAGCGATCACGGCGCCCCAGCGCCGCCGCCGACCGCCGCGTGGCCCTCGCCGCCCGCCCCCGCGCCGGCGTCGGGGCCGGGGTCGCGGGGCGCGAGGCCGGCCAGGTCACCGGTGTCGCCGAGCCGCAGCAGGAACGGCCGCAGCCCGGTGTAGCGGATCGCGGTGACCGAGCAGGGGTCGGCGTGGATGCGCTGGAAGAGGTCCAGGTGCAGTCCGAGCGCGTCGGCGACGAGGGACTTGATGATGTCGCCGTGGGAGCACATCACGTACACGGCGTTCTCCCCGTGCTCCGCCTCGATCCGGGCGTTCCAGTCGCGGACCGCGTCGACCGCGCGGGCCTGCATCGCGCGCATCGACTCGCCGCCCGGGAACGCGGCGGCGGAGGGGTGCTGCTGCACGACCTTCATGAGCGGTTCGTCGTTGAGCTCGGCGAGTTTCCGCCCCGACCAGTCGCCGTAGTCGCACTCGTTGATCCGCTCCTCGGTGTGCGAAGCCAGTTCCGGCCGGGCGGCGAGCAGGGGGGCGAGCGTCTCGCGACAGCGCTGGAGGGGGCTGCTCACGGCGGCGGCGAGGGGCAGGGCCGCCAGGCGTCCGGGCAGGGCGGCGGCCTGGGCGGCGCCGCGCTCGTCGAGCGCGACCCCGGGGGTGCGGCCGGCGAGCAGCCCGGAGGTGTTGGCGGTGGAGCGTCCGTGGCGTACGAGGATCAGGGTGGGCATACCCGCCAGCGTAGGCCGGGGCGCCGCAGAGGGTGCGCGGCGGACCGGGGCGGGGGAGAATGCGCGCGTGATCGTGGACTGCGCCATCTACCGGGAGGGCCGCCGTACGGCCGGCCCCGACGACTTCTCCGACGCCCTGGACGAGGCGCGGGCGAGCGGGGACGCGTTCCTGTGGATCGGTCTGCACGAGCCCACGGAGAAGGAGTTCGACCGGGTCAGCAGTGAGTTCGGGCTGCATCCGCTGGCGGTGGAGGACGCCCTCTCGGCCCACCAGCGGCCCAAGCTGGAGGTCTACGACGACTCGTTGTTCGCGGTGATCAAACCGATCGTCTACGACCACGACAGCGACTCGGTGAGCGCGGACGAGCTGATGATCTTCATCGGCGACTCGTTCGTGGTGACGGTCCGGCACGGCGAGGGGGCGCCGCTGGCCGCGGTGCGCCGGCGCCTGGAGGCGGAGCCGGAGGTGCTCCGGCACGGTCCGACGGCGGTGCTGTACGCGATCAGCGACGCGATCGTGGACCACTACATCGACGTGGCGGGCGAACTCCAGGTCGACCTGGAGGAGCTGGAGACCCAGGTCTTCGCCCCGAGCGGTTCCGGGGACGCGAAGAACACCGCGGCCCGCATCTACACCTTCAAGCGCCAGGTGCTGGAGTTCCGCCGGGCGGCGGTCCCGCTGGCCGCTCCGATGGCGCGGCTGGCGAGCGCGGGCGTGCCCTTCGTCCCCGCGCGGTCGCAGCCTTTCTTCCGCGATGTGCAGGACCATCTGACGCGCGCCAACGAGCAGGTGGAGGGGCTGGACCGGCTGCTGTCCGACATCCTGTCCGCACATCTCGCGCAGATGGGGGTGCGGCAGAACGACGACATGCGCAAGATCTCGGCGTGGGCGGCGATGGCCGCCGTGCCGACGATGGTCGCGGGGATCTACGGGATGAACTTCCAGCACATGCCGGAGCTGGACTGGATCTGGGCCTATCCGGCGGTGGTGCTGCTGATGGCGGGCGCGGTCCTGGGGCTCTACCGCCAGTTCAAACGCCGCGGCTGGCTCTGAGACCGCGCGCCGCCACCGCTCCCGGGGCGGCGGCTCAGGCGAACTCGGGCGCCGGGACGGCGGGCCCGCCCAGCGCGTCGCGCCGCTCGGGGGGCGCCAGGCTGACCATGCGCCGCCAGCCGACGGCCCGTTCGTACGCGTACACGGCGTGGATCCCGGCCGCGAGCACCGCGGCCCTGGCGCGGGACCAGCCGAGGATGCGGCCCATGTGGTCCATCACGGCGAGGCTGACGTCGCGGTAGACGCCGATCTCGGCGAGCGCGCACTCGCGCAGGATCCGCTGGATGGTCCGGCCGTGGCCGGCCGCCGCGAAGCGGAGCAGTTCCTCGTGGCAGTAGGCGAGGTGGTTGTCCTCGTCGTTGGAGATCATCTTCACCGCGCGGCCCAGGTCGGGGTGGTCGGCGAAGTACTTGCGCAGCAGCCGCATCTGCTCGGAGGCCCGCTGCTCGGTCACCCGGCTGTGCGCGAGGTAGGTGATGATGTCGCGCTCGGTGAGGGGTTCCTCCCGGCCCAGCCGCGCGTGGGCCAGTCCGATGCCGTGGCGCTCCAGGAGCATGGTGTAGTCGGTGTCGCCGGGGACCTCGGCGGGGGTGAGCCCGCGCTTCTTGAGCAGGGCGTTGAAGATCCGGCCGTGCTTGTCCTCGTCGGCGCCGTGCCGGGTGATCCTGGGGGCCAGGGCACGCTGGCTCTCGGGCACGAGAGCCGCGATGCGGCCGTTCTCCCAGCCGCCCTGGGACTCCCCGCTGGCCGCGATCGAACAGAACAGCCGGAACGACTCGTCGTCGTCGAGGATCTCCTGGAACAGGTTCTTTGCCGAGAGCATCGCTGCCACCTCCGTACCGGCCGTCCGCCGAGCGCCAGTCAAATGCGCTCCGCTCCGGTGGGCAACACGAGCGGCCCCGGACTGGGCCGAACGGGCGGGGTCAGCCCCGCGCCGCCCCGGGCAAATCGTTTCCGCACTGCCCGTGACCCCGCGTCCGCGACGGCGTTGTTCCCCGTGACGGCCGTGGCGGGGAAGACCCCCGAGCCCCCACCACGGCCGCGGGGCCTGCCGTCCGGACCGGGCGCGAGCCCGGCACGGTCCGGACCGAAGCCCCTCGGCATCGCGACCGTCCGTCAGGCGAGCCCGGCGCTCTCCAGCGCGTCCGTGCCGGCCCGCAGCGCGGCGATCCGCTCGTCGAGCGTGAACCCGGCCGGGGCGAGCGTCAGCGTCGTGACCCCCACCTCCGCGTACGCCTGCATGCGCTCGGCGATGCGCTCCACCGGTCCGAGCAGCGTGGTCTGGTCGATCAGCTGGTGCGGGACGGCCGCGGCGGCGCCGTTCTTGTCCCCGGAGAGGTACTTCTCCTGGATCTCGGCGGCCTCCTTCTCGTACCCCATGCGCTGGGCGAGCCGGTTGTAGAAGTTCTGCTTGGCGCTGCCCATGCCGCCGACGTACAGCGCGGTGTAGGGACGGAACATGTCCGCGAGGCCGTGGATGTCGTCGCCGACGGCGAGCGGGACGGTCGGGCAGACGTCGAAGCCCTCCATCGTCTTCCCGGCCTTCTCCCGGCCGGCCCGCAGGGGGCTGATCGCGGTCTCCTCCAGGTGCTCGGCGGACGGGAAGATCAGCAGGGCGCCGTCGGCGATCTCGCCGGTCTGCTCCAGGTTCTTCGGGCCGATGGCGGCGATGTAGAGCGGGATGTGCTCGCGCTCGGGGTGGACGGTCAGCTTGAGCGGCTTGCCCGGCCCGCCCGGCAGCGGGAGCGTCCAGTGCCGCCCCTCGTACGACAGCCGCTCGCGGCTCATCGCCTTGCGGACGATCTCGACGTACTCCCGGGTGCGGGCGAGCGGCTTGTCGAAGGTGACGCCGTACCAGCCCTCGGAGACCTGCGGGCCCGAAACACCGAGGCCGAGGCGGAAGCGGCCGCCGGAGAGGGAGTCGAGGGTGGCCGCCGTCATCGCCGTCATGGCGGGCTGGCGGGCCGGGATCTGCATGATCGCGGAGCCGACGTCGATGGACTCGGTCTGCGCGGCGACCCAGGAGAGCACGGTCGGCGCGTCGGAGCCGTAGGCCTCGGCCGCCCAGCAGACGTCGTAGCCGAGCCGGTCCGCCTCCTGCGCGACGGCGAGGTTGTCGCCGTCCATTCCGGCGCCCCAGTAACCGAGATTGATGCCGAGCCGCATAGCCGCTCCCCTTACTGATCAGTAACGTCCCTGTGTTCCGGACTCTAGCGCGCGGAACCGCGATGCGGCAGGGGCCGTCCGGGCGCCGGTTGTCCACAGGCCTGCTCCGCGTGGGGCTCTGGCCAGTAATCTCAGCGCCCATGGAGCAGAGGCATCTCGGCCGCACCGGCCTTCGAGTGTCCCGGATCGGGCTCGGCACCCTCACCTGGGGCCGCGACACCGACGAGCACGACGCTGCCGAGCAGCTGAAGGCCTTCTGGGAGGCGGGCGGCACGCTCGTCGACACCGCCGACGTGTACGGCGGGGGCGAGGCCGAATACCTGCTGGGGCGTCTCGTCGAGGGGCTGGTGCCCCGGCGCGATCTGGTCATCGCCACCAAGGCCGGCAGCGTCGCCGATCCGTACCGCAGGTTCGACGCCTCGCGCGGCCATCTGCTCGCAGCCCTGGACGCCTCGCTCGCCCGGCTCGGCACCGACCACGTGGACCTCTGGCAGGTGCACGCCTTCGATCCGCAGACCCCGCTGGACGAGACGCTGCACGCCCTGGACCTCGCCGTCTCCAGCGGCCGCGCCCGGTACGCGGGCGTGTCGAACTTCTGCGGATGGCAGCTGGCCAAGGCCGCCACCTGGCAGCTCGCCGCGCCCGGCGCGCGCACCCGGATCGCCAGTACGCAGATGGAGTACTCACTGCTCCAGCGGGGCGTGGAGCGCGAGGTGCTGCCGGCCGCGCTGGACCTCGGGGTGGGGCTGCTGCCCTCGTCCCCGCTGGGCCGGGGCGTGCTGACCGGCAAGTACCGCACGGGCACCCCCGCCGACTCGCGCGGCGCCTCCGAGCTGCTGGCCCCCTTCGTCGAGCCGTATCTCGACGACGCGGCGAGCCGCATCGTCGACGCCGTCTCCACGGCGGCCGACGGGCTGGCCAGCACCCCGCTCCAGGTGGCGCTGGCCTGGGTGCGGGACCGGCCGGGCGTGGTCGCGCCGATCATAGGAGCGCGCAACGCGCGGCAGCTGGCGGAGGCATTGTCAGTGGAGACCCTTAGTCTTCCTGACGAGATCTGCCAGGCGCTCGACGATGTGTCGGCGCCCGTGCACCGCTATCCCGACCAGGACTGGAGCACGCTGTGACTGCGCTTCCCCGGGGGGAGTCCCCCGGCCCCGTCGCCGACGACGACGTCGCCGACGAGCCCGCCGCCGCACCCGGGACGGAGGCCGCCGCCGGCGAGGAGGCGACGGCCCCCGGGGCGGGTGCGGACGCCGCCACGCAACCGGACCCGGGCACGAACGCCGACGCGGGCACGGAGCCGAGCACGGACGCCGACCCCGGCACGGACACCGACTCGGGCACGGAGCCGGGCGCCGCCGACGGGGCCGCCGGGCTCTCCGAGGCGGAGGCCGAGCTGGCCGCCCAGCGCGAGCTGCGGGAGCGGATCGAGAAGCGCAAGGCCGAGAAGGCCGGACCGATCGACTCGGGGGCGAAGCTGAGCGGGCCGGCGGCTGATCTGCTGGCCGCGGTGCGTGCCGTGGAGAGCGGTGAGAAGCCCGGCGCCGCGTTCTTCGACTCCCCCGCCCCGGCACCGGCCCGCCGCAGCGTCCCCGCGCCCGCGCCGGTGCGCGCCCCGGCCCCCGAGGCCGTTCCCGTGCCCCGGGAGGCGGCACCGGAGGCCGTCACGGCCGTGGCCGCCGTGCTGACCGAGGGCGGGGCGCCCGCCGCCCTGGCCGCCCCGGCCGCCCTCGCCCTGGGGGAGCGGGCCGACGAGGCGCTGCGCGCCGACCCCTGGCGGCTGCTGGCCCTGCCGGGTGTCGGGCCCGAGCAGGCCGACGGCTTCGCCCGCGCCCTGCTGGGCGCCTCCTGCGGGCCCGACGACGAGCGGCGCACCGCGGCCCTGGTCGGCTGGCTGCTGGAGCGCGCCGCGCTCCAGGGGCACACCGCGCTGGACGCGGAGCGGGTGCGCGCCGCGCTCGCCGAGCGCACCGTGGGCGACCCCGACGCCGCCGTGCAGCACGCGGTCGCCGAAGGCGTCGTCCTGGTCTTCCAGGACGGAGCGGACGACCGGGCCGGCGAGGACGGTGAGGAGGACGTGGGGCAGGAGGCCGAAGCGGCCGACGCACGGCCCGTGCAGGTCCTCCTCGGCCTCGACCGGTACGCCCTGGCGGAGGAGAGCCTGGCCGACGGACTCGCCCGGCTGGCCAACGCCGGGGAGAAGGACGCCGACTGGTCGGACGCGACCGCCGCGGCCCCCTCCCCCTCGGCCGCCGAGCTGATCCGCGCGGCCGCGGCCCATGCCCTGGTCGCGCACACGGGCGGCGAGGCCGCCCGCGCCGAGCCCGCCGCCCTGATCACCGCGGCCGCCGGCCTCGGCCTGCGCGCCCTGGGCGCCACGCACAGCGCGGACGGACGGCGCCGGCTGGCCGAGGCGGTCGGCGACCCGGCGGCGGCCGTCACCCTCGCGGGGCTGCTCTCCGGCGCCGAGGGTCCCGGCCGGGACGAGGAGGGCGCGCTCCGCGTCGATCTGCTCGTCGTGCTGGACGCCCCGCAGCTGGACGTGGAGACGGGCGCGATGCTGGTGGAGTCGCTGGCCGACGGTGCCCGCCTGGTGCTCAGCGGCGACCCCGGTGTGCTGGGCTCGGCCGGCGCGGGGCGGGTGTTCGCCGATGTGCTGGCCGCCCGCGCCTGCCCGCAGGTGGTCTCGCGGACCCCGGACCCGGGCCCGATCGGCGAGTTGGTCTCCGGTATCGGCATCGGGGAGCTGAACCAGGTGGAGGCGCCCGGCAAGGAGGTCGTGATCGTGCCGGTGCGCGACGCGGGAGAGGCGGTGCACCGCACGGTGCAGCTGGTCGCCGACTCGGTGCCGCGCGCGCTCGGGGTGCCCGCCTCGGACACCCAGGTGATCACCGTCGGGCACGGCGGTCCGGCGGGCACGCGGGCGCTGAACGAGGCGCTGAAGCAGCGGCTCAACCCGGGCCCCGGCCGCTTCGCCGGCTTCGATCCGGGGGACCGGGTGGCGCATGTCCCGGCTCCCGGCCGGACGGTGCCGGGCGTGGTGGTCTCGGCCGACGCGGAGGGGCTGAACCTGGACTGCGCGGGCAGCCCCGTCGTCGTCCCGCAGGAGCGGGTGGCGGCGTCCGTGCGGCACGCCTGGGCGCTCAGCGCCCACCAGGCGGCGGGGATGCGCTGGCCCGCCGTCGTCGTCGTGCTCCCCGGGGACGCGGCGCAGGGCCTGAGCCGCCGGTGGGTCTACACGGCGTTCGGCCGCGGTGAGCGGCATCTGTCCGTGGTGCACGGAGTGGACCAGGCGCTGCCCCGTGCCGTGGCCGGGGCAGCGGGCCAGGACCGCACCACCCGGCTGCGCGCGCTGCTGGAGACCTCGGGGAGCTGACGGCGCGGGGCCGGGAGCGCCTCACGCGCCCCCGGCCCCGGCCGACTCCTCGGGAACGTCTCAGGCCCGGTCGCCGGCCAGCCCGTCCAGTTCCTCGTCGAGGTCGTCCTCGTCGAAGACGGAGCTGACGTCGAAGCGGCAGACCACGAGCTGCGGGTCCGTGTCCTCGAAGGGGGCGCCCAGCCACTCCCCCGGTTCCGGCAGCTCCTCGGCCGCCGCGACCCAGAGCGTGGAGTCGCCCTCCTCCAGCCCGAACTCCGTGTGCCTGGAGGCGATCTCGTCCGGCTCGTACTCCCCGAAGAGCACCCCGAGCGCGGCATGGACGCTGCCGCCGACCCCGGCCGGGCTCCCGGCGTGCCCCTCCGGGTCGGCGTCGGCCAGCCGCTGTGCCTGGGCGAGCAGGCGCTGCGGCTCCACGACGGCGTAGTCGCGACGGATCAGCACACTGAGCGCGTTCGGCTCCTCGGGGCCGCCGTAGGGCGGCAGAGAGTCGTCCACCCCCGGGATCTCGAACGGGGTGACCTCGTCGTGGCGGTCGTAGAGGAGTTCGTCGTAGGCCTCGGCGGCGGCGGCCAGTGCGTTGAACGCGTCGTAGACAGCGGGGTCGTCGTCCCCGGTCCGGCGTTCGACCGCCGCGAGGTGGTGGTCGATCGCGGCTTTGACCGCGTCGGCGGCGGCGCGTACCTCGGCAGCGGTGGGCTGCGCAGCATCAGACATAGGGCAGACGCTATCCGTACCGGGCCCGTGCCCGCACAATAGATGCGATGCCGGAATACGAATTTGTCGATGTGTACGTGCCGCGCGGGGTGTCCCGGAAGGACACGACCCGCCTGTTGACCGACCATGCCGAGTACGGGCACTGGGAGTTGGACCGACTCACCCTGCGCCTCGACGGCAGCCGCCGGGTCCGGCTGAGGCGGCGGATCATCCGCCAGCTACGGGCCACCTGGTGACAGCGGAACGGGCCCCGCTGCCGCGGGGCCCGTTCGCTTCCTCGTCTCTTCTCCGCCGTCCGGCGGACCGCTCCTAGGCGGCCCTGGAGCGGCGGTACAGCACCGTGCCGACGCCCGCCAGCAGCAGTCCGGCGCTCGCCGGGACGAGCGTGTCCAGACCGCCCGCGCCGGTGTGCGCGAGCTGCGGGGTGCTCGCCGGCAGCGTCTGCGGCCGGGGCGTGTTCGGAACGGTGGGCGGCTCCGGCGGCGTCACGTGCCGGACCGGGGGGACCGGCTCCGGCTCCGGGGTGCTGCCGTTCTCGCAGGTGTTGCCCGATGTGGAGTTGAGCAGTCCCACGATGGTGATGTCGTTCCCGCAGGCGTTGACGGGGATGTCGACGGGCACCTGGATCTGGTTGCCCGAGAGCAGTCCGGGCGAGCCCTGGGTGTGGCCCTGTGCGCTCGCTCCGCCTCCGTTGTCGCCGCTGCGGCCCCGGTGCCTTCCGGTGCCCGTCTGGGCTCCCCGGTCGCCGCCGGTCGCGTGGCTGCCGGTGTCCCCGGCCTTCCCCCCGTGCCGGCCGGACGCACTGTCCGAGCCGTTGGCGCAGGCGTTGCCCATCGCCGGGTTGAGGAGTCCCACGACACTCACCGAGTTGCCGCAGACGTTGACCGGTACCTCGACCGGGATCTGGACCGAATTCCCAGACAGCACCCCCGGGGAATTCGACGCACCGCCGACCGCTCCCGCGTCCGCGTGCGCGTAGCCGCCGCTGAGGGCGAGGACCCCGCCCGCGGCCGCCATGGTCATCAGGCCTTTACGCGTGACCTGTCGCATAGGTTCTTTCCTGCCTTCTACCTTCCGGAATACCCCCGGACTCGACGTGCGGGGGCAAAGGACCCGACGGCCCCGGAGCACATGGCGTGTGCTCCGGGGCCGAACGGGCTCAAACCCTTACGGGTTGACGCACGACGTCAGGCGTTGACGCAGGTGTTGCCGAAGGCCGGGTTCAGCAGCCCGATCACGGAGATCGTGTTGCCGCACACGTTCACCGGAACGTGGACGGGAACCTGGATCGTGTTGCCCGAGATCACGCCGGGGCTGCCGATGGCGGCACCCTGGGCACCCGAGTCGGCGACGGCCATGCCGGCACCCGCGAGCACCAGACCACCGGTGACAGCCGCAGCGGCGACGATCTTCTTGATCATTGAAATTCCTCCTCGTTGGCAATGCGGTCCCAGCCGCGGACCGCATCACCTGTAACGAGGAAGAGGTAACCGGGCTACGTGTGATCCACCCCTTTCACTCGTTCCGGTCAGGTACGTACAGGCTGGCGATTATTGCCCTGGATGTCAGCTGTGGTCGATGAACCGGTCCAGGACGCGGGCGCCGAACTTCAGCCCCTCCACCGGCACCCTCTCGTCCACGCCGTGGAACATCCCGGCGAAGTCCAGCTCCGGCGGGAGCTGGAGCGGGGCGAAGCCGAAGCAGCGGATCCCCAGGTCGTCGAAGGACTTGGCGTCCGTGCCGCCGGAGAGCATGTACGGCACCGCGCGGGCGATCGGGTCCTCGGCCTTCAACGCGATCTGCATGGCGTCGACCAGGGCGCCGTCGAAGTCGGTCTCCAGCGCCTTGTCCCCGTGCACGTCCTCGCGGCGCACGCGCGGGCCGAGGATCCGGTCGAGGTCGGCCAGGAACTCCTGCTCGTACCCCGGCAGGAAGCGGCCGTCGACGTGGGCGGTCGCCTGGCCGGGGATCACGTTCACCTTGTAGCCCGCGCCGAGCATGGTGGGCGCCGCGGAGTTGCGCAGCGTGGCGCCGACCATCTTGGCGATCCCGCCGAGCTTCGCGAGGGTGGCGTCCATGTCCTCGGGGTCCAGCGGGGTGCCCAGCGCGTCGGACAGCTCGTCCAGGAACGAGCGGACGGTCTTGGTGACCCGCACCGGCCAGGTGTGCCGGCCGAGCCGCCCGACGGCCTCGCACAGCTCCGTGATCGCGTTGTCGTCGTTGGTCATCGAGCCGTGACCGGCCGTGCCCTCCACGGTCAGCCGCATCCAGTGCATGCCCTTCTGCGCGGTCTCCACGAGGTAGAGGCGCAGGTTCTCGTTGACGGTGAACGAGAAGCCGCCGACCTCGCCGATGGCCTCGGTGACGCCCTCGAAGAGGTCCGGGTGCTTGTCGACGAGGAAGCGGGCCCCGTACGTCCCGCCGGCCTCCTCGTCCGCGAGGAAGGCGAGCACGATGTCGCGCGGGGGCTTGCGGCCGCTGCGCATCCGGTCGCGCACGACGGCGAGCGTCATCGCGTCCATGTCCTTCATGTCGACCGCACCCCGGCCCCATACGCAGCCGTCCGCGATCTCCCCGGAGAACGGGTGGTGCGTCCAGTCGTGCGCGTTGGCCGGGACGACGTCGGTGTGGCCGTGGATGAGCAGGGCGGGCCTGGAGGGGTCCTCGCCCTCGATCCGCGCCACCGTCGAGGCGCGCCCCTTGTGGGACTCGAAGATCTTCGGTTCCAGCCCGACCTCGGCGAGCTGCTCCGCGACGTACTCGGCCGCCGCCCGCTCCCCCGGCCCCGAGTGGTCCCCGTAGTTGCTGGTGTCGATCCTGATCAGGTCACGACAGAGGTCGACGACCTCGCTCTCCGCACTGACGCCGGAGCCGGTCCTGGCCGCTTTGGTCTCGCTCACGCTGGTTCCTTCCACTGTCGCTGTGGTGCTCCCCCTCATCCTCCCGCGCCGGGCCCGAGGACCCAAGGGCGCCCGCCCTGCCGTCACGGGTCCGTCGCACCCACCGGGGCGTGATCGAGCACCCCGCATTGTTTGCTATGGTTTTCCACGTCGGAACGGGCGAGGCCCGCGAGACAGACACCTAGTCCGGGTGGCGGAATGGCAGACGCGCTAGCTTGAGGTGCTAGTGCCCTTTATCGGGCGTGGGGGTTCAAGTCCCCCCTCGGACACCACATGAGATGCCGATCAGGAGCGATCCTGGTCGGCATTTCGCGTTGTTCGGGCACAGTACGCCCCCACCCTTGTTGAAACGGTTCATTCGCGGCTAGCGTCAGCTCCGAGACAGGTGATTCCTCACAAGGAGAACCATGAGTCGCACCGACACCGATCCGCTGACCTGGTACGAGGACCCGAGCCCGGGGTCCGGCGGGCTCCCGCCCCGGGCCCGGTCCGCGGTCTCCGACGCCCGGCGGATGTCCCTCAACGGCACATGGGCCTTCCGGCTCTCGCCCGGGGCCGGGAGCGAGGACGAGTCGTTCGCCGGGGCCGGCTTCGACGCCTCGGCCTGGGGGACGGTCGCCGTTCCGGGGCACTGGGTGCTCCAGGGGGCCGGGGGCGCTCCCGCCTACACCAACGTCGTCTACCCCTTCCCCGTCGACCCGCCCCGGGTGCCGGACGGGAATCCGACGGGCGACCATCTGCGGACCTTCGAACTGCCCGCCGACTGGCCGGACGACGGCGAGGCCGTCCTGCGCTTCGAGGGGGTGGAGTCCTGCGCCCGGGTCTGGCTGAACGGGGAGGTGCTGGGCGACTTCAAGGGGTCCCGGCTGCCTCATGAGTTCGCCGTGGGGCCGCTGCTGCGGGCCGGGGAGAACGTCCTGGCCGTACGGGTGCACGCCTGGTCGTCGGGCAGCTATCTGGAGGACCAGGACCAGTGGTGGCTGCCGGGGATCTTCCGTGACGTGACCCTGGAGCACCGGCCGCAGGGCGCCGCGCGGGACTTCTTCGTGCACGCCGGCTACGACCACCGGGACGGCACGGGCACCCTGCGGGTGGAGTGCGAGGGAGCGGAGGGCCGGGTCCTCGTGCCCGAGCTGGGTCTGGACCTCGCGACCGGAGCGACGGCGACGGTGCCGGCCGAGCCGTGGACCGCCGAGACGCCCCGGCTGTACGACGCCGAGCTGGTGACGCCCGGCGAGCGAGTCCCGCTGCGGATCGGGTTCCGTACGGTCCTCGTCGAGGACGGCGTGATCAAGGTCAACGGGCGGCGGCTGCTCTTCCGCGGGGTCAACCGGCACGAGTTCCATCCGGAGACCGGGCGCACCGTCGACGCCGCGACCATGCGCCGGGACCTGGTGCTGATGAAGCGGCACAACATCAACGCGGTCCGCACCAGCCACTACCCGCCGCACCCGGACTTCCTGGACCTCTGCGACGAGCTGGGCCTGTGGGTGATCGACGAGTGCGATCTGGAGACGCACGGTTTCGTCGATCTGGAGTGGCGGGGCAACCCGGTCGACGACGCGCGGTGGACCCCGGCGCTGCTGGACCGGGCGGCCCGCATGGTCGAGCGCGACAAGAACCACGCCTCGGTGATCGTCTGGTCGCTGGGCAACGAGTGCGGCACCGGCGAGGGACTGACCGCGATGGCCCGCTGGATCCGCGGCCGGGACCCCGAGCGGCTGCTCCACTACGAGGGCGACCTGTCCTGCAAGGACGTCGACTTCTACTCCCGGATGTATCCGACGCACGCCGAGGTCGAGCTGATCGGCCGGCGCGCGGAGGAGCCCTGGCCCGACGCGGAACTCGACGCGCGGCGGCGCGCGATGCCGTTCGTCATGTGCGAGTACGCGCACGCGATGGGCAACGGACCGGGCGGACTGAGCGAGTACCAGCGGCTGTTCGAGCGGTACGAGCGCTGCCAGGGCGGCTTCGTCTGGGAGTGGATCGACCACGGCATCGCCCACCCCCGGCACGGTTTCGCCTACGGCGGGGACTTCGGCGAGGAGCTGCACGACGGGAACTTCGTCTGCGACGGGCTGCTCTTCCCGGACCGCACCCCCTCCCCCGGGCTCGTCGAGTACAAGAAGGTCGTCGAGCCGGTGCGGATCGCCCCGGGCCCGGGGGCGGGCGCGTTCACCGTGACCAACGGGTACGACTTCTCGGGGACCGGGCACCTGGAGTTCCTCTGGTCGCACGAGGTGGACGGGCTGCTCGTCGCCTCGGGCACCCTGGACGTCCCGGAGCTGGCCCCGGGCGCCTCCGCCGAGGTGGTGCCGGGCGGCCCCGGCGACGCGGACGGGGTGTGGACGGTGCGGGCGGTGCTCGCCGAGGACACCGCCTGGGCGGCTCGTGGCCATGTGGTGGCCTGGGGCCAGGCCGAACGCGGCGCACCCGCGGTCCCCGCCCCGGCCACGGGCGCGCGTCCGGTGCGCTCCGGTGGGCGGATCACTCTCGGTCCGGGCGTGTTCGACGCGGCGTCCGGTGTCCCGGTCCGCATCGGGAACGTGCCGGTGGAGGGGCTGCGGCTGGACGTGTGGCGGGCGCCGACGGACAACGACAACGGTGCGGCGTGGCAGCCGGACGAGCGGTACGGGCTGCGCTGGCGGGAGTGGGGGCTGCACCGGATGCGGCACCGGACCGACGCGGTGGAGACGGACGGGGAGGCACTGGTGGTGCGGACCCGGGTGGCTCCGGCCGGGCGGGACGTGGGGCTGCGGACGGTGTACCGCTGGACGGCCGACGGGGACCGGCTGGGGCTGACGGTGTCCGTGGTGCCGGAGGGCGAGTGGCGGGTGCCGCTGCCCCGGCTGGGGATCGGCTTCGCGCTGCCCTCGGCGTACGGCGAGGCCGCCTGGCTGGGCGGCGGTCCGGGCGAGGCGTATCCGGACACCCGGGCCGCGTCGCTGCTGGGGCGGTGGCGGTCGGACGTCGACGCGCTGCAGACGCCGTACGTCCGGCCCCAGGAGAACGGGGCGCGGGCCGGCGTCCGGTGGGCCGAGCTGACGGACGAGGGCGGCCGGGGGCTGCGGGCCGAGGGCGTCACACCCTTCTGGTTCACGGCCCGGCGCTGGACGGACGAGCGGCTGGACGCGGCGGAGCACCGGCCGGACCTGGTGGCGGGCGACCGGGTCCACGTCCATCTGGACCACGCCCTCCAGGGGATCGGATCGCAGTCCTGCGGTCCGGGCGTGCTGCCGGAGTACCGGCTCGACGCGGCGCCCGCGGAGTTCTCGTTCGTGTTCTCCGCGCTGGGCTGAACCCGCTGCCTCCGGAGCCTCCCGCCCCGGCCGCGGCCGGGGCGGGACCCCGTCAGCGGAAGAGGTGTCCGGGCAGCAGGTGCTGGTCGCGCAGGGAGTCGCGGACCAGACCGGCGAACGCGGTGGCCCCGGTCTCCGAGGTGTGGGTGTTGTCCCGCTTCTCGTCGGTGAGGTAGAGCGCCTTGGAGGCGTCAGGGCCCAGTTCCTCGACCAGGCGGCGGGTGCGGGCGGTGAGGTCGACGAGCGGGACGTCCTGTTCGGCGGCGAGCCGCCGGATCTGCGCGGGCAGGTCCACGCCGAGGCCGTTGACCAGCAGGGCGGTGCCGTTGTCGAGGGTGCCGTCGGCGTTGAACCAGCGGCGGACGACCGGGGTGACCAGCACCGGTCGTCCGCCCTCGGCGCGTATCCCGTCGATCATCGTGGTGAGGTTCGCGCGGTAGTCGGCCTCGGTCGTCTGCTTGTCGTTGTGGGCGAGCTGGATCAGTACGGTGTCGCCGCGCCGGACGAGCGGGCGGACGGTGGCGAAGAGCCGGGGGTCGTCGAGGTAGGTCCGCGAACTCTCGCCGGAGTCGGCGTGGTTGGCGACGGAGAGGCCGGCCCGGAAGAACCGGGGCAGCTCCTGGCCCCACCCGGTGTAGGGGGCCGTGGCCTGGTCGCAGACGGTCGAGTCGCCGATCAGGAGGAGCCGCGGGGTGCGCGGGGCCGGGGCCACGTGCAGACCGGCCAGGAGCGGGGCCGGGCCGGAGAACACGAGGTCGAGCCCGGGGCTGCCGCTCGCGCCGGTGGGTTCGCCCTCCGGCTCGCGCACGTCGACGGTGAACGAGCGGACCACCGTACGGCCCGCCGGGGTGGCCGTCTCGGCGAGCAGGGTGCGCCGGGCCTCCGCGGTCACCGACGTCCGGCCCTCGGTGGCACCGCCGAGGCGCGCGGTGACGCGGTAGGTGCCGGGGGCCACGTCGATGTGGCACACCACCGGGGCGCTCCCGGAGCAGCCGGCCGGGAGGCCGTTCCCGGTGGCGGGGGCGGCGTCGGCCGGGACGGCCGTGGCGAGGGAGACCGCGGCGGCCAGGGCGGTCAGCAGGGCGGGTCCGGTTCTGCGGACGGGGGACATACGGGGCTCCTTCGGGGACACGGGTGCGGGGTGCGCGGGTGCCGCGCCGCCCCTCCCGGGGCGGCAGCGCGCGTCGCGCAAGCGCTTTCTACCCCGCCCGCACCGCGATTGAATCCTTTCAGTCCCATGAATTCCGCGCCGCCGCCGGCCGGTCCGCTGTGGGAGGATTCCGGGCACCATGAGAACCAGCACGACACCGTCCGGCGGCCTCGGGGCCTTGCGATGAGGGGCCGGGCGAAGCCCCCCGCCCCGCCGCTCCCCCAGCACGAGGGGGTCGACCCGGTCCGGGTGCGGCTCCCCGAGGACCCGGCGGGGGCCTGGGCGACGGTCGGGGACCATCTGCGGGAGCGCTTCGGGGGCGCGATCGGCGCGGCACGGGTCGACGCGATGCTGAGCGGGGGCCGATTCGTCTCGGTGGACGGTCCGGTGACGGGCGCCGAGCCGTACGCACCGGGCCGGTATCTCTGGTTCCACCGGGACTTCGCCCCGGAGGAGCCGGTGCCCTTCCCGGTCGGGGTGGTGTACCGGGACGCGCGTCTCGTCGTGGCGGACAAGCCGCACTTCCTGGCGACGACGCCGCGCGGCAGCCATGTCACCGAGACGGCGGTGGCCCGGCTCCGCCGCGAACTGGGGCTTCCCGGCCTCCAGCCCGCCCACCGGCTGGACCGGCTGACGGCGGGGCTGGTGCTGTTCGTGGTGCGGGCCGGCGACCGGGGCGCGTACCAGACGCTGTTCCGGGACCGGCTGGTGCGCAAGGAGTACGAGGCGGTCGCCCCGTACGATCCCGGGCTGGTCCTCCCCCGGACCGTGCGCAGCCGGATCGTGAAGGAGCGCGGGGTGGTCACCGCCCGGGAGGAGCCGGGCGAGCCGAACAGCGAGAGCCGGATCGAGCTGCTGGAGCACCGGGGCGGACTCGGCCGCTACCGGCTGCTGCCCGCCACCGGGCGGACGCATCAGCTGCGCGTCCACATGAACGCGCTGGGACTGCCGCTGCTGCACGATCCGCTCTACCCCGCCGTGGTGCCCCCGGGCACGGCCGAGGACTTCGCGCGGCCGCTGCAACTGCTGGCCAGGGTGCTGGAGTTCACCGATCCGGTCACGGGAGAGCCGCGCCGCTTCGAGAGCGGGCTGCGGCTCTCCGCGTGGCCGGAGGGCTGAGGACGGTCCCGGGTCAGTGGCCCCGGGCGATCCACTCGTCCAGGTGCGGGGCCTCCGCGCCGATCGTGGTGGAGTCGCCGTGTCCGGTGCGGACGGTGGTCTCCGGGTCCAGGACGAGGAGCCGGTCCCGGATGGAGCCGACGATCGTCGGGAAGTCCGAGAAGGACCGTCCGGTGGCGCCGGGGCCGCCCTGGAAGAGGGTGTCGCCGGTGAAGACGGTGCCGAGCGCGGGGGCGTACAGGCAGACCGCGCCGGGGGCGTGCCCCGGGGTGTGCAGCACGGTCAGCACCGTACCGGCGACGGTGATCTCCTGTCCGTCGGCCAGTTCGCCGTCGGGTGCCCGGTCCGGATGGGTCTGCTTCCACAGCGGCAGGTCGTCGGGGTGGAGCAGCACGGGCGCGCCGGTGGCGGCGGCGAGCTCCGGGGCGGCGTCGATGTGGTCGTTGTGCGCGTGGGTGCAGATGATGGCGCGCAGCGTACGGCCGCCGAGGGCGGCCCGGATGGCGGCGGCGTCGTGGGCGGCGTCGATGACGACGGCCTCGGTGTCGTCGCCGACGATCCAGACGTTGTTGTCGACGTCCCACTCGCCGCCGTCGAGGGCGAAGGTGCCCGAGGTGACCAGGTGGTCGATGCGGGCGGCCATCAGAGGACCACCACCGAGCGCAGCACGTCGCCGTCGTGCATGCGGGCGAAGGCCTGCTCCACCTCGCCGAGCCCGATGGTCTCGGTGACGAACGCGCCGAGGTCGATGCGGCCCTGCTGGTGGAGGTCGATCAGCATCGGGAAGTCGCGCGAGGGCAGGCAGTCGCCGTACCAGGAGGACTTGAGGGAGCCGCCGCGGCCGAAGACGTCCAGCAGCGGGAGTTCGAGCTTCATCTCCGGGGTGGGGACGCCGACCAGGACGACGGTGCCGGCGAGGTCGCGGGCGTAGAAGGCCTGCTCGTACGTCTCGGGGCGGCCGACCGCCTCGATGACGACGTCGGCGCCGTGGCCGCCGGTGAGCGAGCGGACGGCCTCGACCGGGTCGGTGGCGCGGGAGTTGACGGTGTGGGTGGCGCCCATCTTCTTCGCCGTCTCCAGCTTGCGGTCGTCGATGTCGACCGCGATGATCTTCGCCGCTCCGGCCAGCCGGGCGCCGACCACGGCCGCGTCGCCGACCCCGCCGCAGCCGATGACGGCGACCGAGTCGCCGCGGCCGACCTGGCCGGTGTTGATGGCGGCGCCGATCCCGGCCATGACACCGCAGCCCAGCAGTCCGGCGACGGCCGGGGAGACCTCGGGGTCGACCTTGGTGCACTGGCCGGCGGCGACGAGGGTCTTCTCCGCGAAGGCGCCGATGCCCAGGGCCGGGGACAGCTCGGTGCCGTCGAGCAGCGTCATCTTCTGCTTGGCGTTGTGGGTGTCGAAGCAGTACCAGGGACGGCCGCGCAGACAGGCGCGGCACTGGCCGCAGACGGCTCGCCAGTTGAGGACGACGAAGTCGCCGGGGGCGACGTCGGTGACGCCCTCGCCCACGGACTCCACGACGCCCGCGGCCTCGTGGCCGAGGAGGAAGGGGAACTCGTCGTTGATGCCGCCCTGCTTGTAGTGCAGGTCGGTGTGGCAGACGCCGCAGGCCTGGATCTTCACCACGGCCTCACCCGGCCCCGGGTCCGGGATCACGATCGTCTCGACGCGGACCGGCTCGTTCTTTCCCGGTGCGATGACCCCTTGTACGTGCTGCGCCATTCCCGTGGACTCCCTTTCCCGACATGTCCTGGGACCGACCTGTGCCGACTTTTCCGGCAGATCGATCTCGGACCACCGTACGCGCCCCGGAGCGGCGGGGACGTACCCCGGGGCGCACTCCGTACGGCCGTGCCGTCCGCTCAGTCCCCGTACACCCGCCGTCCGCCCACATAGGTCGCCAGGACCTTCGTCTCGGCGATCTCCTCGGGGGGTCCGCCGTACGGGTCGCGGTCGAGGACGACGAGGTCGGCGAGGGCGCCGGGGCGGATGGTGCCGGTGTCGTCCAGGTGGTTCACGTACGCGGATCCCGCCGTGTACGCGGCGATCGCGTCGGTCAGGGAGATCCGCTGGCCGGGGAGGAAGACCGGTCCGTCGCCGCCGGGTGCCACGCGGTTGACGGCCGTGTGGATGCCGTGCAACGGGTCGACGCTGCTGACCGGCCAGTCGGAGCCGGCGGCCACGGTGGCTCCGGCGTCGAGCAGCGCGGCGAACGGGTACTGGAGCGCGGCGCGTTCGGCGCCGAGGAAGGGGATGGTCAGTTCGTCCATCTGCGGTTCGTGGGAAGCCCAGAGCGGCTGGATGTTGGCGGTGGCGCCGAGGGCGCGGAAGCGGGGGATGTCGTCGGGGTGGACGATCTGGAGATGGGCGAGGTGGGGGCGGGTGTCGGTACGGCCGTTGGCGGTACGGGCGGCCTCGACGGCGTCCAGTGCCTCGCGCACGGCCCGGTCGCCCAGGGCGTGGAAGTGGGTCTGGAAACCGAGCGCGTCCAGTTCGGTGACGTACCGGCACAGTTCGGCGGGGTCGACGAAGCTGGTGCCGGTGTTGCCGCCGGCACAGCCGCAGGCGTCGAGGTAGGGGGCGAGGAGGGCCGCGGTGCCGGTCTCGGCGACGCCGTCCTGCATGATCTTGACGGTGCCGGCGCGGAAGTTGCGGCCGGTCGGTTCCCCGCGCCGGGCGAGGAGTTCGGGGATCTGTTCGGCGCCGCGTTCGCGGTCCCACCACAGGGCGCCGGTGACACGGGCGGTGAGGGTGCCGTCGCGATCGGCGGTGAGGTAGGCGTCGGAGACGTCGTCCATGGAGCCGTACGTGCCGACGATGGCGTCCTGCCAGGCGGTGATGCCGTGTGCGTGCAGCAGGCGCTGGGCGCGGAGCAGCCCGGCGAGGCGGTCGGCGGCGGTGGAGCGGGGGGCGTGGCGGGCGACCAGGTCCATGGCGCCCTCCTGGAGGAGTCCGGTGGGCTCGCCGCGGTGGTCGCGTTCGATGCGGCCGTCGGCGGGGTCGGGGGTGGCGGCGGTGATCCCGGCGAGCGCCAGGGCCCGGCCGTTGGCCCAGGCGCCGTGGTGGTCGCGGTTGACGAGGAGGGCGGGGCGGTCGGGTACGGCGGAGTCGAGCTGTTCCCGGGTGGGGGCGCCGCCCTCGAACGCCTCCATGGACCAGCCGCCGCCGGTGATCCACTCCCGTTCGGGGTTGCGGTCGGCGTACGCGCGGACGGCGGCGAGCGTGGCGCGGGCGTCGTGGGCGTCGGTGAGGTCGCACTGCGCCATCTCCTGTCCGGCGGCGACCGGGTGGACGTGGGCGTCCTGGAAGCCGGGCAGGAGGAGGCGGCCGGCGAGGTCCACCACCTCGGTGCGCGGGCCGATGAGGGCGCGGACCTCGTCGTGGCCGACGGCCGTGATCCGGTCTCCGGTGACGGCGACGGTGGTGGCGCGGGTGCGGGCGGCGTCCATGGTGAGGACGGGGCCGCCGGTGAGGACGAGGTCGGCGTGGGCGCGGGGCATGGGGTTCCGTTCGGTGGGGTGGTACGGGGCGGGGTCAGGCCGGTTCGGCGACGGGTTCGGGGGCGGGCTCGGCCGGTGCGGCCGGGGGGACCGAGCGGCCGGTGGCGAAGTAGGGGGATTTCCGGGCCCACTTGGCCCAGGCGGCCGCGGCGACGCCGGTGAGCAGCATGACGGCGGGGCAGAGCAGCATGAACCAGCCGTTGTCCGGGCTGATCTCGAAGTGGTCGGCGGAGGTGTAGAAGGTCCAGCAGAGGTAGCCGCCGAGGCCGAGCAGCACCAGGGCGCTGACGACGGGCAGGACCACGGCCCGCAGGGCCAGGGACGGGCTCTCCCGGAGGGCGCCCCGGAAGCGGGCGGCGGCGGCCAGCGCGGTGAGGGCGTAGTAGAGCGAGACGACGACGCCGATGGCGTTCACCGAGGCGAGGATGAGGTCGCCGACCTTCGGGATGACGAGCGAGAGCACGGCGACGGCCGCGGCGACGCAGCCGATGACGACGGTGCCGGCGGCGGGCGTGCCGTAGCGGGGGCTGATCCTGGCCCAGAGCGGTCCGAGCGTGCGGTCCCGGCTCATCGCGAACATGCCGCGCACGGTGGGGATGACGCCGGACTGGAGGGAGGCGACGGCGGAGAAGGTGAGCGCGATCAGCGGCAGCGCGGCGAGCGGTTCGCCGGCGAGGCGGTCGCCGAAGTAGGTGAGGCCCTGGGCGCCGTGGGTGGTGAGTTCGTCGAACGAGAGGACCCGCTGGAAGGCGAAGGAGCCGAGCAGGAACAGGCCCAGCATGGTGAACAGGGTGATGGTCCCGGCCCGGGACGCGTCCCTGGGGTCCTTGATCTCCTCGCTGACGCTGAAGGTGGACTCGAAGCCCCAGAAGCAGAAGACGGAGAGCAGAAGGCCCTGGGCGAGCTGCTGAAGGGACGGGATCGTGAAGGGGTTGATCCAGTCGAGGCTGAAGGGGTGGGGGCCGGCGAACAGGGCGTAGCCGCAGAAACCGAGGAGCACGGCGTACTCGAAGACCAGCAGGTACTTCTGGAGGTTGGCGGCCGAGCGGATGCCGGTGACCGCGGTGAGGGTGACGGCGACCAGGACGACGATGCCGAGGGCGGTGGACTGGGCGGTGGAGTCGGGGTCCAGCCGCAGGCCGGCCAGCCGGTGCAGTCCGGACTCGCCGGCGAGCTGGATCAGCGCGGAGCCGGTGACGGTCGTGGTGTAGGCGAGGAAGACGACGGTGGAAACGATGCCGATCCAGCCGACGAGGAAGCCGAGCCAGGGGCTGAGGGAGCGGCCGACCCAGACGTAGCCGCTGCCCATGTTGGGCTCGACCCGGTTGAGCCGGGAGTAGGCGCCCGCGATGCCGAGGATCGGCAGGAAGGCCAGCAGCATGATGATCGGCAGGTGGAGGCCGACGGCGCCCGCGGTCACGCCGAGTCCGATGCCGATGCTGGTGGTGGCGGCGGTGGACGAGGCCGCGATGGCGAAACCGTCCACCACACCGAGGCTCTTGCGCAGGCCGGCGGGTGGCTGGTCACGGTGGGCAGGACGAGAGGACACGGCCGCTCCTTTACCGAGGGGCGCTCTTCGGCCCCGATGGCGGCACATCGAACTCCTCGGGGGTTCCGCACGTCAACTGCGTTGTCGTAAGGTGCCCGGCATGAACGCGAGCGAGCGGGTGGTGCCGGAGGACGCGCGGCGCCGCAGGCGCCCCACCAAGCAGGGCACGGTGCTCTCCGAGCGGCTGATCGTGGAGACGGCGCTGCGGCTGATCGGCGAGCACGGGGCGGCGGCGCTGACGGTGCGCCGGCTGGGCGCCGCGCTGGGCTGCGATCCGAGTGCGCTGTACCGGTACTTCCGCGACACGGACGATCTGCTGCTGGCGGTGGCCGACGAGCTGATCGGGCGGACGCTGCGCGCGTGGCGGCCGACGGGCGACTGGCGGGCCGATCTGCGGGCACTGGGGCTGCGGATGCACGCGGACTACCTGGCGCATCCGCAGGCGGCGATGCTGACGTGTGCGCGGGTGACCGGGCGGACCCACGAGATCCGGTCGGTGGAGGCGATCCTCGGGGTGCTGAGGGGCGCGGGGTTCCCGGACGCCGAGGCGGTGCGGATCTACCACGTCTTCGTGGACCAGACGCTGTCGTTCGCGGCGCTGGACGCGTCCACGCTGGTGCTGTCGGAGCGGGCCAGGGCGCTGGAGGAGCAGGCGTGGCCGGAGATCTACGCCCGTCAGCCGGCCGAGACGCATCCGCACATCGCGGCGACGGCGCCGGTGCTGGTGGCGGAGATGGGGCGCAGCGGCTATCCGGCGGCGCTGGAGATGGTCCTGGCCGCGGCGGCCGCGCGGCTGCGGCACGTCACGGGGTGACGGGGCGGCGGATCAGGGGCGGCAGCGAGCTACAGGCTACGGGCTACGGGCTACGGCGGATCAGGGGGCCAGGACGTCCAGTTCGTGCAGGGCGCCGGTGGCGATCTCCTTGGTGAGGCGTTCGGCCGCGGCCGCGTCGCCCTCGCGCACGGCCTCGGCGAGGCGGACGTGCAGGGTGACGGCGGCGGGGTCGGGGTCCTCGAACATGACCTGGTGGTGGGTGCGCCCGGCCAGGACCTCGGCGACCACGTCGCCCAGGCGCGCGAACATCTCGTTGCCGGAGGCGTCCAGGACGATCCGGTGGAACGCGATGTCGTGCTCCAGATAGGCCTCCAGCTGCTGGCCTCGCGAGGTGGCGACCATGCCGAGGGCCCGTTCGGTCAGCTCGGCGCACTGCCGCGCGGTGGCGTTGCGGGCGGCCAGCGAGGCGGCGACGGGTTCGATCGCGGAGCGCAGCACGGTCAGTGAGCGCAGCTGGCGGGGGCGGTCGGCGCCGGCCAGACGCCAGCGGATGACCTGGGGGTCGTAGACGTTCCACGCCTCGGTGGGGCGTACGGTCACGCCGACCCGGCGCCGGGACTCGACGAGGTGCATGGACTCCAGGACGCGGATCACCTCGCGCACGACCGTACGGGAGACGTCGAAGCGCTCCGCCAGCTCGTCGGTGCGCAGCACGCTGCCGGGCGGATGCTCCCCGGCCGCGATCTCCAGGCCCACGGTGTCCAGCACCTGTGTATGCAGCCCCTGGCCCCGTGTGGTCATGACCCCAGCGTACGGGGGCGCTTCCGGGCGGCCACCGCCGGAACAAAAAGTACGACGTTTATGTCACAGCATCTTGAATAAGTCGTACGTATAGGTTTCAGTAGCGCGACGGACCGATGTCGAGGACGACATCGACGAAGACAGCGAGGCACCGACATGAGCACCCCCCACGTCGTCGTGGTGATGGGCGTCGCAGGAACCGGCAAGACCACGATCGGCCCCCTGCTCGCCGACGCCCTGGGCGTCCCGTACGCCGAGGGCGACGACTTCCATCCCCCGGCGAACATCGCCAAGATGTCGGCCGGCGTCCCGCTGGACGACGCGGACCGGTGGCCCTGGCTCGACGCGATCGGGCAGTGGGCGCACGGCCGGGCCGGACTCGGCGGGGTGGTCAGCAGCTCCGCGCTCAAGCGGTCCTACCGCGACCGGCTGCGGGGCGAGGCCCCCGGTGCCGTCTTCCTGCATCTGACCGGCTCCCGCCCGCTGATCGCGGAGCGGATGGCCGGACGTACGGGCCATTTCATGCCGACCGCGCTCCTCGACTCGCAGTTCGCCACCCTCGAACCGCTCGCGGACGACGAGGCCGGAGTGGCCGTCGACGTGTCCGGCCCCCCCGAGGACATCACCCGGCGGGCCGTCGACGCGCTGCGCCGGCTCGACAGTTAAGGATCATCACCGTGACCAGTCTCAGCGTCGAGACGCTGGCAGCGGACGCCGTCGAACCGATCACCTCGGCCGGCAACGCTCAGTTGGGCATCGCCGTCCTGGCGGGCATCGCCGTCATCGTCGTGCTCATCACCAAGTTCAAGATGCACGCGTTCCTCGCGCTCACCATCGGCTCGCTGGCCCTCGGCTCCTTCGCCGGGGCCGCGCCGGCGAAGACGATAGCGAGCTTCACCGCGGGCCTCGGCTCCACCGTCGCGGGCGTCGGCGTCCTCATCGCGCTCGGCGCGATCCTGGGCAAGCTGCTCGCCGACTCCGGCGGCGCGGACCAGATCGTCGACACGATCCTCGCGAAGGCGAGCGGACGGGCCATGCCGTGGGCGATGGTCCTCATCGCCTCGATCATCGGTCTGCCGCTGTTCTTCGAGGTCGGCATCGTGCTGCTGATCCCGGTGGTGCTGCTCGTCGCCAAGCGCGGCAACTACTCCCTCATGCGGATCGGCATCCCGGCGCTCGCCGGCCTCTCCGTGATGCACGGACTGATCCCCCCGCACCCCGGTCCGCTCGTCGCCATCGACGCGCTCGGCGCCAACCTGGGCGTCACCCTGGCCCTGGGTGTACTGGTCGCCGTGCCGACCGTGATCATCGCGGGCCCGCTCTTCTCCCGGTACGCCGCCCGCTGGGTGGACATCAAGGCGCCGGAGCAGATGATCCCGCAGCGCCCCTCGGAGGACCTGGACCGGCGGCCGAGCTTCGGCGCCACCCTGGCGACGATCCTGCTGCCCGTCGTCCTGATGCTGGTCAAGGCGCTCGTCGACATCGTGGTGGACGATCCCGAGCAGGGGCTCCAGAAGGTCACCGATGTGATCGGCTCGCCGCTGATCGCCCTGCTGGCGGCGGTCGTCGTCGGGATGTTCACGCTGGGCCGGGCGGCCGGGTTCACCCGGGCGCGGCTCTCCACCACCGTGGAGAAGTCGCTCGCCCCGATCGCCGGTGTGCTGCTCATCGTGGGCGCGGGCGGCGGCTTCAAGCAGACCCTGATCGACGCCGGTGTGGGCCAGATGATCCTGGACTTCTCCAAGGACTGGTCGATCCCCGCACTGCTGCTGGGCTGGCTGATCGCGGTCGCGATCCGGCTGGCGACGGGTTCGGCGACGGTCGCGACCATCTCGGCGGCCGGTCTGGTGGCCCCGCTGGCGGCCGACATGTCGACCTCCCACGCGGCGCTGCTGGTCCTCGCGGTGGGCGCGGGCTCGCTCTTCTTCAGCCATGTCAACGACGCCGGCTTCTGGCTGGTGAAGGAGTACTTCGGCATGGACGTCGGGCAGACCGTGAAGACCTGGTCGGTCATGGAGACGATCATCTCCGTGGTCTCGCTGGTCCTGGTCCTGCTGCTGTCGCTGATTCTCTAGCGGCCCCCGGCGCCCGCTGTCTGGCACCCCCTCCGCCGGAGGGGGTGCCAGACTTGCGTCATGCCGAACCGCGAACCGCTCAAACCCTTCCTGCTCGCCTTCCCCGGCCCGTTGCGCGACCGGCTGGTCGCCGCGGTGCTCGACGGGAGGAAGGTCTCCACGACCGGACTGCTGGCCGAGTACGAGCGGGAGAAGGAGGAGCTTCCGCCGGTCGGCGAGCGGTCCGCGCTGATCGACTCGGAGGGACGGGAGGTCGCCGTCGTCGAGGTGACCGAGGTGCGGATCGTGCGGCTCGGCGACATCGACCGGCAGCACGTCGTGGACGAGGGCGAGGACCACACCTCGGTCGCCGCATGGCGCGAGGACCACGAACGGTTCTGGCACGGCGAGGAGATGCGCGAGGCCCTCGGGGACCCGGGGTTCACGGTCGACGACGACACCCACGTGGTGGCGGAACGGTTCCGGGTCGTGGAACGGCTCACCACCGGCTGACCGTCCGCACCGGACCGTCCGCACCCACCGGCCCGTATCGCCCTCGCCACCCGCACCGCCCTCACCGCGCCCCCGTACCGCCCGGCCGCTCCGCGACCAGGCCCAGCCTGCGGCGGACCGCGAGGAGCAGGGGGTGGCGGGTGTGCATCTCGCCCGAGCGCCGGTCGAGTTCCTCGCTCAGGCGCTCGGTCCGCTTCTCGATGTCCAGCTCGTCCAGGATGCGGTCGACCTCGGCGAGCAGCGCCCCGTGCAGCTGCCACTTCCTGGGGTGCTCCTGCACCGCCGCGAGGAGCAGGTCGGCCACCCGGTCGCGGGTCGTCCGGCTGCCGGTGAGGGCTTCGGACAGCCGCGCCTCGGCACCCTCGGCGCTCGCCGCGAGCGGCGTGGTGATCAGCAGCGAGAAGCTCTCCACGGCGTCGGCCAGCTGCCCGTACAGCTCGGTCAGACCGGCGGCGACCTCGGCGGGGAAGAGCGGTTCGCCCGCCCGGTCCTTGGCCAGGTCGGTCAGGCTCCTGGCCATCACCCGCTGGACCACCGCGCAGATCTCCAGGGTGTCGAGCCCGGTGCGCAGCACCACCCGGTTCAGCAGTCCGTGGCGCACCCGGGGGTTGAACACCAGGCTCTCCTCGGCCCGGCGCAGCGAGGCGTCCACGGCCACGATGTCGTGGTCGACGCGACGGGCCCGGTGGAGCCGGTCGGCGGCCTGCTCGACGGTGACCCGGCCGCCCAGGTCGCGGCCGAGGTCGCGGAACAGCTCGCCCATCCGCCGGGCCAGCCCGTCGATCGAGACGCCCGCCGTCTGCGTCCAGACCGGCGGCGCGAACAGCAGGTTGAACAGCAGCCCGACGCCCGCCCCGATCAGCGTCTCGAAGATGCGCTCCCACGCGGTGTCGGCGACCTGGGTGACGCCGAGGACCAGCATGGCGCTGATCGCCACCTCGGGGACGAACTCGTCGACCCGCACCAGCCGGCCGATGATGAGCGAGGTGAAGATCGTCAGCCCGAGGCTCCACCAGGACAGCCCGACGAGCGCGCTGAAGCCGCTGGCGATGAGCACGCCGACGACGACGGCGTTCACCCTCCGGATCCCGGTGGTCAGGGTGGCGTAGAGGGTGACCTGGACGACGAGGAGCGCGGTGAGCGGGGCGGTCAGGGGCGCGGGGTGCGCGAGCGTCGACGTCGCCACGACATAGGCGATGACGGCCGCGCCCGTCGACCGCAGCGTCTGGGCGCCCACGGGTTCGGTGGTGCGCCGGACGAGGTTGACCACGGGCTCGGTGACTGCGGGCATGTCCTTTGGCATGCCCGGATCCGGCGCCCGTGCGCGGTCGCGGCCCGGAACCCCACCGGTACGGCCGTGTCCGATGCCGTGCGGAGAGGTACGGGGCCGCAGCCCGGGAGGGCGCTCCTACGCGACCGCCGCCGCGGCGGCCCGGCCCGCCGCACGGCCGGAGAAGATGCAGCCGCCGAGGAACGTGCCTTCCAGCGAGCGGTAGCCGTGCACCCCGCCGCCGCCGAAACCGGCCGCCTCACCGGCCGCGTACACCCCGGCGAGCGGGGTGCCGTCGGCGGTCAGGACCCGGGAGGACAGGTCCGTCTCCAGACCGCCGAGCGACTTGCGGGTGAGGATGTTGAGCCGGACGGCGATCAGCGGCCCGGCCTTCGGGTCGAGGATGCGGTGCGGGGCGGCGGTACGGATGAGCTTGTCGCCGAGGTAGCTGCGGGCGCCCCTGATCGCGGTGATCTGGAGGTCCTTGGTGAAGGGGTTGGCGATCTCCCGGTCGCGGGCGGTGATCTCGCGGCGCAGCGCGTCCTCGTCGATGAGCCCGTCCCCGGTGAGCGCGTTCATGCCCCGGACCAGGGCGCCGAGGTCCTTCTCGACGACGAAGTCGACGCCCTTGTCCATGAAGGCGCGCACCGGTCCGGGGACGTCGGCGCGGGCCCGGCCGATCACGCCGCGGACCGACTTGCCGGTCAGATCGGGGTTCTGCTCGGAGCCGGAGAGCGCGAACTCCTTGCCGATGATCTTCTGGTCCAGGACGAACCAGGTGTACTCGTGGCCGGTGCGCATGATGTGTTCGAGGGTGCCGAGCGTGTCGAAACCGGGGAAGAGCGGGACGGGCAGCCGCTTGCCGGTCGCGTCCAGCCAGAGGGAGGACGGTCCGGGCAGGATGCGGATGGCGTGCTTGTCCCAGACGGGGTCCCAGTTCTCGATGCCCTCGGTGTAGTGCCACATCCGGTCGCGGTTGATGTGGTGGGCGCCGGCCTCCTCGGCGATGCCGAGCATCAGCCCGTCGACGTGGGCGGGGACGCCGGAGAGCAGCTTGGCGGGCGGGGTGCCGAGCCGCTCGGGCCACTGCTCGCGCACGAGGTCGTGGTTGCCGCCGATGCCGCCGGAGGTGACGATCACCGCCTGGGCCCTCAGCTCGAAGGTTCCGGCGGTCTCCCGGCCGCTCGCGGTACCGCGCGGGGCGGCGCTCGGCTCCAGGATCTCGCCGGTCACGGTGTCGACGGCGCCCCCGGTGCGGGCGAGACCGGTGACCCGGTGGCGGAAGCGGAAGGTGACGAGCCCCTTGGCGACGCCCTCGCGGACCCGGCGCTCGAAGGGGGCGACGACGCCGGGGCCGGTGCCCCAGGTGATGTGGAAGCGGGGCACGGAGTTGCCGTGGCCGTTGGCGTCGTAACCGCCGCGCTCGGCCCAGCCGACCACCGGGAACAGCCGCAGGCCCTGGGCGTGCAGCCAGGAACGTTTCTCCCCCGCCGCGAAGTCGACGTACGCCTCGGCCCACTTGCGCGGCCAGTGGTCCTCGTCGCGGTCGAAGCCGGCCGTGCCCATCCAGTCCTGGAGGGCCAGTTCGCGGCTGTCCTTGATCCGCATGCGGCGCTGCTCGGGCGAGTCGACGAGGAACAGGCCGCCGAAGGACCAGTGGGCCTGGCCGCCGAGCGACTGCTCGTGCTCCTGGTCGAGCAGGAGGACCGAGCGGCCCGCGTCGACGAGTTCCGCGGTGGCGACGAGCCCCGCGAGTCCCGCCCCGATCACGATCACGTCAGCGTCGTACGCCATGGGTTCCGTCCTTGTCGGGGCGACCGGGCCGCGGTCCGGTGGAGGAGCGCGCGCCGCCCGTGACGGCCGGGCGCGATGTTACTGGTGCGTCAGATCTTCGGCACGAGCCGTCCCCGCGTCAACCGTCCGGTCGGCCGCGCCACGGTCGCACCGGGCCGCCCAGCCGTTATCGTCGAACCACATCACACCCTCTTTCGGCCCGGCTCGGGGTGGAGAAGCATGTCGGTGCTGGTTCTGGTGCTCGCCGTGAGCGCGGCGTGCTGTCTGGGCTTCGGCTTCGTCCTCCAGCAGGCCGCCGCGCGCCGTGCCCCGCGGAGCGACTACCTCTCGCCCCGGCTGCTGCTGGACCTGATGCGGGTGCGGAGCTGGCTGGCCGGGATCGGTCTGATGGTCTGCGGGATGGTGCTGGGCGCCCTGGCGCTCGGCAAGGGCGAGGTCTCCGTCGTCGAGCCGCTGCTCGCGACCAATCTCCTCTTCGCGATGGCGCTGTCCCGTCACCGGACCGGGCAGCGGCTGGGCCGGCAGGGCTGGGCGGGGCTCTGGCTGCTGGCCGGCGGGGTCGCCGCCTTCCTGGTGGCGGGCGAGCCGCAGGGCGGGCAGGCGGTGTCGAGCCCGCTGCGGCACTGGCTGGTGATCGGGATCGTGGTGGGCCTGGCGCTGCTGCTGACCGCGTTCGCGCGGCGCACCCGCTCGGGCGTCTCCCCCGCGCTCCTGGCCGTGGCGGCCGGGCTGCTGTACGGACTCCAGGACGCGCTGACCCGGGTGAGCGGGCAGCGGCTCTCGGACGGCGGCTGGACGGCTCTGGTCACCGGCTGGCAGCCGTACGCGGTGCTGGTGCTGGGCGTCAGCGGGCTGATCCTGGTGCAGAGCGCCTTCGAGACGGGCCCGCTGCGGCTGTCGCTCCCCGCGCTGACGGCCGCCCAGCCGCTGGCCGGGATCGCCTGCGGGATCGGTTTCCTGGGCGACCGGGTGCGGACCGACGCCGGGGCGCTGGCCTGGCAGGCGGCCGGGCTGGCGGCGATCGTGGCCGGGATCGTGCTGCTGGGGCTGCATCCGGCGATGCCGGAGGGGCCGGTGGGCGGGCGGCGCGACCGCGATCTCCAGCCGCGCTGAGACCGGGGAGGGACCCCGCGCCGAGCCCGGGGGCGGATCCCGCGGCGGTCCCGGGGGCGGATCCCGCGGCGGTCCCGGGGGCGGATCCCGCAGCGGTCCGGGTCCCGGACTCCGAGGGGTACCGGGGGCGGAGCCGCTGTCCGCTGTCTCACACCGGCCGGCCCTGGCTATTAATAATGGCCAGCATTACATTGACGGTATGGCGAGAACGTCGGGACACGAGACCAGGGAGAAGCTGATCCGCGCGGCGGAGGAGGTCTTCGCCGCACAGGGCACCGACGGCGCGCAGCTGCGCGACATCGTGGCCCTGGCGGGGCAGAGCAATCCCTCGGCGGTGCAGTACCACTTCGGTTCCCGCGCCGGACTGCTGGACGCCGTGATGGCGGGCCGTCAGGAGCGCACCGAGCGGGTCGTCGCACCGCTGCTGGAGGCACTGCCCGCGGACTGCGGCATACCGGAGCTGCTCACCGCGCTGGTGACGGCGGAGGCGAGCCTGCTCGCCGACGACCGGGGCCGGCGCTGTCTGCGGATCTCGGCCCAGCTGAGCCACGAGACCGGTCTGCGGACCGGCCGACCGCACCCGGCGCTGGACGGCACCGCCTACGGGCGGCTGATCGGGCGGATCGCCGAGGCCCTGGAGGAGCTGCCCCGGCCGGTCCGGCTGGAGCGGCTGGACCTGGCACTCACCCTGATCGGCGCGGCGCTGGCCGACCGGGCCCGGCAGGCGCTGGACGGCACCCGGCCGCTGACCGGACGCGAGCTGTTCCTGGCCGATCTCGTCGTCACCACCACCGCGTTCCTGGGCGCCCCCGCGCCCGGGGCCGCGTGAACCACCCGCACCGCACGAAGGACATGGCATGACCGAGAAGCACGATCTCACCGACCGGACCGTCGTCATCACCGGGGCCGCCCGCGGCCTCGGCGCGGAGGCCGCGCGCCTCGCGGTGGCGGCCGGCGCCAACGTGGTGATCACGGACGTGCTCGACGAGGAGGGCGCGGCCACCGCCGCCGCGCTGGGACCGAAGGCCCGCTTCGTCCACCACGACGTGACCTCCGAGGACGACTGGAACCGCGTCGCCGCGTTCGCCCTCGACACCTTCGGCCGGATCGACGGCCTGGTGAACAACGCCGGGGTCTCGACCGGGCAGCCGCTGGAGACGGAGACGGTCGAGCACTTCCGCAAGGTCATCGACATCAATCTGACGGCCGTGTTCATCGGCATGAAGACGGTGATCCCGGTGATGAAGGAGAACGGCGGCGGTTCGATCGTCAACATCTCCTCGGCGGCCGGGCTGATGGGCCTGGCGCTGACCTCCAGCTACGGCGCGTCGAAGTGGGGCGTGCGCGGGCTGACGAAGGTCGGCGCGGTGGAGCTGGGCACCGCGAAGGTGCGGGTGAACTCCGTGCACCCGGGCATGGTGTACACCCCGATGACCTCGTCCGTGGGCATCCGGCAGGGCGACGGCAACTACCCGAACACCCCGATGGGCCGGGTCGGCGAGGCCGGCGAGATAGCCGAGGCCGTCGTCTTCCTGCTCTCGGACGCCGCCTCGTACGTCACCGGCGCCGAGCTGGCCGTGGACGGCGGCTGGACCACCGGTCCGACCGTCAAGTACGTCATGGGGCAGTGACCCGGCGGCGGTGTCCGCGGGCTGCTGTTGGATGGGGGCATGAATCCCGACGGGGCGAGAAGCCCTTCCGACGAGATCCTGGACATCGTCGACGAGCACGACGTGGTCGTGGGGCGGGCCCCGCGCGGTGAGGCGACCGCGCGGGGCCTGCCCCACCGCTGTGTCTTCGTCGAGGCCCGGGACGCCGAGGGACGGATCTTCGTGCACCGCAGGACGGCGACGAAGGCCGTGTTCCCCTCGCACTACGACATGTTCGTGGGCGGGGTCGTGGGGGCCGGGGAGTCCTACGACGAGGCGGCGCTGCGCGAGGCGGAGGAGGAGCTGGGCGTGTCCGGACTGCCCCGGCCCGAGCCGCTGTTCAAGTTCCTCTACCGGGGCGGCGGGCACATCTGGTGGTCGTACGTCTACCAGGTGCGGTGCGTCCTGCCCGTACGGCCGCAGGTGGAGGAGGTCGCCTGGCACACCTTCCTCACCGATGCCGAGCTGGAGGGCCGGGCCGGCGGCGACGACTGGCCGTGGGTGCCCGACGGGCTGGAGGCCTACCGGCGGCTGCGCACCTTCCGGGAGCTGCCGTGAGCGGGCCGTTCCGGCTCCCCCCGGTCCGGCCCGGGAACCCTGACAAAGCGCCGGATAAGGTCCGTACGTGAACGATTTTGTACAGGGTCTGCGGCTGTGGTTCGCGCCGCAACGGATCCGCGACGAGGGCGAGACCCCCGACTACCGCTTCTCGCTCGCCAACGAGCGGACGTTCCTCGCCTGGATCCGGACCGCGCTCGCGCTGATCGGCGGCGGTTTCGCGGTCGACCAGTTCCTGCCGGAGCTGGCCTGGGCGATCCGGGCGGGGCTGGCGCTCGCGATGCTGGCGTCCGGGGTGCTGTGCGCGCTGCGCGCGGTCAACCACTGGGTGCGGTGCGAGCGGGCGATGCGGCGCGGGGAGGATCTGCCGGTCTCCCGGTTCCCGACGCTGCTCGGCATCGCGGTGGCGGTGGTCGCGGTGGCGATGGTGGTGGTGGTCCTCTTCGGCTGGGAGGGGCGGTGAGCGCGGCGGAGCGCGATCCGGGGCTCCAGCCGGAGCGGACCCGGCTGGCCTGGCGGCGTACGACGCTGTCCTGCACGGTCGCCGCGGTGCTGGCCTGCAAGCAGGCGCTCCAGGGCGGGGGCGGGCCGGCCACGGTGATCGCGCTGTCCATGAGCGCGCTGGCGTGGCTGGGCTTTCTGATGGTGGCCCACCGGCGGGTGCAGAGCATGGGGCGCCCGCACCCGCCGGCGCTGGGGGCGCGGGCGGCGCTGTCGGCCGCGGCGTGCACGATGGCGCTCGCGGTGTTCGCCGTGGCGATGCTCTTCTGAGCGGCCGCCCGCGTCCCCGCGCCCGTCACCAGCGCGGGACGGCGGGCGTCTCCCAGTCCGGTACGGCCTTGCGCATCGCGGCGGCGTCGTCGCGCTCGCGCATCGTGCCGTCGTCGTCGAGCCAGCGGCGGTGCAGGGCGGCCAGACGCTCCCGGTCGAGTTCGACGCCGAGTCCGGGGGCGTCGGAGACGGTGAGCCGGCCGTCGGTGAAGACATGGCGGGTGGTCAGGACGTCCTCGGTCTGCCAGGGGTAGTGGCTGTCGCAGGCGTAGTCGAGGTTCGGCACGGTGGCCGCGACATGGGTCATGGCGGCCAGACTGATGCCCAGGTGGGTGTTGGAGTGCATGGAGAGCCCGACGCCGAAGGTGCGGCAGATCGCGGCCAGTTCGCGGGTGCGGTGGAGGCCGCCCCAGTAGTGGTGGTCGGAGAGGACGACCTGGACGGCGTCGCGGGCGAAGGCCCCGGGGAGTTCGGCGAGCGTGGTGACGCACATGTTCGTGGCGAGCGGGACGTCGGTGCCGGCGGCCACCTCGGCCATCGCCGCCGTGCCGCTCGCCGGGTCCTCCAGATACTCCAGGACGCCTTTCAGCCGGTCGGCGACGTACAGCGAGGTCTCCACCGACCAGGCGCCGTTGGGGTCCAGGCGCAGCGGCTGCCCGGGGAACGCCTCGGCGAGCGCGTGGACGGCGGCGATCTCCTCGTCGGGCGGGAAGACACCGCCCTTGAGCTTGAAGGAGGAGAAGCCGTGGTCGCGGGCGAAGCGGCGGGCCTGGGCGACGACACCGGCGGGGTCCAGGGCGGCGCCCCAGTCGTCCCGTTCGCCGCCCTCCGGGTGCTCGGCCCAGCGGTAGAAGAGGTACGCGCTGTACTCGACGCTGTCGCGCACCTTGCCGCCGAGCAGCGCGTGCACCGGCAGGCCGAGGGTCTTGCCCAGCGCGTCCAGGCAGGCGACCTCGAAGCCGGAGACGACCGAGAGCCGCAGCTTGTCCGCGTTCTGGACACCGCGCAGTCCGCCCGCGTCGACGCCCTCGTCGGCGGCGCGTGAATCACCGCACACCGCGTCGGCCAGCGCGAACAGCCCGTTCACATCGCTGACCGGACGACCGACCAGGGCCCTGGCCAGCGGTTCGGCCAGTTCGAGGTACCTGCCGTCGCCGTAGGTCTCCCCGACGCCGGTCACCCCGCCCCGGGTGACGATCTCCACGACGAGCCGCGGGGTGTACGGCTGGTGGACCCCCTGGGTGTTCAGCAGCGGGGGGTCGGCGATCAGGATCGGGGTCAGCCGGACGTCGTCGATCAGCCATGCGGTATTCATACGTGAACTCTATTCAGGGATACGACTGAACACCAGAGTGCGACCGGCATACGGACCGAACCCGGGGCACTACACCCCGGGGACGCACTGGACGACATACCGACTGGTCGGCATCATGAACTCCGACGTTTCACTCACGCCCGGAGGTGCGCACGATGAGCCCAGTCCACCCGCCAGGTCTCGACCTCGACCGGTTGCGCGGACATCTCGACCGCGAGCTGCCGGGCCTGGTGAACGGACCGCTCGACGCCCGGGTCATCGAGGGCGGCCGCTCCAATCTGACGTACATCGTCACGGATCCGGCGGGTTCCGGCCGCTGGGTGGTACGCCGGCCGCCGCTGGGCCACGTCCTGGCCACCGCGCACGACATGAAGCGCGAGCACCGGGTGATCAGCGCCCTGCACCCGACGGCGGTGCCGGTGCCCGCCCCGGTGCTGCTCTGCGAGGACGACGAGGTGCTCGGCGCGCCGTTCTACGTCATGGAGTACGTCGAGGGCACCCCGTACCGCACCGCCGAGCAGCTCGCCCCGCTCGGCCCCGAGCGCACCCGCACGGCGGTGCTGGGCCTGGTCGACACCCTCGTCGATCTGCACGCCGTGGACCCCGCGGAGGTCGGCCTGGCCGACTTCGGGCGGCCCGAGGGCTTCCTCGACCGGCAGCTGCGCCGCTGGGGCAAGCAGCTGGAGGCCTCCCGCAACCGCGAACTGCCGCACATCGACGAGCTGCACGCCGCGCTCGGCAAGCGGCTGCCCGACTCCCCCGCCCCGACGGTCGTCCACGGCGACTACCGCCTGGACAACGTGCTGATCGGCGCCGACGACACGATCCGGGCCGTGCTCGACTGGGAGATGTCGACCCTCGGCGACCCGCTCACCGACCTCGGGCTGCTCGTCATGTACAGCTCCGACCTGGGTCTGGCCGAGTCTCCGGTCTCCACCACCAGCGGAGCCGCCGGCCACCCGGCGCCGGCCGAACTGATCGAGCGCTACGCCGCCCGCTCCGGCCGCGACACCTCCGGCATCTCCTGGTACACGGCGTTCGCCTGGTTCAAGCTCGCCGTGATCCTGGAGGGCATCCACTACCGCTACACCCTCGGCCAGACGGTCGGCGGCGGCTTCGACCGCATCGGCGACCTCGTCCCCGTCTTCATCGAGCACGGCCTCACCACCCTCCAGGAAGGCTGACCCACCCATGGACTTCGCATTCGACGCCCGGACCGAGGAGCTGCGCGGCCGGCTCCTCGCCTTCATGGACGAGCACGTCTACCCGGCCGAGCGCACCGCGGACGAGCAGCGCGCCGCTCTCTCCTCCCCCTGGGACACCCCGCCGGTGGTGGAGGACCTCAAGGCGGAGGCCCGCCGGCAGGGCCTGTGGAACCTCTTCCTGCCCGGCACCGAGCACGGCGCGGGACTGACCAATCTCCAGTACGCCCCGCTGGCGGAGATCCTGGGCCGCTCACCGCGGCTGGCCCCCACCGTGACGAACTGCGGGGCGCCGGACACCGGGAACATGGAGGTGCTGGCCGAGTTCGGCACCGACGAGCAGAAGAAGCGGTGGCTGGAGCCGCTGCTGAACGGTGAGATCCGCTCCGCGTTCGCGATGACGGAGCCGGAGGTCGCCTCCTCGGACGCGACCAACATCGAGACCCGGTTCACCCGCGACGGCGACCACTACGTCATCAACGGCCGCAAGTGGTACATCTCCGGGGCGATGAACCCCGACTGCGCGATCTTCATCGTCATGGGCAAGACCGACCCGGACGGCACGGACCTCCGCCGCCAGCAGTCGCAGATCCTCGTCCCCCGCGACACCCCGGGCCTGACGGTGAAGCGGGCCATGCAGGTGTACGGCTACGAGGACCACTGGCACGGCGGCCACGCGGAGGTCGTCTTCGACGACGTACGCGTGCCGGCGTCGAACCTGATCGGCGAGGAGGGCGGCGGCTTCGCCATCGCCCAGGCCCGGCTCGGTCCGGGCCGTATCCACCACTGCATGCGGCTCATCGGGATGGCCGAGCGCGCCATCGAGCTGATGTGCCGGCGCGCGGTGGACCGTACGGCCTTCGGCAAGCCGCTCGCCCAGCAGGGCGTGGTGCAGAACTGGATCGCCGACGCCCGGGTCACGGTCGAGCAGCTGCGGCTGCTGGTGCTGAAGACCGCCTGGCTGATGGACACGGTCGGCAACCGGGGCGCCCACACCGAGATCCAGGCCATCAAGATCGCCACTCCGCGCGCGGTCGTCGCCATCCTCGACCAGGCCGTGCAGTTGCACGGCGCGGGCGGCGTGAGCCAGGACTTCCCGCTCGCCGAGCTGTGGGCCTCGGCCCGCACGCTGCGTCTGGCCGACGGCCCGGACGAGGTGCACCAGAGGTCGCTGGCCCGGCGGGAGATCAAGCGGTACGTGTAGGCGCGACCCGGAGCGCCGGCCGGGGGCCGGCCGGGCCGGGGTCCTGGGGCGGCCCGGCCGGTGCGCTCGGGCGGTCTGCCGCTCGGACCGGTCCGGTGCGCTCGGGCGGCCGGGTCGGTGCGCTCGGACCGGTCCGCTGCTCGGGCCGGTCCGCCGCTCGGGCCGGTCCGCTGCTCGGGGAGTGTGGCTGCGGCCTTGTCGCTCGGGCCCGTCCGCCGCTCGGGGAGCGCTCCTGCGGCCTCGTCCGCCGCTCGGGCCCGTCCACCAGTCGGCCCCGTCCTCCAGGTGGGCGCCTGGGAGCGCCGGGCGGACGGTGGGCCGTACCGGCCCGGGTCACCCGGTCCCGATGCGGTCCAGGACGTCCGTGTAGCGGGAGCGGCGGTCCGGGCGGGCGTGGGCGGCGGCGTGCCGGAGGGCCGGGACGGCCGGGGCGCCGAGTCCGGTCAGGGACGCGGCCGCGGTCTCGCGGACGGCGGGGTGCGGATGGCCGAGGAGTGCGGTCACCGCGGGGATCGCGGGTGCCCAGCCGGCCCGGCAGAGCGTGCGGGCGGCCATGCGGACCACGTCGGGGCGGGGGTCGTCCAGCAGGAGAGCGGTGTGGCGCAGGTACGCGTCACGGCCGAGCATCGTGCGCGAGGTGCGGTGCGCGCGCAGCCGGACCCGGGGCCGTGGGTGGGTCAGCAGGCCGTCCAGGAGGGCGGCGAGGCGCGGATCCGGATCGGGGCCTGGGCCGGTGTGGGACCCGGCCAGATCGGTGAGGGCCCGGCAGATCTGGTCCGGGGTACCGGTCTCGGCGAGATCCAGCAATTCGTGGCGGGTCGGGCGGTGTCCGCGCGGCACGGGTCCGGGCCCGTCGGGGGCGTGGGCGTCCGCCTCCGCCGTGCCCGGCCGCTCGCCACCCGGATCCCGCAGCGGGCCCGTCACCAGCCGCAGCCGGTCGGCGCGTTCGCCGTGGCCCTCGGCACGCAGCCGGTCGCGGACGCGGAGCAGGGCCGCGGTGCGCAGCAGCGGCCGGCCGGCGAGCAGGTCGAGGAAGCCCCAGGCCCCCGCGTCGAGACGGTCCCGCAGCGCCTCGGCCAGGGCGTCGGCGGGGTGGGCGCGCAGGGCGTCGCCGAGGGCCCGCGCCTCGGCGGGCGGCGCGTCCCGCCACCACTCCAGGAGCAGCGGCAGCAGCCGTTCCCGGGCCCGGGGGTCGAGGCGTGCCGCGAGGGCGGCCACCCGGTCGCGCCGGATTCCCCCGCTCCTCAGCTCCGCCTCGTCCAGAGCCGCCAGCGCGTCCGTGAGCCCGGCCCCGGCCGGCAGGTCCACCCGGCCGTGCAGATGGGCCCGGAGCACGAGGAGCCGCACCTCCGGTTCCGGCCACCGCGCCAGCGCGTCGGCGGCCGCCTGCCGACGGTCGGCCTCGTCCGAGGCCAGCAGCGCGAGCAGCCTCTCCCGCTGGGCCGCCGAACGCGGCTGGTCCAGATCGCCGTCCCGTACCCGCCGTACGTCGGGGCGGGCCGCGCGGGCCCGTTCGGCCAGCGTCCACTCCGGGCCGTCGAGCGGTTGGAGCCGGAGCATCCGGTCGACGAGCGCGGCCCGTTCGCCGGGGGCGGCGGCGCGGTGCGCGGCGACGAGTTCGGCGAGGCGCCGGCGTGAGGAGGGTTCCTCTGCGGTGGGGCCGGGGGCGTCGGAGGGCCCGCTGCCGGGCCGGGCGGTCCCGGGACGCGGTGCGGACGGGGGGACGGCGTCGGGCCCGGCCGCCGTGACGCCGAACGCCTCGGCCAGCACCGCCGTTTCGGCCCGCCAGGGGTCGGCGCCGAGCCCGGCCTCCGTGAGCGCACGGTCCAGGTCGTCCCGGACCAGGACCGCGTCCAGGCGGCGCAGCAGCGTCAGCGTGGACCGGCCGGGCCGTGCGGGGACGGGGGCGAGGGCGCGTACGGCGGCGACGGCATCCGGCCGGTCGGGGGCCGGAACCAGCGGGGCGACCGCTTCGAGGACGCCGATGAGCGCGTACCGGTCCGCGTCGCGGGCGGCGGCCAGGGCGTCGAGCAGAAGAGGCACGGCCCGGACGAGCGCCGCCCGCCCGGCGGACCGGCCGCCGTCCCCCGTACGGAACGCGCCACCGCTTTCCTCCCCCGTACCGAGCGGGGAGTCGCTCCCCTCCGCCGTATCGAACGGAAAGCCGTCGGCGCACAGGGCCAGGGCGAGGCGCAGGACCGGGCCGAGAGGCCGTCGTTCGGGGACGAGGGCGAGCCAGTCCGCGAGCGTCGGCCGCAGGCGCGCGGTCTGCGCGGGGGTGAGCGGACCGGAGTGTTCGGCGAGCCGGAGGGCGATGGCGGGGTCCCAGCCGGCGGTCGCCAGGGCGTCGATGGCGCGGTCCACGGCGTCGGGGGGTTCGGGGGCGGGCGGGAGGGGGATTCCGTGGCAGGTCAGGGCCGGAGCAAGGTCGTCCGGCGCACCGTCGGCAAGAGTGATCGCGTGCGAGGCGGCCAGGGTGAGGAGGGGTCGGGCCACCGGGGAGCGCTGGGCGTCGAGGGCGAGGACCGCGCGGGCGGTGAGGACACCGTCCAGGCCCTCCAGGATCCGGAGCCTGACGGCCTCGTCGGTGGTGTGCTCGGCGGCGGCGAGCAGGGTGGCCGCGTAGGCGTCGCCCGTGCCGTGTCCGGACGGGCCCGCCGTACACCCGGAGGGCGTGGCCCGCGGCGTACGGTACGTGCTCCCGTCGTGCCGGCCGCGATCCCCCGTACGGGACGTGGGCGGGACCCCGGCCGGGGCGGCGTGCGTGGGTGCCGGGCGTCGCGGGCCGGACGGGTCGCTCCGGACAGGGCCCAGGACGGCCCGCAGGGCGGCGACGAGCGCGGTGCGCAGTCCGGGGTTGGTGTCGCGGCCCAGCCGGTCGAGCAGCGCGGGCAGGGCGGCCGGGGCGGCGGTGCGGTCGGGGGCGTCCTCGTGGACGCGGCCCAGCACCTGGGCCGCGGTCTTCCTGATGTTCATGTTGGGGTGGTCGAGACAGGCGGCGACGGCGGCGGAGGCCCAGTGGGCACGGGCGTGCTCCAGGGCCAGGAGGGCCTGGCGGACGGTCTGGATGTCGGGGGCCCGGGTCAGCGCGACGAGGGTGGCCGAGAGCGCCTGGGCGTCCCGGCCGGTGGTGTCCTGGCCGAGCAGGGCGACGACATGCTTGCGGACGTGCCGGTCACGGTGGCGCAGCAGCGGGTGGACCCGGGCTCGGGTGCCCGGCCAGGGGGTCCTGAGCAGCAGTTCCAGGAGGACCACCCGCGCGTCGTCGGAGAGTCCTGGCCGGTCCAGCAGGTCCAGTGCGGTGCTCGCGACGAGGGCGTGTCCCGCCTGTACGGCGTCGGGGGCGTCGAGCAGGCAGACGGGCCGGATCGCGCCCCGCGCGTACAGCCGTCGGCCGAGCCCGGCCAGCGCGTCGAGGACGTCCTGTGCCACGGCGGGTTCCCCGCCGGGCCGGCCGTCCTCGCCGGTGCGGGGCGGTGCGTCGGGGCTCCACCCGGCGGCCGTCCTCCCGACGATCCGCAGCAGCAGTCCGGCGAGGGCCGGCAGCGTTCCCGCGTCGCCGTGGGCCGCGAGCCGGCGCAGCGCCGTTTCCGGTTCCTCCGCCGCCAGATGCGCGGTGAGCAGGGCCGTCTCCCGGGCGTCCGGTGCGCCGAGTCCGGCCGCGATCCGGGGCGGCAGATCGTCCGGGTCCAGTCGGTCCAGCAGGGCGCGCCGCCGGTCCGGGTCGTCGTCCAGCGCCCGGAGCAGTTCGACCGCGCGGTGGGCGACGGACCGCAGATACGGGGCCGTCGCGCCCGTCGTGGTGCCCAGTCCCTCGTGCAGGGCGCGTACGGTCCGCTCGCCGCCGACCGCCTCCAGGGCGTCCAGCGCGGCGGCGGGTGCCCGGGGCAGCAGGGCGAGAACGGCTTCTTCGGCGTCCGCGGGACGCAGGGCACGGATCGCCGCGAGGAACGGCACGGGGTCCTGGGCCTCGGGCAGCAGCCGGACGACGGCCTCTCCTGCGGGCAGGTCCCCGGCCCCCTGTCCGGCCAGCGCCACGAGCAGCGCGAGCCGGCGCGGCCACCCCGGATCGGCGGCCGGGGCGTCCGTGAGCACCCGGAGCGCCTCGTGGCGGACGGTGTGCAGCACGGTCGCCACGTCGTCCGGCGGAATCGTGTGATCGGCCAGGGCCAGCCCGACGACGGCGGGGACCGCCGGGCCGTCCGGGAAGTGGCCGCGCCGGTGCAGCCCGCGCAGACAGGTCACGGCGGGCCCGCCGAGCAACAGCGGGTCACCCCCGGCGAGGGCCGTCAGCTCCGCGATGTCGCCCCGCTCCGCGAGTCCGCCCAGCGCCTCCGCCGCCCGTCTGCGCAGCAGCGGCGGGCGGTCCGGGTCGGCGAGGACCCGGAACAGAAGCTCGCGGTGACCGTGGCACGCGGCGGCGCGCAGGGCAGCCTCGGCGACGGCGGGATCCGCGTGCCCGTGCCCTGCCGGATCCCCGGATCCGGCAGGGCACGGGCCAGCGGCATCGGCGACGGAAGGATCCGCATGCCGGATCCCCGCCGGTCCCCCCGACCCGGCAGGACGCGGGCCGGCGGCCTCGTACGCGGACCGCCCCCCGTCCCTCCCCGTCCCGGGGAGCAGGAACGGTTCGAGTGCACCGGCGCGCAGCGGCGCCGTCGCCGCCCACGGCTCCGCCAGGAGGTCGAGCGCCCCCGCGACGACGGGGTCGCCGCCCGTCGCCAGGAGGGCGAGCAGCGTCCGCCGCACCTGCGACGGGGCGAGCACCGCGGCGTACAGCCCCTCGCGGGCCAGACGCAGCGCCTCGGTCCGCAGGACGGGGTCGCCGCTGTCCGCCAGTGCGTCGACGAGCCGGGCGGGGTGGTGCGCGGCGGTGAGGTCCGTCGCGCGGACTGCCTGGTACAGGGCCTCGCCCGGGGGTTCGTCGGCGAGGGCCGACGCCGGGTCGTGGAGCAGATCGGCGCGGAGCCAGGCGATCCGTACGCGGGCGGGGAGCGGGTCGGCCGTGCGCCAGGCGGGACGGGGGCGGTCGCCCCGGTGGTGGCCGAGGCGCCGGTAGAGCCCGGCCAGGAGGAGGTCCGCCTCCGGCACCCCGGTCGGCTCGGCCGGGAGAAGCGCGGCGAGGCGGTCGGCCTCGGCGTCGTCGGCCGGGGGGTGCGCGCGCAGGTGGGCGTCGAGCCGGATCAGGGCCCGGTGCCGCTGTCCGGGGTCGCCGCCGACCGGTCGGTCAAGGGCGAGGCGGGGTTCGTCGGCCGGCGTGCGCATCGTCGGATGCTAACCGCGCGGCGTCCGGGCCGACCAGCGTGATTCCGGGGCGCGCTCGGGCCCGTACGGGGCCGTACGGCCCGGCGTGCCCGCGCGTCCCGTAGAGCCCCGCCACGCCGCGTACGGCCCGATGCGGACCGGCGTGCCGGACGCCCCGTACGCGACGGCCCGTGGGCCGTCAGTACCCGCCGGACCCCGTGTGGTCGGTCAGGGCCAGATCGCGGGCGAAGGTCCGTACGCGCAGCAGGCACCGGGCGAGGAACCGGACGGTTCCGGAGCGGCGGGGGCCGTACGCGACGGCCCACAGAGCCGGCACGCGCGTCGTCGTCTGGAGGTGTGCCATGCATCCAGCGTCACCCCGACCGTGTCTTCGGTCCAACAGATGGATTCGCTGGCTGACATCGCTACCGTAGATGGATGGAGATTCGCCAGCTCCGCCATTTCATGGCGGTGGTCACCCACGGCAGTTTCACCGCGGCCGCGCGTGCGGAACTGATCGTGCAGTCGGCGCTCAGCACCTCCGTGCGCAATCTGGAACGGGAGCTGGGCGCCGAGCTGTTCGAGCGCACCGGCCGCCGGGTGGTGCTGACCGAGGCGGGCCGTGCGCTGCTGCCCTCGGCCCGGACGGTGCTGGCGGGAACGGACGCGGCGCGGGACGCGGTGGCGGCGGTGTCGGGGCTGGCGACCGGGCGGGTGCGGATCGGCACGATCCAGACGCTGACCTGCGTGGACCTGGCGGCCGAACTCGCCGCGTACCACCGGCTGTGGCCCGGGGTGCAGATCTCGTTGCGCGAGGCGACGACGCCGGAGCTCGTGGCGGGGGTGCGGGCCGGTGAGCTGGATCTCGCCTTCCTGGCCCCGGACAACGCCGCGCTGCCGGACGGGATCGAGGCGTTCGCGACCTGGCGGGAGGACCTGGTGCTGATCACCGCACCGGGCCATCGGCTGGCCCACGCGGGCCGGACCCTGATCAAGGATCTCGCCGACGAGCCGTTCGTGGACTTCCGGGCGGGCACGGGGCTGGAGACGGCCGTACGTCGGCTGGCCGCGCACTGCGGTCTGGAGCGCCGGATCACCTGCGACGTCACCCAGATCCGGCTGCTGGTGGATCTGGTGCGGGCGGGAATCGGGGTGGCGATCGTGCCGCGCCGGATCGGCGAAGACGCGGGTCTGCCGTGCGTACGCATCCGCCAGCCCGAACCGGGCCGGACCGTCCTCCTGGTGGGCCGGGCGCCCCGGCCGCGCAATCCGGCGGCCGAGGCGCTGCTCACCCGGCTGACCGGCGGGGACGGCTGAGGCTCCCGGATTCCGGCGAACGGGGCAAAAGCGTGTTGCAGAAGGCTTTAGGGGCGCAGGGCGCGCAGCAGCAGGTCGGCGAGGTGGTCGGCGACCTGCTGCTGGGTCAGCGGGCCGTCCGGCCGGTACCAGGTGGAGAGGTGGTGGACCGAGCCGAAGTGGTAGTCGACGATCAGATCGGCCGGGGTGGCCGTGGAGAACACCCCGCTGCGCTGCCCCTCCTCCACCAGGGCCCGGAACCGCTCGTGGTAGCGGCGCCGCTCCACCCGGACCTGCTTGTTCTTCTCCGGGCTCAGATGGTGCATGGAGCGGAAGAAGATCGAGGCGTCGTCGAGGTTCTCGATGGTGGTGACGACCACGTCGGCGGCGGCGTCGCGCAGCCGCTGCTCGACGGGCGCGTCGGCCTCGGCGAAGGCGTCGAGCCGCTCCTGCTGGAGGCGCAGCACGCGCGCGTACACCTCCTGGAGCAGGTCCTCCTTGGAGCCGAAGTAGTGGTACAGCGCCCCCTTGGTGACGCCGGCCGCCTCGACGATCTCCTGGACCGAGGTGCGGTCGTACCCCTGCTCGGCGAAGAGCCGGGTGGCGGCGGCCAGCAGCCGCTGGGGTACGGGGGTACCGCCCCCGTCCGTCGCCTTGGCCATAGCCGCCACCTTCCTTCGTACTTCCTTCGTGCTTCCTTCGTGCGCAGCGCGTCGGTGCGTGCGCGCTAACGGGGTGAACGCAGTTCCCGCCTGAGGATCTTCCCACTCGCGGTCTTGGGAAGTTCTTCCAGGATCTCGACTTCGCGCGGGTACTTGTACGCGGCGAGCCGTTCCTTGCAGTACGCGCCGAGTTCGTCCGGGGCCGCGGTGGCGCCGGGCCGCAGGCTGACGTAGGCACGGACGGTCTCGCCCCGGTACGGGTCGGGGACGCCGACGACGGCGGCCTCGCGCACGGCCGGATGCGTGTAGAGGACGTCCTCCACCTCCCGCGGCCAGACCTTGAACCCGGAGGCGTTGATCATGTCCTTCTTGCGGTCGACGACGTAGAGCCAGCCCTCGCGGTCCATGAAGCCGATGTCGCCGGTGCGCAGCTCGCCGTCGGGGAAGGCGGCGGCGGTGGCCTCGGGCAGGCGCCAGTAGCCGGAGACGACCTGGGGGCCGCGCACCGCGATCTCGCCCTGTTCGCCGAAGGGCACGTCCGCGCCGTTCTCGTCGACGATCCGCACCACGGTGTCCGGGCCGGGCACCCCGACCGAGAGGGTGCCGGAGACGGGATCGACGGGGGCCTCGCGCTCGGGCGGCACGGAGGCGCAGGGGGCGGTGCACTCGGTGAGGCCGTAGCCGTTGCGGATGTACGGGCCGAAGCCCTCGCGGAACTTCTCGACGAGCGCGGGCGGCAGCGGCGCGCCGCCGGAGGAGATCACCCGGAACGAGGAGAAGTGGTCCGGGGTGACACCGGGGGTCGCGGCCAGGGCCATGAAGGCGGTGGAGGGGCCGACGGTGTACGCGGGGCGGTGCTCGGCGAAGGCGTCGAGGACGACGCCGGGGTGGAAGCGGTAGGCGAGGACGAGGGTGCCCGCGTTGGTGAGGCAGGCGGCGAGCTGGCAGACCATGCCGGTGATGTGGAAGAGCGGGGCGAGGGCGAAGTAGGCGGCGCCCTCGGGGACCGGGTGGCCGGTGCGCTGGCGCTCGGCGTTGACCATGATGTTGCCGTGGGAGTTCATGGCGCCCTTGGGGGTGCCGCTGGTGCCCGAGGTGTAGCTGATCAGCGCCACGTCCTCGGCGGCGGGCTCCCGGCCGGCGGGGGCGGCGAGGCCCTGCCGGGCGACGGTCACCAGGTCGTCGGTGTCGTCGGGGGCGGGGAGCCGCGGGAAGCCGAGAACGCGCTCGTCGTTCGTGGTCTGGAGGTCGAGTTCGCAGGCGGTGACCGTGATCCGGACGGACGGGGCGGCCGCCGCGGTCTCCCGCAGATACGCCTCCCAGGAGCGGTCGGAGCAGATCAGCGCGGTGACCTCGGAGTCCTTGAGGACATGGCCGACCTCGGCGGACTTGTACATCGGATTGAGCGGGACGACGGTCGCCCCGGCCTTCCAGGCGCCGAGGAGGGCGAGGACGAACTGCGGGGTGTTCTGGAGCATGATCGCGACCCGGTCGCCGCGCTCCAGGCCCCGGCCGGCGAGGTGGCCGGCCACGGAGTCGGACAGCTCGTCCGTCTCGCGGTAGGTCAGGCGTCCGTCGAAATAGGCGAGCGCCGGGTGGTCCGGTGTGCGGCCCACGGAATCGCGGAAGGCGTGCACCGGCGTCGCGGCGGGGTGGACGGGGGCCCGCTGGGCCTCGCTGAGCAGCGGGAGCCAGGGCTTCGCCGCGTAGATCGACTCGCTCATGCGCCGGTCTCCTCCCAGGTGTGTCGCGGCCCGTGCGTGCTGCCGGGGCCTCGGCCGGTGTCCGTGCGGATCGGCTCGCTCATGCGCCGGTCTCCTCCCAGGTGCGCTGAAGGCGGTTCATGCCACCGAGCCAGCGGTCGGTGTCGGTGGCGCGGGTCTCGTAGTAGCCGGCGACCTCGGGGTGCGGCAGGACGAGGAAGCGGTCCTCCGCCATGGCGTCGAAGAGGGCGTCCGCGACGGCCTCGGGCTCGATGGCGCCGGGGGCGAGGACGAGCTTCCCGGCCGATCCGGCGCCGGTGAGCATGTCCGTACGCACGCCCTGCGGGCAGATCGCGTGGACCTTGACGCCGCGGTGGCGGTAGGTGAGGGAGAGCCATTCGGCGAAGGCGACGGCGCCGTGCTTGGTGACGCTGTAGGGCGCCGCGCCGATCATGGTGAGCAGTCCGGCGGCGGAGGCGGTGGCGACGAACCGGCCGCTGCCGCGCTCCAGCCAGTCCGGGAGCAGGGCGCGGGCCGCGCGGACGTGCGCCATCACGTTGACGTCCCAGGCGGCGGCCCACACCTCCTCGTCGGCGAAGGGGTCGCCGGGCGAGGCGAGTCCGGCGTTGGCGCAGTAGACGTCCACGGTGCCGTCCAGGGCGTCCCGGGCGGCGCCGACGATCTCCGAGGCGTCCCCGGCGACCGCGACGGCGCCGATCTCCTCGGCGAGCGGCTTGATCCGGGCCTCGTCGAGGTCGTTGACGACGACCCGTGCGCCCCCGTCGGCGAATCTGCGGGCCAGGGCGGCGCCGATGCCGCCTCCGGCCCCCGTGACCACTACGCCCGCGCCGTGCACCTGACTCATCGGTCCCGCCTCTCTCAGCCGACTGCACCGGCAGACTAACCGGTCGGTATGTCGTGGGGGAAGGGTCCGGCGGGGCGGGGACGGCGTCCGGAACACCCCGTCCGACACGTTCCCCCCGGCCGTCCCCCGCGCTAGCGTGCGTGACCATGACAGAGATCGCGATCATGGAGGTAGCCGCATGACCCTGTCCCGACGTGGATTGCTGTCCGCCGGCGGTGCGGTGGGAGCGCTCGCGGCGACGGCCGCATCGGCCGGCCCCGCGGCCGCCGGCCCCCCGAACGGCAGGGGCAGGGGGCACGGCCGGGTCAGGACCGGGTTCGACCGGCTGGCGGCGGACGGCTACGCGATGCTGAAGGGGCAGCGGGTCGGCGTCGTCACCAACCCGACCGGGATCACCTCCGACGTACGCCACATCGTCGATGTGATGCACCCCGACGACCGGGTGGACCTGACCGCCGTCTTCGGACCGGAGCACGGCTTCCGGGGCACCGCCCAGGCGGGCGGCTCCGAGGGGCGCTACGACGACCCGGCGACCGGACTCCCGGTCTACGACACGTACCTCAAGAGCGGGCAGGCGCTGGCCGACGTCTTCACGGCCTCGGGCGTGGACACGATCGTCTTCGACATCCAGGACGCGGGCGCCCGCTTCTACACGTACATCTGGACGCTCTACGACTGCATGGAGGCGGCGGCCCTCGCCGGGAAGCGGTTCGTCGTGCTGGACCGGCCGAACCCGGTCTCCGGGCGGGCGGCGCTCGGACCCGTGCTCGATCCGGCGTTCGGCACCTTCGTGGGCCGCCGGGAGATCTCCCAGGCGCACGGCATGACCGTCACCGAGCTGGCGCTGCTGTTCAACGGCGAGTTCCTGAAGGACCGCCCGGCCGACCTGGACATCGTGAAGATGTCGGGCTGGTCGCGCGGGGACTTCTTCGACGCGACGGGCCTGCCGTGGGTGCCGCCGAGCCCCAACATGCCGACGCCGGACACCGCGCTCGTCTACTCCGGCACCTGCCTGTTCGAGGGGACGAACCTCTCCGAGGGGCGCGGCACCACCCGGCCGTTCGAACTGCTGGGCGCGGAGGGCGTCGACCACACCTGGGCGGACGCGGCGAACGCGCTGGAGCTGCCCGGGGTGGCGTTCCGCGAGGCGTACTTCGCGCCGACGTTCTCCAAGTTCCAGGGCAAGACCGTCGGCGGGGTCCAGCTGCACGTGCTGGACCGCGAGGTCTTCGACCCGGTGCGCACCGGGATCGCGCTGCTGGTGACGGCGAAGCGGTCGTGGAGCGGGTTCGCCTGGCGGTCGGACAACTGGATCGACAAGCTGACGGGCAACACCCGGGTCCGCACGATGATCGACGCGGGTGCGGACACGGACGAGGTCGTGGGCGCATGGGCGTCGGACCTGGCCGCGTTCCGGGCCGTGCGGAAGCGGTACCTGCAGTACCGGTGAGACGAGGAGGGCGGGCCCGCCGGACGCGGGCCCGCCCTCACGGCGTCACGGGCGGTGCGCCGGGAACTCCACGACCTGCTGGTACGTCGGCCGGTTCTGCCAGTGGACCGCCTTCTGGGAGATGCCGCCGAGCGCCCGGTGGACGATGGAGTCGGTGCACCACTGCTCGCCGGACTTGCAGTTCGCGTCGGCCGGGTAGACCTCGGCCGCCGGCACCGCGGCCGCCGCCTTCAGCGAGTCCAGCAGCGCCGTACGGCAGGCGCTCAGGTCACCGGCTCCGCAGTACGGCCTGGCCAGCGGGCCCCTGACCGGCTGCCCGAGCACCTGGCGCAGGTCCTTGTCGGCGAAGCCCCACCAGCCGTACTGGAAGGCCGAACCGCTGTGCGCCCCGCTCGGCCCGTGGCTGGCGGCCGGGGACTCGTCGGTGGCGAGGTTCGCGGTGAGCGCCCCGTACAGGTCGTCGCCGAGGCCGGGACGGAACTCCGCCTCGATCAGCCGCGGCCACCAGGCGTCCATGATCCGCACCGCGTCGGCGTGGGTGTACGTGTGCGAGCCGGGGCTGCTCTCCTTGCGCTGGGCGCCCGCCGCCCGCCAGGAGTCGAGCTGCTGGACCACCGCGTTCAGGTCCGGGTCGGTGACCGGCTGGGAGCGGATCACCTTCAGCAGCTCGGGCAGCAGCTGCTCGCCGCGCAGATCGGTGAGGGCCGCGTCCGCCATGGCCCGGGTGAGCGAGGCGCGGGTCACGCCGCCCTCGTCGACCAGCTTCGCGACCCGGTCGTCGAGCAGGTCGCCCCGGTGCACGGCGCTGAGCCCGAAGCCCGAGGCGGCGTACCCCTCGGCCTGCTTGTTGTTCCAGGAGATGTAGTAGTCCTGCCCGCTGGAGTGCGGGTGCTCGGCGAACGGGGTGTACGCGGCGGTGTTGGCCGCCGGGTCGTAGCCCTGCCACTCGTACGCCTTCTCGGCGCGGACCGGCAGCGCCGGGTCGATGCCGGACGGGCGCACCGGGTTCATGCCGCTGTTGTAGTAGGCGGCGGTGCGGGAGTCGGCGTAGAACCAGTTGAACGCGTAGTCGATATTGCTCGCCGCCCGCTGGAAGGAGGCGGCGTCGGTGACGTACGACGGGTCGTTGAGCATCTGGAAGCCGATGATCGAGTCGGCCTCGTGCCGGTAGGTGGAGCGCAGCGTGGTGTACGCGACGGGCTTGCCGCCCACCGTGGCGCGGTGGGTGACGATGCCGTAGTCCGTGCGCCACACCTGCATCCGGTACGAGCCCTTGGCGGTGGAGTCGGCGACGGTCGGCTTCCAGGAGTTGGTCTTCTCCATCTTCTCCATCGCGGTGCAGGCGCCCCGGTAGAGGTAGTGCGTGGAGTCCTTGGTGGGCGCCGAGCCGTCGGGTTCGCACAGGTCGACGGCGTAGGTGTCGGTGATGTCCTGGCCGGCCGAGGTGGCGCTCCAGGCGTAGTCCTGGCCGCGTCCCATCTGGATGTACATGCCGACACCGGCGAAGGAGACGCCGCGGGCGCTGATGCCGGGGCCCTGGAGCTCCTGGAGCATCATCAGCTGCGGGGCGAAGTAGCCGGTCTGCGGGCCGAACACGGCGATCGGGTTCCCGCTCGCGGTGTGCGCGCCGGAGACCAGCAGGGCGTTGGACATCCCGCGCTTCTGGGCGCCGGACCCGGAGCCGGGCAGCGAACCCTCCGGGATGACGCCGTCGTCGTAGACGCCCTGGACCTTCCTGAGCGCGGCCGGGGCCTTGACGGGAGCCTTCACTCCGGTGCCGGCCGAGCCGGTGCGGTCGTGGATCAGGGGTTCGGCGGTGACGGAGCCGGGGTCCGGGAGCGCGGTGCCGACGGCCTCGGCGGGCTTGCCCGCATACGGGAAGGCGGTGCCGTCGTGGATGGTGAGCACGGCCTCGGGGTCGTTGCGCTGGCGGAAGGACTCCCAGACCTTCGTGCCCTCGGCGACGCCGTACTTCTGCTGCGCGGACAGCAGCGACAGCGCGGCCTGGACCTCTCCACCGCCACCGCCGCCGAACTGGCCGCCGACGACCGAGGCGATCGAGATCAGGTCGGTCAGCTTGAAGGGCTGGATCTCGCCGATGTTGGTGATGGCGTCGATCTTGCCGGTGAGGACGTACTCACCGGGGAAGTAGCGGCCGTCCTTGGACTTCTTGCGGTAGGCGTTGATGCCGTCCACATAGGCCTGCGCGTCCGCCATGGCCTGCTCGCCCCGGGCGCCCTCATGGGTCCTGATGTACTCGACCTGCGCCTCCAGGTCCGCCTCGGTGTACGGGGCCTGCGGCCAGAACTGCTGCTCCAGGCCCTGGTTGGCGAGCGCCCCGCCGGCGAACGAGGTCAGCTCGCCGCGCCCGATGTGGCGGAAGAGGTCCATCAGCCAGAGCCGGTCCTGCCCGGCGGCGTATCCGGCGCCGAACTCGGTGCCGTAACGGGTGGTCCCCTTGATGTGCGGGACGCCGGTGGCCTTGTCCCGGGTGATGGTGACGTCGTCGCGGGGCGAGGTCACGGACTCGACCCGGTCCTGCGGGACGCCGAAGGAGGCGTCGTTGAAAAAATCGGTGATCTTCCGGTCGGTCAGGGCGGTGTGCCCGTCGACCAGGGCGTTGTACCGGTCGAGCTGGTCGTCGCTGTGGGCGGGGTGGGTGCCGACCGTCTTGTTGCCGAGGATCTCGACGAGGGTGGCGTTGCCGTTCTCGCCGGGCGGCAGGATGTCGGCGCACTGCCCCTGGCAGTAGTCGACGGGCGCGGGGTCCGCCTCGGCGGCGCCCGCGCCGGGTGCGGAGGCCAGCAGGGACGAGCCGAGGGCGAGGACGGCCGCGACGGTGGCGGCCCGCGTCCTGCCGGTGCGTGGGGACATGCGGATGCGTGGGGGCATGCGTGCTCCTCGGAGAGGCCGGATGCGCCGGAGGTTACCGACGGTATGACCCGTCGGTAAGATGAACATCGGTCACCTTTTCCGAATCACCACATCCGGCCGGATGACGACCCGTCATCTCATTCGGCGGACGGGAACGGGAGCCGATCCGGGCTCCCGTTCGTCCATTCAGTGACGCCGAAGAACGGGCGACGGATCACGAGCGACGGAGGTGGCGACGCCATGGCCGGTTTCCGGAGTCTGGCGAGACAGGTCCGCGACCCGCGGAGCGACCTGGCACTGCGGCGGTATTCGCTGCGCAAATGCCTGGAGCGCTTCGCCCCCTACGGTCACCGGGCGACCTGGGACCATCTGTGCCGGAGGCACGGAATCGGCCCGGAGGACCGGGCCCCGGACCCGGCGCGGCTGGTGCGCGCGCTGGAGGAGCTGGAGCGCGCGCGGGGGGTCTGGCTCGCCTACGAGGCCGGCTTCGCCGCGCGGCGCAGACGGGAGAAGCACGACGGACTGCGGCGGCCCGCCGCGTTCGACGACTGGCACCTGCGCACCTGGGGCGGGAACGGGGTCGCCCGCTGCGACGATCCGGCCGTCCATCCGCGGGCGGCGCTCGCCGAGGTGCTGGTGCGGCTGATCTCGGCGCTGGAGGCCGGACCGGGCAGCGGCTGCCCGGTGTGCGCGGGACACCGCCTCGCCTGGCGCCAGGACCTGGACGGCGAGCCGTGGTCCGGTCCGGTCTGCGCGGACTGCGGGATCGTCGTGCCGCAGCCGGTGCTCACGCCGGAGGCCCTGGCCAGGGCCCGCCGGACCCCGGTGGACCGTCTGGCCCCGGTCGGCTGAGCACCGGCCGCCCCTCGCACACCGCCCGCGCTCACCCCTCCCGGGCCGGGCGGACCGCCTTTCCACGCTCCGGCATCAGACGAGAACCGCTCATGCGCTCACCGGAGACGTCGTCCGGGTTGGAGAGCACACAGGTCTCCAACGAGAGGCAGCCGCAGCCGATGCAGTCGGTGAGGTGGTCCCGCAGCCGGCCCAGCTGCCGGATGCGCTCGTCCAGCTCGGAGCGCCAGGCCGCCGAGAGACGGGCCCAGTCCTCGCGGTTCGGCGTGCGCTCCTCCGGCAGTTCGGCCAGCGCCTCGCGGATGGTCGCCAGCGGGATGCCGACGCGCTGGGCGGCGCGGACGAAGGCGACCCGGCGCAGCGCGTCCCTGGCGTAGCGCCGCTGGTTGCCGCTGGTGCGGCGGCTGCTGATCAGGCCCTTGGCCTCGTAGAAGTGCAGGGCCGACACGGCGGCCCCGCTGCGCGCGGAGAGCTGGCCGACCGTGAGTTCATGGAGCGTCTGTGGGATCTGGGGCACTCATCGAACCCTACGTGGCCCGGTCGCGGCCCATCGGCCGTTGACAGGAACCGGCCCGCCCACGATGCTGAGCAAGCGCTTAGACAGCGCTCGGAACGGACGTCGGAGCGGAAGGCAGGGACCAGGGACATGGCGGAGCCGAGGATCTTCACATCCGCGCAGGAACTGCGCGACGGTGTGGGCGAGCAGCTGGGATACAGCGACTGGCTGGAGATCGAGCAGAAGCGCATCGACCTCTTCGCCGAGGCGACCGGGGACCACCAGTGGATCCACGTGGACCCGGAGCGCGCCGCGGCCGGTCCGTTCGGCACCACGATCGCGCACGGCTACCTCACGCTCTCGCTCCTCCCCGCGCTCGTCCCGCAGGTGATGCGCGTCGAGGGCATGAAGATGGGCATCAACTACGGGACCAACAAGGTCCGCTTCCCCTCCACGGTCCCGGTGGGCTCGCGGCTGCGCGCGACCGCCGTCCTGAAGAGCGTCGAGGAGGCGGGCGGCGGCGTCCAGGTCACCGCCGTCGTCACGGTCGAGCGCGAGGGCGGCGAGAAGCCGGCCTGTGTCGCGGAGTCGGTGTCGCGCTACTACTTCTGAGCGGTACGGCACGGCCCGCTCCGGGCGGTACGCACACGACGAGGGCGCCGGTCCCCCCGGGGAACCGGCGCCCTCGTGTGCCGTGCGGTCAGTCCCGGGCCGCGACCATGCGCAGCACCAGCCCGGCGTACAGCTCGCCCACCTCGTCGGGGGTGCGGCTGCCGCGGGTGTTGAACCAGCGGGCCACGTCGATGCAGAGCGACAGCACGGCGAGCGTGGTGCCCGGCACGTCCGCGACGTCGAACTCCCCGGCGGCCACGCCCTCGTCGATGATCCGCCGGACGACCGCGTCGCTGCGGCGGCGCAGTTCGACGATCTCCGCGCGGTGCTCCTCGGCCAGCGCGTCGAGTTCGTACTGGACCACGCGCGCCGTGGTGTGGCGCTCGGCGTGCCAGCGGCAGAAGGAGCGCACCGCCTCGGCGAGCCGCTCGGCCGCCGTGCCCCCGCCCGAGGCGGCGGTCTCCAGAAGGGTGAGGGCCCGGTCGTGGCCGATCCGGCTGATCCGGTGGAGCAGCTCTTCCTTGGTCTTGTAGTGGATGTAGAGCGCGGCCGGGCTCATGCCGGCCCGGCCCGCGATGTCGCGGGTGGTGGTGGCGTGGTACCCGCGCTCGGCGAAGGCGTCGACGGCCGCGACGAGGAGCCGCCTGGCGGCCTCCGGCGTCACTTCCTCCCACGGCGTTCCGCCGTCGGTCTCCTCCGCCGTGCTCATCGCCCTCGCCCCTCTCCGTCAGCAGGACGAACACCATACCCCGATCCTGAGCAAGCGCTTAGGGTCGGCCGGGAAGGGTTCGATGGGTGAGACGCGCGGGGCTCAGAGCTTCTGGAACGGGTCGTGCTCGGCGAGGATCTTGTCCAGCCGGGCCTGGTCGACCCGGCTGACCAGCTGGCCGGCCTCCTGACGGTCCCGGATCACCTTGGCCAGGGTGAAGGCGGAGGTGACCAGGTAGAGCACGCCGATGGCGAGGAAGCCGCGCACCCAGGCGTCCGCGTCCAGGGAGTAGATGCCGACGGCGACGGCGCCGATCGCGACCCCGAAGGACGCGACGGCCTGGCCGTAGAAGGCCGCGGTGTTCTGCTGTTTGACCGATGTCGTGTCACTCATACGGCCCAGAATCCGCCACTGTGGCGCATGCCACATCCGTACGGATACTCAGACGGTACTCAGCCCCGGGCGGCTCAGAAGGCGGAGACGCCGGTCAGGGCGCGGCCGATGATGAGCTTCTGGATCTGGCTGGTGCCCTCGTACAGGGTCATCACCCGGGCGTCGCGCAGCAGCTTGCCGACCGGGTACTCGTCGATGTATCCGTAGCCGCCGAAGACCTGGAGGGCGTTGTTGGCGGCGCGGACGGCGGCCTCGGAGGCGAAGAGCTTGGCCCGGGAGGCGGCGGTGGCGAAGTCCTGGCCCCGGTCGATCAGATCGGCGACCCGCCAGGTCAGCAGCCGGGCCGCCTCGACATCCACGGAGATGTCGCTGATGAGTTCCTGGACGAGCTGGTGGCCCGCGATCGGGGTGCCGAACTGTTCGCGTTCACCGGCGTAGCGCACGGCGGCGTCCAGGGCGGCCTGGGCGATGCCCACGCATCCGGCGGCGACCGACATCCGCCCCTTGGCCAGGGCGGACATGGCGAGGGAGAAACCCTTGCCCTCGGGGCCCATCAGGGCGGAGGCGGGGACGCGGACGTCCTCCAGCACCAGTTCGGCGGTCGCCTGGCCGCGCAGGCCGAGCTTGCCGTGGATGGTGCGCCGGGTGAGGCCGGGGGTGTCGGCGGGGACCAGGAAGGCGGAGACGCCCCGGTGTCCGGGGGTGTCGTTGGTGCGTGCGAAGAGGAGCACCACATCGGCCCAGGTGCCGTTGGTGATGAACATCTTGGTGCCGTTGATGACGTAGTCGCCGCCGTCGCGCACGGCCCGGGTCGCCAGACTGCCCGCGTCGGAGCCGGTGCCCGGTTCGGTGAGGCCGAAGCAGCCGACCGCGTCCCCGGAGGTCAGCCGCGGCAGCCACTGCCGCTTCTGCTCCTCGTCGCCCCAGGCGGCGATCGTCTTGGCCACCAGCCCCAGGGAGACCGAGACGATGCCGCGCACGGAGGAGTCGCCGCGGCCCAGTTCCTCGGTCACCAGGCAGTACGCGAGATGGTCGCCGCCCGAGCCGCCGTACTCCTCGGGGACGGTGAGCCCGAGGAAGCCTAGGGCGCCCAGTTTCTTCACGATCGACTTGTCGACGTTCTCGCTGCGGTCCCACGCGACGACGTGCGGGGTCACCTCCCGCGCGACGAAGTCCTCGGCGAGCTGCCGGACGGCCGCCTGCTCCTCGCTCAGCTCCAGGTCCACCGCTCGGCCCTCCAGGTTAATTAGCACTGCTAGTTTTCTTGGCGCAGGGCCTACTATGTGCCGCATGGCCCGCCCGCGCAAGCCCCTCCTCAGCAGAGACCGCATCGTGGATGCGGCGAGCGCCCTCGTGGACGCCGAGGGGCTCGACGCCGTCTCCACGCGCCGGCTCGCGGCGGAGCTCGGGGTCAGCGGGCCCTCGCTCTACAACCACTTCCGCAACAAGGACGAGATCCTGGACGCGGTGGCCGACGCCGTCTCCGCACAGGTCGACCTGTCGATGTTCGACGCCTCCGACGGGCGCGACTGGCGTGCCGCGCTGCACGACTGGGCCGTCTCCTACCGTGCGGCGCTGGCCGCGCATCCGCACATCGTGCCGGTGCTCGCGCAGGGGCCCGGACGCCGTCCGGCCGGGCTGCGGGTCGCCGACGCGGTGTTCGGCGCGATGGTCCGGGCGGGCTGGCCGCCGGCCCAGGCCACGTACATCGGCGCGCTGATGCGCTACTTCATCACCGGATCGGCCCTGGGCTCCTTCGCCCGGGGCTTCGTGGACGACGCGGCGGCGTACGACCCGGCCGACTATCCGCACCTGGGCCAGGCCCATCTGCTGGCCGAGCACGACCGGAAGGTCGACGAGGGCGCCTTCGAGACGGGGCTGCGGGCCCTGATCGACGGGCTCGCGCTGCAGTACGCGCCGCGCCCCTGACCGCGCGGCCGGGGTGGCGGCCGGCCCGCCGCGTCCGCAGACTGGTGCGACGCGGACGCGTCCGGCGCCGCCGTGGGGAGGACCCGTCATGGCGAGGAGCACCGAACGGCGCGACGGCCGCGCGAAGGACGACGCCGCCCTCGCCGATGCGGCCCGGCACGGCGGGCCCGCGCTGAAGGGCTTCGACGTGCTCGACAGCGGCGACGACGATCCGGTCCTGGTGACGCCGGAGGGCCGGGCCCGGGACGCCTGGCGCGAGGACTACCCGTACAGCGAAAAACTCGGCCGCAAGGCGTACGAGAAGTCCAAGCGGGCCCTCCAGATCGAACTGCTCAAGCTCCAGCACTGGGTCAAGGAGCACGACGAACGCCTCGTCGTCCTCTTCGAGGGGCGCGACGCCGCGGGCAAGGGCGGCACGATCAAGCGGTTCACCGAGCACCTCAACCCGCGCGGCGCGCGTGTGGTGGCGCTGGAGAAGCCGACCGAGCGCGAACGCTCGCAGTGGTACTTCCAGCGGTACGTGGCCCATCTGCCGACGGCCGGCGAGATCGTGCTCTTCGACCGCTCCTGGTACAACCGGGCCGGTGTGGAGCGGGTGATGGGGTTCTGCACGACCCGGGAGTACCTGGAGTTCATGCACCAGGCCCCGGGCTTCGAGCGGATGCTCGCCCGCGACGGCATCCACCTGGTGAAGTTCTGGTTCTCCGTCTCGCGCAACGAGCAGCGCAACCGGTTCATGATCCGCCAGATCGACCCGGTTCGGCGCTGGAAGCTCAGCCCGGTCGACCTCGCCTCGCTCGACAAGTGGGACGCGTACACCGAGGCCAAGGAGCTGATGCTCTTCCACACGGACACGGCGGACGCCCCGTGGACCGTGGTGAAGAGCAACGACAAGAAGCGGGCCCGGCTGGAGGCGATGCGCCACGTCCTGCACCGCTTCGACTACCCGGGCAAGGACCCGGAGGTGGCCCGGGAGCCGGACCCGCTGATCGTGGGCCCGGCCTCCCAGCTCTTCGAGAAGGGCGAGATGGCCTCCCGGCTGCTCACACCGGGGCGGTCGGACATCGTCTGAACCACCCGCCCTAGAAGACCACCAGCGCCCGGCCGCCCTTCCCCGCGATCATGTGGTCGAAGGCCTCCGGGATGCCGTCCAGCCCGATCCGGTCGGTGACCATCATGGAGAGGTCGAAGCGGCCCTCACGGATGTGGGCGGCCAGGACCGGGAGATCGCGGGCCGGGTCGCTGTTGCCGTACACGCAGCCGGTCAGCGAGCGGCCCCAGTGGAAGATCTCCAGGGCGTTGAAGGTGACCTGCTGGTCCTTGCCGCCGATGCCGACGACCGTGGTGCGGCCGCCCCTGCGGGTGGACTCCCAGGCGGCGCGGATGGTGGACGCCCGGCCCACGCACTCGACGGCCACGTCCGCGCCCCGGCCGCCGGTGAGCCCGCGGATCTCGCGGGGTGTGGTGTCCGAGGCGACGACGTAGTCGGTGGCCCCGGCCCGGCGGGCCAGGTCCTCCTTCTCCGGGGAGACGTCGACCGCGATGATCTTCGAGGCGCCGGCGATCCGGGCGGACTGGAGCACGGCGAGGCCGACGCCGCCGATGCCGAGGACGACGACGGACTCGCCGGCGCGGACCCGGGCGCTGTGGTGGACCGCGCCGTAGCCGGTGAGCACCGCGCAGCCGAGCAGGGCGGCGTCGGTGAGGGGGATGCCCTCGGGGGCGGGCAGCACGCAGTTGGCGGCGACGACGGTCTCCTCGGCGAAGGCGGCGACGTTGAGCCCGGGGTGGAGTTCCGTGCCGTCGGCGGCATGGGCGTGGATGTTCGCCGCCCCGGCCAGGGCGTCGGCGCAGAGCCACACCTCGCCGATGCCGCAGTGGTGGCACGCGCCGCATGACGGCGCCCAGTTGAGGACGACCCCGTCGCCGGGGGCGACATGGCCGACGCCCTCGCCGACCGAGACGACCGTGCCCGCGCCCTCATGGCCGAGGACGGCGGGGACGGGGAGCCGCATGGTGCCGTTGGACAGCGAGAGGTCGGAGTGGCAGACCCCGGCGGCGGCGAGGCGGACCCGCACCTGGCCGGGGCCGGGCTCCGGAAGCGTGATGTCGGTGATCTCCAGCGGAGCTCCGACGGCGGACAGTACGGCGGCGCGGACCACGGACTGACTCCTTGCTGATCGGGGTGCGGGGGCGGACGGGGTCTGTCCGACCACGCCCGGCAGGGCGGAATGGACGGACGGACCCCAGGGGCTCAGAACTGGAAGGACTTGGTCTGGAGGTATTCGGCCAGCCCGTGGGCGCCGAGTTCGCGGCCGACGCCGGACTGCTTGTAGCCGCCGAAGGGCGCGAGCGGGTTGAAGCGGCCGCCGTTGATGTCGACCTGGCCGGTCTCCATCCGGCGGGCGAAGGCCACGGCCCGCTCGTCGTCGGCCGCCCAGACCGCGCCGGCCAGGCCGTACACGGTGCCGTTGGCGATGCGCAGGGCGTCCTCCTCGTCCTCGTACCGGAGGATCGAGACGACCGGGCCGAAGATCTCCTCCTGGGCGATGGTCATCTCCGGGGTGACGTCGGCGAAGACGGTGGGGCTGACGTAGTAGCCGGTGGGCAGCGGGGCCTCGGGGCCGCCCGCGACCAGGCGGGCGCCCTCGGCGACGCCCTTCTCGATGTAGCCGCGCACCCGCGTCCGCTGCTTGGCGTTCACGAGCGGACCGACCCGCTCACCGGGGACGTACTTGGCGACGGCCTCGGCGGCGAGGGCCACGGCCTCCTCGTACCGCTCGGCGTCCACCAGCATCCGGGTCCAGGCGCTGCACGTCTGGCCGGAGTTGGACATGACGTTGGCGATGCCGACGTTGACGGCCTTGGCCAGGTCGGCTCCGGGCAGGACGACGTTGGCGGACTTGCCGCCCAGTTCCAGGGCGACGCGCTTGACGGCGCCGCCCGCCACCGCGCCGATGGCCCGGCCGACGGCGGTGGAGCCGGTGAACGAGACCAGGTCGACGTCCGGGTGCTCGGCGAGGGCCTGTCCGGCGACCGGGCCGAGGCCGGTGACCAGGTTGAAGACCCCGGCGGGCAGCCCTGCCTCCGCCGTGGCGTCGGCGAAGGCCTGGGCCGTCAGCGGGGTGTCCTCGGCGGGCTTGAGGACCACCGTGCAGCCGGCCGCGAGGGCGGGGGCGACCTTGGCGACGATCTGGTGCAGCGGGTAGTTCCAGGGGGTGATCGCACCGACGACGCCGACCGGCTCCAGCAGGACGGTGGAGTTGCCGTGGCGCTCCTCGAAGGCGTACGTGGCGGCCAGTTCGGCGTACGAGCCGGCGACCAGCACGGGCAGGCCCGCGTGGACGGAGCGGGCCAGTTGCGGCGGGGCGCCCAGTTCGGCGGTGACCGTATCGGCGATCTCCTCGGCGCGGGCGGCCAGCACATCGCGCAGGGCGCCGATCAGGGCGGCACGCTCGGCGGGCGGGGTGGCGGCCCAGCCGGGGAAGGCGGCGCGCGCGGCGCGGACCGCCGCGTCGACGTCCTCCGCCGTACCGGCCGGTACATGGGCGATGACCTGCTCGTCCGCCGGGTTCACCACGGCGATGGTGTCCGTTCCGGCGGCGGGCCGCCACGCACCGCCGATGTACATACCGTCATGGGCCTTCATGGCTGTTCCTTCCGGGTGCGGGGCGGACGGGGTCGTCCGCGCCCCAAACTAGCGCTGTTAGTTTTCCGGCGCCAGAGACGCCGGTCACGTGCCGCCGCCCCGTCCGCCGAACGGCGGGACGGGCCCGGGAGAGCGGAGGGCGGGGCGGCGCCGGGCCCGCCGGAAGGCCCGGCGGACGGTGGGTAACGCGCCAGTAACGGTCCCCCCGTAGCGTCCCCGACCGGGACCGCCCCTTCCGTGCCCCGATCGCGGAGGGGGCGGGGGCCGCTCACACCGCCCCGGCAGCACACCGGTCCCCGCCGAACCCCGGCCGTCGCCGACACGGCGGCCCGCTCAGGGCCGGCGGCGGGACCGCCGAGGTGCGGTCGTCGCAGTCCCCCGGGCATCCACCCGGGGGCTTCGGCGTGTCCGGATTGACGGGTTAAGGTTGCGCCCTGATGGGCACAGACGCGACGGACCACGGCACGGACACCGCTCCCCCTCTCCTCCGTCTGCACCTTTTCGGCGGTTTCCGGGTGACTCGTGACAGCGGCCCGGCCCTGGCCGAACGGTGGCCCCGCCCCAGCGCCCGCGCCCTCGTCAAGCTCCTCGCCGTCTCCCCCGGCCACCGCCTCCACCGCGAACAGGCCATGGAGATCTGCTGGCCGGACGCGGACCCCCAGGCCGCGCTGGGCAGCCTGCGGGTCGCCCTGCACGCCGCCCGCCGCGCCATCGAACCGGAGCTGGCGCCCCGCGCCTCCTCGTCCTATCTCACCTCCGAGGGCACCCTGCTGCGGCTCGATCCGCGGACCGTGGTCATCGACGCGGACGAGGCGGAGATCCTGGCCGAACAGGCGCTCGCCGACGGCGCCACCGCCTCGCTCACCGCCGCGCTCGCCGCGTTCACCGGCGAACTGCTGCCCGAGGACCGCTACGCCCCCTGGTCCGAGGCCCGGCGCACCCTGCTCGACGCGCTGCGCGACCGGGTCCGGCTCGCCCTGGCCGAGGCACACCTCGCGGACGGCGAGAACGAGCGGGCGACCGAGGTGGCGCTGCGCGCGCTGGCCGCCGCGCCCGCGGAGGAACGGGCCCACCGGGTCCTCATCGAGGCGTATCTGCGCCAGGGGCTGCGGCGGCAGGCGGTGCGCCAGTACCACCTGTGCCGGCAGGCGCTCGACAGCGAACTGGGCATACGGCCGGGGCCCGGCACCGAGCGGCTGCACCTGCTGGCGCTCGACGCCACCACGGCCGTCCTGCCCGCCGAGGCCGCCCCGGTGCTGCCCGCGGCGATCCGCGCCCCCGCCGGTCCCCCGCTGCGCGGCCGGGACGCGGCACTGCGTGCGCTGCTGTCCGACGAGGGGCCGCCGGTCCGGCTGATCGGCGGCGAGGCCGGGGTCGGCAAGACGCGGCTGACCACGGAGGTGGCACGGACCGCCGCCGGGGCCGGCACCACCGTCCTGTGGGGCGCCGGCCACGACGCCGAGGGCCACACCCCGTACGGCGTCTTCGTGGAGGCGCTGGACGCCTGGCTCGCCGACCGGCCGCCCGTGGAGCGGGCGCGCATCGGCGGCGAGTACCCGGAACTCGCCACCCTGCTCCCCTCCCTCGGCCAGATCGGCGCCGGGCGCGAGCGCAGCCCCGAGGAGGAGCGGGACCGCTTCTTCCGGGCCACGGCGGGACTGCTGGGCGATCTCGCTGCGGGCGCGCCGGTCCTGGTGGTCCTGGACGATCTGCACGCGGCGGACGCCGGTTCGTACCAGCTGCTGAGCCGGCTGGCCCGGCGGGCGGCGACGACCGGGGCGGGGCTGCGCTTCGTGGTCACCTACCGCGCGGAGGAGTTCGACGCCGACGACCCGCGCCGCACGGCCCTGGAGGCCCTGGTGCACGGCCGGCTGGCGGAACAGGTCGAGCTGGGGCGCCTCGACCGGGACCAGTGTCTGGCGATCGCCCGGGACGCAGGCGCCGAGACGGGCCTGGACCGGGTGTGGGAGCTCTCCCTGGGCAACCCTCTCTTCGCCCTGGAGCTGGCCCGTACGGTCCACGAGGGCGGGGACGAAACGGCCGGGGACGCCCCGGGTGCCCCGGAGGGCGTGCGTCAGCTGGTCGCCGCGCGGCTGGCCCGGCTGGGTCCGGCGGCCCGGCGGGTGGTCGAGGCGATTTCCGTCACCGGGGGCAGCGCGGCCCTCGCGGAGATCCTGGACGTGGCCGGCCAGGGGCTGCACCCGGCGCTCTCCCCCGCCGAGGCGACCGACGCGGTGGACGCGGCGGTGACGGCCTCGGTGGTGACGGAGCGGCCCGTGGTGGTGGGCGGACGCTCGCTGCCCGGCCTCGCCTTCCGCCATCCGCTGGTCCGGCTGACCTGCTACGACGGCCTGTCCGCGGCCCGCCGCCGGCAGCTGCACTCGGCGTACGCGGAGGCGGTGCTGCGCCACCGTCCGGACGCCGTCGACACCCTGGCCACCCAGCTCACCCGCGCCGACGACCCGCGCGCCACCGGCTATCTGCGGCAGGCCGCCGAACGCGCCGCCGCGCTCTGCGCCAACGACACCGCCGACCGCTACTACGCCGAGCTGACCGCCCGCCTCGACGCCTCGGCCGCCGAGGCGGCGCGGGCCCGGATCGACCGGGGGGCGGTGCTGCGCCGCATGGCCCGCTACCCGGAGGCGGCGACGGTGCTGCGCGAGGCGCTGGACGACATGGTGCGGCGGGGCGACGAGGACGGCCGGGTGCTGGCGGCGGCCCGGCTGAGCGAGGTCCTGATGAAGACGCGCGGCGCCGAGGAGGGCGAGGAACTGCTGCGGGTCCACCGCCCGGGACCGCAGACCCCGGCGCTGACCGTGGCGACGCACCATCTGGCCGCCGGCGGGCTGCGGTTCGTCTCCGGACGCTACGAGGACGCGCACATCTCGGCCCGGCTGGCCCAGGCCGCGGCGCACTCCGTCCCGGGCGGTGAGCGGCGCGGTCTGCTCGCCCGCGCGCTGGGCATGCAGGCGACCTCCCTCGCCCTCGCCGGCCGCTTCGACCTGGCCCGCCCCGCCGCCGAGGGGGCGCTGCCGCACGCGGAGGCGTACGGGGACCAGGACGTGCTGGTCACCACGCTCTCGGTCTTCCGCGAGCACGCCCGCCGGTCCGGCCGGCTCGCCGAGGCCGTCTCCATCGGGCAGCGGGCGATGAAGCTGGCCGAGCACACGGGTGATCCGACGGCGGTCGCCTTCGAACGCGCCAATCTCGCCGAACTCCATCTGCTGCTGAGGGAGTTCGAGCAGGCCGAGGAGCATGCGCTGGCCGCCGTGCGGGACGGCGGCCCGGAGCAGAGCTGGTGCACGGCGTACGCCCTGGCGGCCCTGGCCCGGGTCCGGCTGCTGACCGGCGGGGCGGGCGCGGGCGAGCTGCTGGAGCGGGCCGGGCGCGCCGCCGAGGAACAGGCCGACCGCCAGGCCCTGCACGAGGTGCGTACGGCGCAGGCCGAACTCCTGGTCCACGAGGGGCGTCCGGCCGAGGCCGTGACCCTGCTGGGCCGGGACCACGGGCCGGGCACCGCTCATCTGCTGGCCTGGGCCGAGCTGCGCTCCGGCGACCCGCGCGCGGCCGTCCGCCGCGCCGCCGAGGAGACGGAGCGGGCGGAGCGGGTCGGTGAACGGCTCACCGAGACCGAGGCGCGCACGGTCCTGGGGGCGGCCCTGGCCGCCTGCGGGCAGCGGGCTGCGGCCCACGAGGAGTTCGGCCGGGCCGCGGCCCTCGCCGCCGGACTCCCCTACCCGGCCGGTGCGCACCGGGTGCGGCAGGCCCGGGAGGCGGCGGGGCCGCTCACGGACGCGGACTGAGGGTCCGTCCGCGCGGCGGCCGTACGCCCGGGTCTCTCCGGCGGCTCAGACCTCCAGTCCGGGGACGTCCTTGGGCAGCGGGCAGATCCGGCGGCCCTGGTGGTCGAAGACGTACAGATGGGCGAGGTCGACCAGGAGCGGAACCTGGCCCCCGGTGCGCAGCCGCATGTCGGGGCCGGTGCGGACGACCAGGTCGCTGGAGGTGATCGCGGGCCGGTCGGGGCTGTGCACCCCGGCGGGCAGGGAGTCGTCCGGGGCGTCCAGGACGGCGACCGAGCCGCCGGACTGGCCGGTGGCCCGCTCCTTGAGCCGTTCCAGCATGCCCATGCCGCCCTGGCCGCGGCGCCTGCCGCGGACGGCGGAGCGGTCCTGGCGGGCCGACTCCAGATCGGGCACGACGGCGGGCCGCGAGCCGGTGTTGAGGTGCACCAGCGCCTCGTGTCCCTGGTACTCGACGTGCTCGACGATGCCGCTGAGCGCGACCTCGCCGGGGCGGGCCTGGCTCGGCGGGGCGATGCGGACGGCCTCGGAGCGCAGTCCGACGATGATGCGCCGGCCCTGCTGGATGCGGAGCAACTGGTGGTCGGGGCTGAGCGGTTCGGGCAGCGGCAGACGCTGGCGCCCCAGGTCGATCGACATCCGGCCCTCCAGGGGCGCGTGGACGACGGCCTGGAGCAGATTGATCCGGGGGGTGCCGATGAAGGCGGCGACGAACACGTTCTCCGGCAGTCCGTACACCTCGCGCGGGGTGGAGACCTGCTGGAGCACTCCGCCGCGCATCACCGCGACCCGGTGCCCGAGCGACATGGCCTCGGCCTGGTCGTGGGTCACGTAGACGGTGGTGACGCCGAGTTCCTTGGTGAGCTGGGATATCTCGGCCCGCAGATGGTTGCGGAGCTTGGCGTCCAGGTTGGAGAGCGGTTCGTCCATCAGGAAGGCCGAAGGTTGGCGCGAAATCGCCCGCCCCATGGCGACCCGCTGGCGCTCGCCGCCGGAGAGCTGGCCCGGGAGGCGGTCCAGGACGTTCTCGATGCCGAGCATCCGCGCGGTGTTCTCGATGCGCTCGTTGTGGTCCTGGCGCGGGTTCTCCAGCTTCAGCGGGAAGCCGATGTTGGCGCGGTTGGTCATGGTCGGGTAGAGCGCGAAGTTCTGGAAGACCATGGCCATGCCGCGTTCGCGGGGGGTCAGGTGGTTGGCGGGTTCGCCGTCCAGAAGGATCTCGCCCTCGGTGATGTCCTCCAGCCCGGCGATCATGCGGAGCACGGTCGATTTGCCGCAGCCGGAGGGGCCCAGCAGGACGACGAACTCGCCCGGCTCGACGGAGAGGGAGAGGCGGTCGACGGCACGCGGGGACCGTCCGTAGGCCTTGCTGACGTTGTTCAGGGTGATGGCGCGAGTCATGTTGGTTCCGCCCGGGAGGGTGATGGTGGAGCGGTGGGGAGCGGCAGCAGTGGGCCGAAATTAACCCATGACGCAGGGTGAGGGAATGACTCGCGCAAAGGTTGGGGCGTACGGAATCCTCCGTGCCGGAAGTGTCGGGAGGGATTCCGGTTCACTCGAAACTTTCGGTCCCTCCTGAGCTCCCCCTCCGTCCGCCCGACCACTCGCCCACACCCGGTCCGTTCAGTGCGCGGGCGCGACCGTCACGGGGATCCCGTTGAGCACGGCGGTGCCCGAGAGCGGGTCGAGCCGGCTGCCGTCGACGAGCTGGTTCACATTCACCCCGGGTTCCCGGGCGGCGACCGCCGTGCGGGTGCCGGGGCGGTGGTGGCCCCAGCCGTGCGGCAGGCTCACCACTCCGGTCCTGATGTCTTCCGTGACCTCGACCGGGACCGTGAGGGTGCCCCCGCCGGACCCGACCGTGGCCCGTCCGCCGTCGGTCAGTCCGAGGCGTGCCGCGTCCTCGGGGTGGATGTGCAGGGTGCAGACGTTGGAGCCGCCACGCAGGGCCTCGATGTTGTGCAGCCAGCTGTTGTTGGACCGCAGATGGCGGCGGCCGACGAGGACGAGGGCGTCGGGCTCGCGGCGTTCGCGCAGCGCCCGGCGCAGCCGGGGCAGGTCGTCGGTGATCGGTACGGGGAGCAGTTCGACGCGTCCGCTGCGGGTGCGCAGGATCTCCGGGACGCGCGGGGCGAGGGGGCCGAGGTCGATGCCGTGCGGGCGGTCGAGGAGCCGGTCCAGGGTGAGCCCCTCGGGATCGGCGCCGAAGCCCTCGCCGTACGGGCCGAGCCGCAGCATCAGGTCCAGACGCCGTTCGGCGCCGGTGCGGCCGGTGAGCGCGGCGGCGAGATCGGCCGGGTCGCGGCCGTGGACGGGCGAGAGCGGGTCGGCGACGGCCTTGCCGAGGGCGCCGTCGACGACCAGGGCGTCGACGGCGGCGGGGTCGGTGCCGTGGGCTCCGGAGACGGCGAGGACGAGGCGGGCGAGGATCTCGCCCTCGTCCATCCGGTCCGGGTCCAGGGGGACGGCGGGGCGGGTGTAGCGGACCTGGTTGCGGACGGCGAGGGTGTTGAACGCGAAGTCGAAGTGGGCGCTCTGCGCGGGCGGCGGCGGGGGCAGCACGACGTCCGCGTGGCGCGAGGTCTCGTTGAGGTAGGGGTCGACGCTCACCATGAAGTCCAGCCCGTCGGCGAGCGCGGCGTCGAGCCGGTCGCCGTCGGGGGCGGAGAGCACGGGGTTGGCGGCGAGGACGAACAGGGCGCGGATCCGCCCCGGGCCGGGGGTGGTGATCTCCTCGGCCAGGGCGGCGACGGGCAGTTCGCCCTTGGCCTCGGGGTGTCCGGAGACCCGGCTCGTCCAGCGGCCCAGGGCGAAGCCCCGGCCGGGGGCGGCGGGGCGCGGGGCGCGGGCGGTGGCGGACAGCGGGAAGAGGGCGCCGCCGGGGCGGTCGAGGTTGCCGGTGAGGACGTTGAGGACGTCGACGAGCCAGCTGGCGAGGGTGCCGTGGTCGACGGTGCAGCTGCCGATGCGGCCGTACACGGCGGCGGTGGGGGCGGCGGCGAGTTCACGGGCGAGGGTGCGCAGCGTCGCGGCGTCCACGTCGCAGGCCCCGGCGACCGCCTCCGGCGCGAAGTCCTTGAGGGCGTCGGCGAGTTCGTCCAGACCCTCCAGGTGCGGGGCGAGCGGGCCGGGATCGGTCAGCTTCTCCTCGAACAGGACGTGGACCAGGGCGGCGAGCAGCAGTGCGTCGGTGCCGGGGCGGACGGCGACATGGCGGTCGGCGAGGCGCGCGGTGCGGGTGCGGCGCGGGTCGACGACGGTGAGGGTGCCGCCGCGCCGGCGCAGGGCCTTGAGCCGGCCGGGGAAGTCGGGGGCGGTGCAGAGGCTGCCGTTGGATTCCAGGGGGTTGGCTCCGATGAGCAGCAGATGGTCCGTGCGGTCCAGGTCCGGTACGGGGATGCTGTGGGGGTCGCCGAAGAGGAGTCCGCTGGAGACGTGCTTGGGCATCTGGTCGAGGGTGCTGGCGGTGAAGAGGGACTTCGTCCGCAGCGCCGCGAGCAGGGCGGGCGGGTAGAGGGCGCCGGCCACGGTGTGCACGTTGGGGTTGCCGAGGACGACGCCGACGGAGTCGGGGCCGTGGTCCCGGAGGATGTCCGGGACGGCGCGGGCGACGGTGTCGAAGGCCTCGTCCCAGGTCGCCCCGGTCAGGACGCCGTCCTTGCGGACGAGCGGGGTGCGCAGCCGGTCGGGGTCCGCGTCGAGTCCCCCGAGGGACGCGCCCTTGGGGCAGATGAACCCCTTGCTGAACACGTCCTCGCGGTCGCCCCGGGCGCCGGTGACCGTCCCTCCCTCGATGGTGAGGACGAGCCCGCAGGTGGCCTCGCAGAGCGGGCAGATGCGCAGGGCGGTACGGGAGTTGCTGGGGTCGTGCGACATGGGCCCTCCCCGGGGCTGCGGCGGACACGGCCGGGCGGGGTTGAGCATACCGACCGGTACGCATGCCGGGGAGCCCTCCGGCGGTCCGGGCGCCCCGCCGCCCCGGGGGGGCCGTTCAGTCCAGGATCCGGGCCAGATAGGCGTGGATCAGGACACGGGTCTCGGTGACGATCGCCCCGTCGCCCGCGGGGTCGGAGCGGAAGGCGAGTTTGAGCAGGGCGTCGGCGGCCTCCACGCAGATCAGGACGGAGCGGAGCAGGTCCTCGTCGGCGGGGCGGCCGAGGTGGCCGGAGAGCAGGTCCGCGAGCCGGCCGGCGACCCGCTGGTTGGCGTCGTCGGCCGGGTCCTCGTCGGGCGCGGGGGCGCCGAAGTCGATGAGGGCGAAGCCGGGGACGGTGCGCTTCATGGCGAGGTACTCGTCCAGGACGGCGTCGATGGCGCCGCGCCAGTCGTCGGCCGGGACGGCGGCGAGCCGGGCGGAGATCCGTTCGGCGTAGCTGTCCAGATTGCGCAGGGCGAGGGCGTCGGCGAGGGCACGCTTGTTGGAGAAGAAACGGTAGACGGAGCCGATGGGCACACCGGCGCGGGCGGCGACGGCACGGGTGGAGAGCTGTTCGTAACCGGTCTCGTCGAGGAGTTCGGCGCAGGCGTCGAGTATCCGGACCAGGCGCTCGGCGCTGCGCTGCTGCACGGGGGCACGACGGAGGTTCGCGTTCGCATGGGGCACGGGTTCCATGATGCCGTGGGCTCCCTCTCCGGGTCGGTGCGGTGCGCGACCTCAGGCGATGAGCAGGGCGAGGCCGCCGCAGGTGTACGCCACCATCAGGACCAGGAGCGGGAGTTGGCCCGCGACGGCGCGTCCGGGCGGGAAGAGCCGCACGGACCGGTCGTGGGCGGCGACGACACCGAGGACGTGGCCGGTGACGATCGCGAGGACCTGGAGGGTGGCGATGCCGCCCGGCCCGAGGAGCGGTTCGGGCGGGGCGGGGTTGTCGGTGCCGAGTGCCATCATGACGGTGCGTGGGGATTCGGTGACGAAGAGTGTGAAGTAGTGGGCGACCAGATAGCCGAGGGAGATCGGGACCAAGGAGTGCGCGAAGGCCGTGAGGGGGTGGTCGAAGCGGCCGGAGATCAGCCGGGTGGCCCCGGCGCACAGGGTGTAGAGCGCGGCGACGAGGACGACGGCGGCGAGGAGGCCGAGGGTGGCGGTGGTGGTCCGGCCGAGTGCCGAGGTCTGGACGGTGGTGATCCAGGAGGGGGCGTCGGAGAATCCGTCGTAGGCGGTGGAGCCGAGCATGACGCAGACGGTGGCGACGAGTCCGGGGAGACGGGGGGTGGCGTCGAGTCCGTTGAACGGGGAGCGGACGACGAGGCTCCGGTCGGCCCGGCGGCCGAGGGGGGAGAGCCGGCCGAGGAGGCGGGAGTAGACCTCGAAGGCGTCGGCGTGGTCGAACCAGCGGGCGCCGTACCGGACGGCACCGGCGAGGTGGAGAACGGTGTACGCGGCGAGGAAGGTGAGCAGCGCGGTCGCGGACGCGGGATCGGGGGCGACGAGTTCGAGCCAGGTGAAGGCGAACAGCCCGGCCGCCGCGGGCCACATGCCCAGCCACGGGGGCGGCGGCGGGCCGGCCGCGGGGTCGCGCCCGAGGGCGCGGCAGAGGGCGAGGTGCAGGGTGCGCAGCGGGTTGAGCAGGGCCCAGACGGGTCCGCACAGCAGGGAGGCGGGGACGAGCCCGACCCAGAGGAGTACGTAGACGGCGCCGGGAGCCGGATTGCGGTCCGGGTCGTCGGGGCCGAGCAGCAGACAGAGCAGGACGGCGAGGGCCGCCGCCAGACCGAGGGCGCGCAGGGCGGTCCGGGTGGCGGGGGCGTCGGCGGCGCGCCGGACGGGGTCGGGCAGCGGCCGGCCGGCCCGGTCGCCGCGGAAGCGGGAGTCGGACCAGAGGAGCCCGAGGGCGAGGAAGGAGACGAAGAGTGCGGTGAAGGCGCCGGCGAAGGCGTAGAAGGGCGAGAGCGGCAGATCGTGCTGGGCGCCGATGCCGTGGGCGAGGACGCTCACGGCATCGGGCGCGGGGGTGCCCGTCACCGGACGACGAGCTGGGTCAGCAGCAGATCGGACTCATGGGTCTCGACCTCGAAGAGTCCGGTGCGGTCGGCGGTGAAGGTGACCGTGACGGTCCGCCCCGCGGGCAGGCGCGCCTCCTTGTCGTAGCCGTGGACGTGCAGGGTGTCGTCCCGGTCGCTGCGGACGCGCAGGCGCACGGTGCGGCCCTTCCCGACCTCGGTGCGGCCGGGGGCGGGGCTGACCTTGCCGTCGCGCACGGCGACGTCGACGGTGACCGTGTCGTCGGGGGCGGAGTCGTCGGGTGCTCCGGAGGAGGCGTCCGTGCCCGGGGCGGCCTCGGCGAGGGTGGTGGAGGCCCGGACCGGGGTGGAGCCGACGGCCCAGGCGGTGTGGTCGTCGGCGTACAGCCCGGCGGTGAGCCGGGTGCCTCCGCCCGCGGCACGGATGAGCGACTTCGGGAGGTGGTACCAGACGCCGTAGACCCGGGCGAGCGGGTGGCCGTCGAGGAAGAGCCGGGCGTGGCCGCGTCCGGCGAGTGCGGCGCCGCCGACGCTGTCGGGGGTGAAGCGGAAGTTGCGCACCGTCAGACGGACGTTCCAGCCGTCCTCCGAGTCGGGCCGTACGGTGACGTTCACCTCGGGCGCGCCGTCGGCGTCGACCCGGCGCAGCCGGTGGCCGTCGCCGTCCTCGGCGGTCAGCAGCCGGCCGTTGCTGCCGGTGTCCTCCGCGTGGCTGGTGCCGGGCTTGTGGTGGGTGGTGGCCCGGCCACCGCACGCCCCCGCGCCGAGGGCGAGGACGGCGGCGGCGACCAGGGCGAGGGCGGCGCGGGCCGGGCGGCGGCGGTTCACGAGGGGGTCCCTTCGGAGGATCCGTCGGGGGCCGATCCGCCGGCAACCGGTTCGTCGGCCACCGGTCCGTCGGGAGCCGATCCGCCGACAACCGGTCCGTCGGCCACCGGTCCGTCGGCGACGGGTTTCTCGGCCACCGGCTTCCCGGCCGCCGAACCCTCCGGGGCCGGGGCCGTCGCGGCCGGCACGAGAGCACCGTCCGCCTCTCCCCGGTCGCCGTCACCATCGTTCCCGTCGGCGTCACCGTTCCCGCCTCCGTCCCCGGCCCTCTCCCGGGTGCCCTGCTCCCCGTGGCGGGCGGCGGCGATCACGGCCCAGACGACCCAGACGAGTCCGAGGAGTCCGCGCACCCAGGCCGGGCTGAGCGGGATCCACGGGATCATGAACACGCCCTTGTCCAGGGCGTCCAGTAGTGTGAGGCCTCCCAGCACCACGGTGGTCCAGCCCAGCCGGGGCCGGTCGCGGCGGAGCACCAGGCCGATGCCGGTCCACCAGAGTCCGGTCAGCAGCAGGGCGAGGGCGGGCACATAGGTGGCGGCGAGCCCCATGGTCGATCCGGCCACGTCCAGTCCGAGGCCGACGAGGCCCAGGAGGCTCGCGGCGGTGGCGAGCCGGCTCGTGCGCATCCGGCGCCACCACAGCACCCCGCCGACGAGCACCAGCACCACGGCGATGCCCAGGGCCGCCTGCACCTCGATGCGTTCGATGCCGCGCGCCCCGTACCAGTCGCAGCCGGCCGGCAGCCGTCGCGCCTGCACGTTGTAGTCGGCGCAGACCAGCAGCTGGGCCAGTTTGACGGGCTCGCCCACCAGCCGGTCGGTGGAGCCGCTGACGGAGCCGCGGGAGCCGCCGCAGACGGGCAGCGAGCGCGGGGTGGAGTCGCCGGTGCCGGACTGCCAGCAGTTGCCGTCGCCCTGGCCGTCCCACCACACGTCCGAGCCGTTGGGGCGGGAGCGGCCCTGCTTGTCCGTGCCCAGGTGGTTGTTCGCGTAGCGGTTGTGGTGCGAGGTGTCGGTCTGCTTGCCGAGGGCGTTCTCGCCGCGGATGAAGGCGGGGACGGCACTCAGGAAGAAGGCGGCGCGCTTCTGGCCGTAGATCCAGTTGTTCTCGTAGAGGTTCCAGTTGCCGCCCGCGGTGATGATGCCGGTGCCGGGCGGCATGGAGATCTGCGGACAGACGACGCCGTCCTCGTAACCGCGTTCGACGGGCGGCTTGGCGCAGGTGCCGTCGGCGACGTACGGGTAGTAGTCCGCGTTGTTGTCGTGGATGAGGTTGCGCTCGAAGCGGGCGTGGTTCTGCGGCAGGCCCGGGTGGCCGGGGAAGGCGCTGTCCATCGAGGCGCCGCCCATGTTGTGGTCGAACTCGTTGTCGTGGACGTAGACCGAGTCGCCGGCGGTGCCGGAGTAGCCGACCATGCTGTGGTGGCTGCGGCAGCCGGTGATCTCGATCGAGTAGCGCGGGACGTCGTAGCCGTAGCCGTCGTTGATGTTCGACGCGCTGCCCGGGTAGATGCCGGAGTCGCCGTTGCCGTACGACTCGCAGTTCTTGTAGAGGCCGTGGTCGCTGGCGAAGGTGAGGAAGCCGTACTCGTCGTTCCAGCGGGTCAGCACGTCGTCGATGACGAAGCCGTCCTGGGCCAGCACGTACAGCGAGTTGAACGTGGTGCGCTGGGCGGTGAAGTTCTTGAAGTAGACGCCGTCGGACTTGTCCGAGCGGATCGCGTTGAGCTTGCGGTACTTGGCGTCGATGACGACATCGGTGCGCGCGGCGCCGGTGCCCTCTATCTGGAGGTCCTTCTTGCCGAGGATCGCCACCAGGTTCTGGTTGTGCGGGCACTTCGCCTGCTGGGCGTAGCTCAGGATCTGGTAGCCGAGCTGCGAGTTGGGGGCCTTCAGCCGGGAGCACTCGCCGGTGGGCTCCGGCAGCGAGGGCTCCTCCTCGTAGAGGCCGGGCAGCACCGCGATGTTCATGCCGGGCCGGTCGACGGCGTCGACGGCCTGCTGGAGGTGGCGGTAGCCGGAGGTCACGCACCGCTCGAAGAGCGTCAGGTTCCGGGTGCGCAGCTCGGCGGGGAAGCCGGAGATCCGGCGTTCGAAGTCGGCCCGGTCGGTCTTGCAGACGAGGAGATCGGGCTCGCCGGTGCGGTACACGGGGACGCTGCCGGTCCCGTCGGGCAGGGTGACCGGCCGTTCCTCGTGCGCCTGGGCGGCCGGGGCCGCGAGGAGGGCGGCGGCGAGCGCCGCCAGGACCACCAGAAGTCTTCGTGTCCACGACATGTGCGGGAGAGTAGAGCAATGTTCATGTTTTGAGACCCCCCTGCGCACCACGAATGACATTGACGCGCGGAGAATCCATTCCTACGGTTGACCATAGGATTGATGGATTCCTCGGACACGGGAGCGCACATGGGCGGCAACGAGCAGGCCAGGAAAGCGGCGGAAGGGCTCGCCTACTCCTCCGGCTTCGGCAACGAGCACAGCTCGGAGGCGGTCCCGGGGGCGCTGCCGCACGGCCGCAACGCCCCGCAGCGCGCCCCCCTCGGGCTCTACGCGGAGCAGCTGAGCGGATCGGCGTTCACCGAGCCCCGGGCCCGCAACCGCCGCTCCTGGCTCTACCGGATCCGCCCCTCGGCGGCCCACCCGCCGTACACCCGGACCGACAACGGCGCGCTGCGCACCGCCCCCTTCACCGAGACCGTCCCCGACCCCAACCGGCTGCGCTGGGACCCGCTCCCGCAGCCCGCGCCCGGCACGGACTTCGTCTCCGGTCTGTGGACGCTCGGGGGCAACGGCGACGCCGCCCAGCGCTCCGGCATGGCCGTGCATCTGTACGCGGCCGACACGTCGATGACCGACCGGGTCTTCGGCGACAGCGACGGCGAGCTGCTGATCGTCCCCGAACAGGGCGGTCTGCTGATCCGCACCGAACTGGGCCTGCTGAGCGCCGCTCCGGGCGAGGTCGCGCTGATCCCGCGCGGGGTCCGCTTCCGTGTCGAACTGCTGGACGCCACCGCCCGCGGCTATGTCTGCGAGAACTACGGCAGCCCCTTCGTCCTGCCCGACCTCGGCCCGATCGGCGCCAACGGCCTGGCCAACGCCCGCGACTTCCGCGCCCCGGTCGCCGCGTACGAGGACGTGGAGCGTCCGGTCGAGGTGATCAACAAGTACTGCGGCAACCTCTGGTCGGCGACGTACGACCACTCGCCGCTGGACGTCGTCGCCTGGCACGGCAACCACACCCCGTACGTCTACGACCTGCGCCGCTTCAATGTCATCGGGTCGATCAGCTACGACCACCCGGACCCGTCGATCTTCACGGTGCTGACCTCCCCCTCGGACACCCCGGGGCTGGCCGGCGTCGACTTCGTGGTGTTCGCGCCGCGCTGGCTGGTGGGCGAGGACACCTTCCGCCCGCCGTACTTCCACCGCAACGTCATGAGCGAGTACATGGGCCTGATCGAGGGCGCGTACGACGCGAAGAGCGGCGGCTTCGTCCCCGGCGGCGGCTCGCTGCACTCCATGATGTCGGCGCACGGCCCGGACCGGGAGACCTTCGAGAGGGCGAGCGCGGCCGAGCTGAAGCCGCAGAAGATCGACGACGGCCTGGCCTTCATGTTCGAGACCCGCTGGCCGATCGTCACGACGGAACGCGCGGCGACGGCCGGCCATCTTCAGCAGGGGTACGACGACGTGTGGCAGGGTCTGAGCCGCAACTTCCGCCCCTGACCGGCGCGGGCGGCGCCCGGACCGCTCCGGGCCCGTCCGGCACGACGACGAATCGCAGGTGACCCAGGTGACGCAGCCCCCTCTCACACCCCCCGCGCCCCAGGGGGCCGCGTTCGCCCCCGATTCGCTGGTGCTGAACCGCAAGCTGCCGCTCTGGTACCAGGTCTCGCAGTCGCTGCGCGCCTCGATACTCGGCCGCACCGCGGACGCCACGCTGCGGCTGCCCACCGAGGAACAACTGGCCGCGCACTACGGGGTCAGCGTCCTGACCATGCGCCAGGCGCTCAAGGAGCTGGAGGAGGAGGGGCTGATCAGCCGTCACCGGCGGCGCGGCACCTTCATCGAGCCGCGCGCCCGGCGGGTCTCGCCGGTCCGGCTGCTGGGCTCGATCGACGCGATCGTGGCCCAGCAGTCGGGCGAGCGCACCACCCTGCTCGACCACGGCCCCTCCCCCGTGCCGGGCGAGCTGGCGGAGTACTTCCCCGGCTGCCCGGAGGTCGTCGGCTACCGCCGGCTGCGGTGCGACGAGGAGACCGGGGAGCCCACCAACTGGGCGCAGAACTGGCTTCCGCCCGGGACCGCGGCCCGGCTCGATCCCGCCGATCTCGACCGCTGGCCGATGACGAAGGTGCTGCGCGACCGCGTCGGCGTGCCCATCGCCCGGATCACCGACACGGTCGAGGCCCGGCTCGCCGACCCCGTCACCGCCGAGCTGCTCCGGGTCCCGCTGCTCAGCCCGATCCTGTACTACACGGGCGTGACGTACGACGAGGGCGGCCGGGTGGTCGACGTGGCGCAGATCCGCTACCGGGGCGACCGCTTCTCCTTCTCCGTGACGGTCGACGCCCACTGACCCCTGGCCGAGGCGGTCCACGGGCGCCCTGCCGCGGGCCCCGGCCGCGCCGTTACGATGCCGGGGAAGGCGGCACGCTCGGGGCGACGGGGAGGCGACACGGTGGCAGTTCCGGCAGCGGCCGGCCCCGGCCGGGTCCCGCACGCCCCGCTGCTCGACGATCTGATGCCCTGGTCCGTACGCCCGCTGCGGACCGGGCGGTCCTGGGTGACCGCCCCGGACGCGGCGTCGCTCCGGGCCCGCTGGGAGCGGCTGGTGACCGCGCCGGAGTCCGAGCGCGAGGAGTTGTTCGCCCCCACCCGCGCGCGGACGCCGCGGATGCCGGTGGCCGCACTGCCCGGCCGGTCCGCCGGGACCGGCCCGTTCGCCCGTGAGCCGGGGCCCTGCCCCGATCCGGTCCGCATCCTGCACGGCCCGTTCGACGAGCAGTGGCTGCTCCCCGACCACCGGCTGATCGACGAGGCGCGGCCCGAGCTGTGGCGGGTCGCCGACGGCCATCAGCTGTTCCTCGTCGAGCACGGCCGGGTTCCCCAGGACACCGGCCCCGCGGTCTCCGTGACCGCCCTGCTGCCCGACGGACACTCACCGGCGGGTCGTCCCGGCCGGATCCGCCCGCTGTACCGCCGCCCCGGCGGCACCGAACCCAATCTCGCCCCGGGCCTGCTCGCCGTGATGCGCGGCCACCACGGGGACGCGGTCACCGCCGAGTCCGTCCAGGCCTGGATCCTCGCGGCCGCCCACCCCTCGCCGGGCGGCTGCGCCGTACCGCTGCCGAAGGACACGGAGCGCTGGTGGGCGGGGGTGGAGCTGGGACGTGAGCTGCGCCGGCTCCAGTTGCGCGGGGCGCGCGGCGGGGAGCGGCCCCGGCTTCCGGGCGGCCGGCGTCCCTACGTCCGGGCGGCGCTGCCGCCGGTCCCGGACGGTCTCGTGTACGACGCCGAGGAGCAGACCCTCTCCGTGGGCACCGGACGGATCGCCCCGGTGCCCGCCGGGGCCTGGGAGTTCCGAGTGGGCGGGGTGCGGATGCTGGAGCTGTGGTTCGGCCGCCGCGCGGCACCGGAGGCGGCGACCGGGCTGGCCGCCCTGCGCCCGAGGAGCTGGCCGCAGGAGTGGACCTCGGAGCTGCTGGAGCTGATCACGCTGCTCGCGCTGCTCGCCGAACTGCGCCCCCGGCAGGAGGCGCTGGCCGAGGGGCCGGAGATCGGGGTGCGGGAGTTGCGCGCGGCGGGCGTCCTGCCGGTGCCGGCGGCCGCCCGGCGGCCCGCGTCGGTCCTCGACCACCGCGAGGAGGGCCCGGACGGGCAGTTCGCGCTGCTGTGACGGGAGGGACGGCGGGCCCGCCCGGAGGCCTTGCGGACAACGGGGAAGTCCTTACACGCCCTACGGGCGGCCGAAGGAGTCCAGCACCCGGGCGAGTGCCCGGTCGAAGACGGCGTCCAGATCGATCGGCCCGGGGTCCTCGGCGAAGCCCGCCGCCATCCGCGGATACTTCCCGGTCATGATCTGGCTGATCAGATAGCCGGTGCGGGCCGCCTGTTCCTCCTCCTCGGACCAGGGGAGCGACCGGCTGCGCTCGGCCGTGGCGATCTCGTTGGCGGTGTAGGTGGTGACCACGCCGTTGACCATGGCGATGAGTTCCATCTTCTCGCCGAACGGTGCGTCGACCCCGTCCAGACAGCTCAGCGCGTACTCCAGATACGCCAGGTTGTTCGGGCTGAACCCGTACACCGGGGACATCAGCCGGGGCACCCAGGTGTGGCGGCGCATCATGCCCCGCGCCTGGTGGGCGAGGGCCAGGAGATCGGCGCGCCAGTCGCCGGACGGCTCCGGATAGACGTAGCAGGCGCTGACCGCGTCGAGCATCAGCTCGTGCAGGTCCTCCTTGCGGGGGACGTAGTTGTAGAGCGACATGGTGCCGCAGCCCAGCTCGGCGGCCACCTTGCGCATCGACACCGCGTCGAAGCCCTCCGCGTCCGCGATGCGCACGGCGGCCGCCGCGATGTCCGCACGGCTGTACGCGGGCTTGGGGCCGCGCCCCGCACGCTCGGGGCGCGCCCAGATCACTTCGGGTCCAGCGGGTCGCCCCACCATTGATCATCACCTCGACCACCATGGTAGTTACGTACACCGTACGTAGTGCGCTACCGTGTCCGGCATGACAACTACGTACGCTGTACTTAGTGAAGGTCTGCGGAAGCGCTACGGCACCGTCCACGCGCTGCGCGGCCTCGATCTGGCCGTCGCCGAGGGCACCGTCTGCGGAGTGCTGGGGCCCAACGGCGCCGGCAAGACCACCGCCGTCCGCGTCCTCACCACGCTGACCGCCCCCGACGGCGGCAGCGCCCGGGTGGCCGGGCACGACGTGGTGCGGGAGGCGGCAGCCGTGCGGGCGGCCATCGGCGTCACGGGGCAGAGCGCCTCCGTCGACGGCGAGCTGACCGGCCGGCAGAACCTGCGGCTGTTCACCCGGCTGCTCGCCTACCGGGGCGCGGCGGCCCGCGCCCGCGCCGACGCACTGCTCGAACGCTTCGAGCTGGCCGGGGCGGCCGACCGCCCGGCCCGCACCTACTCGGGCGGGATGCGCCGCCGGCTGGACCTGGCGGCCTGCCTGCTGGCCCGGCCGCCGGTCCTGTTCCTGGACGAGCCGACCACCGGACTCGATCCGCACAGCCGCAACCAGATCTGGTCGGCGGTGCGGGAACTGGCGGGCCGCGGCACCACCGTGCTGCTCACCACACAGTATCTGGAGGAGGCCGATCAGCTCGCGGACGACATCGTGCTCGTCGACCGCGGCCGGGCCGCCCACCGCGGCACCCCCGCCGAACTGAAGGCCGGGATCGGCAGATACGCCGAGGTCGTCGTCGCCCACCCCGGGGCGCTGGCCCCGGCCGCGGCCGTACTGGACCGGCTGACGGGCGCCGCGCCCGCGCTCGACCCCGAGCGCCGCACGGTGGGCGCGGTCGCCACGGACCCCACGCTCACCCTCCCCCGCATCGTCCGCGCGCTCGACGCGGCGGGGGCGGCGGTCGTCGACGCGAGTCTGCGGCCACCCACCCTGGACGAGGTGTTCCTGCGGCTGACCGGCCGCGCCGTCCCGGGCGAGGAGGCGGCGGCATGAGCGTCGGCGCCCCCCTCGCGGCCGGGCGGCCCGCACGGGCCGCCGCACACACCCCGGTCGCGGACGGCCTGGCCGTGCTCGGCCGCCATCTGCAGCGGATCAAGGCGGCCCCGGGCCTCCTGATCCTGACCCAGACGATGCCGATCACGATGCTGCTGTTCTTCGGGTACGTCTTCGGCAGCGCCCTGGCCGTCCCGGGGCGGGAGTACCGCGCCTTCCTGGTCCCCGGACTGCTGGCGGCGACCGCCGCGAACGGCCTCATGACCGGGATGTTCCAGTCCGCCCAGGACTGCCACCGGGGCGTGATGGACCGGTTCCGGACCCTGCCGATGAGCCGCGCCGCCGTGCCCTTCGGGCAGACCGCGGCCGATCTGCTGACGACCGCCGCCGGCACGGTGCCGCTGGCCCTGGTGGGACTGGCGGTCGGCTGGCGGATCGAGGGCGGGCCCGCCGCCGCGCTGGGCGCGTTCGGGCTGCTGATGCTCTTCCGGTTCGCCGCCTCCTGGGTCGGCTGCTGGCTGGGTCTGCTGATCCGGAACGAGGAGGCCGCCGGACAGGTGGGCAGCGCCACGTTCGTCCTGCCGCTGCTCTCCAACGCCTACATCCCGACCGGGAACCTGCCGGACTGGCTGCGCGCCCTCGCGGAGTGGAACCCGATCAGCGCGGTCGCCGCGGCCGTCCGCGAGCTGTGCGGCGACGCGGCACCGGCCGCCGGAGCCGCCTGGCCGGTCGCGCACCCGGTGGCGGGGACGCTGCTCTGGTCGGCCGTCCTGCTCGCGGTCGCGGTGCCCCTCGCGGTGCGCCGGCACGCGCGCGGCGACGCGTAGCACGCCCCGTACGGCCCCGGCGGCAGCCGTCCGCCGGGGCTCAGCCCCGCAGCGCGACGGGGCGGTCCAGGGCGCCGAGCAGGGAGACGAAGCCGGACTCCAGGAAGGCGCCCAGTTCCCCGAGACCGGCCGGTCCACCGGACGGCCAGGTGGTGACGGCCTCCTCGGCGAAGGCCAGCCAGGCCCGGCTGGCGACGGGCAGTCGCGGCGAGTCCGGCATACCGAGCCGCCGCTGCCCCTCCTCCACCCGCCGGGCCAGCACCGTACGGGTGGACTCCACGATGTCCTCGACGGCCGGGCGGCTGCCGGCGGCGCCCCGTACCAGGGTGAGGTAGACCCGGCGGTGCTCCGTGACGTACGCGGCGAAACCGGCGATGAAGGCGCGCAGCCAGGCGACCGGTTCGAGCGCGGGATCGGGCTCCGTGGCGGCGGCGAAGTCGTCGCACTCGCGCCGCACGACGGCGCGGTAGAAGTCCCGCTTGGAGTCGAAGTAGTGGAAGAGCAGCCCGCGCGATATGCCGGCGCGGCGCGCCACCTCGTCCGTGGACAGCTCGTCCAGCGAGCATTCCGCAAGCATGTCCACGCCAATCGCCACCAGCTGCGCCCTTCGTTCGTCGGGGCTCAGGCGCGCGGCTCGCTTCTCGGACATGCGCACAGTGTAGAAGTACTTCGGCACCGAATTATTTCAGTACCCCTGTTCATCGAGCGCACCCGGACATGGCTGCGCGCCACTGCCCGCTCCGGGGATGACGGAAGAGCGGACAGCGGCGCGATGCCGGGACCGGTGGCGTCGGGTCAGCGGCGGCTGCCGAAGAGCGAGCGGCGCAGTCGCCGCAGCGGCGCGAAGAGCGAGACGCGCGCGCTCCTGCTCCGACGGCTGTGCGCGGCGTCGCGCGAGGTCAGCTCACGCATGAGCAAGGTCGCCTCCGCGGACTCGCGCTGCGGGACGACGGGGCCGCCCAGCACCGCGAGATGACGGTCCAGGCGCGAACTGGTCGCACCGCTCCCGCATGTGATCGCAGGCACCCGTGGCCTGCTCCGCATCGTTATCTGTTCCATGTCACTCCCCACCCGTACGAGGGCACCCGGTCCGGGCAGGTTAACCCTATCGTCCCGCGCCGACACCCGTGTATCCCGGGCGAAGGATTGCGTACCCGGATACGGAGGTTGACGGACCGTCCGCGCAGCCGCCCGGCGACGGACGGAGGAGGGCGGTCCGCCGGCCCCCGCCGGATCAGTCCAGCGCGTTCAGCACGGGCAGGTAGCCGCCGGACTGGCCGGAGGCGAAGGGGTGGTAGGACTCACCGATGTTGAGCCAGTTGAGGCTGTGCAGCCAGGCGTCCCCGGAGCAGATCTCGTGCCCGGTGAACGCCGAGGTCACATCGCCGAAGGAGAAGCCGTGGTCGGCGGCGCGCTTGGCGGTGGCGGCGTTGAGGTAGTCGGCGGCGCCGTTGATCGCGGAGCGCACCTTGTCACTCAGACCGACGACGCAGCTGCCGCCGATCTTGTAGAAGCGGGGGTAGCCGAGGACGACGACGTGCGCGTTCGGGGCCTTGGCGCGGATCGCCGAGTACACCGTGTTCAGCCGGCCGGGCAGCGTGGAGTCCACGAAACCGCGGGCGGTGGCGATCCGGTTGAGACAGGTGGACTCCGACTGGAGGACACAGGTCGTCATGACGTCGGCGAAGCCCGCGTCGTTGCCGCCGATGGAGATCGAGACGAGGTCGGTCGAGGAGGTGAGCGGGCCGAGCTGTTTGGCGGTCACATCGCTGGTGATCGCCCCGGAGCAGGCGGTGAACGCGAAGGAGGACGGCGCGTGGGCGTTCGCCCAGAGCTGGGGGTAGGCCTTGGTGCTGCGCTTGCAGCTGCCGCTCTCGCTGGTGTAGCTGCCGGAGCCGACCCCCGAGGAGTAGGAGTCGCCCAGGGCGACGTAGTCGACTCCCTGCACGGTGGCCGCCGCGTTGGCGGTGGCGGCCCCGGTGAGCGCGATGACGGCACCGAGGAACAGTGAGGACGAGAAGGCCACGAGTCTGGACAATTTCACGGGGGGAACCTCCCTTGGACCGACCAGCAGGATCTCTGCCTACCCAGTGGTAGCAGCAGCGAAGCCCACTTCGGTAGTGTCCATGCCAAGTCCATCGAATGATGTTCTGTCGACGCCCTTCTGAGATCGCGTCATATCCGGATCCGACCGCACGACGGCGGAATCCGCGCACCGCGCCACCCGAACTCACCCGGCATGGAACCGGAACGCGGGCGACGATGCGTCAACACTTAGGCCCCACGCGCCACTTATGGCGCAGCACCCTCACGACGTGGCCTGCGTCACATGGGATACCAGGGGTTGCAGCCCCTCCGGACGGATGGTCTACTCCATTGGTCTATGCCAATGCCCCGCGGACAGGAGTCATCTCCTGCGGCTCCCGGCGCATCGCGGCGACCCGTGCGCGCCCCTGGGCCCGACGCGGAACCGCCGCGGCCCGAACCACCGTGCCGGGCCGCAGTTCTCCGACCGAGGCGCACCGATGAGAAGAGGCGAATCCCGTGAAGTTCCTTACGGCACTCGGCGACACCCTGCTCAGCAAGCTGGCGCCCGAAGCCGAGGCGCAGGCCGCCTGCGTCACCTGCGGCACCGGCTGTTCCTCGTACAAGCAGTACAAGTGCGAGCAGGGCATCCGGCAGTTCGCGCGGTGCTGCTACATGGCCAACGGCAGCTCCTGCACCGCCCCGTACTGCGGCGCCTGGAAGTACTGCGGCATCTCCTGCTGACGTACGCCGGCTGACCGGCGCGGCCGACCGCTGATCCGCCGCGCCCCGTCCCCATGGATCCCGACGAGGAGGGCCTGTGCTCCGGCTGATCCGGCACCGCCTGCTGAGCCACTGGGCGCGCTCGCTGGCGCTCCTCGTCGGGATCCTGGTGGCCGTCTCCTCGTTCGCCGTGCTGTCCGCCACCACGCGGTCCGCCCGGCTCACCGTCACCGGCACCGTGGCCAAGAGCCGGGGCGCGTACGACCTGCTGATCCGCCCGCCCGGCGCGGCCCAGGACCTGGAGAACGCGCAGGGCCTCATCCGTCCCAACTCGCTCTCCGACGTCTACGGCGGCATCACGCTCGACCAGCTCGCCGCCGTGCGCCGGGTGCCGGGCGTCGAGGTCGCCGCCCCGCTGGAGGTGCTGGGCTACGCCACCGAACCGGGCGCGGTCTCCGTCGACCTGGCCGGTCTGGTGCCCCGGGGCACCCGCGGTGTCTTCGAGCTCGGCCGGACCTGGCACTACGACGGCGGTCTGTCCGCGCTCCCGCAGCGGCCGCACACCGTGTTCATCACCCCGTACCCGCTGGAGACCGTGCCCGGCACACCGGTGTCGCGGCAGGAGGCCGACGGCAAGGCCCAGTACCTGACGGACCGCTACTTCGAGGTGCTGCCCTCCGGGAAGCGACGCGAGGTGTGCAAGGGAGGGCTCCGCGCCGAGGAGCAGTCCACCGGACTCAGCGCCGCCGTGACCTGTCTGTCCTGGTCAGGAGTGACCGCACGGGGCGAGCAGGCCTCGCCCGGCGGCTCCGGCCCCCGCACCCGGGTCGTCTTCGCCTTCCCGGTCACCTCCCTTGTCGCGGGCATCGACCCGGAGGCCGAGTCCAGGCTCTTCGGGCTGGCCGGGGCGGTGACCGAGGGCCGCTATCTGACCTCCGCCGCGCCCCGGACCGTGCCCGCCGGCGCGGACGAGGTGCCCGGGGCGGTGCTGCCCGTCCTGCGGTCCTCCCGCGCCGCCGGCGACCTGACGGTGGAGGTCACCCTCACCCGCGAGGGCGCCGGTCGCCCCCTGCTGGACAAGCGGTTCGACGCCGCGTCCCGGCAGCCCGAGCAGCGGTCCGGCGAGCAGCTCGCCGTCGGTCTCGGCTCGCTCCTGGCCACCGGGCCCGTCTCCTACGACTCCGGTCCGGACGGCACCGTACGGCCCCGGACCGTGCCCCGTCCCGACAAGGCGGCCACCCTGCTGCCGCTGGACGGGCAGGACGTCTGGTTCCGCTCGCTGGTGCCGCAGGGCGAACAGTTCGAACGCCCCTCGGCGCTGCCGGAGGTGGTCGGGACGTTCGATCCGGAACGGCTGCCGGAGTTCGACGCCGGGAGCCGGCTGCCGCTCGGCACCTACGGGCAGCCGGCGCTCACCGGCGCCGACGCCCGGTCCAGGAAGCTGCTCGGCGGCCGGGCGCTGCGCCCCGCCTCGTCCCCCACCTCGTACATCCAACAGCCGCCGCTGCTGCTGACCTCGACGGCGGCGGCGCGCTGGCTCGGCGACCACGGCTATCTGACGTCGGAACAGGCCGCCGCGCCGGTCTCGGCGATCCGGGTCAAGGTGGCCGGGGTGACCGGCGCGGACGCGGTCTCCCGGGAACGCGTGCGGCAGGCCGCCGAGTCCGTCGGCCGGATCCCCGGACTGCGCGTGGACATCACGCTCGGCTCGTCCCCGGCCCGGCTCACCGTCGACCTGCCCGCCGGGACGAACGGCCGGCCCGCGCTGGCGCTCACCGAGTGGTGGAGCAGGAAGAACGTGGCCGAGCGGATCATCCGGGCCTCCGACACGAAGTCCCTGGTCCTGCTCGCGCTGGTACTGGTGGTCTGTGTGCTCTTCGTCGGGAACGCGGCGGCCTCCTCCGTCCGGGCCCGCCGGGCCGAACTGGGCCTGCTCGCCGCGGTGGGATGGCGGCGGCGTCATCTCTTCGGCCTGGTCCTGGGCGAGGTGCTGCTGCTCGGCACGGTGGCCGGGATCCTCGGGGCGGGCGTGGCCTGGGGGGCCTCGCGCGCCCTCGGGGTGGACGCCCCGGCCGGACATCTGCTGGCCGCCGTGCCCGTGGCGCTGGCCGTCGCGGCCGCCGCGGGCGGGGTCCCGGCCTGGCTGGCCTCCCGGGTCCCGCCCGCCACCGCGCTGCGCCCGGCGCTCTCCACCGGGGGCCGGGCCCGGATGTTCGCCGGGGTGACCGGGCTGGCCCTCGCGGGCGCGGTCCGGGCCAGGGGGCGGAGCCTGCTGGGCGCCGCCGCCGTGGCGACGGCGTCGGCGGCGGCGCTGGTCCTGCTGGCGGCGGCCTACGCCTTCAAGGGGACACTCGCCGGTTCGCTGCTCGGCGAGACCGTCTCCGTACAGGTCCGTGCCACCGATGTGGCCGCGGTGGTGACGATGGCGGTGCTGTCCGTCGTGGCCGTGGGCGACGTGATGTATCTGGGCGTCCAGGAGCGGGCCGCCGAGTTCGCCCTGCTGCGGGCGGTCGGCTGGGGCGACGCGGTCGTCACCCGGCTGGTGCTGCTGGAGGGTGCGCTCATCGGGCTGCTGGGTTCGCTCGGCGGGGCGCTGCTCGGCGGGGCGGCGGCGCTCCGGCTCTCCCCCGGCGGCTGGACGGACCTCGTGCCCGCGGCCTGCGCCGTGGTCGCCGCGGGCACCCTGCTCTCCGCCGCCGCGGCCCTCGTCCCCGTACTGATCCAGCGGCGGCACCCCACCGCCCGGCTGCTGGCGGAGGAGTGAACGCCGTGGACTACGCGGTACTGACGGTGCGCTGGGCGCTCGCGGGGATCTTCCTGGTCTCCGCACTCGCCAAGGTGCGGGCGTTCCCGGACACCCTGGAGATGGTGCGGCCCCTGCTGACCCGGGCGGGCCGGGCCCTCGGCCGTGTCCGGAAGGCCCCGCCCGGCCCGGGAACGTCCGGACGCGGCTTCGCGCGGCGGTTCACCCGGCCCGCCGCGCTGCTGCTGGTCACCGCCGAGGCCGCCACCGGTCTCGCGCTGCTGGGGCCCCGGCAGACCGCCGGTCCCGGCCTCGCCGCCGCCGCCGTCCTCACCGCGGGCTTCACCGCCCTCGCGGTCCTGGCGACGGTGGCGCGCACCGAGGTGCGCTGCGCCTGTTTCGGCCGGCCCACGGCCCGGCTCGGCCGGCGCCATGTGGTGCGCAACGGCTTCCTGCTGGCCCTGGCCTGTCTGGGCTGCTGGGGTCCCGGGGCGGCCGGGGTGCTCTCGGCCGCCGTCCCGGCGCTCGTCGTCTGCGCGACGGCCGCGGTGGTCGTCACCGCCGTGACCGCCTTCTACGACGACATCGTCGATCTGCTGAAGATCTCATGAAAGAGGAATGGGCATGATCTATCTGACCGCCGCGCTCGTGCTCGTGGGAGCCGTCACCGTACTCAACCTGCTGCTGACCCTCGCGGTCGTCCGGCGGCTGCGCCGCCAGGAGTCCGAGCGGCAACAGCCCTTCGGCACGATCGACTCCGGCCCCGAGACCGGTGCTCCGCTTCCGGACTTCACGGCCGACACGGTGGCGGGCGGGACGGTCACCGCGGCGTCCCTGAAGGGCCGTCAGGGGGCGCTGACCTTCCTCTCCACGGACTGCTCGGCCTGCACCATGGCGGTGGCCGACCTCCCCGAGTTCGCCCGGCGCACCGGCATGGACGCCGGCCAGATGATCGTGGTGATCGCCGGGGACGCGGACGACGCACACCGCATGGCCGAGCCGCTGGCGGGGATCGCGACCGTGGTCGTCGAGGAGACCGCGGGACCGCTCTCCACGCTGTACTCGATCGAGGCGACGCCGACCACCGTGCTGACGGACCCCGACGGCACGGTCACCTACGCCCAGGCGGGCACCAACCCGGTGCTGGAAGGCCTCCCGGCGTGAGCGCGGGCCAGGAGTCCGCCGTCCACCGGCTGGGCGGTCCGCGCGGACTGCTCACCGGAGCGGGCGCGGCGCTGGCCCTGACCTGGCGGGCGGGGCCGGCCGCCTTCGTCTGCCAGGTCCTGCTGACCGTGGTGCAGGGGCTGCTGCCCGCCGGGATCACCCTGCTCACGAAATGGCTCTTCGACTTCGTGGGTGACGGCCGCACGCCGGGCGGTGTCTCGCCGATGACGCTCGTGGCGGGGATCGGTCTGTGCGGCACCCTGCTGGCGGTCCTTCCGTACGCCTCGGACTACACCAAGTCCCGGCTGCGCCGCGGGATCGCCTACCGGGCGCAGAAGGAGCTGTACGGGAAGGTGGAGGGGTTCGTCGGGCTGTCCCGCTTCGAGGACCCGGAGTTCCTGGACCGGCTGCGGCTGGCGCAGGACTCGGCGACCGGGGCGCCCGACCAGATCACCACCGCGCTGTTCGGGCTGGTGCAGCAGGCCACGGCCGTGACGGGGCTCGCCGTGGTGCTGTCCGCGATCTCGCCCTGGCTGACGGTGTTCACCGTGGCGGCGGCGGTGCCGGCGCTGTTCGTCCAGGTGTCGCTCAGCCGCCGGCAGGCCCGGATGATGTGGACGATCAGCCCCCGCAACCGCCGCCAGCTCTTCTACCAGAGCATGATGCTGGACCTGGCCGCCGTGAAGGAGGTCCGGCTGTTCGGTGCCGGGGGCTTCCTCCTCCGCCGGATGAACGAGGAGACCCGGGACATCAACGCGGCGGAGGAGCGGCTCGACCGCCGGGTCCTCGCCTTCCAGACGCCGACCACCGCGCTGGGCGCGGTCATCGCCGTGTGCGGGCTCGCCTGGATGATCCACGGGGCGCGGTCCGGGCGGTTCGGGGCCGGTGACGTCTCGGCGTTCCTCGGCGCCTCCGCCGGGGTGCAGGGGGTGCTGAACTCCTCGATCCTCCATGTCACCAGCGGCTACCAGGCCCTGCTGACCTTCCGTCACTATGTCGACATACGGCGGCTGCCCACCGACCTTCCGGTCCCGGCCGACCCGCTGCCCGTACCCCCGCTGCGCGACCGCATCGAACTGGACGACGTCTGGTTCCGGTACGGGGACGACGGGCCGTGGGTGCTGCGCGGGGTGAGCCTGACCCTCGAACGCGGCGAGTCGGTCGCGCTGGTGGGGCTCAACGGCGCGGGCAAGAGCACGCTGGTCAAGCTGTTGTGCCGGCTGTACGACCCGACGCGCGGCACGGTCCGCTGGGACGGCACGGACATCCGCACCATGGACCCGGCCCTGCTCAGGGAGCGGATCAGCGCGGTGTTCCAGGACCGGGTGGCGTACGACCTGTCGGCGCGGGACAACATCGCGATGGGCGATCTGCGCCGTCTCGACGATCCGGAGCGGATCGCCGGGGCCGCCCGCCGGGCGGACGCGCACGATTTCGTCTCCCGGCTGCCGCGCGGCTACGACACGATGCTGTCCCGGATCTTCCCGGACGCCGACGACGAGGACCCGGACGCGGTGGGCGTCACGCTCTCGGGCGGTCAGTGGCAGCGCCTGGCACTGGCGCGGGCGATGCTCCGGGAGGGCCGCGACCTGCTCGTCCTGGACGAACCGAGCGCCGGACTCGACGCGGCGGCCGAGCAGCGGCTGCACGAGCGGCTGCGCTCCTACCGCGAGGGCACGACGAGTCTGCTGATCTCGCACCGGCTGGGCACCGTGCGCCGGGCCGACCGCATCGTGGTCCTGGAGGACGGCCGGATGCGGGAGTGCGGCAGCCACGACGAACTGATGGACCTGAAGGGCGAGTACGCGAGACTCTTCACCCTCCAGGCGTCCGGGTACGCGCAGGACAGGGAGGTGGAGGTGTGAGCACCGCGATGATCGGGGTGAACGACCTGCACAAGACGTACGGGGCCGGCACGAGCAGCCCGGTCCGTGCCTGTGACGGGGTGGATCTGGAGATCGGCCGGGGCGAGTTCGTCGCACTCACCGGGCCCTCGGGTTCGGGCAAGTCGACGCTGCTGTATCTGCTGGGCGCGCTCGACCGGCCCGACTCGGGGACGATCGACGTGGACGGGGAGCGCGTCACCTCGATGAGCCGGGCGGAACTGGCGGCGTACCGGCGCCGGGTGGGGTTCGTGTTCCAGCGCTTCCATCTGCTGCCCGCGCTGACCGCGCTGGACAACGTCATCGCTCCGGTGCTGCCCCACCGGGTGGACTTCGACCGGCGGGCCCGCGCCCGTGAACTGCTGGCCTCGGTGGGGCTGGAGGGCCGGGAGCAGGCGCTGCCCTCGAAGCTGTCGGGCGGCCAGCAGCAGCGGGTGGCCGTCGCCCGCGCGCTGATCGGCGGTCCCCGGCTGATCCTCGCGGACGAGCCGACGGGCAATCTGGACTCGCGGTCCGGGGAGGACGTGCTGGACCTGCTGGCCGGGCTGCGGGAGCGGACGGGCGTCACGGTGGTGCTGGCCACGCACGACGCCCATGTGGTGGAGCGCTGCGACCGGGTGGTCCGGGTGCGGGACGGCCGGGTCTCGTGACCGCGGCGGTCCTGGGCGGGATGGCCGGCTGTCTGCTCGCGGCCGGACTGGCCGCCTGGTGGGTGCGGTACACCTACGTCGCCGTGACCGTGCGCGGCCACAGCATGATGCCGACGCTGCGGCCGGGCACCCGGGTGCTGATACGGCGCGGGACGCGCGGCGTGCGCCGGGACGGCATCGTCGTGGTCGCCTGCCCCGAACCGGGCACGGCGTGGCGGGGCAAGGCGCCGGTCGGCCGGGACCTGGCGGCGACCGAGTGGTACATCAAGCGCGCGGTCGCCCTGGCGGGCGAGCCCTTCGGCGGCGCGCCGGTGCCGGCCGGCTGCCTGGCGGTGGTCGGGGACAGCCCGCACAGCGAGGACTCCCGGAGTCACGGGCCCTGCCCGATGGACCAGGTCCTCGGCTCGGTGGTGCGCACCCTGGGGCAGCCGCCGGCGGCCGTCCGGGGCCCGGCGGCGGGTCCCGGGGAGCCGGCGGGCCGTCAGTCCGGGTAGACGGCCCGGATCGCGTCCCGGGCCAGTTCCAGGGCGCGTTCCCGGGACAGGCCCAGCCGGTGGGCGTCCTCGGCGTAGGTGCGGGCCGCGGCGCCCGCGTGGCGTTCGGCGGCGTCCCCGGCGGCGGCGACGAAGGTCCCGTTGCGGCCACGGGTCTCGATCACCCCGTCCGCCTCCAGCGCCCGGTAGGCCTTGGCGACGGTGTTCGCCGCCAGGCCCAGCTCCTCGGCGAAGCCGCGTACGGTCGGGAGCCGGTGGCCGACCGGCAGCGCACCGGAGCGGGCCAGTTCGGAGATCTGGGTGCGCAGTTGCTCGTACGGGGCGGCGTCCGCGTCCGGGTCCACGGAGATCTTGGGAGTCACGGCCCCGATTCTGCCCCACCGCCGGAAATTCGGAGGCGGGCGGGCCGGACCGGTGGGTAGCGTCCGGCGCATGACTGTCATCGTGCGCGACTTCCGCCCCTCCGACGCCGAGGACTGGGTACGGGTGCGGCGCGCGGCGCTCCCGTTCATGGTCACCACCCCGGAACAGGTCGTCTTCGATCTGGAGAGCGCCGCCCCCGGCAAGCACTACCGGCTGCTGGTCGCGGAGGAGGACGGCGAGCTGATCGCGACGGCGCAGGTCGGCCTGGCGCACGACAGCCCCGAGCCCGGACAGGCGTTCTTCAATCCGTACACCCATCCGGAGCGGACCGGGCACGGAGCCGGTTCGCTGCTGCTGCGCACGGCCGAGGAGCATCTGGCCCTGGCCGGTGCGACCACGGTCTACAGCTGGGTGCTGGACACCCCGGGCAACCGGGCGTTCGCCGAGAAGCACGGGTACGCGCCGAGCCGCTCCGCGCACTTCCTGCATCTCGATCTGGCGGGCGGCACGCTGCCGCCGCGTCAGGAGCCTCCGGCCGGGGTGGAGCTGCGCACCGCCGCCGACTTCGCCGACGATCCGCGCCCGCTGTTCGAGGCGGACGCCGAGACCACGGAGGACGAGCCCGGCGACATCCCGACCCGTCTCGCGGACTACGAGGAGTGGCTCGCCGAGACCTGGAACAGCCCCTGCCTCGACCACGCGCTGACCTCGGTCGTGCTGGCCGGCGGGCAGGTGGCGGCGTTCAGCGTGGCGGAGACCGACGGGGTGGACCGCTACTGGTCGGGGATGACGGGCACCCGGCGGGCGCACCGCGGCCGCGGTTTCGCCAAGCTCGCGAAGAACGACTCGCTGCACCGGGCGCGCGCCGCCGGCTACACCGACGCCTACACGGGCAACGACGCCGACAACGCGCCGATGCTGGCGGTCAACCGCTGGTTCGGCTACGCCCACTGCGCCACGGAGGTGCGTCATGTCCGCGCCCTCGGCTGACGCCCCGGCCACGGGGGCGGACGGCACCGCCCTGACCGTCGTCCTGGTCAAGGCGGGACGGACCAAGATCCGGTACCCCGCCGCCCTGGTGTCCGACGACGGGGTCCGGGTAACGGTCCGGGCGCCCTGGGCCGCGCCGGGGGTCCGTGACTTCGGCTTCGTACGGTTCGAACCGGGCGACGTCTTCACCGAGCACTACTGGCGCGACGCCTGGTTCGCGGTGAAGGAGGTCCGGTCCGGTGCGGGCGAGCTCAAGGGCTGGTACTGCGACGTGACCCGCCCGGCCGTGCTGCGGGACGGGGAGCTGCTGGTCGAGGACCTGGACCTGGATCTGTGGGTGTCGGCGGACCGGTCCGCCGTACTGCGGCTGGACGAGGACGAGTTCGAGGAGAGCGGGCTGGCGGCGCGCGATCCCCGGGCGGCGCGGGCCGCGGTGGCGGCCCTGGACGAACTGGAACGGCTGGCGCGCACGGACCGGGGGTTCGCCGGCCTGCTGGCCTGACCGCGTCCTGGGCACCGGCCCGGTCCCGGCCGTCTCGAAGGGGCGGGACCGGGGCGGAGTCGACACCTGGGTTCCGCCCCGGTCCGGGACGGTCGGGGCTCAGCCCACCACCAGCTCCACCTCGTATCCCGCCGCGTCCTCCAGATACGCGGCCACGTGCTCGTCCCCGCCCGCGTGGGGATGGCGGTCCGCGAAGAGCAGCCGCCAGCCGTGGCCGGGGGCGCGGGCCACCAGCGCGTCGAGGGCGGCCCGGTCCTCGACGTGGAAAGCCAGGTGGTTGAGGCCGGGGCGGCGCCGCTCGTGCGCCCCGGGGGCCAGATCGGGCGACTGCTCGATCACCACATAGCTGTCGCCCCGCCGCCAGCTGCGCCCGTGCTCCCAGCGCTGGTACGGGACATGGCCCAGCTCGCCCAGGAGCCAGCCCCAGCCGGGAGCGGCCGCCGCCAGATCGGGCACCCACAGCTCGATGTGGTGGAGCCGTCCGGTGCGCGCCCCGCCCGGCGGCAGCGGGACGGCCCGGCGGGCGGCGGAGGGCGCGTACGCGACGGGGTCGCCGTCCTCGTGCCAGTGGATCAGGAAGCGCTCCCCCGCCCGGTATCCGTCGAGACCGGCCCGGCAGTAGGCGACCATGTCGTCCGGAAGGGCGTCCAGCGGGAACCAGCCCAGCTCGGAGCACTTGTCGGGCTCCCGGTTGACGGGCGGGCGGTCCGGATCGTACGCCGCCTCGAAGAACCAGCCGGTACGGGGGTTCCCGCCGGGCCCCCGGTGCTGCATGACCAACGCCGCACGCAGTTCCTCCGGTTCGAGCGCGACACCGATCTCCTCGGCCGTCTCGCGGAGCATCGCCTCGCGGACGTCCTCGCCGTCCTCCACGTGCCCCGACGGGGCGTGCAGCAGGCCGTCCGCGTATCCCGTGCCGGAGCGGCGGGCGAGCAGGACGTCGGGGCCCCGGCGCAGGATCAGATGGACGTCGACGACCTCGGTGTGCCGGCGGGGCGGTTCGGCGCGGGCGACCAGGGCGTAGCGCTCGTCGTGGACCTCCTTGCCCCACAGGTCGCGGTCGCCGGAGAGCGGTTCGTGGTGGATCCGTTCGGTGAGGGGCGAGAGCAGGGCGGTGAGCCGGGCGGCGGAGAGCCCGACCCCGTTCCACACGCCTTCCACCAGGACCAGCCGGCCGCCGGGTTTCAGCAGTCCGAACCAGTGCCGCAGCACGGCCTCGGGGTCGGGGAGCAGCCAGACGACATGGCGGGCGAGGACCACGTCGAAGCGCTGTGCGCCGACCGGTGGTGCCACGGCGTCCCCGGTGAGCACCTCGGTGCCGGTGCCCCGCAGCTTGGCGCGGGCCTGCTCGACCATGCGCGGCGACCGGTCGACGGCGGTGACCCGGTGGCCCTGGCCCGCCACGAGCAGCGAGAGGCTTCCGGTGCCGCAGCCCAGGTCCAGCACATCGCACCGCCCGCGCGGCAGCCAGGTCTCCAGCCGCTGCGCCCAGGCGTGCCGCACCACGGGGTCGAGCAGTCCGTGGTCCGGTTCCTCGTCGAAGGAGCCGGCGGCCGAGTCCCAGTCGATCGTCGTCATGGAACGATCGTGCCATCCGCCACTGACAGTGGTGCCGGTCCGGGCGGGAACCGGCCACGCCCGCCCGGACCGGATTCGGTCGGGCCCCCGGACTCAGCCGATGGCCGAGGCGCAGGTGGTCGGAGTGGCGTGTGCCGGGTCGAGGGCGTTCGCCACCTCGTGGAAGGCGATCCGGTCGACGGTGCCGATCGCCACGTGCTCGGACACGTCGAGCGGGCACAGGTCCTGGAGCAGGACGTTGCGCACACCGGGTCCGTCCAGGAACTGGGTCCGGTACGGCGTCACGACCTCGTCGTACCGGGTGGAGATGACGGTGTAGCGCACTCCCGGGACGGTGTCGGGGACCGAGTTGAGCTTGGTGACGAAGGGGGATCCGGCGACCTGGTCGGCGAGTCCGGGCGTGCCCGCTTCGAGCAGGTACGCCGCGCCGGGGAAGTACGGCAGCAGCTTGGTCAGGCCGAGGAGCGTGGTGCCGTGGTTGTCGGGTGCGAGCCCGACGAGGGCGTTGACCCTGGCCGCTCCGCCGAGGAACTTGAGGTAGTAGTTCGGCATCATGCCGCCCTGGGAGTGGCCGACGAGGTCCGCCTCGGACGCGCCGGTGGCGGCGAGGACCTTGTCGACGAAGGCGGCGAGCTGTCCGGCCGACTGCTCGACGGGGCCGAGGCCGTTGAAGACCGGCACGCCGGGCAGTTGCCCGTAGTCGAGCGAGTAGACGCAGTAGCCCCGTTCGACCAGGTAGGGCGCGAGGACCAGCCAGTTGTCGACGGAGTTCCCGAAGGTTCCGTGGACGAGGACGACGGGGCGGGGGTGCGCCGCCGACGGGGTGCAGGAGTAGTCGTTCCAGCCTCGGGAGGCGGCGGCGGGGGCGGCCGTCGCGGCGGTCGCCGTGGGGACGGCGGCGGCGACGGCGAGGAGCAGTGCGGCGAGGACGGTACGGGTGCGCGGCGCGCGGGTTCGGGACGGCATCGTGCGGTCTCCTTGCGGCTCGAGGGAGGTGCGATGTCTGTGCGCCCTGCGGCCCGGACCACGGGTTCTGCGGCACGCGAGATTCGGCGTGCTCATGCCAAATTACGCAGGAGTAGGGTCCTCTGGGAAGTTACGCGTCGGTAAAAAATGTTCGCTCCCACGGCGCGGACGCACGCCCCGCCCCGCCCTCCAGGGGAGTCCGGCGCACCGATCAGGCCGCGAGCCGCCCCGGCATCACGGCCCTCGGCCCGAACCGCTCCCTCAGCCGGTCCGCGACCGCCTCGATCCGCCGCGCCCGCTCGTCCACCGGATCGAAGGTCAGCTGGTGCGCGGCCCGCCCGGCGTCCCCGAGCCCCTCGGCGCGCAGCGCGATCCCCCGCACCCGGGCCCGTTGCAGACCGAAGGAGTCGTGGATCCGGTAGGCGAGCGCGGTGAGGTCCGCGGAGTGCGCGGTGGGCTCCCGGAGCGCACGACTGCGGGTCAGCGTCGCGTAACCGGTCCGGTCGGCGCAGCGTACGGAGACCGCGAGCGAGCGGCACACCTGTCCCGTACCGCGCATCCGCGCCCCCAGCTCCTCGGTGAGCGACATGAGCGCGCGCCGCTGCCGCTCGCGGTCCAGTTCGTCGCGCGGGAAGGTCCGGTCGGCGCCGAGGGAACGGGCTGCGGCGTCCGGCACGACGGCGCTGCGGTCGATGCCCTGCGCCCGCTCCCACAGCTCGCGGCCGGTCCGCACCCCGGTGATCCGCTGGAGGGTGCCGAGCGGGGCGGCCGCGATCCGGCCGACGGAGTCGAGCCCGTAGCCGCACAGGGCACGGGCCGTCGCCGGTCCGACCCCGTCCAGCGCGGCGGCCGGCCGGTCGGCGAGGAAGGCCGCCTCCTCCCCGGCGGGCACCACGAAGGTCGTCCCCGGAACGGCCCGGCGCGCCGCCATCCGGGCCAGCATGGGGTTGCCGGCCGCTCCGATCGCGCAGTCCACCCCGTGCAGGGCCAGGGCGCGGACCCGGATCACCGAGGCCAGCCCGGCCACATCGCGCCCGAAGTAGCGCAGGGCGCCGCGCACATCGGCGAGCGCCCCGTCCGGCGGCGCCGCCTCGACGAGCGGGGTGAACGAGCCGAGCAGCGCGAGCAGTCCGGCGTAACCGGCGCCGTCCGGGGGGTCGCCGTCGACCGTGCGAAAGCGCAGGCAGAGGATGCCGGCCGGCCCGCTCATCCCGCGCTCCCCGGGCTCTGGTGCCACAACTTCCTTCCGGTCGGCGCCCCTTCACCGGCCGGCCGGAGATCGGCCCAGGGGTTCATCTCGTACCCGGTGGGCATCCTGATCCGCCGTCCGCCGTCGTCGGCGGCCGGTTCCTCCGGGGCGCCGCCCTCCTCGCCGGCCGCCGCCGTCCCTGAGGGCCGCGCCAGCCGGTCCGCGACCGCGTCGAGCCCGCCGGTGCGGCGGAGTTCGGCCAGCTCCGCCAGGTTCCAGGCGGCCGCGCCGACCACGCTCAGACTGCGCGGCCCGCGCCGCTGCACCACCCCCCGCACCAGCAGCAGCCAGGAGTGGAAGACGGTGTGGGCGCAGGCGGCGTGGCTGTCGTCGAAGAAGGCCAGGTCGACCAGGCCCGTACCGTCGTCCAGGGTGGTGAAGACGACCCGGCGGCCGGAGCGGATCGGCGGGGTCTGGGTCGCCGCCTTGGCGCCCGCGACCAGCACGGTGTCCCCGTGCCTCGCCTCGCGCAGCCGCTGGGCACTGACCACGCCCAGCTCCTCCAGGAACGCCCGGTGATCGCCCATCAGATGGCGCGAGACGTCCATGCTCAGCACGCCCAGTTCGGCGCTGAGCCGTTCCGCCTCGTTGAGGTCGGGCAGGCCGAGCGAACCGGTGCGGTGGCCGCCGCCGAGCGGGAGCTGCGCCCCGGAGCCCGCGCCGCGCTGGGCGCGGTGCAGTTCGGACAGATGCAGCAGCAGATCGCGGCGGTTGGCGCCGAACGCGTCCAACGCGCCGACCTGGGCCAGCCGTTCGGCGGCCGGGCGGCCGGGGCGGGCCCGCTGCCAGAAGTCCAGCAGCGAGGTGTACGGCTGTCCGGCCTCGATCCGGGCGACCTCGGCCCCGCTGATGCCGTGGACGTCCGAGAGCGCGAGCCGCAGCCCCCAGCGCCCTTCCCTTCCCCTTTCGTCAGACACCAGTTCGATTTGATGAGCGGCCGCCGACCGGTTCACATCCAGCGGCAGCACCGGCACCCCGCGCCGCCGCGCGTCCGCCAGCAGCAGCCGCTTCGGGTACATCCCGGGGTCGTGGGTGAGCAGCCCGGCGTAGAAGGCCGCCGGGTGGTGCGCCTTCAGCCAGGCCGACTGGTACGTCGGCACGGCGAAGGCGACCGCGTGCGCCTTGCAGAAGCCGTAACTGCCGAACGCCTCGATGATCTCCCAGGCACGGGCGATCACCTCCGCCCCGTACTTCCGCGCCGCCGCGTGCCGGGCGAACCAGACCCTGATCCGGCCCTGCGACTCGGGGTCGGAGAGCCCGCGCCTGACCCGGTCGGCCTCGTCCCGGCCGCAGCCGGTCATCAGATGGACCATCTCGATGATCTGCTCGTGGAAGACCACCACGCCGTACGTCTCGCGCAGCGGCTCCTCCAGGTCCGGGTGCGGATAGCGGACCGGCGTCCGGCCGTGCCGGGCCTCGATGAACGGGCGCACCATGTCGGCGGCGACCGGACCCGGCCGGAACAGCGAGATGTCGACCACCAGATCGTGGAAGTCCGCGGGCTGGAGCCTGCCCACCAGATCGCGCTGGCCGGGCGACTCGATCTGGAAGCAGCCCAGCGTCTCGGCGGTCCTGATCAGCCGGTACGTCTCGGGGTCGCCCGGCTCCACGCCGTCCAGATCCACCTCGCGCCCGGAGACCCGCTTCACCTCGGCGACCGCGTGCGCCATCGCCGACTGCATCCGCACTCCGAGCACATCGAGCTTGAGCAGCCCCAGGTCCTCCACGTCCTCCTTGTCGAACTGGGACATCGGGAAGTTCTCGCCGCTGGTGGGCACGACGGGGGTGCGGTCCAGCAGCGTGGCGTCCGAGAGGAGGACCCCGCACGGGTGCATGGCGGTCCCGCGCGGCAGCGCGTCCAGCGCCTCCACCAGCTCCCAGAGCCGTCCGTACTTCTCCTTCTCCCGTGCCACCTCGCGCAGTTCGGGCAGTTCCTCCATGGCCGCGAGGGCGTCGCGGGCCCGGATGTGCGGGAAGGCCTTGGCGAGCCGGTCGGTCTCGGCCGGGTTCATGGAGAGCGCGGCGCCGACGTCCCGGATGGCGTGGCGCACCCGGTAGGTCTCGGGCATGGCGACGGTGGCGACCCGTTCGGTGCCGAAGCGGCCGATGATCGCGCGGTAGACGTCGAGGCGGCGGGCCGATTCGACGTCGATGTCGATGTCGGGGAGCACGAAGCGGCGCTTGGACAGGAAGCGCTCCATCAGCAGTCCGTGCTCGACCGGGTCGGCGTGGGCGATGCCGAGGAGGTGGTTGACCAGCGAGCCGGCCCCGGAGCCCCGGGCGGCCACCCGCACCCGCATCTCCCGGATGTCGTCGACCACCCGGGCGACGGTGAGGAAGTAGGAGGCGAACCCGTGGTGGGCGATGATGTCCAGCTCGTGGTGCATCCGCTCCCAGTACGCGGGCCTGCGGTCGTAGCCGCGCAGCACCATGCCGGCCGCGGCGCGCGAGGCCAGGACCCGCTGGGCGGTACGCCGGTCCGCGCCGACCAGGCGCGGTTCGGGGAAGTGGACGGAGCCGATGCCGAGGTCGGCCCCGGGGGCGACGACGCAGGCGTCGGCGGTGCGCCGGGTCTCCTCGATCAGTCCGGCCCCGGCGCCGGGGGCGAGACCGGCGGCGGAGGTGATCCGCTCGGCGGTCTCCGCCATCGCGCGGGCGTCCTTGAGCCAGCGCTCACCGCTGTCGAGCGGGGCGCGGCGCGGGTCGACCGGAACCAGCCGGCGGGCGGAGTCGAGCACATCGGCGACCGGGCCCTGCCCGGGGTCGGCGTACCGGACGGCGTTGGTCAGCACGGCCCGCACCCCCTGTTCGGCGGCGAAGCCGACGGTACGGGCGGCGAGCCGCAGCGAACCGGGCCCGGTGCCGTCGCGGCCGTGGTGGACGGCCTCCAGCCGCAGGCCGTCGCCGTACAGCTCGCGCCAGGGGGCGAGCAGCGCGGCGGCCAGGTCGGGGCGGCCGGCACTCAGCGCCCGGCCCACCTCGGAGGCGGGGCCGAGCAGCACGGTGAGCCCTTCGGCGGGCAGCGCGGAGCGGGCGAGCAGGGGGCGGCTCCCATCGGGCACATCGGCGTGGGCGGCGGTGACCAGCCGGCACAGCCCGGCCCAGCCGAGGGCCCCGTCACGGGCGAGGAAGGTGACACGAGGAGCCGATTCATCGACAAAGGCACCCCCGCGGGCCGGGGTACGCGGTCGCGGCGTCCGCCCGCCGGCCCCGGCGCCCGGCGACCCACCGGACTCGACGCCCGGCCGCCCGCCGCCTCCCGCGCGCGGGGCTCCCCCGCCGTTCACGCGCGGGTCCGGTGCCACCGCGAGCTCCACCCCGAAGAGCGGCCGGATCCCCTCCCGCTCACAGGCCTTCGCGAAGCGGACCGCGCCCGCCAGGGTGTCGCGGTCGGTCAGCGCGAGGGCGTCCATCCCCCGTTCGGCGGCGCGCTCCGCCAGCCGCCCCGGATGCGAGGCGCCGTAGCGCGAGGAGAACCCGGAAACGGTATGCAGATGCGTGAACCCGGGCACCCGCACCTCCTGAACCAATCCGTACTCACCACCCCCTCGCTCTCCACCATAGACCAAGTTTCGAACATTCGTACGATACGCGAGCGGGGCTCCCCCCTCTCAGCCATTCGGCCCGGCCCCGCCTGCGTGAACGCCGGGCACGCCGGACCGTGGGGGCATGACTTTCGCTGACGAGGTGAAGAACGCCGTCACTCCACGGGCCACTCTGCTCGTCCTCGGCGTACTGGCACTCCAGCTGCTGTTCATCGCCTCGTACGTGGGGGCGCTCCACAAGCCGAAGCCCACGGACGTCCCGTTCGGCGTCGTCGCACCCCAGCAGGCGTCGGCCCAGCTCGTCACCGCGCTGCAGGACCTGCCCGGCGGCCCCCTGGACCCTCGTACGGTCACCGACGCGGCCGCCGCCCGGCAGCAGATCCTCGACCGCGAACTCGACGGCGCCCTGATCGTCGACCCCAGGAGCACGCGCGACACCCTGCTGGTCGCCTCCGGCGGCGGCACGGTACTGGCCGAGTCACTGAACAGGATCGTCAAAGCGGCCGAGCTCCCCCAGCACCGCACGGTGCGCACCGTGGACGTCGCCCCGGCCTCGGACGAGGACTTCGACGGGCTCTCGTCCTTCTACCTCGTCGTCGGCTGGTGCGTGGGCGGCTACCTCTGCGCCTCGATCCTCGCGATCAGCGCCGGCACCCGCCCCGCCAACCGCCGGCGCGCGGTGATCCGCACCGGCGTCATGGCCCTGTACTCGATCGCCGGCGGCATCGGCGGCGCGCTCATCATCGGCCCGATCCTCGGCGCCCTGCCCGGCAGCTTCTGGGGCCTGTCCGGCCTGGGCGCACTGACCGTCTTCGCCGTCGGCATGATCACCCTCGCCCTGGAGGCCCTCACCGGCATCGTCGGCATCGGCCTCGCCGTCCTGATCGTCGTCATCGCGGGCAACCCGAGCGCCGGCGGCGCCTTCCCCCTCCCTATGCTCCCCGACTTCTGGCGCGCGATCGGCCCCGCCCTGCCCCCCGGCGCCGGCACCTGGACCGCCCGCTCCATCGCCTACTTCCGCGGCAACGCCGTCACCGGCCCCCTCCTGGTCCTCTCCGCCTGGGCGGTCGCCGGCACCGCCGTCAACCTCCTGATGGCCATGCGCAGAAAACCGGACGCGGCTCCGACGACGACGGGACCGGAGGGGGGCACGACGCCGGCGTAACCGGGGCGGGGGCTTTGCACGCGGACGACCTGGGCCCACCCTGATGCGGTACGGCAGCATTCCGCATCCGTCCCCCTGGACGGCCGAAAGGGCGATCCGCATGAGCATCTCCTACAACCTCGATCTGGCGACGGAGCTGACCGCTTCACAGGTCGCCCGTGAGCTCTGCGACGTCGCACGATCCGCAGGGCTCTTCGACGATTCCCTCACCCCTCGGCTGCTCCTCGACGACGGCGCGCTGACCACGAAAGGCACCTGGGTCCGTGTGGGCACGGAGACCCCGCAGCCGTGGAATCCCGTGATCGAGGACCTGGGGTTCACCCCGACGGTAGCGGCGGTGTTCCAACTCGGCAGGGCCGGTGACTACGTGGACCAACAGGACGACATGATCCGGCTGGTCTCCGGGCTGCTGAACCGGACGCCGGGCGACGCCGTACTGCACTTCCAGTTCGAGGTCATCTGGCTGCTACGGCGGGGTCCCGAGCTGAGCCTCAACGAGCGCGACGACCTGTGGCCGCCCCACCGTCTCGCCGCCGTTTCTCAGCCCTTCCGCCGTGCCACCCACGAGTTCGCCCAGGAGTGACACGCGCACCGCGGCTCGGCCCTCATGCCGCCGCACCGCCCTTCCCGGCAACCCCGCCGCGCCCCGCATACACACACCCCACATTCCCCCCGCACATTCCCGCCGCACACCCCGCGCGCGGGCGCGACGCACCACCTCAAGGCCTCCCAGTTTCTCTCCACGCGCCATCCCCGTAACGACTTTGATGGGTCATCATCTAGTGGAGCGGGGAAAGCCGGACACGCGCCGTGTCCGCATGATTCGCGAGGAGGCACCGAGTGCGCAGTCGCGTGCGCGCGGCCGATGGGCGGCAACTGGTGGTGGAGCGGCTGGGGGATCCCCGCGGCAGACCGGTCTTCCTGCTGCACGGGATGCCCGGCAGCAGACTCGGCCCGGCGCCGCGCGGCATGGTGCTCTACCAGCGCAAGACACAGCTGATCACCTACGACCGGCCGGGCTACGGCGACTCCGACCGGTTGCCCGGACGCTGTGTCGCCGACGCCGTCCAGGACGTCCGCGCCATCGCCGACCACATCGGCCTCGACCGCTTCGCGGTGGTGGGGCGGTCGGGCGGGGCCTCGCACGCCCTGGCCTGCGCCGCGCTGATGCCCGACCGGGTCACCCGGACCGCCGCCCTGGTCGGCCTGGCACCCCGGGACGCCGAGGGGCTCGACTGGTTCGAGGGGATGGCGCCCTCCAATGTGCTGGCCTACACCACGGCGACCGCCGACCCCGACGGGCTCGCGCAGTCCTTCATCTCGCGGTCCGCGGTGATCCGGCACAACCCGGTCCGGCTGATCGACGATCTGCGGCGGGAGCTGACCGACTCCGACCGGATGGTGGTCAACGACGCCGGGGTGCGCACGATGCTGCTGCGCAACTACAGCGAGGGGCTGCGGACCTCGGCGTACGGATGGATCGACGACGCCCTCGCGTTCAGCCATCCCTGGGGCTTCGACCCCGCCTCCATCACCGGCCCGGTGCTGCTGTGGCACGGCGAGAAGGACGTGTTCTCACCGGTCTCGCACACCCGCTGGCTGGCGAGCCGCATCCCCGGCGCCACGGTCGTGGTGGAACCGGCGGCCGCGCACTTCGACGCGCTGCACGCCCTGCCCCGCATCCTCAACTGGCTGCTGGACACCTGAGGGCCGGGAGCGCCCGGCGGAACCGGGCGCTCCCCTCCTCACACCGCCTGCGGTTCCAGTTCGCGCTGGAACCTGCTGTCGTCCCGGGCGATCCGGGTCAGCGGATGGTCGTCACCGAGCTGCCGGGACAGTTCCTCGACCGCCTCGGCCCTGACCTGGGCCGCCTCGTCGCCCCGTTCCATCGCGTCGAGCGTGACCGCCATGTTCGACTTCATGGACAGCGTCTCCGGATGATGCGCGCCCAGGGCGTCCCGGAACTGCACCGTCAGCCGTCGTTCGGTCGTCAGCACCAGGTCCAGATCACCCCGGTCCGCCGTGGCATTGGCCAGGTTCATCACGCTGAACAGCGTGTTGGGGTGCTCCGGCCCGTACACCTCGCGCATCGAGGCGACCACCCGGGTCAGCACGATCTCCGACTCCTCGGCCGCGCCGGTGCCCGAGAGGTACACCCCCAGGTTGTTCAGGGCCGCCAGGGTGTACGGGTGCTTCTCCCCCGGCACCTTCATGTACTGGTCGACGACCTCCTGCGCGGTGTCCCGCGCCTCCTCCGCCTCGCCCGCCGCGAACAGGTCCGCGGCCAGATTGAGGTCACAGGCCAGCGACTCCGGGTTGGCGGAGGTGTACTTGGCCCGGTAGCGGGCCCGGGTCGCCACCGTCAGACGGCGGGCGTCCTCCAGCCGGCCGGCCCGGCGCAGCGAGACCGCGAGGCTCTTGGCCGCGCTGAGCGTGCCGGGGAAGGACCGGCCGAGCGTCGCCTTGTAGCTGTCGTAGGTCCGGCTGAGGATGCCGACCGAGTCCTCGTACCGGCCGACGTCCCGCAGGTCGCGGGCGAGGTTCATGGCCGAGGAGAGGCTGTACGGATGCTCCTCGCCCAGTACCTCCCGCCGCCGGTCGAAGACGTCCTGGTCGATCTCGCGGGCCCTCGCGTACTGGCCGATGGACCGCAGGGTGAAGGCCAGGTTGTTGGCCGCGGCCAGCGCCCTGGGGTGCGATTCGTGGAAGATCTGGTTGAACCCTTCGGTGGCCTCCGTCGCCAGCTCGATCGCCCTGGTGTACTCGCCGAGCGTGCCGAGGTCGGTGGCCAGGCTGCTGGTGCTCATGTACGTGTGCGGATGCTCCGGCCCCAGCACCTCGCGCTGGGTGGTCAGGGTGATCTCGTCGAGCTCCCTCGCCTCCACGTACCGGCCGCGCGAGCGGTAGAGGTTGGAGAGGTGGAAGCAGAGGTAGAGGTACTGGATGTCCCGCTCGCCCAGCGTCTCGCGCCAGATCTCGCGCAGCTCCTCGCAGAGCGTGCTCGCCGTCCTGAAGTCACCGCGCTTCCACAGATAGCGCACCCGGTCGATCAGCAGCCTGCGGGCCTCGGGCTCCTTGCAGTTGCGGGCGTCGGACGGGCCGAGGTGCGGCCATATCGTCGCGAACTGCGGCCAGTTGGCGGGGTTGTCGATCGGTTCGTCGTCATCGGGGCGGGCACCCGCCAGGATCCGGTGGACCGCGTGCCGGGCGTCCTGCTGCTCCTCCTCGGTGAGCTGGGCCCGGATGACGGCCTGGACCAGCCGGTGCACCTGGATGGAGTTGGAGACCTGGTCGACCTTGGCCAGGGCGAACCGGCCGATCTCCCGGATGACCCGGCCCAGCACCAGCTTCTCCTGGAGCGAGGCGTCGTACGGCTTCAGCGCCTCGATCATCTCCTTGCTGTACAGGAGGTTCCCCGAGATCGGCTCGGGTGCGAAGAAGGCGCAGAGCTGGAGCAGCCGCACCGCCGCGGGCGAGCGCTCCTTGAGGCGCTGGATGGAGATGTTCCAGGTCGCGGCGACCGGCTCGGGGTAGCCGGCCGGCTGGTTGAGGGCCAGGACCTCGGGGGCCTGCTGGGCCAGCATCTCCAGGTAGGTGTCGATCGGGGTGGCGGTCTCCGCGATCCACGCCGCCGCCTGCTCGACGGCGAGCGGCAGATCGCCCACCGCGGTGGCCACCTGGGCGGCGTCCTCGTCGCTCAGCCCCGGCGCCCTGCGCTGGAGGTGCTCGATGGACTCCTCGCGCAGGAAGACGTCGACCGGCAGCGCGTCGCCGTGCTGCGACCAGGCCTGGTTGCGGGAGGTGACCAGGATGTGGCCGGAACCGCCCTGCGGGAAGTAGCGGCGGAGCCGTTCGGGATCGTCGGCGTTGTCGAAGACCAGCAGCCAGCGGTCCGACGGCACCCCCCGCCGCAGCAGGTCGACGGCCTCCTGAGAGGCGGCCGCCATGTCGTCGCCGCCCTGGGCCCCGAGCCGGACGGCGAGTTCGGCGAGACCGGCGACCACGTCGTCGGTCTGCTCGGACGATATCCACCAGACCAGGTCGTAGTCGGCCATGAACCGGTGGACGTACTCCAGGGCGACCTGGGTTTTGCCGACGCCGCCGAGTCCGTACAGGGTCTGCGGCTGCGGCAGGACGACCGCCATGCCGCCGCCGAGCTGGTCGCGCATCCGCTCCAGGACCAGGGAGCGGCCGGTGAAGCCGGGGTTGCGCGGCGGCGCGTTCCAGATCCGGGGGACGGTGCCGGGGAAGCGCGGGCCGGGCGAGACGGCGTCGGTGAGCTGCACCGGCCGGTCCAGTGCGCGTAACAGGGCGGCCGTGGCGTGCACCTCGTCGAGCCGGAACAGATCGACGGGGTTGCGGTCGATGTAGGGCGCGGAGAGCCGGACGTCGCCGACCCTGAGCGGCAGCAGATGGCGTCGCCCGCCGCCCGGGTCCTCGGCGACGGCCCGGTCCCAGAGGTTCACCGCGCGCTGCGACTTGAGGTAGGCGCTGGAGAGCAGCACCACGGTGCGGGCGGCGTTCTCCGAGGTGACCCCGGTGTCCTGGGGTTCCCGGTCGGCGGAGACGTCACGGGGCACGACGCGGAACCCGGCCCGGGTCAGGACGGACTCGATCCAGTCGGCCCACATCCGGTTCTCCGCCACATAGCTGAGGAAGAGATCGGCGGGCAGCGCGGGCCTGCGCCGGGTGAAGGCGTCCCGGATGCGCAGCCGCACCTCTTCCCCGACCGGCGGCATCGCGGTGATCTGCTGGTCGGTGATGACGGCGGTGAGCCGCTCGAAGGCGGAGAGCAGCGAGTTGGTGAGCCCGGCCTCGTCCCCGAAGGTGGCCAGGGTCTCCTCGTAGGCGTAGTAGGGGCGGTACGGAATCTCCACCGCGCCCCAGTAGGCGGTGAGTTCGTCGCCCGACAGATCGCGCGGCAGCCGGTCGAACTTCAGCCGGGCCAGCGCGCGGCCGGCGTCCGCCTTCTCCTTCTCGCCCTCGTCGATGCGCATCGGGACGGGGAAGATGGAGATGGGGCGGCCGGTGTACCGCTCGGAGATCTGCCGGGCGACCGAGGCGGCGCCGTCGATGGACTGGTCGCTGAGGGTGAAGCAGTCGACGAGGACGTCGGGCAGGTGGACGGTGCAGATGTCGGCGATGTCGCTGAGGCCGGTACGGCTGTCGATGAGGACGTAGTCGTAGTTGGCCTTCATGTCCTCGCGCAGCGCGTCGAAGAAGTGGCCGCCGCCGAGCCGGTCGTAGAAGTTGTCCCAGTCGAAGGTGGAGACGGTCGCGGAGTACTCGCGGTTCTGCCGTCCGGCGGAGACGAAGTCGAGCGTGCCGCCCTGGGGGAACTCCCAGCCGAGCGCCTCGGGGGTGAGCGAGACCGCGTGCGGCTGGATCCGCGCGTAGTCGCGGTGCCAGTCGTCGGCCCGCTGCACCGGGCTGGTGGCGGCCCAGGCGTACTCGGTGATCAGATCGATGACGCCGGTGGTGGCGCCGAGCGTCGACGGGTCGAGGAAGGGGTGGAAGAACCGGTGGAGTCCGGGCGCCTCCAGGTCCCAGTCGACGGCCAGGACCCGCTTGCCGTTGGCGGCGAGGATCCAGGCGGTGTTGGCCAGGGCCATGGTGCGCCCGGTGCCGCCCTTGTACGAGTAGAAGGTGACGATGCGCCCGTCACGACCGGCCGTCATCCGTGTCCTCCGCATCCGTCGCAGCGTCATGTGTCTCGGGGATGTACTGGGTCTGCGCCATCGGTCCCATCAGCCGTGTCCGTTCGGTGGGGCCTCCGCCGCCGGTGGCGGGCAGATAGACGGCCGCGTGTCTGAGGTACTGCTGGGCGGCGACCTCGACCACCTGCGGCAGGATCTGGCCGAAGGCCTCCATGCTCGGTACGCCTTTGGCGGCGGCCCGGCAGTAGGCGCGGCCCTGGCGCATCTTGGTGGGCATGGTCCGCTCCAGCTTGGCGGTCAGTTCGGCCTCGGCCGCCCGGCTCTCGTGGTCGTCGCGGTTCCAGGGGACGATCATCGTCACCCAGGGGCGGTGCTCGGCGTCGAAGGCGGCGAGTCTGCGGCAGCGCTCCTCGTCGCGGAGCGCCCAGCGGTCGACGAGCAGGATCTCCGGGGTGGCGGGTCCCTGCTTGATGCCGGGCGGGCCGGGGTCCTCGTCGAAGGAGGCGATGGTGGCCTGGTAGTTGAGGGAGCGCACCAGGTCCTCGGCGACATAGGCCAGGGGCCGGGCGGCGTCGGGGTGGTAGGGGTTCCAGTCCTGCGGGTTGTCGCCGTAGTAGTCGGCGTTGCGGCCCTCGGGCAGGTCGTGGCGGGTGGCGGCGGCGATAGTGACCTGCATCGGGCGGGGGCCGCCCGCCCCGCCGCCGGCCGAGCCGAAGGCGCTGGGGGCGAGCCGGTAGTCGACGGGCCGGCCGGTGCCGAGCCGTACCGTGTCGGCGACGCTGACGATGCGTTTGGCGAGTTCGTAGACGGCGCGCTCGTACTCCTCGTTGAAGAGTTTGAGCTTGATCAGTCCGTAGAGTCCGTCACTGACGTAACGGTCCCCGAAATCACGGTGGTTGAACTGTAATCGTTCGGCGGGTCCGGGCAGCTGGCTGGGCGGCACGGGCACCCAGAGGGCCGGGACGATCGCCTCGGCCGGCTGGTTGGAGCGGGCCCGGTGGTGGATGGCGCGCTGGGCGAACGCGTACCACTCCTTGCCGCACATCTCACTGGCGAAGTAACGCGGCGAGAACAGCGGTACGAACACCCGGCAGGTGGCGAGCACCTCTCCGAGCCGTTCCGACCAGCCCTCGCCGGAGCGTATCTCGCGGTCTATGAAGCCCGCGGGGGCGCCGGCCGGCAGATCGGTCATGGCCATCACATGGCCGCAGAGATCCTGGAAGAGCCGCTCGACCCACATATCGGGGTCCGTGCCACCGCCGTACCCCGGTGTATGGGCGTAACTCAAGAAGAAGTACGGCCGATGGTCCGCCGCTCGCTGCTGCGTCGTCCCGTGCACACGACCCCCGTCCTGTGTGAGCACCCGCACCCGAGGAGTGAAGTGAATGCGAGCGAATTCATCATTCCGGAGCGGACCTTGCTCCACCCCCATGGCGTTCGGTCATTCAACGCCACTTTTCAGTCATCCGTTCCCCGACCCTCGCAGTCGCACGCGTGATCGCGTGGGGTCTGCGACCGTTCCTCCCAGTTGTCCGCCTCCCCCGCACCACTCCCCTCGAACCGGAATCCAGGATTCAGAATTCTTTTCGCATCAGGGCCAGCAGATGCTTTCCGCCGATGGTGAGTTCGGCGGCCCCCTCCAAGGCGTCGAGTGCCTGGGCGACCCCGTCCCGGTAGCGCGCGTCGAATGCGGCGAGCGCGATCCGCTCATAGGTCTCCGACAACAGCCGGGAAAACGGAACCAATTCCTCCCCCCAGGGCATTCGATGGTCCCAGGAGCCGTCCGCCGCGTAAAGATCCGTGACGTCCGTGAGTGCGCGGATTCTCGCCCGGCGGACACCGCGCAGCAGGGCGAGTGCCAGGGTGTCCGCACGCTCGTCCGCGCCGATGCCCAGCGCACCGTATCCATGCCGGCCCACCTGGGGTTCGCCCGGCTCCGTGCCGGTGAGCGGGGTGAAGACGAACGGGAGGTCGGCGCAGGCCGCGCCGAAGGCGGGGGCCCGCTCCTCGACGAGGGCGCGGGCGGCCGCGAGTGCGGCACCCAGTCGCTCGGCGGACGCCGCGTCGAGCGTGGCGGCGGGTGCGGCGAAGCAGTCGCGGTACGGGTCGAGGTCGTCGATCACGAAGCCGCCGCCCGGCAGGTCCCCGGGCGCGGCGAACGCGCGCACCGGCAGCCAGCCGGGCTCCGCCGTGCCGGTGTGCCGGATCCGCCGTTCGGGGCCGCCGGCCGGGGGGGCCACCAGGAACCCGCCGCCGGCCGCGCGCAGCAGCACGGTGCCGTTCCCGTCGGGACCGGCGACCGTGAGCCGGCCGACGGAGGGCAGGACGACCTCGCCGTCGCGGAGGGAGACCGGCGCCCGGAGCCCGTCGAGACCGGCGCGCACGACGGCGGCGGCCAACAGGGCCCGCACCCCGTCCACGGCCCCGTCCACGGCGTCCGGCCGTTCCTCGTGCAGGGCGTCCAGCGCGTCGAGCAGCCGGGTGCGCGCGTACGGGTGGGCGAGCACGGAGTCCAGCGCCCCGGCGCCCTCGGGCGAGCCCTCCAGCACGCCCGCCAGCTCCCAGGCCGCCGCCCAGGGCGCGCCGCCCCTGCCGTCCAGATCGGCGTGGAGCCGGGCGAGCAGGGTGCGGGTCAGGTCCTCCTGGGCCGCGAGCAGTTCACCGGGGTCGGTCACGGCGGGAGCCACCGCGTACACCGGCGTACGGGCCTCGATGCCCCGCACCAGCGCGGCGAGGTCCTGGCAGTAGACCGAGGGGTTGTCGAAGCCGTCGCCCTCCTCCGTGGAGGCGTAGCGATGGGTGTACAGCCCTCCCCCGCACGAACGTACGACGGGGCAGGACCGACACGTCTCGCTGACGCCCGCCAGACCGAGCTGCCTGGCGCGCACCCCGGGGTGGGCGGCGACCTCGTCGAAGGGGTGCGAGAACACGTCGAAGCCGGTGGCCGCCGCGCCCTCGTAGGCGCTCTTCAGTGAATCCACCTGCTCCAGCCGGCCGTCCGTCTCGACGACGACGAGGTCGGTCGGGGCGAGGCCCAGCGATTCGGTCAGACTGGGGCCGCCGTTCAGCGTCGAGGCGACCGAGGAGAAGATCCGCACCGGCACCGGGCACCCCTGCTCCTGCCAGCGGTCGTGGACCGCGAGGAGCCAGTCGGCGTAGGCCGTGGGCGAACCGTCCGGCCGCAGCGGCGGATCGTCCCAGGTGGCGTGCGGCAGCAGGAAGTCGATCAGCGGTGGTTCGAGCTCCGTGAGCGCGTCGAGCACCGCGTGCGGGTCGTTGCGGATGTCGACCGTGCAGAGCAGACCGAGGTAGAGATGGCGGTAGCGCTCCTGCCGGAGCAGTTCGACCGCTCTGAGGACCAGCGGATGGCTGCTGCGTCCGTCGGCGAAGCGCCGATGGCGGTCATTGGCCGTGCGGTCGCCGTCGAGGGAGATCCCCACCTTGACGTCGTACTCGCAGAAGAGGTCGAGATAGCGCGGGCTGAGCTGCAGGCCATTGGTGTGGATCCGGAGATCCAGCGCGGCGACGCCGTCGAAGGCGGCGGTCAGCTCCTCGCACACCCGGCGCAGCCGGGCGGGGCCCGCCAGCAGAGGCTCCCCTCCGTGCAGGATTACTGACACGGAGGGCAGTGCATGTGTCTTGGCATGCTCAGCCAGCCGCTGAGCAGTCCTGAAGATGACTTCGTCAGAGATTGTTTTCGGACGGGTTCGCCAGCTCTGATCTGCATGTTCGTAGACATAGCAATGGTCACAGGCAAGATCGCACCTGCTGTGAACCTTGAGTACGACTTCACGGAAAGGGACCAGGGGTCCTGTCATTCCACCAGTCTAGCCAGCTCGGAAGGGTGATCCGGACGACAGCCGCGCGGGCGGATAGTTCCGTATACGGGTGTTGTCAGAGTGATGAGTTGAAGGTGGATGCCTGGCTGGGGCGGCCGGCGGAGGCGACATGCACCCGACCGAGCTTCCTGGCGGCTTCGCCACCACGCGCGTCGATCGCGGCGAGCGGCACACGGCTCTTCTTCGCACCGGCGAAGGAGAGGGAGGATTCGATGGTCTTCACGGCCGTCCTTGAGGGGATTCGTTCCGATGGAATGGTTCCGGACAGGAAACCAGCGTTGGTACCTGCACCATTGCAGTGTCCGGCGGCACGACTTTACTCTCATGACCTCGGTTGGCAACTGAGGTCGCCGACTTGGAACGAGAGCGTCACACGGGACCGGCCCCGATCAAGCGGAACTTAAGATTCCGCCATCTGGGTGACGACATAACCGCAGACGGGAGCGAACATGACGGCGATTCCCGGACCACTGCAGAGCATGGTCTTCAGGAACGCTGATCTGCCGGAGCTGTTTCACCACACCGACGCCATTGCGGTCTCCCGTCAGCGGGAGGCGGTGAATACGACCCGCTGGCAGCTGATCCTGCTGGTCGCGGGCACGGTGCCGGCCGCGCTGCCGTGGCGGGCGGAGGTGGCCGGGGGGCTCCAACTCACGGACTTCGTCGCGGTGTTGGCGTACGCGGGGGTGCTGGTGACGACGTATCTGGCGTCTCGGCGGAAAGCAAAGTCGCATTGGCAACTGAATCGGTCCGCAGCGGAGTTCATCAAATCGATGTGCTGGCGCTACTCCGTGCATGGCTCACCTTTCGATACGGGCACCCAGCACCCGGAGGCCGTGTTCGCCAACCGGCTGGAGGAGGGGCTTCAGGAGCTGCGGAAGGTGGGGTGGGCCGATCCCCGGGATCTCACGGCGGATTCCGGCGGGCTGATCACGGATTCCATGCGCGCATTGCGGGACAAGGCATTCACGGTGCGCAAGGAGACCTATGTGCGCGACCGGCTCATCGAGCAGCGCACCTGGTACCGCAGGCGGCAGGAGGTGTCCCGGCGGGCCACGCTCGTCTGGTCGTCGACGATCGCCGCGCTGACGGCGCTCGCGCTGCTGCTCTCGCTGTTCAGGGCCTTCTCGGCCGGGCAGTCCTTCGCACTGACCGGGGTGCTCTCCGCCGCGGCGGCCTCCTGTCTCGCCTGGGTGGAGATGCGCCGCCACCACCCGCTGATCTCGGCCCACTCGCTGGTGGAGAAGGACCTGGAGTCGATGCAGGTGGCCATGGAGACGACGCTCACCGAACGGCAGTGGCCGCGCGCGGTCTTCGAGACGGAGCGGATCGTCTCCCCGCAGCACACCGACTGGCTGGCCCGCCACCAGATGTGACGGGCCGGCGGGGTCAGTCGCGCTCCACCCCGTCGCGCCAGATCACCGTGACCGGGCGGCCGAGGCCGCGGGCATAGGTGACGATGTCGCCGGTGCCGCCGAGGCCCCGGGCGGGGCGACCGTCCCAGACCGCGAGCAGGCGGTCGCAGTGGTCGGCGATATAGGCGCCGGCCGCGTAGTAGGCCTCGTCGGTGGAGTGCGGGAAGTCGAGCCTGACCTCGCGTACGGCACGGGCCTTGAGGGCCCGGTAGCGGGCCAGTTCGGCGCCGTCGGCGAAGCAGTCCTCGTAGTCGCCGCTGGGGATGACCGCGGTCAGCCGGGCGCCCTGGGCGAGGGCGAGGTCGGCGAAGATCTGGTCGGCCCCGACGGCCAGACTGGAGAGCGCCTCCACACAGCCGTCGATGCCGCCGAGCGCCGCCCGCATCGTCGCGAGCACATGCTCGTGCACCTCCTGCGGAATGCTGCGATGGCCGGTCACTCCGATGCGTTTCACGGACCTGGAACCCCCTGGGGTGTCTGCCGGGGGTTCCCGGAGGGCATCCCTCCGGGCGGCACAGCATCCGCCCCCGTTGCTCCTGCGCGACCGTCCTGCGGCACATCATCTCAAAAGCCGCGGGGTCCGCGGGAGCCCCCGCCCGCAATTCGGGCGGGGGCTCGGGGTGTTCGACCGGCGCATTCGAGGCTCGACCGGCTCCGGAGCGCGGAGCCGGCCGGACCCGGCGTCAGTAGACGCTGACGCCGTACGCGCTGAGCGCCTCGGTGACCGGCTGGAAGAACGTCGTACCGCCCGAACTGCAGTCGCCGCTGCCGCCCGAGGTCAGGCCGATCGCCTTGGAGCCGGAGTACAGCGGACCGCCGGAGTCGCCGGGCTCGGCGCAGACGTTCGTCCTGATCATGCCGTAGACGATCTCGCCGTTGCCGTAGTTGACCGTGGCGTTGAGCCCCGTGACGCTGCCGCTGTGGATGCCGGTGGTGGAGCCCCGGCGGGTGACGGACATCCCCACCGTGGCATTGGCCGCGCTGGTGATGTCGACGCTGCCCACGGTGCCCGCGTGGGCCACGGAGGCGTTGTCGTACCGGACGATGCCGTAGTCGTTGTTCGGGAAGCTCGACCCGACGGTCGGACCGATGTACGTGGTGTTGGAGGAGTTGGTGTACCAGGGCGGGTTGCCGTCGGTGCAGTGGCCCGCCGTCAGGAAGTAGTACGTGCTGCCGCTGCGGACGTTGAATCCGAGGGAGCAGCGCCAGCCGGGCGCGTAGATGGCGTCGCCGCCGGAGAGCAGCTTGCTGAACGTGCCGGAGGTGCGTTCGACACGCAGGGCCCCGGCGTTGGCGCCGGCGGATTCCTTGATGTGCCGGATCTGCGCGTCGGTGACCCGGCTGTCGGCGGTGACGACGACCTTCTTCGTCACCGGGTCGACGTTCCAGGCCGTGCCGGCCACATCGGCGCCGAGCACGGCGTCGCTCGCGGCGGAGAGCTGGTTCACGCTGTACGTACCGGTGGTGCTGGCCTGTGCGCTGGGGACGGCGAGCGCGGCGACCGCCACGAGACCGGCGGCCAGGGCGACGGCCCGGCTGCGTCTGGCGGTACCGCTGAGGGGGGTGGTGCGCTTGATCCTCACTTGTTCCCTCCCGAGGGGGGTCGGGGGTCCGCCTGTGGGGTGGTCGGACCCGTGAGGCGCAGTCAGGCGCACGGCACGCGTCCGCATTCCGGAACCGCCGTGTCCCTGACAAGCGCTGCAGCGGAGTATTCAAGGCGTCAACTTCCGGCGCAAGACCGCCCTTTGGCCTGAGGTCGCACCGTCCGGGACAGCGGAGGGCCCCGGCGGAGAACGCTCCGCCGGGGCCCTCCGCTCCAGGCCGCTCAGCCGTCGATCCGCCGCCGCTCCCCCGCCTCGACGGCCACCGGGAGCGTGTTGCCGGGCGGCGGGAAGGGGCAGATGAAATGGTCGGCGAAGGCGCACGGCGGCAGCAGCGCGCGGTTGAGGTCGACGGTCACCGAACCGTCCGCGGCCGGGGCGGCCGGCCGCAGGAACCGGAAGCGGTAGCTGCTGTTCCCACTGGTGGTGTCCGCGAAGACCGCCCAGAGCGAGCCGTCGTTCTCCACCGCGACCCGCAGGGTGTGCGGGGTGCCGTCCAGGGTGAAGGCGATCTCCCCGCCGAGCCCCAGCCCGCGCTCGACGCCGTCCGCGTTCTCCACCCGCACGCTGTGCGCGGTCCCGTACGGCCGGAAGGTGCCCGGCACGCTCCAGCGCGGGTCGTAGGGCGTGGCCTCGATGGTCCGGAAGGCCCGCCGGGCCGGCGCGTCCGGGTCGAAGTCCCGTACCGCCCATAGCCCTTCACGGCTCAGCACCACGAGCCTGCGCCGCCCCGCGGCCAGCCGGGACTCCTCGATCGGCCCCCGGTCGGCGCCGAGCAGGACCTGCCCGGTGAGGGGTTCCCCGTCGACGGTCAGCCCGTCCTCGGGGCCCGCCGTGAGCGCGATCCGGTCGCCGTCCTCCCGCCAGAGGCCCGGGACGGCCGGAATTCGCCCCTCCGGGTGGTCGGAGAGCCAGTGGGTGCCGGTGAGGGAGAGCGGCCCGTACGGCGACGCGACCGCCGCGGTCCGCTCCTCGTGCCAGTGGTTCCAGTCCCGTTCCGCCTGCGTCTGCGCTTCCGTGCTCATGGGATCAACCCTTCCACACCGGCTCGTCGAGTCCGAGGTGCGACCGCAGCGTGGAGCCGGTGTACGCGGTGCGGAACACCCCCTGTTCCTGGAGGAGCGGGACCACCCGGTCGACGAACGCGCCGAGCCCGCCCGGGGTGAGCCGGGGGACGAGGAGGAATCCGTCGGCGGCCCCCTCCGCGACGTACTCCGCCAGCCCGGCCGCCACCGTCCGGGGGCTGCCGACGAACGGCTGGCGGTCCGTCGAGCGCTGCGGCCGGATCCCCGCCGCCCGCCGCCGCGCCTCGGCGTCGCTGTCCCCCAGCACCACCCCGATGCCCGGCAGGATCTTCAGTTCGTCCGGGCGCCGCCCGTGCGCGGCCAGCCGCCCGTCCAGGTCCGCGCGCAGCGCCCGGCCCCGGGCGGGGGTGCCGAGCGGGACGACGAGGACATCGGCCGAGGCCGCGGCGGCGGCGCGGTCCCTCGGCGCGTCCCCGGTCCGGATGACCACCGGGCGCCCCTGCGGGCAGCGCGGGACGGTGAACTCTCCCTCCGAGACGAAGTGCCGGCCCCGGTGGGCGAAGGGGCGCGGGGTGCCGTCGGGGGCCCAGGAGTCCCACAGGGTCCGGACGGCGGTGAGGAACTCCTCGGCGCGCGCGTCCTCCTGGTCACCGCCCCCGGGCTCCCCGGCGGCGTGCCATCCGGCGCGGCCCGCGCTGAGGTGGTCGAGCGTGGCGAGCCTGCGGGCCAGGAGGTACGGCTCCCCCGGCGCGGTGCCCGCGGTGGCGGCCAGGCCGATCCGGTCGGTGACGGCCGCGAGCGCGCCCAGCGCGGTGAGGGGGTCGGGGTAGCCGGTCCCGCTCCCCGGGCCCCGTGCTCCCGCGTACGCCGGCGGCCGGGACGTCCCGGGAAGGAGGAGGAAGTCGAACAACCCGCGTTCGGCCGTACGCGCGAGGCGTTCGAGCGCGGAGAACTCGTTCCGGTCCGGCGCACCGGGGCCCCGCCGGTCCGTTCCACCGTTCGCATCCGGGAAGTGCACGGCGAGACACATCTGTTCCGAGGCGGTCGTCATACTCGTTCCCCCGCCCGGCTGCGCCGGCCGGCCGGGCGGCCCAGCCCCAGGTGCTCGCGCAGGGTGCCGCCGGGGTGGAAGGTGCGGAAGAGGCTGCGGTGCTGGAGCAGGGCCACGGTCCCGTTGACGATCCGTTCGAGGTCGCGTGCGGGGGTGATCGGAGTGAGGTGGAATCCGTCGACGGCCCCGGCCCGGTGCCACCGGGTGATGAGGTCGGCGAGGTCGACCGGGCCGCCCCGGTAGTACGTGCCGTGCCCCGCGAGCGGCGGCCCGCTCGCCAGTCCGGGTTCCGGGGGCGCCTCGGCGTCCCCGAGGTCGACGGTGAGCGCGGCGAGGATCCGCAGCTCACCGGGGTCGCGTCCGTGGTCCGCGGCGCGGCGGCGCACGTCGTCGCCGATCTCGGCGGTCCGCTCCGGGGTGGTGGCCCGGACCAGGACCACGTCGGCGTGGCGGGCCGCGACCTCCCTGGCCGGTTCCGCCGTGCCGTCCACGACGGTCACGGGGCGGCCCTGCGGGGGCGGCGGCGGGGCGGCCGCCCGCTGCCGGGGAGCGCCGTCCGTCTCCCGCACCCCCTCCGTCCAGCCGTCCCACAACCGCTCCCCCGCCCCGGCGAATGCGGCGGCCGCGCTCCACAGTCCTGCGGCGGGCGCGGCGCGGCGGCCGAACAGCCGGGCCTCGGCCTCGGTCGTCGAGACGTCCACGCACCAGCCCGCCCGGCCCCGGCTGACCCAGTCCAGCGTGGCCACGGCGGAGGCCACGGCGAACGGGTCGGTGTGGGTGGTGGCGATCCTCGGCACGAGCCCGACCCTGCGGGTGGCGGGCGCGACGCGCGAGAGCACCGCCGGAGCGTCGGGGCCGGGCCGGGCGAAGGAGTCCCCGAGCGTGACGAAGTCCAGGGCCCCGCGCTCGGCGAGACGGGCGAGGCCCGTGTAGTGGGCCGGGTCGTACCGGGGCGGGCCACCGATCTCGGCGGCCAGATGGAGCGGTCGGAAGGGAGACATGACGGGCTCTTTCGAAGGTCGGTACGGGGTCCGCGCCCCGACGGGCCGCTACGGCACCCGGCCGTACGACGCCCGTCGGCAGGACCCCCACGGGAGGGTCAGGACCGGTCCGGCGGATCGGGGGCGGGTTCGAGGGCGGGAACGGGAGCGGAGACGGGCCCGGAGGCGAGGGCTGCTTCGGAAACGGATTCGGGACCGAGAACGGGACCGGGACCGGGAGCTGCTTCGGAGGCGGCGACGGATTCGGCGACGGATTCGGGGGCGTCGACGGATTCGGGCACGGCCCCGGGGTGGGAACCGTCCCGATGGGGCCCGAGCCGGGTGTCCCCGGCCGCCGTGATCCGCAGCAGGGACTCCAGCGCGGCGCGCGCGGTGGCGTCGTTCTGGGCGAACGTCACGCCTCCGGTGCGTGGTCGGGTGAAGGCACCGCTGGTGCGGGCCGAGGTGTGGGGCCCGAGCGCGAAGCGGCGGGGGTGACGGGTTCCGTCGCGGCCGAGGATCCGGCCGTCGCCCGGGTCGACCGCGAGCAGCCCGGAGGCGGTGGCCGCGGCCCCGTCCTCGTACAGCGCACGGAGCAGGGCGGAACGGGTGTGCCGGGTCGAGGGGTCCGGGAGCCGGGCCTCGACGAGGGCGCGGGCCTCGGTCCGCTCCCCCGGGACGGTGGTGCCGAGGGCGCGGAAGAGGCCCTTCTCCTCGTCGGTCTCGACCGTCGTGCCGGCACCGAGGAAGCGGACGATCCCTGCCTCGGACAGGGCGAGGAGCTGGCGCAGCCGGGGGCCGGGCGGGCCGGAGGCGAGATAGCTGAAGAAGCCGTGCCAGTGGTCGCCGATGTCCCCGATCCCGGCCAACTGGCCGTATACGGAGAGGAGTCCGAGGAAGACCGCGAGGTCTTCACTGTGTTCCGGATCGTGCCGGCGGGCGAGATCGGCGGCGATGTAGGCGCGCGTCGCCTCCTGGAGGGCCTCGGCGGAGTCGTACCGCACGCCCTCCAGCGGGCGGTCGAGCGCGTCCAGGTCGAGCCGGTCGGCGGGGTCGGGGACGGCGGCGGCTATCAGCTCCCTCAGCTCGGCGCTGCCCGGTGCGGCGGCCGCGTACTTCTCCTCGAAGGAGGCCCGGTCGGAGGCGGTGCGCCCGGGGTGGGCGGTGAAGAGCCGGTGGTAGTGGGCGTGGCCCAGCTCCTTGTCGATATGGGGCCAGAGGTCGCGGCGGAAGTCGAGCGGGCGTCCCCGCCCGAGGAGTTCGGCGGTCCGCTCGGGCCCGAAGAAGCGCGGCAGTGCGGGCCGCTCGCCCTGCCAGCCGTAACCGATCTTGGAGTGGTACGGGACGCCGCGCCGCGATCCGACGTACAGGACGGGCTCCCGGCCGGAGGGCACGTACGCCCCGTTCTCGTACCGGCCGCCCCGGCCCTCGGTGAGCAGCACCATCAGGTCGATGAAGGCGAGTCCGAAACCGCGCACGATGACGGGCTCGCCCGCGGGCAGGACGTCGAGATCGGTGTCGGCGGTGAAGTCGGGCGGCAGGTGGACGAGGCCGTGGCGGCGGGCGAAGCGGGCGAGCCGGCGCTGTTCGGCGTCCGGTTCGCCGTCCAGATGACCGAGGGTGAGGACGACGAGGTCGGCGTCGAGCGGCGGGCCGTCCTCCAGGTGGACGCGCTGGCGGCCGTCTCGGGGCCCGGTGACGCGAAGGGCGCGGCGGCGGTGCTCGTGGACGGTGACGGAGGGCGGCAGCGCGGCGATCGCCCGCGCGTACACCCAGCGCAGATAGGTGCCCTGCAGCCGCCGGCTGGGGAAGTCCTGTCCGCGCAGGCCCTCGATCTCGGCGCGGAGCCGGGGGTCGTCGGTGACGGATCCGGCTCCGGCGGCCCAGGCGTCGAGGGCGGGGCCGGGCCGGACGGGGCCCTCCATGCGGACGGTCTCGTCGGTGAACATGGTGACGTCCTCGGCCATGGAGTTCATCCACAGCAGGGGTGACTGGCCGTCACGCCAGATCCGGCCGCCGCCCGGCGGGTAGGGGTCGACGAGGTGGAGGTCGAGCGGGCGGTCGTCCCACAGGGCGGGGGCGTTGGCGGCGAGGCGTTCGACGAGGCCGGTGCCGCGGGGTCCCGCGCCGACGACGACGAGGGACGCGGCGGGCGTCACCGGGCACCCGCGCGGGTGCGGCGGTGCGGACCGGGGGCGGGGGGAACCGGTGCGGAAGGCATCGGCGGACGAAGGCAGGGCTGCGCGGGCATGCGGAGGCTCCGTGGATGCGGCGATCGAGCACGGCGCGCGCCCCCGGCACGGAGAACAGCTTCCGGTACGGCATCCGGACGGGCCCCTCAGCCCGGTCCGGTACTCCGAGACAATCCCGGTGCGCGGGGCGCTGTCAAGCCCGTCCACACTGTGAGCCGTGCACCCGGGGGCAGTTGACGGTTCACCCGGATGCCTGGTCCACTGGTGCCATGTATGCGCAGCAGTGGCTGGTCAGGCGCTCCCACATCGACTTCGGTCGCGTGTGGTCCTGTTCCTGTTGAGCGCGCCCTCTGCTTCTCCGCTTCCCGCTCGCGCCGTGACCGGCGCCTGAGCCCCTTTCCCTGCGCGCCCCCGGACACACAGCTTCCGCACCACCCTCCCCTCACCGGTCCCGTCCGCCGGACGGGACCACGGCCGTACGTACGCCGGTTCCCGAAGCCTGCGTACGGCGCTTCCCGAAGATGACGCGGCCTCAGCGGCCTCAGCGGCCTCAGCAGCTGCAGTCGCAGCAGTCACAGCCGTCGCAGCAGTCGCCACAGTTGCTGCAGCAGTCGCATGCCTCGCAGCAGCTTCCGCAGTCGCAGTCGCACTGGCTGCACAGTCCTTCGCGCCGCTGGTGGCTCCAGGGGTCCTCGAAGGTGCCGCAGCACATCTGGCAGGTGCAGGCGAGCCCCGCCCAGACCAGGCAGCCCATGATCAGCCCGCGCCGGTCGCGCGGGGGCTCGGGCGGCGGCTGCGGCGGGCCGAAGGGCGCACCGGGTCCCGCCGGGGCGTACGGATTGCCGGGCGGCGGGCCGAACGCGCCCGTGGGACCGGTTTCTGACGGGCCGCCGGACGCCGTGAGCAGTCCGCCCTCCCGGTGCGAGCAGCTGTCCGTGGCGAAGGCCCGGTCGACGGAGCGGCGCAGTTCGTGGGCGAGCAGCACATGGGCGAGCCGGCCGTCGGTGAACTCGGTGTCGCGCAGCGCCAGCCGTATGCCGTGCAGCGCGTCGTCGCAGAGCCTGCGGGCCTCGGCGCGCGAGGTGCCGGTGGCGGTGAGCGGGTTCCACGCCCCGGACGCGGCGTCCGCCTCCTGGTCCTCGACGGCGTCCAGGAGATGGGCGAGGCGACCGAAGAGCCGGCCCGCCTCGGCCAGGGGTCCGGCGTTCCGGGGCCGGCCGGCGAGGATCGCGGTGTGGGCGAAGGCCGCCGCGGTGGCGGTCTCGGTGGGTTCGGTGACCGTGAGCACCGGGGTGCCGGGGCCGGCGAGCAGCTCGATGCCGGTCTGCCGGTCGACGGCGTCCACGAGGACGGCGGTGTCGAAGCCGAGCCTGGCTCCGGCGCGGGCTCCGGCCCGGTCCCAGCCCGCGGCCACCCGGCGGGCGGCGGCGGCCACCGGGCGGCGCGCCAACAGGCCGTCCCGGTCGGCGACGTGGTCGCGCACCTTGGCGGAGGCCAGCACGAGGGAGACGGCGGCGGCGAGCCGGGCGCCCTCGCCGCGTGCGACGGGCGCGGTCCGCATCGCGCGGAGCGGGCAGGGGCCCGCGGTGCGGCGCTGCGCGGGGGTGCGTTCGGTCTGAGCCTCCGTCAGGACCGAGACGATCAGACCGTCATAGTTCGTGACGATGCGGGCGAACTGTCCGTGGTCGGAGCGAAGTGCCAGACAGAGCCCGCAGAGATGGGCCATCCACTCGGTCTTCAGCCCCTCCGACAGGCGGTGGGCACAGGGCCTGACGATTCCGAACACGACCATCCCCCGGGAGTCGTTCAGTTGTGCGCGGCGCTCGGCCGCCTGCGCGACGTGCATCGTATCGAGTGATCCGTTCACCCGTACGTCCCCCATGTCACCCGTACGGACCGGAGGAGCATATTTTCCTATGTCCAGGGGCCGTATGCGGGACGTACCTTGACGAATCACCACATGTTCTGCACCAGTACCGTCACGAATGCCCTGCGCGCCGCCTATCCCCTTGGCGCACGATCCGCATCATGGACGACCATAGGGATACGAAGGACATGCGGAACACCAAGGAACCGCGGTGAGAGGAGGCGTCCATGGGATCGGTGCGCAAGGCGAGTGCCTGGCTGGGCCTCGTGGAGGACAACGACGAGCGGTACTACGACGACGAGGAGTACGTCGAGGGCGCGCGGACCGGGACGACCGGCCCGGCCCAGGCCTGGGTGACCGACCCGCGGGTGCGGGTGGCCACCGAGACGGCCGAGGAGACGGGCCGCCGCATCGCCACCGTGACCCCCGACAGCTTCCGGGACGCCCGGAGCATCGGTGAGCTGTTCCGGGACGGCGTCCCGGTGATCATGAACCTCACGTCCATGGACGCGGCCGACGCCAAGCGCGTGGTGGACTTCGCCGCGGGCCTGATCTTCGGGCTGCGCGGCTCGATCGACCGCGTGGCCACCCGGGTCTTCCTGCTGAGCCCCGCCGACACCCACGTCGTCAGCGGCGAAGCCGTCGGCCGGCCGGCCGACGGCTTCTTCAACCAGAGCTGAGCAGGGTGCTCACCGGAAAGCGTCCAGACCGGTGAGCGCCTTGCCCAGCACCAGCTGGTGCATCTCCACGGTTCCCTCGTAGGTGAGCACCGATTCCAGATTCGTCGCATGCCGCATCACCGGGTACTCCAGGGAGATCCCGTTCGCGCCGAGGACCGTGCGCGCGGTGCGGCAGATCTCGATGGCCTCCCGCACGTTGTTCAGCTTCCCGAAACTGACCTGCTCGGGGCGGAGCCTGCCCGCGTCCATCCGGCGGCCGAGGTGGTGGGCGAGCAGGATGCCCTTGTGCAGTTCGACGGCCATGTCGGCGAGCTTGGCCTGGGTGAGCTGGAAGCCGCCGATCGGCTTCCCGAACTGCTCACGCGTCCTCGCGTAGTCGACGGCCGTCTCGAACGCCGACCTGGCCGCGCCCATGGCCCCCCAGACGATGCCGTAGCGGGCGTGGCTGAGACAGCTGAGCGGGCCGCGCAGCCCGGTGGCGCCGGGCAGCACCGCGTCGGCGGGCAGCCGCACCCCGTCCAGGATCAGCTCACTGGTGACCGAGGCGCGCAGCGACCACTTGTGCCTGATCTCCGGTGCGGAGAAGCCGGGGGCGTCGGTGGGGACCAGGAAGCCGCGGATGCCGGCGGCCCCGCCGTCCCGGTCCGTCTGTGCCCAGACGACGGCGACCCCGGCGACGGAACCGTTGGTGATCCACATCTTGCGGCCGTCGAGCACCCAGTCCTCGCCGTCCCGCTCGGCGAAGGTCCGCATGCCCGCGGGGTCGGAGCCGTGGTCCGGTTCGGTGAGGCCGAAGCAGCCGATGGTCTCGCCGGCCGCCATGCCGGGCAGCCACCGCTGCTTCTGTTCCTCGGAGCCGAAGCGGTGGATCGCGTACATCGCGAGGGAGCCCTGGACGGAGACGAGCGAGCGGATGCCCGAGTCGGCGGCCTCCAGCTCCAGGCAGGCCAGTCCGTACTGGACGGCGGTGGCGCCCGCGCAGCCGTAGCCCTCCAGGGACATGCCCAGCGCCCCGAGCGAGCCGAGTTCGCGGGCCAGTTCGCGGATGCCGGGCAGTTCGCCGTTCTCGTACCACTCGGCGATGTGCGGCAGGACCCGGTCGGTGGCCCAGGACCGGACGGTGTCGCGGATCGCGAGGTCCTCGGCGCCCAGCAGATCGTCGATGCCGATCGGGTCGCGGGGGTCGAAGGGCGGGAGCTTGGCGGACGGGACGGTGGACATGAGGGGGTGCCTCCGGCGGCTCGCACGGTACGGGGTCGATGGCGACCGGGGCCGGTGGACGGCCCGGGTCGGCGCGTCGAAAACTAGCAGTGTTAATTGGGCGACGTGCCGACGTTACGGCTCAGTGCGCCGTGCGTCCAGAGCCCGTGGCCTCGGCCGGACGGCGGCGCGCGGGGAGACGGAGCAGCACCTCGGGCCGCTCCTGGGCCGGCTGCTCGCCGGGGGCGGGGACGGCGCCGGGTGCGGCGCTCCCCGTCGCGGGGCGGGGCGCGGGCATCGTCCGGCCGGCCCCGGTGCGGACGGGTTCGCGGTGCGGCGACGGGCACTCCATCAGGCGGGGCAGCCGGAGTGCGGCGAGCGCCCCGAGCAGCAGCAGACCGGCGCTGACCAGCAGGGTGAGGTGCAGTCCCGAGACGAAGGCGTCCCGGGCGGTGGTGCGCAGCAGGGTGCCGAGCGGGCCGCCGAGCCGGGCGGCCTCCTGGTAGGCCTCGCCGAGGGAGTGTGCGGCGGCCGCGCCGGCGGAGGCCGGGACGCCCTCGTCGGGGAGCCGGGCGAGGCCGGGGGCGTAGGCCGCGTTCATGACGCTGCCGAGCAGCGCGATGCCCATGCCGGCGCCCAGCTGGTAGGAGGTCTCGCCGATCGCGGCGGCGCCGCCCGCCCGGTCGGCGGGCGCGTCGCTGAGCATCGACTCGTAGGCGCCGAACAGCGTGGACTGGAGGCCGAAGCCGAGCACCACGAAGGCGGCGGTCAGCAGCGCGGGCCGGTCGTGCGTGCCCATCGCGGTCAGCGTGAGCACCGCGGCGGCCGTCAGCACGAAACCGGCCCCGACCATCCGGCGCGGGCCGACCCGGCGCAGGGTGTACGAACCGGTGGCGCCGGCCGCGATGGCGGCGAAGGTGAGCGGGAGCAGCCGCAGCCCGGTCTCCAGCGGGCTCAGGCCGAGGACGAGCTGGAGGTACTGGACGGCTATCAGCTCCAGGCCGACCAGGGCCAGCATGGCGAGGACGATGCAGCCGACCGCGGTGGAGAAGGCGGGCCGGGCGAACATGCCGATGTCGACCAGCGGATGCGTGCGCCGCTTCTGCCGGCGGACGAAGGCGGCCAGCAGCCCGGCCCCGGCCAGCAGTGGCAGGACGGTGGCCGGGGCGAGCAGCCCCTCGCCGCCGCCGGCCCGTTTGACCCCGAGGACCACGCCGAGGACCCCGGCGGCGGCCATCAGCGCGCCAAGGACGTCCCAGGGTCCGTCGTGGGCGCCCCGGGACTCCGGCAGGAGCAGCCGGCCGACCGGCAGCATCAGGGCCATCAGCGGGATGTTGATCAGGAAGACCGAGCCCCACCAGAAGTGCTCGACGAGGAAGCCGCCGATGACCGGTCCGGTGGCGGCGCCCACGGCGGCGACGGCGCTCCACACGCCGATGGCCACGGCCCGTTCCCGCCGGTCGGGGAAGACCTGCCGCAGGATCGACAGGGTGGCGGGCATGATCATCGCGCCGCCGACGCCGAGCAGCGCACGGGCGGCGATGAGCACCCCGGCGCTGCCGGCCAGGGCCGCGACGGCCGAGGCGATCCCGAAGAGGGCGTAGCCGAGCAGCAGGACGCGCCGTCTGCCCACCCGGTCACCGAGCGTGCCGAAGAGGATCAGCAGCGAGGCGCAGACCAGCGGATAGGCGTCCACGATCCACAGCAGGGCCTCGGCGCCGGGGCGCAGGTCCTCGGTGACGGCCGGGACGGCGACGTGCAGCACGGTCGCGTCGAGCGCCACGAGCAGCAGGCTGAGGCAGAGCACGACCAGGACGACCCAGCGGTTGGCGCCGCCGGCGGCCTCGCGCAGACGGATGCGGGCCGTGGTCGTTCCTGACATGCAGCTACCTCCCAAGAAGTCCCTCGCACTCGGCGGGCACCCCGGGGACGCGGTACCGCTGTCCCCCGGACCCGGCATCGACGGGCGAGTGATCCGCAGCGTACGCGAGTTCGGCAGGGCCACACGTGGCCGATCTCATAGCCCCCGGCGCCGTCGAGTGTGGCGTACGCCACGGCGGGCGGTTCGGCCGCCCCCCTCTCCCTCCCTGTGCGCGACCTGCGCGGACCGGTCAGGGCGGCCGGATCCGGGGCCGTCCGGACGCCTCGGCGCCCTTCGGGCGAGGCCTTCCGGTAACCGGACCGCCACCGTCCGTTCAGCTCGGCCGACCCCCGGATACGGCCGGAATACGCCCCGGTATTTTTTTCCGTCCATCACCGAATGCTTTTATGGAAAGACCTCCGGCGGAATACGGAAAAAGAGATCGGGAAATCCGGGGCGGCCGGGGAAAACAGGCCCGTACGAGACGCGGGCCACATCACATCGTCATCACAAAGCGCCCGGATCGACCGGGTCACCCACTCACTCGCTGTAACGTCGATTGGGTGCGTACCGACATCTTTGCCCGCCTGGACCGGGAGCCGGAGCCGCCGAAGATAGAGACACCGCGGATGAGCCGTCACCGCATCGCTCTCTTCGGCGGGACGTTGGCCTTCTACGTGGCCATCGTCATTGCCGTGCTCATGTCGTCCTGGCTGGTGGCCCTGGACTGGAAGGTCATGCTCTTCCGGCCGTACCAGCAGTGGCCCGGCATCCACGCCTTCCTCGACTACTACGTCGTCCTCGGCCAGCGCGGACCGACGGCCGTCATGGTCGCCTGCTGGCTCGGCTGGCGCTCCTGGCGCCAGCACACGCTGCGGCCGCTGCTGACGCTCGGCGCGTCGCTGCTGCTGCTCAACCTGTCGGTGGGAGCGGTCAAGATCGGCCTCGGCCGGCTCGGCCCGCACTACGCGACCCGGATCGGATCGGCGGAGCTCTTCGCCGGCGGCGATATATTTCCCTCGGGTCACACCGCGAACGCCGTCGTGACCTGGGGCATCCTCGCCTACCTGGCCGCCACCCCGCGGGCCAGGCGCTATCTGTCGGCCATGTCCGCACTGGTCTCCCTGGGCGTCGGCCTCACGACGGTCTATCTCGGTACGCACTGGCTCAGCGACGTGCTCCTCGGCTGGGCCGCGGGGCTGCTGATCCTGCTGGGCCTGCCCTGGGTCGAACCGCTGATCACCCGGGCCGAGAACTGGATCTTCGCCGCCCGCGAGTGGCTGTCCGCCCGCGGCCGGACCCCGGCCCCGGCGCCCGTCGCCGCCGGCACCCCCCGCCCCGCGCCCGCGGCCCTGCCGGCCGTCGGCGAGGGCGCCCCGCAGAGCGCCGCCCGCGAGACCACCGGGAGCGGGCACCCCCCGGCGGTGGTCACGGCCGCGGGAGGCCGTCCACGCGCCCTGTCCGGGCCGTCCGGGCACCAGGGCCACCCGGCCCGCTCCGAGCGGCCCCCCGTCCCGCTCTCCGGCAGCCGCCGCCCGGCGCCGCACACGGACCGCGCACCGCGCGGCGGCGCGGCCCCGCGGCCGGTGGCCGGCGGCTGAACCCGCGCGCACCGAAGCCCCCGACTCCGGTCGGGGGCTTCGGTGCGTCCGGGCGCGGCGGGCTCAGCCGGTCCAGCAGCGCCGGACGACACCCGCGTCGACCTCGAAGTTGATCCGGCCGGACTGGAACTCCATGGTGATCACGGTGCCCGGGGGCAGCGCTCTGACGGTGGCCCAGCCGCGCTCCCGGGCGCGCCGCTCGGCGGCCTCGGAGGTGAGGCCGACATACGCGCCCGGCGGGTCGTCGGGCCGGGCCGGAGGGTTCGGTACGGGTGCCATACCCCTCACCGTAGGCGGCCCGGGACGGCGGCGGAAGCGGGGGCGTCACCCGGTCGCAGGGCATCCGCATGCCCCGCGCCGGTCACACTTGTGTCACAAGATCACTACACACGTTCGCCCCATAACCCCCCGACCGAACGTGCGATTCTGCGACGGACGCACAGTAATCACACAGTCTCTGAAAGGATCATCACACCGGCCCGAATGGGGGACGGAAACAAGCGGAATAATCACCACCGGTTGACACCCGTTTCCCCCGGCAATGACCACCCGTAAATGAACACACCACCGGGAATTCACTCATCCTTATCGCAGCCTTATCCGGAGGAGGTGATATCCACACCATCCGACCGCCCCGCCCCTTCGGCCCGCTTCCGCCCGTATACCGGACATCCGGATCCTCCGCATTCCGTCCCCGCGCCGGGCCCCCGCCGACGGACGCGGCCGGTGTCCCCGGACGGCTCCCCCGGCCCCGTCCGCACGGGCCCCGGCCCCCTCGTCGCGGGCCCCGGTTCGATTCTGTTCGCCTTCCCGCGTGACCCCGGCGGCGGATCGCCCGTTGTCTCCTTCATGAGCCGGGAACCGCCCGGCGCACGTACCGAGTTCGAGGAGCCACCCGTGCCGCGCATGCTCGACGTCAGCGAGGACGTACGCGCCGAGATCGGCGATGCCGAAGCCGACCGGCTGCTCATCGGCGACAACGCCCCCGGCAGCTACGACTGCACCTCCTGCCGGACCCCCGGCGATTCCGAACAGGAGCGCACCAGCACGGTGCTCTTCGTCGGCGAGGAGACCGCCGTCCTCGCGTTCGCCCATGCGACCTGCATTCCCTCCCAGGTCGTCCAGGTCGCCGAGGAACAGTTGCAGGGGGCCGTGCGCAGCATCACCGGGAGCGAGCCGGAGGACCTCGACCGGGCGCCCGAGCAGGCGGTGCTCGGCATCACCAGCGGCCTCGTCCTGATCGACGACGAGCTGCACCCCGCGTTGGTGGTCGAGCCGACCGGGCCGATCGCCCGGCCGGGGACCGGCGGAGGCGGCGGCGACGAGTTCCTGCCGCTCCTGCTGGAGCAGGGTTTCCGCCCGGTGCACCGGATGGAGCAGGTCCCCGAGGTGCTGCACGGCTGGTCGATCCTGCTGGCCATGGGGCAGCTGCACGCGGTGCTCCAGCCCGGCACGGGCGGTGGCGCCCCGGTCGCCTGGTGGCAGGCGCACGCGCCCCTCCAGGTCACCGAGGGCTGGCGGACCGCCGCCAACAAGTCGCAGACCGTGCTCGTGTACGCGGCGCCCGCCGGCTCCATCGGCCAGCAGCCGCGCGAGGACCTGCTGCGCGACGCCCTGGAGAAGGCCACCGCGAGCGGGCTGCTGGTCGCCGCCGCGATGCCGCTGGCCGGGACCTGATCATGACGGCACGAGCGGAGCACTCGCGTCTTTCTCCCGTTCGGCCGCATCCCACGGAGGGCGGGGTCGTTGGCACATACGTGCACGCATACGACCCCTCTCACCAGCGTCCGAGCCCGATCCCCGCGATGCGCCCCGCGCGGGACCCCTCGGGCGGCCCGTCCCAGACCCCGATCTACGACGCGCTGTACTCCGAGTACCGCCGGTCGTTCCGGGCGCTGCCGGGTGACCGGAGCGGCGAGGAGAGTCTGGCGATGCCGGCCTTCGGCGCCGGCTTCTTCGCCACCCGCGCTCCGCTGGGCGTCCCCGCGGCCGCCTCGGGCCCCGGGGGCGGCATGAGCGGCCCCGGCGCCTCCACGGGCAGCCGTGCGGGCTCCCTGGGCTCCTGGCAGCGGGTCGGCCGGCACGCGGGCCGCGGCAGGCCGCCGGCGGCCCTGCCGCCCGGCTCCGGGGACGCCTGACGCGGGCCGCCCCCGCACGACGGAGCCCCTGGCCCACTCGCCGGACGAGTGGGCCAGGGGCTCCGTCGTGTCCCCGTACGGGGTTACTTGTTGCGGCCGCGCTTCTCGCGGACCCGCACCGAGATGTGGATCGGGGTGCCCTCGAAGCCGAACTCCTCGCGCAGCCTGCGCTCCACGAAGCGGCGGTAGCCGTGCTCCAGGAAGCCGGAGGCGAAGAGGACGAAGCGCGGCGGCTTGGTGCCCGCCTGGGTGCCGAAGAGGATGCGGGGCTGCTTGCCGCCGCGCACCGGGTGCGGGTGGGAGGCGACGATCTCGCCGAGGAAGGCGTTCAGCCGGCCCGTGGGGACCCGGGTCTCCCAGCCCTCCAGGGCCGTCTCGATCGCCGGGACCAGCTTCTCCATGTGCCGGCCGGTGAGCGCCGAGACATTGACCCGGGGGGCCCAGGCGACCTGACCCAGCTCCGTCTCGATCTCGCGCTCCAGGTAGTAGCGGCGCTCCTCGTCGAGGGTGTCCCACTTGTTGAAGGCGAGGACGACGGCGCGCCCGGCCTCCACGGCCATGGTGACGATGCGCTGGTCCTGGACGCTGATCGACTCGCTGGCGTCGATCAGGACGACGGCGACCTCCGCCTTCTCCACGGCGGCGGCCGTACGCAGCGAGGCGTAGTAGTCCGCGCCCTCCTGGAGGTGGACGCGGCGGCGGATGCCGGCCGTGTCGATGAACTTCCAGGTGATGCCGCCGAGCTGGATCAGCTCGTCGACCGGGTCACGGGTGGTGCCGGCCAGCTCGTTGACGACGACGCGCTCCTCGTTGGCCACCTTGTTCAGCAGCGAGGACTTGCCGACGTTGGGGCGGCCGATCAGCGCGATGCGGCGCGGGCCGCCGGGGGCGCTGCCGAAGGACTGCGCGGGCGCCTCGGGCAGCGCTTCCAGGACGGCGTCGAGCAGGTCGCCGGTGCCGCGGCCGTGCAGCGAGGAGACCGGGTGCGGTTCGCCGAGGCCGAGCGACCAGAGCGCGGTGGCGTCCGCCTCGCCGCTCTGCCCGTCGACCTTGTTGGCGCAGAGCACGACGGGCTTGCCGGCCCGGCGCAGCAGCTTGACGACGGCCTCGTCGGTGTCGGTGGCGCCGACGGTCGAGTCGACGACGAAGACGACGGCGTCGGCCGTCTCGATGGCGTACTCCGCCTGGGCGGCCACGGAGGCGTCCAGGCCCAGCACGTCCTGCTCCCAGCCGCCGGTGTCGACGACCTTGAAGCGGCGGCCCGCCCACTCGGCCTCGTAGCTGACGCGGTCGCGGGTGACGCCCGGCTTGTCCTGGACGACGGCCTCGCGACGGCCGATGATCCGGTTCACCAGGGTCGACTTGCCGACGTTCGGGCGGCCGACGACCGCGAGCACGGGCAGCGGGCCGTGACCGGCCTCGCCGATGGCACCCTCGACGTCCTCGGGGTCGAACCCCTCCTGCGCGGCGAGCTCCATGAACTCCGCGTACTCGGCATCGCCAAGCGCTCCGTGCTCGTGGTCCGAGCCGCCGGAGTGAATCTGGTCGTTCATGAAGTCCGTTCCTCTTTGCATCATCATCGATGGACCGCGCAGCGCGCCGTCCACTACTCATGTCTTACCCGGTACGCCCGGTGAGGCGTCCGGCGTGCTCCAGGTGGCCGGTCAGCCGGGCCTGGATGCGCAGCGTGGCCTCGTCCAGCGCCCTGCGCGTGCGCCGTCCGCTCCCGTCACCGGCTTCGAAGGGTGCTCCGAAGACGATGTCGACGCGGCTGCGCAGCGGCGGCAGTGCCGATATCAACCGTCCGCGGCGCTCGGTGCTTCCCAGGACGGCCACGGGGACGATCGGCGCCCCGCTGCGTACCGCGAAGTAGGCCAGTCCGGCGCGCAGCGAGGCGAAGTCTCCGTCGCCCCGGGTGCCCTCGGGGAATATCCCGAGCACCCCGCCGCCCTCCAGCACCCCGAGGGCCCGGGTGACGGCGGTGCGGTCGGCGGTCGTGCGGTCCACGTCGAGCTGACCGATTCCGCGCAGGAACGGGTCGAGCGGGCCGACGAACGCCTCTTTCTTGATCAGGAAGTGGACGGGCCGGGGCGCGGTGCCCATCAGCATCGGCCCGTCGATGTTGTGCGAGTGGTTCACCGCGAGTATGACGGGTCCGGAGGCCGGAACGCGCCAGGCGCCGAGGACACGGGGCCGGAAGAGCCCGTACATCAGGCCGATCCCGATGCCGCGTCCGACCGCCGCTCCGCGCGGCGAGGGCACGGCCGTGACGGGTGTCACTTGGCGGCCCGCGTCTCCCCGACGAGGGTGACGACGCACTCGATGACCTGCTGGAGGGTCAGCTCGGTGGTGTCGACCTCGACGGCGTCGCCCGCCTTGGCGAGCGGGGAGGTCTTGCGGCCGGAGTCCGCCGCGTCCCGCTTGATCAGCGCCTCCTTGGTGGCGGCCAGGTCGGAGCCCTTGACCTCGCCGCTGCGGCGGGCGGCGCGGGCCTCCGCGGACGCGGTGAGGAAGATCTTGATGTCGGCGTCGGGCAGCACGGTGGTGCCGATATCGCGGCCCTCGACGACGATGCCCTTCTCCGCGCCGGCCGCGATGGAGCGCTGCAGCTCGGTGATCCGGGCGCGGACCTCGGGGACGGCGCTGACCGCGCTGACCTTGGAGGTGACCTCCTGGGTGCGGATGGGGGCGGAGGCGTCCTCGCCGTCGACCGTGATGGTCGGACCGGCCGGGTCCGTGCCGGAGACGATGACCGGCTTGCCGGCCGCGGTGGCCACCTCGACCGGGTCGTGCACGTCGATCCCGTTGTTCAGCATCCACCAGGTGATCGCCCGGTACTGGGCACCGGTGTCCAGGTAGCTCAGGCCGAGCTGGGCGGCGACGGCCTTGGACGTGCTGGACTTGCCGGTGCCGGAGGGGCCGTCGATGGCGACGATCACGGCGGCCGGGGCGGTCCGGACGGCGGCGCTTGCGGTTTCCACGGTGGTGGACACCTTCCTGGTACACGGGGCGGGCGGGACGGGACGCGTGAAACCCGCCCCGCACCAGGTTACCGAGTGCCGGGGCGGGCCCGACCACCCCTGTGGACAACCGTCCGGACCGGTGCCCCCGGGGGCGGGCCGGATGCTCCCTACGGACGGATCGACCAGCCGCGCTCGCGCAGGGCCGCGGCGAGGGACGGGGCGGCGCTCGGTTCGACCATGAGCTGGACCAGTCCGGCCTGCTGGCCGGTGGCGTGCTCGATCCGCACGTCCTCGATGTTGATCCCGGAGCGGCCGGCGTCCGCGAAGATCGCGGCCAGCTCGCCCGGCCGGTCGCTGATGAGGACGGCCACGATCTCGTACGAGGACGGGGCGGCGCCGTGCTTGCCGGGCACCCGGACCCGGCCGGCGTTGCCGCGCCGCAGGACGTCCTGGATGCCTTCGGTGCCCTCGCGGCGCTTCGCCTCGTCGGCGGACTGGAGGGCGCGCAGCGCGGTGACGGTCTCGCCGAGGTCGGCGGCGACCCCGGCGAGGACGTCGGCGACGGGTCCGGGGTTGGCGGAGAGGATCTCCACCCACATCCGGGGGTCGGAGGCGGCGATCCGGGTCACGTCGCGGATGCCCTGGCCGCACAGGCGCACCGCGGTCTCGTCGGCGTCCTCCAGCCGGGCCGCGACCATGGACGAGATGAGCTGCGGGGTGTGGGAGACCAGGGCGACGGCGCGGTCGTGGGCGTCGGCGTCCATGACGACGGGGACGGCCCGGCAGAGCGCGACCAGCTCCAGGGCGAGGTTGAGCACCTCGGTGTCGGTGTCCCGGGTGGGCGTGAGCACCCAGGGGCGGCCCTCGAACAGGTCGGCGGTGGCCGCGAGCGGGCCGGAGCGCTCCTTGCCCGCCATGGGGTGCGTGCCGATGTACGGGGCGAGGTCGACGCCGAGCGCCTCCAGTTCGCGGCGGGGTCCGCCCTTGACGCTGGCCACGTCGAGGTAGCCGCGGGCGACCCCGTCGTTCATGGCCGCGGCCAGGACGGTCGCGGTGTGGGCCGGGGGCACCGCGACCACGGCGAGGTCGACCCGGCCCTCGGGCGGATCGTCCGTACCGGCGCCGAGCGCGGCGGCCGTGCGGGCGGACTCGGGGTCGTGGTCGACGAGGTGGACCGTGATGCCCCGGCCCGCGAGGGCGAGGGCGGCGGAGGTGCCGACGAGGCCGGTTCCGATGACGACGGCGGTTCTCACTGGGCGATGTCCTTGCGCAGGGCGGCGGTGGCGCCGAGGTAGACGTGGGCGATCTCCGACTTGGCGAGATAGGTCTCCACATGGGCGAGGATCCGGACCACCCGGGGCATGGCGCCTTCGATGTCCAGCTCCTGGGCGCAGATCAGCGGGACGTCGACGATGCCCAGGCTCCGGGCGGCCGCGGCCGGGAAGTCGCTGTGGAGATCGGGCGTCGCCGTGAACCAGATGCTGATGAGGTCGTCCGGGACCAGGCTGTTGCGCTCCAGGACCTCGGTCAGCAGCGCGCCGACCCGCTCGCCCATGTGCCCCGCCTCGTCCCGGTCCAGCTGGACGGCTCCCCGGACCGCTCGTACCGCCACGTCGTACTCCTCGCCTGTGCCTCGCCCCGTATGTGCCGGGTTCAGCCTAGAGGGGCGGGGAGCCGGCCGCCGGGGCCGCTCTGTCCGTGAGACGCCCCCGGGTGCGGGGTTTCCCGTACGCTCCCCCGCATGATCACCCCCGAGGACGAGGCGCTGGTGCGCGACCACACGGTCTACTCCTGTGTGATGGGCTCGCGGGCCTTCGGGCTGGCCACGGAGGACAGCGACACCGACCGGCGCGGGGTGTTCCTGGCCCCGACCGCGCTGTACTGGCGGTTCGACAAGCCGCCGACGCATGTCGAGGGTCCGGCCGAGGAGCAGTTCTCCTGGGAGCTGGAACGGTTCTGTTCCCTGGCGCTGCGGGCCAATCCGAATGTGCTGGAGTGCCTGCACTCGCCGTTGGTGGAGCGGATCGACGCGACGGGCCGGGAGCTGCTGTCGCTGCGCGGGGCGTTCCTGTCCCGGCGGGTGCACGAGACCTTCGCGCGGTACGCGACCGGGCAGCGTCGCAAGCTGGAGGCGGATGTGCGGCGGTACGGGGCGCCGCGCTGGAAGCACGCCATGCATCTGCTGCGCCTCCTGGCGTCCGCCCGGGACCTGCTGCGCACCGGGGAGCTGGTCATCGGCGTGGGCGCGGAGCGGGAGTCCCTGCTGGCGGTCAAGCGCGGTGAGGTGACCTGGGAGGAGGTGGAGCGGCGGATGAACCGGCTGGCCGCGGAGAACGACGAGGCGGCCCCCCGCTCACCGCTCCCCGCCGCTCCCGACCGCGCCCGCGTCGAGGACTTCCTGGTCCGCGCCCGCCGCGCCTCGGCGTTGGCCGGCTCCGAACGGCGGGAGACCGCTTAGGCCCCGAGCCGGACGCGCACCACCAGCTCGTGGAGCGCGTCGAAGGCGCCTGGGGCGTCCGGGAGCCTCGTCTCCTCCCGTGCCGTCTCCAGGACCGCGTGCAGAGCCGTCACGTCCCGCGCGGCCGCCTCGCGGTCCACCCCGTCCGCCCCGCCGTACTCGGCGGCGGTCTTGGCCTCGATCAGGCCGGGGAGGTAGCCGGGGGCGGGCACCCGGTCGAGCAGCGTGGGCAGATGGGCCAGCACCTCGCCCGCGCGCATCAGGTGGATTCCGGTGAGCAGGGCCCGGAAGGTGTAGAGGAGCGGTTTCAGCAGCCCGGTGCGCTCGAAGAGCCGCCACTGGGTGTTCGCGAACCCGCGGTAGTGGTGGGCGTGGTGGCGGGTGAGGACGTCCGGGGCGAGTGCCACCAGTTCCGCGTGGGCCGCGGTGGTGTGCACGACCAGCGGCGAGAGCAGCTGTTCCAGGACGTAGCCGTTCGGCTTCAGCATCAGCCGGACGAACTTGCGCAGGTCGTGGGTGACGAGGTCCATCTCCACCCCGTCGCTGTCCCACATCCGCGAACGGGTCTCCTCCGGCGCGCGCAGCCCCAGCAGGTCCTCGGCGGGCAGGACGTGGACCCCCCGAAGGTCCACGTCCGAGTCCCGGGAGGGGAACCCGTACAGATGCGCCCCGGAGACCGTGGCGAACAGCAGCGGGTGGGTCTCGGCTGCGACGACCGGGCCGAGGTCGGTGACCGGCAGCCCGGCGTCCCGGAGGAGTGCGGTGTCCGTATGCATGGCTCAAGCGTCCCAGAGGGCTCCCAGGGACAGCAGGTCGCTCCGGTACTCGATGCGCTCGGACCATTCCTTGGGCCAGGCCGCCGAGCCGAGGTGGGCTCCGGCGAAGGCCCCGGTCAGGCAGCCGAGCGAGTCCGAGTCGCCCCGGGTGCAGGCGGCGCGGCGCAGGGCGGTGACGGGTTCGTCGGGGAAGAGGAGGAAGCAGTGCAGGGCGGTGGCGAGGGCGTCCTCGGCGGTCCAGCCGTCGCCGGTGGCCTCGCAGGGGTCGGTCTCCGGGGACGGGTGGCGCAGGGCGTCCTGGACCCGGGCGAGGGCGGCGAGGCATTCGTCCCAGCCGCGCTGGATGTACTGCTCGGGCGAGGAGTCCCCCGCGTAGCGCCAGAGGTCGCCGAGCCAGCGGGTGAGGTAGCGGTGGCCGTTCTCGTACGCGTAGCTGCGCAACTGGCCGACCAGCCCCATCGGTTCCGCGCCCTGCGCCAGCAGGTACACCGCGCGGGCCGTGAGGTCGGAGGCGGCGAGGGCGGTGGGGTGTCCGTGGGTGAGGGCGGCCTGGAGCTGGGCGGCGCCGGCCCGCTGCTCCTCGCTGAGGCCGGGGACGAGGCCGACGGGTGCGACGCGCATATTGGCGCCGCAGCCCTTGGAGCCGGTCTGGCTGGCCTCTTGCCAGAGGCGGTCGCTGTCCAGGAGCCGGCAGGCGGTCATGCAGGTGCGGCCGGGGGCGCGGTTGTTGTCGGGCGAGTGGTACCAGTCGACGAACTCGTCGCGCACCGGGCGCACCAGCCGCAGCGGGGTGAGCAGTCCGCGGTCGGTCGCGGTCCGGATGCCCCGGGCCAGCGCCAGGGTCATCTGGGTGTCGTCGGTGACGTACGCCGGCTTCGGCAGCCGCATCTGGCGCCACGGGCCGCACTTGGCGAGGATCGAGGGGACGTTGTTGAACTCGGTCGGGAAGCCGAGTGCGTCGCCGAGCGCGAGCCCGGTGAGCGCGCCGGTGGCGGCCTGTTTGGTGAGGGTCCTGGTCACGATCACGTGCTTCTTCCTTCCGGTCGCAGCAGTGGGGGGTGCAGCGCGGTGGCGGCGCCCGCCCGGTGGAGGGCGGCCGGTTTGCCCCGTCCGCCGGTGCGGCGCGGCGGTCCCTCCACGGCCTGGACGAAGCCGGGCGTGGCGAGGACCTTGCGCCGGAAGTTGGGCCGGTCCAGCTCGACGTCCCAGACCGTCTCGTACACCTGCTGGAGCTCTCCCAGGGTGAATTCGGGCGGACAGAACGCGGTGGCCAGACAGGTGTATTCGAGTTTTGCGCCGATCCGGGCGCGGGCGTCGGCAAGGATCCGGTCGTGGTCGAAGGCGAGGGGGCCGAGCCGTCCGGCGTCCCACCAGCGGGCGCTGGCGGCGTCGCCGCCGCCGCGCGGCTCGGGCAGGTCGGGGACGAGGGCGGCATAGGCGACGGAGACGACCCGCATCCGGGGGTCGCGGTCCGGGTCGCTGTAGGTGCGCAGTTGCTCCAGGTGGAGGGCCGAGACGGTGTCCTCGGTGAGTCCGGTCTCCTCGGCCAGCTCCCTGCGGGCCGCGTCCTCGGCGGACTCCCTGGGCCGTACGAAGCCGCCGGGCAGCGCCCAGTGGCCCTTGTACGGGTCCTCGCCGCGTTCGACGAGGAGGACGTGCAGCCGGGTCTCGCGGACCGTGAAGACGGCCAGGTCGACGGTGACGGCGAACGGTTCGAAGGCGTGCGGGTCGTAGCCCGGCGGGGCGGTGGCGCTCATCGGCGCTCCGGGAGGGGCGCGGCGAAGTCCCAGCCCCGCGCGAGGAGCGCGTCGACCGCCTCGACGGCCGCGGCGAGGCGGTCCTCGCGGCTGCCGGTGATCTCGGTGAACGGGCGTCCGGTGCGGGTCAGTTCGGCCCGGAAGCGCTGGGTCATCCAGGGGCGCAGCTCCTCGCCGTCGCGCAGTCCGTCGTCCTCGAAGGCGACGCCCCGGTGGTCGGTGAGGAGCCAGAGGTGGTGGCCGACCCGGTCGGCGATCCGCTCGACGAGGGGGTTGCGCCCGCCGACGTACCGTTCGTGCCAGACGGTCGTGGCGAAGGAGTCGGTGTCGCAGACGAGCAGCGGGGAGCCGGTGCGGGCGGCGGCGTCCTCGTGGGCGTTCTGGGTCTCGGCGATGAGCGGGAAGTCGTGGGTGGTGAAGGAGACGTCCTCCCACTGGGCCCCGGGCCACCGCTCGCGCAGCGCGGCGAGCTTCCGCTCGCTGAACGTGCGTCCGTACTCCGCGACATAGCCGGTGTGCGCCCAGATCCCGCCGCGCCCGCGGTAGTGCCCGGCGAGGTCGCGGGCGAGGGTGGTGGTGCCGGTGGACTCGGCGCCGAGGACGACGACGCGGCGGGCGAGGGCGGCGCGGACGGGCGGTTCGAGGAAGTCCCAGCAGCCGGCCGGATCGGCGCGGACGGCGGTGCCGGAGACCGGGAAGACCGTGCGGCCGGGGTCGACGCAGACGGATTCGGCGCCGAAGCGGCGGGCCAGTTCGTCCCCGTACGACTCCGAGGTGAAGACGGCGTCGACCCGTTCGGGCACGGCTCCGGTGAAGACGGCCATGTGGGCGTCCCATATCGCCGGGTCGTGGAGATCCATCCGGGTGTCGTCCATGGCGCCGACCACGGTCACGTCCGGGTGGACCTCCCGCATCCAGGCGACCCGGTCCGCGAGCGGTACGGATTCCACCGAGGCGGCGCAGACCAGCACGGTCAGCCGCTCGCAGCGGTCCCGGGCGGTGCGGACGAGGTGGTGGTGGCCGGCGTGCGGCGGGTAGAACTTCCCGAGCACCAGTCCGTGGGCGTAGCGCTTCACGCGGCGGCTCCCGCGGTCTCGTGGCGGGGGGCGGCGGGGCCCGGGTCGCGCGCCCAGGAGCGCAGGCCGATCAGGCACAGCGTCAGGAATCCGGCGTACAGCAGCGAGGTCAGGTACAGCTCCTTGTACGCGTACAGCGGGATGTAGACCACGTCGGCGGCGATCCACAGCCACCAGGACTCCAGGAGCTTGCGGCACTGCCCGTAGGTCGCCGTGAGCGAGAGCGCGGTGGTCAGGGCGTCCCAGAAGGGCACGGTCGAGTCGGTCGCCCGGTCGAGGAGAACGGTCAGCGCGAGGGTCCCCACCGCCCCTGCCGCGAGCAGCCAGGCCCATTCGGTGCGGGTGGTCCGCCGCACCGGAAGGGCGCCGGTCCCTGGTCCACCCCCGTGGGTCCAGGTCCACCAGCCGTACGCGGCAAGGGCGATGAAGACGATCTGGAGACCCGCGTCCGCGTACAGCCCGGACTGGGTGAACAGCAGGATGAAGAAGACGTTGTTGGCGATGCCGATGGGCCAGTTGGCGAGGTGCTGGCGGGCCACGAGCCAGACGCAGAGCGCTCCGCTGCCGAAGCCCAGGACCTCGGTCCAGCTGACCGGGGTGTCCAGGACCGTCACCAGGGGTTGCCGCAGGGGATCGAGTACATCCGCGAGACTCACGCCCGCCTCCTTAATAGTCATACTGACTATAAAGAAGGATCGGGGGCGGCAAAAGGCCCGCGGCCGGTTCTCGTACGGGAATCTCGCCGTACGGGAACCGGCCGCGGGCCGGAGCGGGTGGGTGCGGTCCGGCTACAGACCGACCTCACGCATGAGCATGCCCACCTCGGTGTTGGTGAGCCGGCGCAGCCAGCCCGACTTCTGGTCGCCCAGCGGGATCGGGCCGAAGCCGGTGCGCACCAGCCGGTCGACGGGGAAGCCGGCCTCGGCCAGCATCCGCCGCACGATGTGCTTGCGGCCCTCGTGGAGGCTCACCTCGACCAGGTAGTTCTTGCCGGTGTTCTCGACGACGCGGAAGTGGTCGGCGCGGGCGTAGCCGTCCTCCAGCTGGATGCCGTCCTTGAGCCGCTTGCCCAGGTCGCGCGGGAGCGGGCCCTGGATGGCGGCGAGGTAGGTCTTCTTCACGCCGTACTTCGGGTGCGTGAGGCGGTGGGCCAGCTCGCCGTGGTTGGTGAGCAGGATGATGCCCTCGGTCTCGGTGTCCAGCCGGCCGACGTGGAAGAGCCGCGTCTCACGGTTGGTGACGTAGTCGCCGAGGCACTGGCGGCCGTCCGGGTCCTCCATGGAGGAGACGACGCCCGCGGGCTTGTTCAGCGCGAAGAAGAGGTACGACTGCGCGGCGACCGTGAGGCCGTCGACCTTGATCTCGTCCTTGTGGACGTCGACCCGCATGCCCTGCTCGACGACGATCTCGCCGTTCACCTCGACCCTGGCCTGCTCGATCAGCTCCTCGCAGGCGCGGCGCGAGCCCATGCCGGCGCGGGCCAGGACCTTCTGCAGCCGCTCGCCCTCCTGCTCGGCGCCCGGGTGGGTCTTGGGCGTCCTGATGTCCGCCTTGCCGGCGTACCGGTCGCGGTTGCGCTGCTCGATCTTGGCGTCCAGCTCGCGCGGGCGGGCGGGGGCCCCGTACGGCGCGCGCCGGGAACCGCCCTTGGAGCCGCCCGAGGCCGCCTTGGGGCCGCCCTTGGCGCCGCCCCGGGCCGCGGCGCCGCGGCCCTTGCGGGCGCCGCCGTCACCGCCGGGGCGGTCGGGGGCCGAGTCGTAGCGCCGCTCCTCGGGCCGGGGCTTGCGGGGGCGCTCCTCCCACTGCTGGTCGCGCTCGGAGCGGGGGGCGCGGGCGTTCGGGTTGCTGTTGCGGCCCGTGCCGCTGTTGTTCCGCGCTCCGCTCCGGCCGCCGCTCCTGCCTCCGGAGCCGCCGCGGCCCGTGCCGCCGGTTCCGCCGCTCCGGCCTCCGCCGCTGCCGCTTCCGCTGTTCCTGCCACTGCTTCGCATCAAAAATCCGTCTTGTCGTCTGCGTGAGTATCCGGGGTGTCCGGTGCGTCCGGATCGAACGACGGCACACCCTCTAGCGTCTCGGCCTCGATCGCGTCCGCCTCGGGGAGGAAGGGCGCGAGCTCCGGGAGCTCATCCAGGCCACGCAGGCCCATCCGCTCCAGAAAGTAGTTCGTCGTCCTGTACAGGATCGCACCTGTTTCGGGTTCCGCGCCCGCTTCCTCGACCAGCCCCCTCTGGAGCAGGGTCCGCATGACCCCGTCACAGTTCACTCCGCGGACCGCGGAGACCCGGGATCGGCTGACTGGCTGCCGGTAGGCGACCACCGCGAGGGTCTCCAGCGCGGCCTGGGTGAGCCGGGCGTGCTGCCCGTCCAGGACGAAGCGCTCGACCGCCGCCGCGTACGCGGGGCGGGTGTAGAAGCGCCAGCCGCCGGCCACCAGCCGCAGATCGAAACCGCGGCGCTGCACGGTGTAGTCGTCGGCCAGCTCCCGCAGCGCGTCCGCCACGGCCCGCCGGGGCCGCTCCAGCACCTTGGCCAGGTGCTCCTCGGTGGCGGGCTCGTCGACGACCATGAGCACGGCCTCCAGCGCCGGCTTGAGGTCCAGGTCCGCCACGCCTCCGGTGGTCTCCGGTCCGCTCACTCCGTCACGCCCCGCCGCTCGTCCCGCACGTCCGCCGCCTCCTGGTCGAACTCGTCGGTCACCGTCGGCCCCGTTCCCTCTCCCCCGGTCCACCGCACCATCAGCTCCCCGAGCGCCTCGTCCTGGTCCAGCACGACGGCCTTCTCCCGGTAGAGCTCCAGCAGCGCCAGGAACCGCGCCACCACGGTGAGGGTGTCCGGGGCGTCCTCGGTCAGCTCCCGGAAGCTGACCGCCCCGGCCCCGCGCAGCCGCTCCACCACCACGCCCGCCTGCTCGCGCACACTGACCAGCGGGGCGTGGATGTGGTCGATGTAGACCTGCGGCCGGGGCCTGGGCTGCATGGCCTTCACCGCGAGCCGGGCGAAGCCCTCTGCGCCGATGCTGATGACGACGTCGGGCAGCAGCTCGGCGTGGTGCGGTTCGAGCCCCACGGTACGGGGGTAGCGCCGCCCCTCGGACTCCAGGCGCTCGCTGAGGATCTCGGCGATGCGTTTGTACGCGCGGTACTGCAGCAGCCTCGCGAAGAGCAGGTCCCTGGCCTCCAGGAGCGCCAGATCCGCCTCGTCCTCGACCTCGGCGGCGGGCAGCAGCCGGGCGGCCTTCAGATCGAGCAGGGTGGCCGCGACGACCAGGAACTCGGTGGTCTGGTCGAGGTCCCAGTCCGGCCCCATGGCGCGGATGTGGGCCATGAACTCGTCGGTGACCTTGGACAGGGCGACCTCGGTCACATCCAGCTTGTGCTTGGAGATCAGCTGGAGCAGCAGGTCGAAGGGGCCCTCGAAGTTCGCCAGCCGCACGGTGAAACGTCCGTCGCCGTCCTCGGCGGCGGACCGGGGAGCGGCCTCGGACGCGGCTTCCGGCTCGACCGGCGCCTCGGCCTCGGACGCGGGTTCCGGCTCGACCTCGGACTCCGGCTCGGACAGGGGTTCCTGCTCGGTCGCGGCCTCGGAAGCCGCCGCGGGCGCGGGCGCGGTCTCAGGCGCGGGCGCGGTCTCCGGCTCGGGTGCCTCCGCCACCGGCTCCCGCTCCACGCCGCCGCCCCCCGGCCCGCGGCCCAGCGGGCGGCGGGTGGAGCGGGCGGGCTGGTCGGGCGTCGGCATGGGGATCCAGGGTGCGGCGGGACACGGGCGGGAGGATCCGGACCTCGTCGGCCGGGTGCGGGCCCCCGGTGCAGGCTACCGGCGCCGCGCCGGTCAGCGGCCGCGCAGCCGCCGTACGAGAATGCTCGCGTCGCCCCGGGACTCCAGGTCCGCCAGGACGACGGCGACGGCCTCGCGGACGATCCGGCCGCGGTCCACGGCCAGGCCGTGCTCGCCGCGCAGCACCAGCCGCGCGTGTTCGAGGTCCATCAGCTCCTCGGCGGAGACATAGACCGTGATCTTCTCGTCGTGGCGCTCCCGGCCGCTGGGCCTGCGGTTCGCCCCCCGGCCGCCGCGCCCGCGCTGCGGCTGGACGGCCGGCTGCTGCGCCGGCTCCTGGGCGGGCGGCGGGGTGCGGCGGGTCTGCGGGGCCACCGCGGCCCGGTCGCGTTCGCCGGCCCGGCTGCGCGAGTCCCCGGCATCGGCGCCGGCGGCGGAGTGCTCCTCCCGGGCGGGGTCGGCGCCCTCGGGGGCCTCGGAGCCCTCGCCGGACGGTCCGGTCCCGCCCTCACCGGCCGGAGCCGGCACCCGCGCCTCGCCGTTCGCCTTCCGGCGGCGCTCCGCCGGGGAGGAGGACTGGAGGCCCATCCCTCCGGTGGTACGGAACAGTTCGTCGGCCCCGGGCAGACTCACTCGGCGTGACACCGGGCGAGCACCTCCCTGGCGAGCTGGCGGTAGGCGGCGGCACCGACGGAGTTGGAGGCGTACGTGGTGATGGGCTCACCCGCGACGGTGGTCTCGGGGAAGCGGACCGTGCGCCCGATGACCGTGTGGTAGACGTGGTCGTCGAAGGCCTCGACGACGCGCGCCAGGACCTCGCGGCTGTGCACCGTACGGGAGTCGTACATGGTGGCGAGGATGCCGTCGAGCTCCAGATCGGGGTTGAGCCGCTCCTGGACCTTCTCGATGGTCTCGGTGAGCAGGGCGACCCCGCGCAGCGCGAAGAACTCGCATTCGAGCGGCACTATCACCTTGTGGGCGGCGGTCAGCGCGTTCACCGTGAGCAGGCCGAGCGAGGGCTGACAGTCGATCACGATGTAGTCGTAGTCCGCCATCAGCGGCTTCAGGGCGCGCTGCAGGGTGGACTCGCGGGCCACCTCGCTGACGAGCTGGACCTCGGCGGCCGACAGGTCGATGTTGCTCGGCAGCAGGTCCATGTTGGGCACGGCGGTCTTCAGGAGGACCTCGTCGGCCGCCATGCCCCGCTCCATGAGCAGGTTGTAGACGGTGAGGTCGAGCTCCATCGGGTTCACGCCGAGGCCGACCGAGAGGGCTCCCTGCGGGTCGAAGTCGACGAGCAGGACGCGCCGTCCGTACTCCGCGAGCGCGGCACCCAGGTTGATGGTCGACGTGGTCTTGCCGACGCCGCCCTTCTGGTTGCACATCGCGATGATCTTCGCGGGGCCGTGGTCGGTGAGCGGGCCCGGGATCGGGAAGTAGGGCAGGGGCCGGCCGGTCGGGCCGATCCGCTCGCGGCGCTGCCGGGCGGCGTCGGGCGCGAGGGTGGCCGCGTACTCCGGGTCGGGCTCGTACTCGGCGTCGGGGTCGTAGAAGTGCCCCTGGGGTGTTTCGTCGAAGTCGGCGAGGCGGGCGGTGTCGCGGCCGCTCTCGTTGCCGGCCATGGCGTTCACGTGTAGGCCGTCCATCGTCTGGGGGGCTGTCGTCATGTGCTGGTGGGTGGCGAAGGTGCGGACAGCGACGGAGCCGACAGCCTCCAGCCCCTCCGGGCTCTGGCCCTGTACGGGCATCCCTGGTTGAACACCCCCGGGAGTAAATGTCGACTCATTCACAAGTCGTCTTACCTCCTTGGACGTGACCAGGAAACTTATCGATAGGTCAGCGTGGCACCATGCCGACGATGGGCGACTCTATGGCGTGTCACCGGTCCGCAGCAACACAATCCGCCGGACCCGGCCCGATGTGTCGGCAATCGAACACCCCGCTGTCAAGGGTGCGCAGCCCCTCGGGCACACTTTTCGGCGGGGAACGAATCGGTTGAACGGTTACGTTCGAGGCGAGTTGCCCCGCGCCCGGCACGACCGCGGCCGGACCTTGCTCGGCAAGGTCCGGCCGCGGTCGCGAGGTTGACGCCGGGGGTTGACCCGTCAGCCCAGAAGGGTGCTCAGGTCGACGTGCGGCAGACCGTGCGCCTCGGCCACCTCGCGGTAAATGACCTGTCCGTCATGGGTGTTGAGACCCTTGGCCAGCGCGGCGTCACGGCGCAGGGCGTCGGCCCAGCCACGGTTCGCCAGCTCCACGATGTAGGGAAGCGTGGCGTTGGTGAGGGCGTAGGTGGAGGTGTTGGGGACCGCGCCGGGCATGTTGGCGACGCAGTAGAAGACCGAGTCGTGAACCATGAAGGTCGGCTCGGCGTGCGTCGTGGGATGCGAGTCCTCGAAGCAGCCGCCCTGATCAATTGCAATGTCGACAAGTACACTTCCGGGCTTCATCTTGGCGACGAGCTCGTTGGTGACCAGCTTCGGGGCCTTCGCGCCGGGGATCAGCACGGCACCGACGACCAGGTCCGCCTCGACGACCGCCTTCTCCAGTTCGAAGGCGTTGGAGACGACGGTCTGCACCTTGGTGCCGAAGACCTTGTCGGCCTCGCGGAGCTTGTTGATGTCCTTGTCGAGCAGCGTGACGTGGAAGCCGAGGCCCACGGCGATCTGGGTGGCGTTCCAGCCGGAGACGCCGCCGCCGATGACGACGGCACGGCCGGCCGCCGTACCGGGGACGCCGCCGGGAAGCACACCGCGGCCGCCCGCCGAACGCATCAGGTGGTACGCGCCGACCTGCGGGGCGAGCCGGCCCGCGACCTCGGACATCGGGGCGAGCAGCGGCAGGGCGCGGTTCGCGGTCTCGACGGTCTCGTAGGCGATGGCGGTGGTGCCGGACTCCAGCAGCGCGTCGGTGCACTCGCGGGAGGCGGCGAGGTGCAGATAGGTGAAGAGCGTCTGGTCCTTGCGGAGGCGGTGGTACTCCTCGGCGACGGGCTCCTTGACCTTGAGCAGCAGGTCCGCGGTGGCCCACACCTCGTCGGCGGTGGGCAGGATCCGCGCCCCGGCGGCGACGTACTCCTCGTCCGTGATGGAGGAGCCGGCCCCGGCGCTCCGCTCGATGACGACCTCGTGGCCGTGCCGGACGAGCTCGTGCACACCGGCAGGCGTGATCGCCACGCGGAACTCGTTGTTCTTGACTTCGCGGGGGATGCCGACCTTCACGTCGATCACGGTCCTTGGGCTCAGAGGGTCATCCGGACATGACTGTACATACCTGGATGAACACCGCGTAAATGGAGACACCGCGAACACCCGCGGCACAGCCAGTCTAATGAAGGGCTTCTCGCTGTCTAGCCTTACAAAGCATTAATTTTCTGTCGCAGCACTACGGATTTCGTAGGCCACGCTCTCTTCGCCCAGCAGTCTCTCGGCCGCGCCCCGGTGGAGCCCCGCGGCAGCCGGGTCACCGAGCCGGTCGAGGGTGTCCGCGAGCCGCAGCTCCAGGGCCGCCTGCAGCCGCACGTCCTCGGCCCGCCGGGCCCACTCCACGGCCTCCCGGCAGGTCTGGAGCGACTCCTGCGGACGGCCCGCGTACTCCTGCACCCGGGCGATCTCGCTGAGGGCGCGCGCCTGGGCCGGCAGATCGCCGAGCCTGCGGTAACCGGCCGCCGCGGCCCGCCAGTTGCGCAGCGCCTCGCCGTACCGCCCGGCATAGGTGTGGACCGTGCCCAGCCGCCCGTACAGCCGTGCCTCGTCGGCCCGATCGCCCTGGGTGAGGCGCTGGGCGAGCGCCCGTCCGTACCAGTCGGAGGCCCGCTGGTAGTCGCCCAGCTCCGCGTGGGCGCCGCCGATCGACTCCATCGCCCGGCCGGTGGCGTACGGGTCCTTCGCGGCCCGGCCCGCGTCCAGCGCGGCCCGGTAGCGGACCAGCGCCTCACGGGTCCGGCCGGTTCCCGCGTCGAGGTCGGCGAGGTTGAGCAGGGCCGCGGCCCGCTCCCGGGGCAGCTCCCGCCGCTCCGCCACGGCAAGCACCAGACCGTGCAGTCCGTAGAGGTCCGGGGCGGCCGCCTCGGTGCCCTCGTGCACCGCCAGCGCACGCACCAGGGCCGCCACCAACCGCCGCGCCAGTGTGTCCAGTTCGCCGTCCTCGACGGCGACCGCGGCGGAGGCCAGCAGCGCGGGCCTGCGCCGGCGCAGCCAGTCGGCAGCGGCCTCGGGGTGCGGGAAGCGCAGCGAGCGCGGCAGCCCGGCGAGCTTGCGCCGGGACGGGGAGCCCTCGGGGTCGGTGACCGCCCGGCAGGACTGGAGCAGGCGCACGGTCCGCTCCAGCAGTCTGGCCCTGGCGAGCTGGATCTCGGCCGGGCGGTCCCGCTCCTCCAGCAGCGCCCGCAGCATCGGCGCCAGACAGCCGGGCACCTCGTACTGCGGCTCCGCGGCCCCGTCGCCGCGCAGCAGACCGAGCCGGACGAAGTCGTCGAGCGTCGTGCGGGCGGCGGAGACGGAGCAGCCGGCCAGCGCCGAGGCGGTGTGGGCGTCGGCGAGTCCCGCGGGGGCCAGCGCGAGCAGCCGCAGTATCCGGGCGGGGGTCGGTGCGAGGGAGTCGTGGACCAGTCGGAAGGCGCGAGCCAGGGGCCGTGCCCCGGTGGGCAGTTCGGTGTCCTCGGGCAGCTCCCGCAGCTGTTTGGTGACGTCCGCGACCGAGGCGGTGGGGCGGTCGGCGAGCAGGCCGGCGACCATGACGAGTGCGGCGGGCAGTCCGCCGCACTCCTCGGCCAGGGTCTCGGCGGTCAGCGGGTCGACGGTGACCCTGACGTCCCCGATCTCCCGGGCGAGCAACTGGACGGCGGAGGCGGCGTCGAGCCCCCCGAGCGTGCAGGGCCGTACCCCGGGGATTCCGGTCAGCGGTCCCTGCGCGGTGGCGACGACCAGGCAGTCGGGGTTGTCCGGCAGCAGCGGGTCGACCTGTGCGGCGTCGGCCGCGTCGTCGAGCAGCAGAACGGCCCGGCGCACGGCGAGGGCCTCGCGGACCATCTCGGTCAGTTCGTCCTCGTCCGCGCCGGGCGGCCCGGCCACGTCCAGCCGGCCCAGCAGTTCCCGGGCGGCGCGCTCGCCGGGGACGGGGGCGCCGCCGGGTTCGCCGAGCCGCGCGCGGAGCACCCCGTCGGGGTAGTCGCCGGTGTCGAGCAGCCGGCGGGACAGTTCCTCGGCGAGTGCGGTACGGCCGGAGCCGGGGCGTCCGGCGATCAGCAGGACCCGGGCCCGGCCGCTGCGGCGGCCGGCCATGGTGTCCAGGCCGGCCCGCTCGATATCGGCCCGCAGCTCCTTCAACTCGCGTGCACGGCCGAAGAATCGGGGTGGTGCGACGGTGACGGGCCCCTCGGTCCCCGTCGTTCCGGCCGGGCCGCTGGTGTCCACCGCCTGATCCGTCACGGGCCACGCTCCACTTCGCCGCACGCGTCGCCCGCCGGGACTCCGGTCCGGGCAGACAGAGCGTAGTTCAGGCGGGTGGCCGTAACGGGCGGAGCGCGGCGGGGACGTCCCCCGATCGGATCAGCATCTTGTCCGACCGGGGGTGTGCGGGCCGCCCCGCCGGCCGTACGGGACGGTCAGGCCTCGAACGGCCGGGCGGGCCACGGCGCCTCGGCGGGCCGCAGCGCGTCGAGTCCGTCGCCCGCGAGCGCGGCGGCCAGCGAGAGCACGCCCACCACCAGGCAGTTGTTGTGCAGCTCCCCGGCGAGAACGCCCCGCACCAGCTCCTGGAGCGGGATCCGGGCCTGCTCCATGTCGGCCTCCTCCTCGGAGACCTCGAAGCGCTCCCCGTCCGCCTCGGAGATGTTCCGGGCGAGGAAGATCCGTACGGCCTCGTCGCAGCCGCCGGGCGTGGTGTAGACGTCGGTGAGGACCCGCCAGTCCTCGGCCTTGACGTAGGCCTCCTCGTACAGCTCGCGCTGCGCGGCGTGCAGCGGGTTCTCCCCCGGGACGTCGAGCAGTCCGGCCGGGATCTCCCACAGCTTGTGGCGCACCGGGTGGCGGTACTGGCGCAGGACGAGGACGCGGCCCTCGTCGTCGAGCGCGAGCACCGCGACCGAGCCGGGGTGGACCTGGTAGTCGCGGCGCACGACCGAACCGTCGGGCATCTCCACGTCATCGGTGCGGACGCTGGTCTTGTTGCCCCGGAAAGGGGTCTCGGTCGCGGTGACCGGCCATTCCTCGGGCGTGTCCTGGATACCCATCTACGTCCTCCCACAAAAAACGGTGACCGGGACGCGTGTCCTCGAAGGACGCGCGTCCCGGTCCACCGTAACGCCTGGCGGGCCGCCGTTACTTGCCCTCGGCCGCGCTCACCTTGCGGGCCACGGCCGCCTTGACCAGGCCCGCGAACAGGGGGTGCGGGCGGGTCGGGCGGGAGCGCAGCTCCGGGTGGGCCTGGGTGGCGACGAGGTACGGGTGCACCTCGCGCGGGTACTCGACGTACTCGACGAGCTTGTTGTCCGGGGAGGTGCCGGAGAAGACCAGTCCGGCCTTCTTCTCCAGCTCGGCCCGGTAGGCGTTGTTGACCTCGTAGCGGTGGCGGTGGCGCTCCTCCACGTACGGCTGGTCGTCGTAGGCCTCGCGGACGAGCGAGCCCTCGGCGAGCTTCGCCGGGTACAGGCCGAGCCGCATGGTGCCGCCCAGGTCGCCCGCGCCCTCGACGTAGGCGAGCTGCTCCTCCATCGTCGAGATGACGGGGTGGGCGGTCGCGGCGTCGAACTCGGTGGAGTTGGCGTCGGGGATCTCGGCCAGGTTGCGCGCGGCCTCGATCACGATGCACTGCAGGCCCAGGCAGAGGCCGAGCAGCGGCACCTTGTTCTCGCGGGCGAACTGGATCGCGCCGACCTTGCCGATGACACCGCGCTCGCCGAAGCCGCCGGGGATGCAGATCGCGTCGACGTCGCCGAGCGCGGTGCGGGCACCGGCGGGGGTCTTGCAGTCGTCGGAGGCGACCCACTTGACCTTGACCCGGGCCTTGTTGGCGAAGCCGCCGGCCCGGATGGCCTCGGTCACCGAGAGGTAGGCGTCCGGCAGGTCGATGTACTTGCCGACCAGGGCGACGGTGACCTCGTGGTCGGGGTTGTGGACGCGGTCCAGCAGATCGTCCCAGGTGGTCCAGTCGACATCGCGGAACGGCAGGTCGAGCTTGCGCACGACGTAGGCGTCCAGACCCTCGGTGTGGAGCACCTTGGGGATGTCGTAGATCGACTTGGCGTCCACACAGGCCACCACGGCGGCCTCGTCGACGTCGCACATCAGCGAGATCTTGCGCTTGATCGCGGTCGGCACGTCGCGGTCGGCGCGCAGCACGATGGCGTCCGGCTGGATACCGATGTTGCGCAGCGCGGCCACCGAGTGCTGGGTGGGCTTGGTCTTCAGCTCGCCGGAGGGGCCGATGTAGGGCAGCAGCGAGATGTGCACGACGAAGACGTTGTCCCGGCCGACCTCGTGGCGGACCTGGCGGACGGTCTCCAGGAACGGCAGCGACTCGATGTCGCCGACCGTGCCGCCGACCTCGGTGATGACGACGTCGACGTCGTCGGTGGCCATGCGGCGGATGCGGTGCTTGATCTCGTTGGTGATGTGCGGGATGACCTGGACGGTGTCGCCCAGGTACTCGCCGCGCCGCTCCTTGGCGATGACCTGGGAGTAGACCTGGCCGGTGGTGACGTTGGCGGAGCCGTCGAGGTCGACGTCGAGGAAGCGCTCGTAGTGGCCGATGTCCAGGTCGGTCTCGGCGCCGTCGTTGGTGACGAACACCTCACCGTGCTGGAACGGGTTCATCGTGCCCGGGTCGACGTTCAGGTAGGGGTCCAGCTTCTGCATGGTGACCCGGAGACCGCGCGCCTTGAGCAGGGCGCCGAGGCTGGAGGCAGTCAGACCCTTGCCGAGGGACGAGGCGACACCCCCGGTGACGAAGATGTGCTTGGTCGTCGTGGATGTGGGCTGCATAGCCAAAGGGGGCTCCCGTGGTCGCGATCATGAGGTGCGTGCCGGCCGCCGTCCGGTGATTTCCGGAGATGCCGTCGCTGCGGTTCGGGGGCCTCGTCTGCTGTTGCGGACGACCACCGGTCCACGGGCTACCAGGGTATCAGCGACGGCGGGAGCCTGCTTCCGGCCACTCCGCACACCGCGGGGCACCGGCGCAACCCCTGTGACCCCCGGTCTCCCGCGTCCCACCCAATCAGCTCACCAGTCTTGTCAAGAGCGTCGCGCGGATCACCCGGGTGCGTCGTATCCTGCTCGGACACTCGCCCCGGGCGAGGTACGGATCCGCAGGTTCCCCCAGTTCAACCCCCCGCAACGACCCCTTGACCCGCAGTAAGCGCCCCACGGGGCGACATGGCCGTTCGACTGGAGACGCACGTGGCCGGGCGCATCGAGGATTACGCACTCATCGGAGACATGCAGACCGCCGCCCTGGTCTGCCGGGACGGCACGGCCGACTGGCTGTGCCTGCCCCGCTTCGATTCCCATGCCGTCTTCGCGGGACTGCTGGGCACCGAGGAACACGGTTTCTGGCGCCTGGGACCGGCCCGCGCGGACGGCACCGATCCCCCGGCGGCGGACCGCCGCCGCTACCGCGGGGACTCCCTGATCCTGGAATCGGAGTGGGACACCCCGCGCGGCACCGTCCGGGTGACGGACTTCATGCCGCCGCGCGACGGGGCGCCCCAGCTGATCCGGATCGTGGAGGGGGTCAGCGGCCGGGTGCCGATGCGCTCCGAACTGCGGATGCGGTTCAGCTACGGGCGCGTCACCCCGTGGGTGCACAAGGTGGACGGCCGTACGGTCGCCGTCGCCGGACCCGACTCCGTCTGGTTCGACACCCCGGCGGAGACGTACGGCGAGAACCTCACGACGTACTCCGACTTCATCGTCACCCCGGGCGACCGGATCGCGCTCACCATCAGCTGGCAGCCCTCGCACCGCGAGCCGCCCGCGCTGCCGGACCCGGAGGGGTCTCTGGAGGCCACCGCGGACTTCTGGCGCGAATGGGTCGAGCAGTGTACGTACCACGGCCCCTACCGCGAGGCCGTCGTCCGCTCGCTGATCACGCTGAAGGCGCTGACGTACGCGCCGACCGGCGGCATCGTCGCCGCGCCGACCACCTCCCTGCCGGAGGACATCGGCGGCTCCCGCAACTGGGACTACCGCTACACCTGGCTGCGGGACGCCGCGATCACCCTCTCCTCGCTGCTGCGCACCGGCTACCGCGAGGAGGCCCGCGCCTGGCGCGAGTGGCTGCTGCGCGCGGTCGCCGGCGACCCGGAGAACCTGCAGATCATGTACGGCATCGCCGGCGAGCGGGAGCTGGGCGAGGCGGAGCTGGAGTGGCTGCCGGGCTACGAGGGCTCGGCCCCGGTCCGGGTGGGCAACGGGGCGGCGGGCCAGCTCCAGCTGGACGTGTACGGCGAGGTCACCGAGGCGCTGCACCTGGCGCACATGACGGGGCTGACCCGCAACGACTACGCCACCGGCCTCCAGCTCAAGCTGATCGAGTACCTGGAGAAGCACTGGGACGAGCCCGACGAGGGCATCTGGGAGGTGCGCGGTCCGCGCCGGCACTTCGTGCACTCCAAGGTGATGGCCTGGGTCGCGGTCGACCGGACGATCAAGCTCATCGAGTCCGGGGACTCCGAGGGCCCGCTGGAGCGCTGGCGGGAGCTGCGCGACGACATCCACCGGGACGTCTGCGAACGGGGCTACGACAAGGAGCGCAACACCTTCACCCAGTCCTACGGCTCCAAGGAGCTGGACGCCTCCCTGCTGCTGATCCCGCAGATGGGCTTCCTGCCGCCCGACGACAAGCGGGTCATCGGGACCATCGAGGCGATCCAGCGGGAGCTGTCCACCGAGGACGGTTTCGTGCTCCGCTACCCGACCTCGGGCGAGGACGCGGGCGTGGACGGGCTGGAGGGCGACGAGGGCGCGTTCCTGGCGTGCTCGTTCTGGCTGGCCGACGACCTGGCGATGATCGGCCGGGTCGACGAGGCCCGGCAGCTCTTCGAGCGGCTGCTCTCGCTCCGCAACGACCTGGGTCTGCTGGCCGAGGAGTGGGACGCCCGGCTCCAGCGCCAGGTGGGCAACTTCCCGCAGGCCTTCAGCCATGTGCCGCTGATCGACACGGCCCTGCGGCTGACGGCGAGCGGGGCGTACGTGGGCTGACGGACCAGGGCGCGGCGGGCTCCGGGGCCCGCCGCGCCGTGGTCCGGCCCGATCCGAACGGACAGCCCTCAGTCGCCCGTGGCGACCGGGCGGTCCGGCGAGGGCAGCCCCCATTCGCTCCAGGAGCCGTCGTACACCGCCGTCCCGCCGCGTCCGGCCAGTTCGGCGGCGAGCGCGGGCACACAGGCGGTGACACCCGATCCGCAGCTGAACAGCAGTCTGCTCCGGTCCGGGGCGAGGGCGTCGAACAGGGCCCGCAGCTCGGCCGCCGGGCGCATCCGGCCCTCGTGCTGGACCTCGGTGAAGGGCAGGCTGACCGCACCGGGCATATGGCCGCCGCGCAGGCCCGGACGCGGTTCGGGCGCGGTGCCCCGGAAGCGTTCCCGGGACCGGGCGTCGAACACGGCGGCCGCCGGATCGGTGAGGGCGGCGGCCACCTCGTCGGCGTCGACGAACAGGCCGGGGCGTTCCACGGCCGTGAAGTCGCCGCGCTCGGGAGGCCCGCCGGGGGCGCCCTCCTCGACCGGCAGTCCGGCGGCCGTCCAGCCGGGCAGCCCGCCGTCGAGGACCGCGACCCGGTCGAAGCCCATGGCCCGGAGCATCCACCACCCCCGCGCGGCCGAGTAGAGACCGGCCGCGTCGTAGACCACGGCCGTGTCGCCGTCGTGGAGGCCGAGCGCGCGCATCTCCTCGGTGAACCGGGCGGCGTCGGGCATGGTGTGCGGCAGCGGTGCGCCGGGGGCGGACAGGGCTCCGTCCAGATCGAAGGGGCGCGCCCCGGGGATCCGCACGGGGGCTCCCCGGTGGGCGCCGACCGAGGCGTCGAAGACCCGCAGTCCGGGCCGCCCCAGCCGGGCGGCGAGCCAGTCGGGCCCCACGAGCGGGCCGGGCGGGGCCTCCTCGTACGGGGCTGTCGCGTCGTCCATGGGTCCTCCCCCGTGCCGGTGCCGAAGGGTCAAGATCGCAGCGGGGCCGCGGGCTGTCAACGGCCCGCCGCCCCGGCGGTGCCTCCGGGGCGGCGGGCCGGTACCTTCCTGACCAGGGCGCCCGCGCGTGCGCGCGCCCGGTACGACCGAAGCGAAGCGCGAGGCCAGAGTCGATGGAGACCCAAGGCGGCATCACCGTGCAGCGTGCCCTGGAGCTGCCCGGACTGCGCGGCGGGCTGCCCGAGGTGGTGGCGGGCGCCGACCGGCTGGGCCGGACCGTGCGCTGGGTGCACGCGGGCGAGGTCCCCAACATCGCCTCGCTGCTCAAGGGCGGCGAACTGCTGCTGACCACCGGTCTCGGGCTCGGGACCCGGCCCGCCGAGCAGCGGGCGTTCGTCCGCAGACTGGCCGACCGGGGCATCGCCGCACTCGTCGTGGAACTCGGCCCGCGCTTCGGCCGGCTGCCCTCCTCGATCGTGGACGCGGCCCGCGCGGCCGGGCTGCCGCTGGTGCAGCTCCACCGCGAGGTGCCGTTCGTGACGGTGACGGAGGAGATCCACACCGAGATCGTCAACGGCCACTACGCGCTGTTGCGGCAGGCCGAGGACGTGCACCGGCGCTGCACCGAGGCGCTGCTCGGGGGCGGCGGGGTGCCGCAGGTGCTGGGGATCCTGGCGGACTTCGCGGCCAATCCGGTGTTCCTGGAGACGCCGGACGGCCAGTTGCTGTACGCGGCGGGCCCGCGCTCCGGTCCGGTCTCGGCCGATCCGCTCCAGGTGTGGGAGGGCATGCGCGGCGGGCGGGCGGCGCGTGAGTCGCCGCCGTCCGGGGCGGTGCTGGTGGACGTGCCGGGCGGCGGTCCGGGCACCGGCGCGGTGCGGGCCCGGCTGGTGCTGCTGGCGGTGGGCGGTCCGCTGGTGACGGTGCACCGCATGGCGGCGGAGCGGGCGGCGGGCATCCTCGCGGTGGTGCTGATGCAGGCCCGTCAGGAGGAGGAGCTGGCGGCGCGCGGCCGGGGCGATTTCCTGACCGATCTCGCGGAGGGCCGGATCACCCCGGAGGACGCGCCCGCGCAGGCCCGGGTGCTGGGGTTCAGGCCGGGTGAGCTGCCGCTGCTGCCGGTGGTGATGCGGCTCGCCCCGGAGCTGTCCCCGTCGGGCAACTGGGCGCTGCTGGCCCGTGCGGTCCTGGAGGAGCTGGCGTCCGTGGGCGTGCCGGTGCTGCTCGGGGTGCGGCCGGTGGAGGGGCGGGTGCCGCTGCTGCTGGGGCTGCGTTCGGAGACGGAGCGTACGGCGGTGGCCGACCGGGTCGCGGCGGCGCTGCGGGCCGGGGTGGAGCGGGCCGGTCTGGAACGGGCGGGCTCCCGTCCGCCGGTCGTGGTGGTCGGGGTCGCGGGCGGCTGGGCGGCGGCCGGGGCCGGGCTGCGGCACGCGGCGGAGACGGCGACGGCGGCGCAGGGGCTCGACCAGCGGCCCTGGTACGACGCCCGGCGCCTGGACATCGATCTGCTGCTGTGGCGGCTGCGGGACCATCCGGATCTGGCGGCCTTCGTGGAGCGCGCGATCGGCCCGCTCCGGGACCACGACCGCACCTCCAGGCCGCCGCTGCTGCCGACGCTGGAGACCTATCTGGCGCATGCGGGCCGGAAGGCGGAGACGGCGCGCGAACTGCATCTGAACCGCCAGACGCTGTACAACCGGCTGGCCCGCATCGGTGAGCTGCTGGGCACCGATCTGGACGATCCGCAGGCCGTCCTCGCGCTGAGCCTGGCTCTGCGCGCCCGCCGCCACGCGGGCTGAGCACCGGGGCTCAGCGGGTCCTCGGCACTCCCAGGGGCTGCGCCAACTCGTCGTAGACGCTGAGGACATGGGCGATGGTGTCGTCCTCGGTCGGCCAGCCCGCGGCCTGCCGGATGCCCGCGGCGGCCAGCCGGTCGCGTTCCGCCGGGTCGTCCAGGAGCCGGGCCACGGCACGGGCCAGCGCCTCCGCGTTGCCGTACGGCACCAGTTCCGCGGCGTCGCCGACGAGTTCGGGTACGCCCCCGACGGCGGTGGCGACCAGCGGCACCCCGGCCCGCAACGCCTCCTGGGCCAGCAGGGAGCGGGCCTCCCAGCGGCTGGGGAGCACCACCAGATCGGCGGCGGCCAGGAGTTCGGGAACGTCCTCGCGGGTGCCGAGCAGCGCGACGGGCAGGTCCTCGGCCTTGATCCGGCGCCGCAGGGCGGCCCGCTCCCTGCCCTCCCCCGCGATGGCGACCAGGGGCGCGGGGTCCAGCCGGCGCCAGGCGCGCGCCGCGTCGAGCAGGGTGCCGTAGCCGTGCTGCGGGACGAGGCTGCCGACCGCCATGACCAACGGCCTCCCCACCGCGCCGAGTCCGGCGCGCACCTTGTCACCGTCGACCGGGGCGGCGCTCTGGGCGAGGGGGGCGGCGAGGGGCGCCAGCCGGGCGTCTCGGGCGCCCCGCCGCCGGGCCCGGTCGACCAGGTCCGAGGAGGCGCCGAGCACCACGGACGCGGTGCGGGCCGCCCGCCGCTCCAGCAGGTGCAGGAGCCGGCGGCGTGCGCCCTCGGCGTGCGCCCGGGTGTGCCAGGTGAAGACGAGCGGGACGCGGCGGCCGCCGAGCGCGAGCGCGGTGCGTACGGCGGCGTGCAGTCCATGGGCGTGCACCACGTCGGCGTCGGCGCAGGCGGCGCGCAGCGCGGCGAGCGAGGCGGGGTCGGCGCGGCGGGGCACGGGGGCGAAACGGGCGCCGGCGGCGGAGAACCCGTAGGCGCGTTCCAGCGCGGCCGGGGCGCAGACGGTGACCTGGACGCCCCGGGCGATCAGTCCGGCGGCCAGCGAACCGACATGGGCGCTGCTGCCCGCACTGCCGCCGCCCAGCACTTGGACCGTACGCAGCTGTGACACGTTGAATGGCTCCCGGGGCTCCCGGGCCGGCCGCAGAAGGTCCCGTGTGCGGGACTGGCCGACCCTCTCCGTTACACGCCAAGGATGCCAGTCCGTACGCCCGTTCCGGCACGACCGGACCGTCGCTCCGGGACTCACCCCGACAAACCCGGCGTGGCGCACCACTCGCACGGGTGAAATACGGGCGCCCCCCGCCCGGGGCCGGGCGAGGGGCGCGTCACCGCCGGACGGGCCCTACGCGTCCGTCCGGGCGGTGGCGAGCAGTTCCTCCGCGTGGGCGCGGGCGGTCTCGGAGTCCTCCTGGCCCGCGAGCATCCGGGACAGCTCCCGCACCCGGTCCTCGCCCTCCAGGACGGTGACGCCGCTGCTGGTGACCGAGCCGTCCACGGTCTTCTCGACGAGCAGCTGACGGTCGGCGAAGGCGGCCACCTGGGGCAGGTGGGTGACGACGACGACCTGGGCCGAGCGGGCGAGCTTCGCCAGCCGGCGGCCCACCTCCACGGCCGCCTTGCCGCCGACGCCCGCGTCGACCTCGTCGAAGAGGTAGGTCGGCACCGGGTCGGAGCCCGCGAAGACGACCTCCACGGCGAGCATCACCCGGGACAGCTCACCGCCCGAGGCGCCCTTGGCGATGGGCCGGGGCTGGGCGCCGGGGTGCGGGGCCAGCAGGAGTTCCACCTCGTCGGCGCCCGACGGCCCGTACGCGACGTTCCGTCCGCCGATCTCGATGCCGGAGGCCTCGTCGGGCGCCTCGGTCTGCCGGATCGCGAAGGAGACCCGGGCGTGCGGCATGGCCAGCGAGGCCAGTTCCTCGGTGACCGCCCCGGCGAAGCGGTCCGCGGCCTCCGTCCGGGCGTCGCTCAACGCCTGGCCGAGCACGGAGAGTTCGGCACGCAGCGCGTCGCGTTCGGCGGTGAGCTCGCCGATCCGGTCGTCGTCGCCCTCCAGCTCGGTCAGCCGGACCGCCCCGTCCCGCGCCCAGGCCAGCACGGTGTCGATGTCCTCGCCGTACTTGCGGGTGAGGGCGGTGAGAGCGGCGCGCCGCTCCTCGACGGCGGCGAGCCGCAGCGGGTCGGCGTCGAGTTGGTCGGCGTACCCGGACAGTTCGCCCGAGACGTCGGCGAGCAGGATCGAGATCTCGCCCACCCGGTCGGCGAGCGCGGCGAGCGCGGCGTCGTGGGAGCGCACCCCGTCCAGGGCCTGCCGGGCCGCGGCCACGACGGTCGTCGCGTCCAGGGCCTCGGGGTCCTCCGGATTGCCGGCCAGCGCGGTGTGCGCGAGGGCGGCGGCGGAGGCGAGGGCGTCGGCGTGGCCGAGCCGCTGTGCCTCGGCGGCCAGTTCGGCGTCCTCGCCGGGCAGCGGTTCCACGGCGGCGATCTCGTCCAGCCCGAAGCGCAGCAGATCGGCCTCCTGGGCCCGTTCGCGGGCACGGGTGGTCAGCTCGTCCAGTTCCCCGGCCACCTCGCGCAGCCGCCGGTAGGCGGTCGCGTAGGCGGTGTGGGGCACGGCGACGCCGTCGCCCGCGTAGCGGTCCAGGGCCTGGCGCTGCCGGGCGGGCTTGAGGAGCCCCTGCTGGTCGGTCTGGCCGTGCACGGCCACGAGATCGTCCGCGAGTTCGGCGAGGACGCCGACGGGCACGGATCTGCCGCCCAGGTGGGCCCGGGAGCGCCCCTCGGCGGAAACGGTACGGCTGACGAGCAGCGCACCGTCCTCGATCTCGGCCCCGGCCTCCTCGGCGCGCAGCGCCGCCGCGTCGCCCTCGGCCACCGTGATCCGGCCCTCGACGACCGCGGCCTTGGCGCCGATCCGCACCAGGGCCGGGTCGGCGCGCCCGCCGAGCAGCAGCCCGAGGCTGGTGACGACCATGGTCTTGCCCGCGCCGGTCTCACCGGTCACCGCGGTGAAGCCGGGTGACAGCTCCACCACCGCGTCGTCGATGACTCCGAGCGACCGTATCCGCATCTCCTCCAACACGCACATGACCATACGAGGTTTCGTGCCCCGCGTGCACACGGGTCGGGGCCGGGACGCCGGATCGGGTGGTGCGCGGCGCCGGGTGTCAGTGCGGCGCGCCGCGCCATCCCGAGACCGGCAGGGCGAACTTGGCGACCAGCCGGTCGGTGAAGGAGGCCTGGTGCAGCCGGGCGAGGCGGACGGGCACGGTGCCGCGCCGCACCTCCACACGGGCGCCGGCGGGCAGCTCCACGGTCCTGCGGCCGTCGCACCAGAGCACCCCGTGCGGGGTGTGCGGCTGGACCTCGACGGCCAGCACCGAGGTCGGCGAGGTCACCAGCGGTTTGGCGAACAGGGCGTGGGCGCTGATCGGGACCATCAGCAGCGCCTCGACCTCGGGCCAGACGACGGGCCCGCCGGCCGAGAAGGCGTAGGCGGTCGAGCCGGTGGGGGTGGCGCAGACGATGCCGTCGCAGCCGAAGCCGGTGACCGGGCGGCCGTCGATCTCCAGCACGACCTCCAGCATCCGCTCGGGCGACACCTTCTGCACGGCCGCCTCGTTGAGCGCCCAGTCGGTGTGGACGACGTCGCCGTTGCTGTGCACGACGACGTCGATCGTCATGCGTTCCTCGACGGCGTAGGCGCGGGTGACGACCCGGTCGACGACCTTGTCGAGGTCGTCGCGCTCGGCCTCGGCGAGGAAGCCGACGCGGCCGAGGTTGACGCCGAGCATGGGGACCCCGGAGGCGCGGGAGAGTTCCGCGCCGCGCAGCAGGGTGCCGTCGCCGCCGAGGACGATCAGCAGTTCACAGCCCTCGACCGGGGCGGCCGTGGCGTCGGTGACCGTCTCGACGGACGGCGGGAGCGGCAGATCCGCCGCCTCGGTGGCCAGGACCCGGACGCCGAGTCCGCTGCGGAGCAGTCCCTGGACGACGAGTTCGGCACTGCGGATCGCGGCCGGGCGGCCGGTGTGCGCCAAAAGGAAGACTGTTCGTGCCGCATTCGTCGTCAACGAGGCCCCTCCGCCACTGCACGGTCGACATCCGCGGGATCCAGCTCCGGTGCCCCGGCCCGCAGCCACAGAAAGTACTCGACGTTCCCCGAGGGCCCCGGCAAGGGGCTGGCCGTGACGCCACGGACGCCCAGGCCGAGCGCCCGGGCCCGGCGGGCCACCTCGCGGACCGCCTCGGCCCGCAGCTCGGGGCTGCGCACCACACCGCCGCTGCCGAGCCGTTCCTTGCCCACCTCGAACTGCGGTTTGACCATGAGGACGAGGTCGGCGTCCGGGGCGGCGCAGCGCGCCAGGGCCGGCAGCACGAGTCCGAGCGGGATGAACGACAGATCGCCCACCACCAGGTCGACGGGCTCGCCGTCGATGGCGTCGAGCGTCAGCTCGCGGACGTTGGTCCGGTCCTTGACGACCACCCGGGCGTCGGACTGGAGCGACCAGGCGAGCTGGCCGTAGCCGACGTCCACGGCGACGACCTGCCGGGCCCCGGCGCGCAGCAGCACATCGGTGAAGCCGCCGGTGGACGCCCCGGCGTCCAGGGCCCGCCGCCCCTCGACGGCCAGGCCGAGGGGGACGAAGGCGGCGAGGGCGCCGGCGAGTTTGTGGCCGCCGCGCGAGACGTAGTCGGGGTCGCTGTCGTCCTTGGTGACGACGAGGGCGGCGCTCGTCTCGACCTGGGTGGCCGCCTTGGTCGCGGTGGTGCCGCCGACGGTCACCCGTCCCGCGGCGATCAGCTGGCTCGCGTGTTCGCGTGAGCGGGCGAGCTTTCGGCGTACCAGCTCGGCGTCGAGGCGGCGACGGGCCACTCCTGCCACGTTCGGTTCAGCTCCTGGTGTCGTACGGGGGCGTCGGGACGGGAGCCGGTGCGGGCCCGGCGTCCAGCGCGGTCAGCGCGGAGCGCAGACCACGGTGTACATCCTCGTACACCTCGATGTGTCCGTCCGCCGCGAGGTGGTCCGCGTCGGCCAGCCGCTCCAGCGCCGCGTCCACCCCGGCGTCGCCCGTGGGCGTGCGGACGAGGCCCAGCGGCGCGGGTGCGGCGGGCTCGGCCGGCACGTCCCGCGGGGGCGCGCCGGGCGGTGGTGCGGCGGCCTCGTCCGGCCCCGGCATCGAGTCGCTCATACGGCGAACGCTACCCCGAAGCGCTGGGGTACCGTCGGTCGCGATGGCGACCATGGAGGAGTGCCGCGGCGCACTCGACAGACTTTCCGACACCCTCGCGGGGGCCGACGGCGACGTGCGCGGCGCGGCCGCCCTGGACCGTTCCCTCAGCTGCCACATCACGGATCTGGACGTGACGTTCACCGGCCGCCTCGGGGACGGCCGGATCCGGGTCCTGGACACGGTCGAGGGACCGCCCCGGGAGAAGGCCGAGATCCGGCTGGCGATGACCGGGGACGATCTGGTGGCGATGGTGGACGGCCGGCTGAACTTCGCGCGCGCGTGGGGATCGGGCCGGGTCCGGCTGGAGGCGGGCTTCCGCGATCTGCTGAGACTGCGGTCCCTGCTGTAGCCGGTCAGGCCCCGGCGGTCTTCGCGGCACGCTGCCGGGCGGCGGGCACCACCAGCGGTGTCCCCGTCTCCGGGTCGTCGATCACCTGGCAGCGCAGCCCGAAGACCCGCTCCACCAGCTCCGCGGTGACGACGTCGCCGGGCGGGCCCTCCGCGACGACCCTGCCGTCCCGCATGGCGATGAGATGCGTGGCGTACCGCGCGGCGTGGTTCAGGTCGTGCAGGACGGCCACCAGCGTGCGGCCCTGGGTCTCGTGGAGTTCGGCACAGAGGTCGAGCACGTCGATCTGGTGCTGGATGTCGAGGTACGTGGTGGGCTCGTCGAGCAGCAGCAGCGGGGTCTGCTGGGCGAGCGCCATGGCGATCCAGACGCGCTGGCGCTGACCGCCGGACAATTCGTCGACATAGCGATCCCCCAGCGCTCCGACGCCGGTGGCCGCCATCGACTCCTCGACAATGCGCTCGTCCTCGGGCGACCACTGGCGGAGCAGTCCCTGGTGCGGGTAGCGGCCGCGGGCGACCAGATCCGCGACGGTGATGCCCTCGGGCGCGATCGAGGACTGGGGCAGCAGCCCGAGGGTCCGGGCGACCTTCTTCGCGGGCAGACCGTGGATGGACTCCCCGTCCAGCAGCACCCGGCCCCGGCTCGGCCGCAGCATCCGCGAGAGTGCCCGCAGCAGGGTCGACTTGCCGCAGGCGTTGGGGCCGACGATCACGGTGAACGACCGGTCCGGGATCTCGACCGAGAGGTTCTCCGCGATGACCCGCTGGTCGTAGCCGAGGGTCACCGAGTCCGCGGTCAGGCGCTGCATGGTCGTACTCCGGGGGTCGTTCGGTTCGGTTGCGGTGGACGGGGCGCCGGCGCGGCCGGTGTCCCGGGTGCGGGCCCTCATATGCGGCCCGCCCGGCGTTCGGTGACCAGCAGCCAGAGCAGATAGCAGCCGCCGAGCACACCGGTGACGACGCCGACGGGCAGCTGCCGGTCGCCGAAGGCCCGCATCGACACCCAGTCGGCGACGAGGAGCAGGGCCGCGCCCATGAAGGTCGCGGCGACCAGGTTGGGCCCGGTGGAGCGGGTGAGCCGGCGGGCCAGCTGCGGGGCGCTCAGCGAGACGAAGGCGATCGGTCCGGCGGCGGCCGTGGCCACCGCGACGAGCAGCACCGCCGCGCCCATGAGGACGAGCCGGGTCCGTTCGACCCGTACCCCGAGGGCGTACGCGGCGTCGTCGCCCATCTCCATCACCCGCAGGGCGGGTCCGTGCAGGAAGACCAGCGGCAGCAGCACCGCGCAGACCGCGAGGAGCGGCCGGACCTGGGCCCAGTCGCGGCCGTCGAGCGATCCGGTCATCCAGACGACGGCCCGGGTGGCGTCCACCAGATTGGCCTTGGTGATGAGGTACTGGGTGCCGGCGGTGAGCATGGCGGCGGCGCCGATGCCCACGAGGACGAGCCGGAAGCCGTGGACCCCGCGCTTCCACGCCAGCAGGTACACGGCGACCCCGGTGAGCAGTCCGCCGGCGATCGCGCCGCCCGCGACCGCGGTCGCCCCGCCCTGGAAGAGGACGATCACGCTCAGCGCGCCCACGGTGGCGCCCTGGCCGAAGCCGAGCACGTCGGGGCTGCCGAGCGGGTTGCGCGAGAGCGTCTGGAAGACGGCGCCGCCGACGCCCAGCGCCGCGCCGACCAGGAGCCCGACCAGGACCCGCGGCAGCCGCAGGTCCGTGACGATGAACTCCTGCTGGAACGTGCCGTGTCCCAGGAGCGTGCGGACCACCTCGGCGGGGGTCAGGGAGAAGTCGCCGGTGCCGATGAGGACGACGGCCGCGCCGGCCGCCACGACGGCGAGCAGCACGGTGACGAGGGCGGCACGCACGTCCGTACGGAACGAGTACCCGCCTGCGGTCCGGACGGCCCGCACGGACCGCTTCCCGGTGGTGGTGCTCACAGCTGGACCATCCTCTTGCGTCGTACGAGGTGGAGGAAGACGGGTCCGCCGAGCAGCGCGGTGACGATGCCGACCTGGAGTTCGGACGGACGGGCGACGACCCGGCCGACGACGTCGGCCCCGAGCAGCAGCACCGGGGCGAGGACGGCGGAGTACGGCAGGATCCAGCGCAGGTCCGGCCCGGTGATCGTGCGCACCAGATGCGGGATCATCAGCCCGATGAAGACGATCGGCCCGCACGCGGCGGTCGCGGCCCCGCACAGCAGGGTGACGGCGAGCATGGCGAGGATCCGGGTCCGGGTCAGCCGCGCGCCGAGCGCGCGTGCGGTGTCGTCGCCCATCTCCAGCGCGTTGAGCGGGCGGGCGATGAGCGCGGTGAGCAGCACGCCGAGCGCGATGAACGGCCAGACCTTGCCGATCGTCCCCGGGCTCGCGGAGGCCAGCGAACCGACGGTCCAGAACCGCAGCCGGTCGAGGGCGGCGGAGTCCAGCAGTTGTACGGCGTTGACGTAGCCGTACAGCGCGGCGGTGACGGCCGTCCCGGCGAGCGCGAGGCGCACGGGGTTGGCGGAGCGGCTGCCGCCGAGCAGATAGACGGCGGCCGAGACGAGCGCGGCCCCGGCGAACGCGAACCAGACGTACCCGGTCAGGGAGGTGACGCCGAAGAAGCTGATCGCGGAGACGACGGCGGCGGACGCTCCGGCGTTGACGCCGAGCAGCCCCGGTTCGGCCAGCGGATTGCGGGTCAGCGCCTGCATCACCGCGCCGGCGAGTCCGAGAGCCGCTCCGACCAGCAGTCCGAGCACGGTCCGGGGGACGCGCACCTCGCGGACGAGGACATCGTCGCTGCCGCTGGAGTGGAACAGGCCGTGCCACACATCGGCGAGCGGCAGCGCCTTGGCGCCGACCGCGACGCTCACCAGACAGACCAGCACCAGGAGCCCCAGGGCCAACAGCAGTCCCGTGGCACGCATCGCGTGGCGCCGGGGCGGCGGGGCCTGGGCGGGCACGGCGGACGCGCCCGGACGGGGGTTCGGAGGACTCTCAACCAACACGCGGTTAGGTTAGCCTAGCCTCTCCGCGCCGCCGATGGGTGGCCGGGGAGACCGGCCCGGGGCCGGTCCGGGAGCCCTCGGATCGGCCGGGACACGCCCGGTCCGGGAGCCCCTGGTCCGGCCAGGACGTGCCCGGTCCGGGAGCCCCGGTTCCGGCCAGGACGTGCCCGGCCCGAGAGTCCCGGCTCCGGTCTGGTCAGGCCCGGTCCACGAGGCCCGGGTCCGGGCAGAAGGCATCGGGACCGCGAACCCCCGGGTCCGGAACGGCCCTCCCCGCGCCCTACAGCCCGAGGCGCGCGACCGCCTTGCCCGCGTCGAGCCCGCAGGCCCCGTCCCCGGCGTACGTCCAGGCCGCACCGCACAGGGCGCGCAGCCCGTCGAGCGGGTCGCCGTCACCGTCCAGCACCAGGGCCTCACCGCGCACCGACGCCGTCCATCCACCGCAGAGATGCCCGTCGCCCGCCGGGACCACCTCGGGCTGGCCGGTCAGCAGCCCGCGCAGATCGCGGTCGACGTACGTGGGCCGGTGGGCCGGCACCGCGGCGAGCAGACGCGCCGCGTCGGTCACCCCGGTGAGCACGAGCAGCGAGTCCACGTCCCCGTTGAACGCCCCCTCGATGTCCGTGTCGAGCCGGTCCCCGACGACGAGCGGACGCTCCGCCCCGGTCCGCAGCACCGTCTCGCGGTGCATCGGCGGCAACGGCTTCCCGGCGACCCGGGGCTCGGCGCCGGTGGCGATGCGCACGACCTCCACGGCGGCGCCGTTGCCGGGCGCGATGCCCCGGGCACCGGGGATCGTCAGATCGGTGTTGGACGCGAACCACGGCAGCCCGCGGTTGATCGCGTAACAGGCCTCGGCAAACCGCCCCCACGCCATGTCCGGCCCCCCGTACCCCTGCGCCACCGCCGCCGGGTCGTCGTCGGCCGACTCCACCGGCACGAGCCCGCGTTCACGCAGCGCCACCCGCAGCCCCTCGCCGCCGACCACGAGCACCCGTGCCCCGGCGGGCAACTGATCGGCGATCAGCCGGGCGACGGCCTGGGCGGAGGTGATGACGTCGCCGGGTTCCGCGGGCACCCCCAGCTCCGTCAGATGCTCCGCCACCGCGGCGGGGGTGCGCAGCGCGTTGTTGGTGACGTACGCGAGATGCATGCCGGCGTCCCGCGCGGTGCCGAGGGACGCGACGGCATGGCCGATCGCCTGTCCTCCGGCGTACACCACTCCGTCGAGATCGAGCAGCGCCGTGTCGTACGCCTCGTTCAGCGGGGTGCTGCTCCCGCCGGGCCTGGTCCTGCTCGCGCCACTCATGTCCGCCACTCCTCATCGCTGCGTCTCCCCCGATCATCGCGCATCGGGCGGGCGCACCTACGATGCTGGGATGAACACACGAGGCCCGGCGATCCCGGGACTGCGTCTGGTTCCGTTCCGCGGACTGCGTTACGTCCCCGACCGGGTCGGCAGTCTTTCGGCGGTGACCTCACCCCCGTACGACGTGGTCGTACGCCCCGACGGGCTGCACCACCTCGAATCGGCGGATCCGCACAACATCGTGCGGCTGATCCTCCCCCAGGGGGAGTCGGCCACCGCCCGGCACGAGCAGGCCGCCGCGACCCTGCGCCGCTGGCGGGCCGAGGGCGTCCTGGCCCCGGATCCCGAACCCGTCCTGTACGTGTACGAGCAGCGGGGCGACGGGATCCTCCAGCGCGGGGTGATCGGCGCCCTGGAACTGTCGGAGCCGGGCAACGGGATCGTGCTCCCGCACGAGGACGTGATGGACCACGTCGTGGAGGACCGCGCCGATCTGATGCGGACGACGCGGGCCCACCTCGAACCGCTGCTGCTGACCTATCCGGGCGACGGCGGAGCGACGGGCACGCACGCGGTCATCGGGCGGACGGTGGAGCTGCCGCCGCTGCTGGACACGACGACGGAGGACGGGTTCCACCACCGGCTCTGGGCGGTCACGGACCCCGGTGACCGGGCGGAGATCGAACGGGACCTGGCCGGCCACCAGGCCCTGATCGCCGACGGCCACCACCGCTGGGCCACCTATCTGCGGCTGCGCCGCGAGCACTCCGCCCCCGGCCCCTGGGACTTCGGCCTGGTCCTGCTCGTGGACACGGCCCACTATCCGCTGCGGGTCCGTTCGATCCACCGGCTGCTGCACGGGCTCCCCGTGGCCGACGCGCTCGCCGCGCTGACGGGCCTGTTCCGGGTCCGCACCGTGGAGGGGCCGCTCCCCCGCGCCCTGGACGCGCTGGCCGGTGCGGCGGCGGAGGGCAACGCGTTCCTGCTGGCGGGCGACGGCGCCTTCCACCTCGTCGACCGGCCGGACGAGGCCCTGCTCGCCCGTACCGTCCCGGCGGACCGCCCGGCCGCCTACCGCTCCCTGGACGCGACGGTCCTGCACGCGACGCTGCTCGGCGGGGTCTGGCGGGTCCCCGACGACGATCCGTCCCGGATCGCCTACATCCACGACACGGCTGCCGCCGTCGAGCAGGCGGAGCGGCACGGTTCCACCGCGGTGCTGATGCATCCGGTACGCGAGGGCCTCGTCCGGGACCTGGCCCGGCAGGGGGTCACCATGCCCCGCAAGTCGACGTCGTTCGGCCCCAAGCCCGCCACGGGACTGGTCCTGCGCGGTCTGGACCTCGGCTGATCCGTCCCGGAACGCGGAAGAGGGCGGCACCCCGTGCGGGGTGCCGCCCTCTTCCCTGTCGTCAGGCCGTGGCCGGACCGTCGTGCTCGTCGCCGTCCTCGGAGGCGTCGTCGTCCGCGGCGCTCACGGCCGACGCCCCGGCCGTGCCGGTGTCGTCGCCCTCGTCGTCCTCGTCGTCGAGGGCGTCCACGAACTCCACCCCGTCCAGCTCGGCCAGCCGGTCGGAGGCGTCCGTGGCGCCGTCCTTGTCGGCCTCCAGCGCCTTGCCGAACCATTCGCGGGCCTCGTCCTCACGCCCGGCGGCGAGCAGGGCGTCCGCGTACGCGTAGCGCAGCCGCGGCGTCCAGGCGTGCACCGCGCTGGAGGCCAGCTCGGAGCTCTGCAGGGTCACGATGGCGGCGTCGAGCTGCCCCATGTCCCGGCGGGCACCGGCGGCGACCAGCCGCATCTCGACCTGGCCCGCCTTGTCCAGCTTCTGCACCTCGGGCTCGCCGGCCATGGCCAGCGCGCGCTCGGGCCGCCCCAGTCCGCGTTCGCAGTCGGCCATGACGGGCCACAGCTCCACGGACCCGGTCATCCGCCGGGCGGCACGGAACTCGGCCAGCGCCTCCGCGTACTTCTGGGTCGCGTACGCGGCGAAGCCGGCGGCCTCCCGGACGGCGGCGACCCGCGAGGCCAGCCGCAGGGCGATGCGCGAGTACGCGTACGCCTGGTCGGGGTCCTCGTCGATGTACCGCGCCACCATGACGAGGTTCCGCGCCACGTCCTCGGCGAGCGTCTTCGGCAGGCTCATCAGCTCCTGACGGACGTCCGGGTCGATCTCGTGCCCGGTGACGTCGTCGGGAATGGGCAGCCGCTTGATGGGCTCACGGTCGCGGTCGTCGCGCCGGTCGTAACCGCCCCGGTCGTCCCGGCCCCGGTAACCGCCCCGGTCCCGGTCGTCGCGACCCCGGTAGCCACCGCCCCGCTGATCGTCCCGGCCCCGGTAGCCACCGCCCCGGTTGTCGTCACGGCGCGGACCACGGTCGTCGCGGCGGTACCCGCCACCGCGGTTGTCGTCGTCACGGCGGAAGCCGCCACCACGGTTGTCGTCGTCGCGACGCGGCCCACGCGGCCGGTCGTCACGACGGTCGGACCCGCCGCCCGGACGGCCGCCCCGGTCGTCCTCACGCCGAGGAGCCCGCTCATCACGACGGAACCCACCACCGGCGGAGCCACCACGGTCTTCACGCCGGAAGCCACCGCCGTACGAGCCGCCCCGGTTGTCGTCACGGCGCGGACCACGATCACGGTCGCGGTCGTCACGGCGGTACCCGCCACCGCGGTTGTCGTCGTCACGGCGGAAGCCACCGCGGTCGCCGCCGGGCCGGCTGTCGTCGCGGCGGAAGCCGCCGCCACGGTTGTCGTCGTCGCGACGCGGCCCACGCGGCCGGTCGTCACGACGGTCGAACCCGCCGCCCGGACGGCCGCCCCGGTCGTCCTCACGCCGAGGAGCCCGCTCATCACGACGGAACCCACCACCGGCGGAACCCCCGCGGTCGTCACGCCGGAAGCCACCACCGGCGGAGCCACCACGGTCATCACGCCGGAAGCCACCACCGGCGGAGCCACCACGGTCATCACGCCGGAAGCCACCACCGGCGGAGCCACCACGGTCATCACGCCGGAACCCACCACCGGCGGAGCCACCACGGTCATCACGCCGGAACCCACCACCGGCGGAGCCACCACGGTCATCACGCCGGAACCCACCACCGTACGAGCCGCCCCGGTTGTCGTCACGGCGCGGACCACGATCACGGTCACGGTCGTCACGGCGGAAGCCTCCACGGTCGCCGCCGGGCCGGCTGTCGTCGCGGCGGAAGCCGCCACCGCGGTTGTCGTCGTCGCGACGCGGCCCACGCGGCCGGTCGTCACGACGGTCATCGCGGCGGAAGCCACCGCTGGAGGAACCGCCCCGGTTGTCGTCACGGCGCGGACCGCGGTCGCGGTCGTCGCGGCGGAAACCACCACGGCTGTCGTCGTCACGGCGGAAGCCGCCACGGTCGCCACCGGACCGACTGTCGTCGCGACGGTACCCGCCACCACGGTTGTCGTCCCTGCGCTGCCCGCCGCCCGACCGGCCGCCGCTGTAGCCGCCCCGGTCACCGCCGTCCCGGCGACGCGGCTCGCGATCCGAACGATCGTCGGGAGAGTTGGTGGGCATCGGTGGGGCTCCTGTCATCGAGTACTACAGACATTCTTGCGCAGCCGGACACCGGACGCGCTTCGGCAAAACAAAAAGGACCCTTGGTCCCAGCGCTGAACGCTGGGACCAAGGGTCCTGAAAGATTGTTCGGCGGCGTCCTACTCTCCCACAGGGTCCCCCCTGCAGTACCATCGGCGCTGAAAGGCTTAGCTTCCGGGTTCGGAATGTAACCG
>NZ_JBHVIN010000023.1:118151-173869 GCF_042799575.1 Streptomyces sp. NPDC057682 | reverse complement strand
GGGCTTCGGTACGGGCGGCACAGCCGCCGTACCGAAGCCCCGCACGCGTATGTGAGGCGCTGTGATCAGCCCGTCGTCGCGGGCTCGGGCCGCTCGGCCGCCGGGCCGGGCAGCGGCGCCGCCGCCACCGGACGCTCGCGCAGCGACAGCACGACCCGCACGACCCCGATCCACACCAGGCACGAGCCGAGCATGTGCAGACCGACCAGGATCTCGGGCGTGTCGGTGAAGTACTGGACGTAACCGATGACGCCCTGGGACAGCAGGATCAGGAACAGGTCCCGGGTGCGGTGCAGCGGGCCCACCGGGGCGTCCACGGCCTTCAGGACGAACCAGAGCGCGACGGTCAGCGCCACCACGACCCAGGCCAGGTCCGCGTGCAGCTGGGCGATCGTCTTCCAGTCGATCGGGATGCGGTGCACATCGCTGGAGTCGCCCGCGTGCCGCCCGGCCCCCGTGACCACCGTGCCGACCGCCACCAGCAGACCGGCGGCGACCGTCAGCAGCCAGGTGAGCTGCGCGACCGCCTTGCCGACCAGCGGACGCGGCGCCTCGTCGCCCTCCCGGATCCGCTGCCACATCACCACCGCGAGGGTCAGCAGCGCCGTGGAGAGCAGGAAGTGGGCCGCGACGGTGTACGGGTTCAGGCCGACCAGCACCACGATGCCGCCGAGCACGGCATTGCCCATGACCACCCAGAACTGCGCCCAGCCCAGCCGGGTCACGCTCCGCCGCCACGGCTTCGCGGCGCGGGCGGCGATGATCGCCCAGCCCACCGCCGCGCACAGCACGTACGTCAGCATCCGGTTGCCGAACTCGATCGCTCCGTGGAAGCCCATCGCGCTGGTCGCCGTCAGGCTCTCGTCGGTGCACTTGGGCCAGGTCGGGCAGCCGAGGCCGGAGCCCGTCAGCCGGACGGCCCCGCCGGTGACGACGATGACGACCGCCATGACGACGGCGGTCATCGCGGCACGACGGACCGTACGCGGCGTCGGCGTCCAGCGTTCGGCGATGAAGAGCAGCGGATTCCGCGCGGCTTGAGCGACTTCGGCTCGGGTCAGCTTGGGCACGCGCACCATCGTAGGCGGCGGCTTGTGCAAGCTTTCACGAGGGGGACGAGTTACCCCAATCGCCTACGGAGCGCTGCCGCCGGCTCACTCCCAGCGGAAGAACCGGGCCGCCGCGCCCAGTCCCAGCACGGCCCACACGGCCAGGATCCCGACCTCGCCCCAGGGCAGCGCCGCCCCGTGCCGGAGCACGTCCCGCAGACCGTCGGACAGCGCCGAGATCGGCAGCAGCTCCAGCACCGAACGCACCGGTCCGGGGAACTTGTCCAGCGGCACCACGACGCCCCCGCCGACCAGCAGCAGCAGGAAGACCAGATTGGCGGCGGCCAGCGTCGCCTCCGCCTTCAGCGTCCCGGCCATCAGCAGCCCCAGACCGGAGAACGCGGCCGTCCCCAGCACCAGGAGCAGCAGCACGGCGAACGGGTTGCCGTGCGGCGACCAGCCGAGCGCCAGGGCGACCGCGGTGAGCAGCACCACCTGGAGCACCTCGGTCACCAGCACCGCGAGGGTCTTCGAGGTCATCAGCGCCCAGCGGGGGAGCGGCGAGGCCGCGAGCCGCTTGAGCACCCCGTACCGCCGCTCGAAGCCGGTGGCGATGGCCTGGCCGGTGAACGCGGTGGACATCACCGCGAGCGCGAGGATGCCGGGGGCCAGGAAGTCCACCGGATCGCCCGCCCCGGTGTCCACCACGTCGACGGCGCTGAACAGCACCAGCAGCAGGGTCGGGATGATCACCGTCAGCAGCAGCTGCTCGCCGTTGCGCAGCAGCATCCGGGTCTCCAGCGCGGTCTGCGCGGCGATCATGCGGGTCAGCGGGGCGGCGCCCGGCCGGGGGGCGTACGTACCGGCGCTCATGCGCGCAGCTCCTTGCCGGTCAGTTCGAGGAAGACGTCCTCCAGGGTGTGGCGCTCCACGGAGATGCCGGAGGGCATCACGCCGTGCTGGGCGCACCAGGAGGTGACGGTGGCCAGCAGCTGGGGATCGACGTCACCGGTGATGCGGTACGCGCCGGTGGCGAGCTCCGCCGCCTCCGTGCCGTCGGGCAGCGCCTTGAGCAGGGAGCCGAGGTCGAGTCCGGGGCGCCCGGTGAAGCGGAGGGTGTTCTCGGCGCCGCCGCGGCACAGGGCCTCGGGGCTGCCCTGGGCGACGATGCGTCCGGCGTCGATGACGGCGACGTCGTCGGCCAGCTCCTCGGCCTCGTCCATGAAGTGGGTGGTGAGGATCACGGAGACCCCGTCGGCGCGCAGCTCCCGGACCAGCTCCCAGGTGGAGCGGCGGGCCTGCGGGTCGAGACCGGCGGTCGGCTCGTCGAGGAAGACCAGTTCGGGCCGGCCGACGACCGCCATGGCCAGGGCGAGCCGCTGCTGCTGGCCGCCGGAGAGCCGGCGGTAGGTGGTGCGGCCGCAGCCGCCGAGGCCGAGCCGTTCGATCAGGGCGTCCACGTCGAGCGGGTGGGCGTGCAGTTTCGCCATGTGGCGGAGCATCTCGTCGGCGCGGGCGCCGGAGTACACACCGCCGGACTGGAGCATCACGCCGATCCGGGGACGCAGCCGGGCGGCGTCGGCGACCGGGTCGAGGCCGAGGACCCGGACCGTGCCGGCGTCGGGGCGGCGGTAGCCCTCGCAGGTCTCGACGGTGGTGGTCTTCCCGGCGCCGTTGGGGCCGAGGACCGCGGTGACCGCGCCGGCCGCGACGTCCAGGTCCAGGCCGTCCACGGCGGCCCTGGCGCCGTACCGCTTCACCAGGCCGCGGATCTGGACGACCGGGCCGGACGGGGGTGAAACGGGCTCGCTCTTCATGGGCCGCAATTCTAGGCAGCGGCCGGAGGAGGCCCTGCCCGGGGGCCAGATTAGGTAACCCTAAGTGATGGATTCCACCTTTGATCGTTCCGGACCGTGGTTGTCAGGGCCGGATGAATTACGCAACAATGGCGTTGTGAAATACACGGGCGAGGCTCCGCAGGAGGAACTCGCGACCGGTGAGCGTTCGACGCGCAACCGGGTCGCGCGGTCCATCCTGGACCACGGCCCGTCGACCGTCGCCGAGCTGGCGATGCGCCTGGGACTGACCCAGGCGGCCGTCCGCCGCCATCTCGACGCCCTCGTCTCCGACGATGTCGTCGAACCGCGCGAGCAGCGGATCTACGGGGCGCGGACCCGCGGCCGCCCGGCCAAGGTGTTCGCCCTGACCGACTGCGGGCGGGACGCCTTCGACCAGTCGTACGACGCGCTCGCCGCGGACGCCCTGCGCTGGATCGCCGAGACGGCGGGCGACGCGGCGGTCATGGCGTTCGCCCGTGCCCGGGTCGCCGACCAGTCGGCCGCCTACCGGGCGGCGATCGAGGCCGCCGACCCCGAGGCGCGCACGGAGGCGTTGGCCAAGGCCTTGTCCGCCGACGGGTACGCTGCTACGGCGCGCAGCGCGCCGGCCCCGCAGCAGGGCGAGCAGCTGTGCCAGCACCACTGCCCGGTCGCGCATGTCGCCGAGCAGTACCCGCAGCTGTGCGAGGCGGAGACGGAGATCTTCTCCAGCCTCCTGGGGACCCATGTGCAGCGTCTTGCCACCATCGCCCATGGCGACGGGGTGTGTACGACGTACATTCCGCGCAGCGGACACCCCACCCCACAGACCACCGATTCAGCATCTGCAAGCACAGCCGGGAGGAACCCCGCATGACGCTCCCCACGGAGACTGCCCACCCTGAGCTCGAAGGCCTGGGCACGTACGAATTCGGCTGGGCCGACTCCGACGAGGCAGGCGCGGCGGCCAAGCGCGGTCTCTCCGAGGCCGTCGTCCGCGACATCTCGGAGAAGAAGAACGAGCCCGACTGGATGCTGAAGCTGCGTCTCAAGGGCCTCAAGCTCTTCGACAAGAAGCCCATGCCCAGCTGGGGCTCGGACCTCACCGGCATCGACTTCGACAACATCAAGTACTTCGTCCGCTCGACGGAGAAGCAGGCGGAGTCCTGGGAGGACCTGCCCGAGGACATCAAGAACACGTACGACAAGCTCGGCATCCCCGAGGCGGAGAAGCAGCGCCTGGTCGCCGGCGTCGCCGCGCAGTACGAGTCCGAGGTCGTCTACCACCAGATCCGCGAGGACCTGGAGGAGCAGGGCGTCATCTTCCTCGACACCGACACCGCGCTGAAGGAGCACCCCGAGCTCTTCAAGGAGTACTTCGGCACCGTCATCCCCGTCGGTGACAACAAGTTCGCCTCGCTGAACTCGGCCGTGTGGTCCGGCGGCTCGTTCATCTACGTGCCCAAGGGTGTCCACGTCGACATCCCGCTCCAGGCCTACTTCCGTATCAACACGGAGAACATGGGCCAGTTCGAGCGGACGCTGATCATCGTCGACGAGGACGCCTACGTCCACTACGTCGAGGGCTGCACCGCGCCGATCTACTCCTCGGACTCGCTGCACTCCGCGGTCGTCGAGATCATCGTCAAGAAGGGCGGCCGCTGCCGCTACACGACGATCCAGAACTGGTCGAACAACGTCTACAACCTGGTCACCAAGCGCGCCGTGGCCTACGAGGGCGCGACCATGGAGTGGGTCGACGGCAACATCGGCTCCAAGGTCACCATGAAGTACCCGGCCGTCTACCTGATGGGCGAGCACGCCAAGGGCGAGACCCTGTCCATCGCCTTCGCGGGCGAGGGCCAGCACCAGGACGCCGGAGCCAAGATGGTCCACATGGCGCCCAACACCTCCTCCAACATCGTCTCCAAGTCGGTGGCCCGGGGCGGCGGCCGCACCTCCTACCGCGGTCTGATCGAGATCGGCGAGGGCGCACCGGGCGCGAAGTCCAACGTGCTCTGCGACGCGCTGCTCGTCGACACGGTCTCCCGCTCCGACACCTACCCGTACGTCGACGTCCGCGAGGACGACGTGTCGATGGGCCACGAGGCGACCGTCTCCAAGGTCTCCGAGGACCAGCTCTTCTACCTGATGAGCCGCGGCATGACCGAGTTCGAGGCCATGGCGATGATCGTGCGCGGCTTCGTCGAGCCGATCGCCAAGGAGCTGCCGATGGAGTACGCCCTGGAGCTGAACCGGCTGATCGAGCTGCAGATGGAGGGTTCGGTCGGCTAGGAGGCGTCCCCGTACGCAGCCGACCGCATCCCCCCGACACCTGTCCGACCGAGAAAGCGAGCACTACGACAGCCATGGCTGAGGCTCAGAACATTCCTGCGGGGTCCACGACCGCCGGTTCCATCGCGGTGGCCGCCGAGTCGACCGTCGCCACGCGCATGAGCGCGCCGCCGTCCTTCGACGTCGCGGACTTCCCGGTCCCGCACGGCCGCGAGGAGGAATGGCGGTTCACCCCGCTGGAGCGGCTGCGCGGACTGCACGACGGCACGGCCGTCGCCAACGGCGGCGGGGTGAAGGTCGCCGTCGAGGCCCCCGCCGGCGTCACGGTCGAGACCGTCGGCCGCGACGACGCCCGCCTCGGCAGGGCAGGCACGCCGGTGGACCGGGTCGCCGCCCAGGCGTACTCGTCCTTCGAGCAGGCCACCGTCGTCACGGTCCCCAAGGAGGCCGTGCTCACCGAGCCGATCCGCATCGCGGTGCACGGCGAGGGCGGCGTGGCCTTCGGCCACCAGGTCATCGAGCTGGGCGCCTTCGCCGAGGCCCTCGTCGTCATCGACCACACCGGTGACGCCGTGCTCGCCGCCAACGTCGACTACGTCCTGGGCGACGGGGCCAAGCTCACCGTCGTCTCCGTCCAGGACTGGGACGAGCAGGCGGTCCACGTCGGCCAGCACAACGCGCTGGTCGGCCGCGACGCCACCTTCAAGTCCGTCGTCGTCACCTTCGGCGGGGACCTCGTCCGGCTCCACCCGCGGATCGCCTACGCGGGCACCGGCGGCTCGGCCGAGCTGTTCGGCCTCTACTTCACCGACCGGGGCCAGCACCAGGAGCACCGCCTCCTGGTCGACCACAACACCCCGCACTGCACCTCCAACGTGGCCTACAAGGGCGCGCTGCAGGGCGACGGCGCCCACGCCGTATGGATCGGCGACGTCCTCATCCAGGCCGCCGCCGAGGGCACCGACACCTACGAGATGAACCGCAACCTGGTCCTCACCGACGGTGCCCGGGTCGACTCCGTGCCCAACCTGGAGATCGAGACCGGCGAGATCGTCGGCGCCGGCCACGCCTCCGCGACCGGCCGCTTCGACGACGAGCAGCTGTTCTACCTCCAGTCCCGCGGTATCCCCGCCGAGGAGGCCCGCCGCCTCGTCGTGCGCGGATTCTTCGCGGAACTGGTCCAGCAGATCGGACTGCCCGACGTCGAGGCCCGTCTCCTCGACAAGATCGAGGCCGAGCTGAAGGCGTCCGTCTGATGGCCTTCGTCAAGGCGTGCACGCTGAGCGAGCTGGAGGAGGACACCCCCAAGCGGGTGGAACTCGACGGCACGCCGGTCTCCGTCGTCCGCACCGAGGGCGAGGTGTTCGCGATCAACGACATCTGCTCGCACGCGAACGTCTCCCTCTCCGAGGGCGAGGTCGAGGACTGCATGATCGAGTGCTGGCTGCACGGATCGAGCTTCGACCTGCGCACCGGCAAGCCGTCCGGCCTTCCCGCGACGCGCCCCGTCCCCGTATACCCCGTCAAGATCGAAGGGGACGATGTGCTCGTCTCCGTCACCCAGGAGTCCTGAGTCACCCATGGCAACGCTTGAAATCCGCGACCTGCATGTCACCGTCGAGGCCGACAACGCCACGAAGGAGATCCTCAAGGGCGTCGACCTGACCGTGAAGCAGGGCGAGACCCACGCCATCATGGGCCCCAACGGGTCCGGCAAGTCCACCCTCGCGTACTCGCTGGCGGGACACCCCAAGTACACCGTCACCAGCGGCACCGTCACGCTGGACGGCGAGGACGTCCTGGCGATGTCCGTCGACGAGCGCGCCCGCGCCGGCCTGTTCCTCGCCATGCAGTACCCGGTCGAGATCCCCGGCGTCTCGGTCTCCAACTTCCTGCGCACCTCCGCCACCGCCGTCCGCGGCGAGGCCCCCAAGCTGCGCACCTGGGTGAAGGAGGTCAAGGAGACCATGTCCGGCCTCCAGATGGACCCGTCCTTCGCCGAGCGCAACGTCAACGAGGGCTTCTCCGGCGGTGAGAAGAAGCGCCACGAGATCCTCCAGCTGGAGCTCCTCAAGCCGAAGGTCGCGATCCTCGACGAGACCGACTCCGGCCTGGACGTCGACGCCCTGCGCATCGTCTCCGAGGGCGTCAACCGGGTCCGCTCGACCGGCGAGGTCGGCACCCTGCTGATCACGCACTACACCCGGATCCTCCGGTACATCAAGCCCGACTTCGTGCACGTCTTCGCCAACGGCCGCATCGCCGAGTCCGGCGGCGCCGAGCTGGCCGACAAGCTGGAGAACGAGGGCTACGAGGCATATGTGAAGGGTGGCGCTTCCGCGTGACTGACGCCCGCCAGGGGCTCACCGGCCTCCTCGACACCGAGGCGATCCGCAAGGACTTCCCCCTGCTGGACCGCACGGTCCACGACGGGAAGAAGATCGTTTATCTGGACAGCGCGGCGACCTCGCAGAAGCCGCGCCAGGTGCTCGACGCCCTCAACGAGTACTACGAGCGGCACAACGCCAATGTGCACCGCGGCGTGTACACGATCGCGGAGGAGGCCACGGCGCTGTACGAGGGCGCCCGTGACAAGGTCGCCGCGTTCATCAACGCGCCCAGCCGCAACGAGGTGATCTTCACCAAGAACGCCTCCGAGTCGCTCAACCTCGTGGCCAACATGCTCGGCTGGGCCGACGAGCCCTACCGGGTCGACCACGAGACCGAGATCGTCACCACCGAGATGGAGCACCACTCCAACATCGTGCCGTGGCAGCTGCTCTCGCAGCGCACCGGCGCCAAGCTGAAGTGGTTCGGCATCACGGACGACGGCCGGCTCGACCTGTCGAACATCGACGAGATCATCACCGAGAAGACGAAGATCGTCTCCTTCACGCTGGTCTCGAACATCATGGGCACGATCAACCCGGTCGAGAAGATCGTCCGGCGCGCCCAGGAGGTCGGTGCCCTCGTCTGCGTCGACGCCTCGCAGGCCGCCCCGCACATGGTGCTGGACGTGCAGGCGCTGCAGGCCGACTTCGTGGCCTTCACCGGCCACAAGATGGTCGGCCCGACCGGCATCGGCGTGCTCTGGGGACGGCAGGAGCTCCTGGAGGACCTGCCCCCGTTCCTCGGCGGCGGCGAGATGATCGAGACCGTGTCGATGCACTCGTCGACGTACGCCCCGGCGCCGCACAAGTTCGAGGCCGGAACGCCCCCGATCGCCCAGGCCGTCGGCCTCGGCGCGGCGGTGGACTACCTCACGGCCGTCGGCATGGAGAACATCCACCGCCATGAGCAGGCCATCGCCGGATACGCGGTGAAGCGCCTGCTGGAGGTCCCGGACCTCCGGATCATCGGTCCGGCCACCGCGGAGGACCGCGGCGCCACGATCTCCTTCACGCTCGGTGACATCCACCCGCACGACGTGGGTCAGGTCCTCGACGAGCAGGGCATCGCGGTCCGGGTCGGACACCACTGCGCACGACCGGTCTGCCTGAGGTACGGAATTCCTGCGACGACGCGAGCGTCGTTCTATCTGTACTCCACGCCCGCCGAGGTCGACGCCCTGGTGGACGGTCTGGAACACGTCCGGAACTTTTTCGGTTAGACAGCGGCTGAGGGTTGACTGGTGAAGCTTGACTCGATGTACCAGGACGTGATCCTGGACCACTACAAGCACCCCCACGGGCGCGGCCTGCGGGACGGCGACGCCGAGGTGCACCACGTCAATCCGACGTGCGGCGACGAGATCACGCTGCGGGTGCGCTACGACGGCGACACCGTCGCGGACGTCAGCTACGAGGGCCAGGGCTGCTCCATCAGCCAGGCCAGCGCCTCCGTGCTGAACGAGCTGCTGGTCGGCAAGGAGCTGGCCGAGGCGCAGAAGATCCAGGAGGTGTTCCTGGAGCTGATGCAGTCCAAGGGCCAGCTGGAGCCGGACGACGCGATGGAGGAGGTGCTGGAGGACGCGGTCGCGTTCGCCGGTGTCTCCAAGTACCCGGCCCGGGTGAAGTGCGCGCTGCTGAGCTGGATGGCGTGGAAGGACGCGACGGCCAAGGCGCTGTCCGAAGGGAAGACGGCATGAGCGAGAACGAGACTCTTACCACCAAGCCGGCCTCCGAGGAGGAGGTCCGCGAGGCGTTGTACGACGTCGTCGACCCCGAGCTGGGCATCGACGTCGTCAATCTGGGGCTGATCTACGGCATCCACATCGACGACGCCAACATCGCCACCCTCGACATGACCCTGACGTCCGCGGCCTGTCCGCTGACCGATGTCATCGAGGACCAGGCCCGGTCCGCCACCGACGGCATCGTCAGCGAACTCCGGATCAACTGGGTCTGGATGCCGCCGTGGGGCCCGGACAAGATCACGGACGACGGCCGCGAGCAGCTGCGCGCGCTGGGCTTCAACGTCTGAGGGTCCTCCCCGCGCATCGAGAACGGCCCCCGGCATCCGCCGGGGGCCGTTCCGCGCTCAGGGGGCCTACTCCTCGTACTGCGGGGGCTCCGCCGCGGCCTCGGCCAGGACCGGGCCGAGATTCTCCGTACGGATGCGGCGGTCCACGTACAGCAGCCCCGTCACCAGCGGCGGGAACGTGGACACGACCAGCTGGCTGACCATCTGGCCGAGCAGCAGCGAGCCCGCGTAGCCGCTCAGCGCGAGCAGCACGGACGCCGTGTTCGGGTCGTCGCCCAGGCTCATCGAGCCGAGCATCCCGGAGAACATCCCGATGAACGTGAACGGCATCTGGATCACATAGCTCGCCACCATGGCCATCAACCCGGCCAGCAGCGTGATGCCGAGGATCCGCCACCAGTCGCCGCGCACCAGCCGGAACGACCGGCGCATCGCCTCCACCGGCCCCTGGCTCTCGAACACGGCGACCGACGGCGCCAGACTGAACTTGACCCAGAGCCAGAGCGCCAGCGGCGCCGTCGCCACGAAGCCCAGGAAACCGACCACGACCAGGGCGACCGCCCCGCCGCCCCCGTCCATGCTGAACGCGCCGACGATCAGGGCCACGAACGCCATCCAGCCGAGCAGCACCGGGACCATGGCGATCAGCCCGGTCAGCACGACCGTGCCGATCACGGAGGCCATCCGCGACCAGGCCCGCCGCCATATCGCCGAGAACGTCGTCCTACGGCCCAGGACCGCCTCCTGGAGGACCGCCGGCACCGCCGTGTAGGTCAGCGCCGTGGCGAGCACACCGGTGATGAGCGCCACCAGCGCGACCGAGCCGAACGCGACGACGACCGGCACCCAGTCCGCCCGGTCGGCCGGGTCCCCCTCGTCCAACGCCAGCAGCCGGTCCACATGGTCCGCGACCGCCGAGTACGCGATCAGCGCGGCGGCCACCATCACGGCCAGCGCCCCGCCGAACGCGGCCGCCCCGACACCGAACAACTGCTTGCCGTACCGGCCCAGGGTCGCGAACGCGCCACCGAGCACATCACCGATCCGCAGCGGCCCCAGGGGTATCACCCCCGGTTTCGGCACCGCCCAGCCGCCGCCCCAGCCACCCCGTCCGGGCGGCCCTCCCGGCCCTCCGTACGGCATACCCCCGTACGCGCCACCGCCCCACCCCGCGTCCTGCGCCACTGCTGCTCCGTCGGTCCGTCGATCATGAACTGGCCTGTACTGGACGGCCCACGGTAGCGCCCCCCATTCCGGTCCCGCCCCGGGCCTCCGCCCCCCCCCCGGCCGCGAGACCCTGGGGAGAGCCGCCCGACGGGCCGCCCCGGAGAGCCGCGTGAACCCGGAACGCCGTTGCGGGCAACAGCAGTCGACAGTCCTCGCGCCCACACGCCGAAGAAGAGCGGAGACACCGTTGACCGGACCACCGAGAGACGACGACGCGGCCGTGATCGTCCAGTCCCTGGAGCAGCCCGAAGCCTTCGCCCTGCTCTACGACCGCTATGCCGCCGACATCCACCGCTACGCCGCCCGGCGCCTCGGCGAGGGGGCGGCCGAGGACATCACCGCCGACACCTTCCTCACCGCCTTTCGCTCCCGGGCCCGCTTCGACACCGGGCGGGCGAGCGCCCGGCCCTGGCTCTACGGGATCGCGGCCAATCTGATCGGCCGGCACCGCCGCACCGAGATCCGGGCCCTGCGTGCCCTGGCCCGCACCGGCGTCGACCCGGTCGCCGAATCCTGGACCGACGGCGCCGACCAGCGGGTCACCGCGCAGGCCGCCCACGGCCGGCTCGCGGGCGCGCTCGCCACGCTCTCCGCGGGCGACCGGCACGTCCTGCTGCTGATCGCGTGGGCGGACCTCAGCTACCAGGAGGTGGCCGACGCGCTCGCGCTGCCCGTCGGCACGGTCCGCTCGCGCCTCAACCGGGCCCGCCGCACGGTGCGCCGGGCCATGGGTGCCGATCCGACGGTCGTCACCGAGAGCCTGGAGGTGGCTCATGGACAGGGATGAGATGACGCTGGTGCGCGAACTGCGCGCCGACGCGCCCGTACCGGACCGGGCCGCCCTGGCCGCCGGACGGCAGCGGCTCACCGAGGCCGCCGGACGCCGCCGCCGGGTGCGCGCCGACTGGCGGCTCGCCGTCGTCGCCACGGTCGCCGCCGTCGCCCTGGGCGGAGCCGTCACCGCCGGGGTCGTCGGCGGCGTCCGGGGCGCGGATCCCGCTGCCGCGCCCGTCGTCACCGAACGGATCGACGCCGCCGCGGCGCTCCGCGACGCGGCCGCCCGGGTCGCCGACGACCCCGTCCCCACGCCCCGGGACGGTCAGTGGGTCTACACCGAGGTCCTGGAGGTCCGGGCCGGGGAGGACGGGCCGGGGGAGGAGGCGGGCGGACCGCGCAGGAGCGAGAGCTGGCACCGCTACGCGGACCCGGCCTTCGAGAACGGCAGGTCGGGCGACGACCACTCCCCGCGCGAGCGCTTCCGCTTCCTGGCCGGGCTGCCCTCCGCCCCGGCCGAGGTGAGGAAGCGGGCCCGCGCCTTCTACCCCGGCGACGGGGAGCCGGTCGCCCGGCACGACTTCCGGGCGCTGTCGCTGCTGGCCGCGTCCTCGCCCGCCGACCCGGAAGGGCTCGCCGCCGTCTACCGGGCGATGGCCACCGTGCCCGGACTGGAAGCGGTGCGGACCGAGGACGCGCTCCACCGGCCGGTGATCGGGATCGGCTTCGCCGGGGACCGCGAACTGCTGCTCCTGGACGCGGACACCCTGCGGTACGCCGGCTGGGGCTCGCTGGACTCGCCGACCGCCGACGGCGTGCGCACCGTGGTCAGGACCGCGCTGGTCGACGCCGACGGGGACCGCCCCTGACCGGCGGGGCCGAGGGCGGGCGCCCGGCAGCCGTACGGGGGACACGGGGGTGTTCCCGTACGGCGCCGGGCGCGACGCCCGGACGCTGAGACCGGTTGGCCCGAGCGGGCCCCGGCCGGTTAGGTTTCGGGCATGACCGACACGACTTCCACCCGCACCACCGGCGCCGTCGCCGCCGGCCTCGCCACCGTCGCCGGCGACGGTTCCGTCCTCGACACCTGGTTCCCCGCCCCCGAGCTCACCGCCGAGCCCGGCCCCGCCGGAACCGAGCGGCTCGACCCCGAGCAGGCCGTCAACCTGCTGGGCGAGGGCGCCGCGAAGGCCATCGGCGTCGACGCCCGCCGCGGGGTCGAGGTCGTCGCCGTCCGCACGGTCATCGGCTCGCTCGACGACAAGCCGCTCGACGCCCACGACGTCTACCTGCGCCTGCACCTGCTCTCGCACCGCCTGGTGCGGCCGCACGGGCAGAACCTGGACGGCATCTTCGGCCACCTGGCCAACGTCGCCTGGACCTCGCTCGGTCCGGTCGCCGTGGACGATCTGGAGAAGGTGCGGCTCAACGCCCGCGCCGAGGGTCTGCACCTCCAGGTCACCTCGGTCGACAAGTTCCCGCGCATGACGGACTACGTCGCGCCGAAGGGCGTCCGGATCGCCGACGCCGACCGGGTCCGCCTCGGCGCCCACCTGGCCTCCGGCACCACCGTGATGCACGAGGGCTTCGTCAACTTCAACGCCGGGACGCTCGGCACCTCCATGGTCGAGGGCCGGATCTCCGCGGGTGTCGTCGTCGGGGACGGTTCGGACATCGGCGGCGGCGCCTCCACCATGGGCACGCTCTCCGGCGGCGGCAAGGAGCGCATCGTGATCGGCGAGCGCTGCCTGGTCGGCGCCGAGGCCGGCGTCGGCATCGCGCTCGGTGACGAATGCGTCGTCGAGGCCGGGCTGTACGTCACCGCGGGCACCCGGGTCACCCTGCCGGACGGCCAGGTCGTCAAGGCCCGCGAGCTCTCCGGCGCCTCGCACATCCTCTTCCGCCGCAACTCGGTGACCGGCGCCGTCGAGGCCCGCCCGAACAACGCGGTCTGGGACGGCCTCAACGACGTCCTGCACAGCAACGACTAGGGCCTAGCCGACGGCGATCAGCCGCTCGTACGCCCCGCGCAGCCCGTCGGACGCCTCGTGCCCGGCGGGCTGCAGCGGTTCGCGGACCGGCCCCGCGTCCAGCAGCGCCTTGGCCGTGACCGTGCCGGGCAGGCCCGAGGCCATCATCAGCTCCGTGAGCGGCGTCAGCCGCGCGTTGAGCCGCGCCGCTTCCGCCGTGTCCCCGGCGTCGAAGGCGTCCAGGACGGCCCGCAGCGCACCGGGCGCCACATTGGCCACAGTGCTCACGAATCCCGCCCCGCCCACCGCGTACAGCGGCAGGTTCAGCTCCTCGCACCCCGAGTAGTACGCGAGGCCGGTCGCCGCGATCACCTTGGTGCTGCCGAGCAGATCCATGGCGCAGTCCTTCACCGCGACCACGCGCGGATGCTCCGCGAGCCGCAGCATCGTGTCCGGCTCGATCCGGGTGCCGGTGCGGCCGGGGATGTCGTACAGCATCACGGGCAGTCCGCTCGCGTCGGCGACCCGCCGGAAGTGCGCCTCCACGGCGGCCTGCGGGGGCCGGCTGTAGTACGGGGTGACGACCAGCAGCCCGTCGGCACCGGCCTGTTCGGCCGCGCGGGCCTGCGCCACGGTGTGCCGGGTGTCCGCGGTGCCGATCCCCGCGACCAGCGGCACCCCCGGCCCCACCGCCTCCCGGACCGCGCGCACCAGCTCGGTCTTCTCGGCGTCGGAGGTGGTCGGGGACTCCCCGGTCGTGCCGTTGAGCACCAGCCCGTCGCAGCCGGCGGCGACCAGACGGGCCGCGTGCGCGGCGGCGGCGTACGGGTCCAGGGCCCCGTCGGCGGTGAAGGGCGTGACCATGGCGCAGAGGGCGCGGCCGAAGGGGCGGGGGCGGGAAACGTCGTGCGGTGTCATGTCCGCAGTCTCGGGCCCGCCGACCATGAAGGTCTACTTAGATCTTCTCTGGGGCAAGGTGAAGCAGAACTCAACTATTGCGCTGTTCTGGCATGATCGGCCGCAGACGCGGGGCGGGGCGACCAGGGGCGGGTGCGTGAGGATGCGAACGGCGGCGGACAGCGGTAGGCGCGGGGCGACGGCGGCGGCGCTGGCCCTCACCGGAGTGCTGGGACTCTCCGGGTGCGCCGGATTCCTCGTCCCGGCCGGCGAGGGCGAGCCCGGCCCCAGCCCCTCGCCCACCTCCGCCGGGGCGGTGCGCGCCACGCCCCCGAACCCGATCGACATCGCGACACCCGGGGCACCCCGCCCGGGAGCCCCCACGCCGAAGGCCCCCACACCCACCGCCACCGGCTGCCCGTCCTCGGGCCTCGTCGTCACCATGGGCCCCGTCGAGGCCGCCATGATGCACCGTGCCGTCGGCCTCACCCTGACCAACTGCGGCAGCGAGCCCCGGCGCGTCGACGGCTACCCCTCCGTGCAGGCCCTCGACGAGAACGGCGACCCGCTCCCCGTCAAGGTGAACCCCGGCGGCTCGTACTTCGGACCGGACAAGGGCCCCGAGTCGGTCGTGCTCGCGCCCGGGAAGACCATGCGCTCCCTGCTCGTCTGGGTCTCCACCCCGACGGGCGGCGACCTGATCGAGGGCGACGCCCTGGAGATCGCCCCGGCCCCCGGCCTGGAAGCCCGGACCTTCCCGCTGGAGGGCAGCGACGTACGGCTCCTCGACGAGTTCAACATGACGGGCTGGCGCACGAAGATCGCCGGCTGACCGTCGGGAGGCGGCCCCGGACGCGGACCGCGCGGCGCTCAGCGCCTGGCCATGTACAGCCCGAACGCCCTGTGCAGCACCCTGTTCACCGGGAAGTCCCACTCGCCGACGTACTCGGCGGCCTCCCCGCCCGTCCCCGCCTTGAAGCGGAGCAGGCCCACCAGATGGCTGCCCTCGTCCAGGGTGTCGGTGATGCCGCGCAGATCGTAGACGGCGGCGCCCCGTTCGTGCGCGTCGCTCATCATCCGCCACTGGACCGCGTTGCTGGGCTGCACCTCGCGGCGGCGGGCGGTGGACGCGCCGTAGGAGTACCAGACGTGGGAGCCGACCGTCAGCATCGTCGCCGCGGACAGCACCTCCCCGTCGTGGTGGGCGAGATACAGCCGCATCCGGCCGGGGTCCTCGGCGCGCAACTCCCTCCACATGCGCTCGAAGTACGCGAGCGGACGGGGGATGAAGCCGTCGCGCGCGGCGGTCTCGCGGTACAGCTCGTAGAAGACCGGAAGATCCGTGGAATCCCCCTCGACGACCTTCACGCCCGCCTTCTCGGCCTTCTTGACGTTCCGTCGCCACTGCTGGTTCATCCCCTCGCGGACCTCCTCCAGCGAGCGGCCGGCCAACGGCACCTGGAACACGTACCGCGGCTGCCCGGCGCTGAACCCCGAGCCGTCGCCGTCCGACACGGGCCGCCAGCCCAGAGCGCGCAGTTGCTTCTCCACCTCCGCCGCGCGCGGGTCCGTCGTGTCCGCCGGCACGTCCCGCAGCCGCACCGCCGCCGGATCCGCGATCGCCTCCTTGACCGTCCGCGCCTTCCAGCGGCGCCCGATCACCGGCGGGCCCATCCGGACCGTGAACGCGCCCCGCGTCCTGGCGTGCGCCACCAGCGGCTCCAGCCACCGGCCCAACCCGCCCTCGTGCCACGGGACGACCGGCCCCTCCGGCAGATACGCCAGACAGCGTTTCAGCCGGGGGACCGGGCGGTACAGCACCAGCCCCGCCCCCACGATCCTTCCGTCGGGACCGGTCCAGCCGATGCTCTCCGCCCGCCAGTCCGGCTTCACCCCGCCCCACGACGGGACCTGCATATGGCTGGCCGAACCCTGTCCGACGACGAACGCCAGATGCTGTTCGCGCGTGATCTCCCCGACCCTCAGCGTCATACGGTGCTCCGTTCCTTGTCGGCCGGACGGCCGGCCGGTCCGCTGGTGGTCCCAGTCTGGTTCGGCACATCCGGATGAGAGCGCGGACGCACCGCAGGGGTCCGCCGGTTGCGCGCACCACCGCCTTCTCCTCCGGGTGCCGGGCGGCGCGGGGCGAAATGCGTCTACGCTGGGGGCCGCCCGACCCCGTACGCGACCGGAGCCGCGGCCCGGTGACGCGTACGTCCCGCACGTTCCGAGGAGACCCCCCTGATGTCCGCAGAGCGCCCCACCCTGCCGCCGGTACGGCTGCACACCGAGGCCGAGCTGGCACGGGACGCGCTCGCCGCGCCGCTGCTCGCCCGCGCCGTCCGGCTCGCCCGCTGGGCCGGTCCCGGGACGAGGGTCGGCGCCGGCGGCGAACTCGTCGACGCGCAACTGCCCGCGGCGGCCGAGCACCTCGGTCTCGCGGCGGACGAGGACGGCGCGGCCGAGGCCAGCGAGGCCTGGCGGCTCGCGGTCGACACCGGCCTCGTCGAGGTCGAGGACCCGTCGCCCGACGCGGACCGGGACGAGGACGGCTTCGACGCGCAGGCGGAAGGGACCGTCACCGCGGGCGAGAACCTGGCGCTGCTGACCGGCGGTTCGCCCCAGGACGTCCTGTCCATCTGGCTCGACGGCCTGGAGGCCGCCCACGCCGACGCCACCGCCCCGGTCTTCGACGACCTCACCGACCTCGTCGGCGAGGACGGCTCCATCGACTTCGAGGCCCTGGACTGGGACCCGGAGAGCGAGGCCGAGTTCCTCGACGGGGTGCTCGGCAACCTCTACCTCCTCACCGTCGGCGAGGGCGCGGGCGACGCCCCCGTCCCGCTGCCCGCGCTCGCCGCCTCGATGATCGTGCCCGACGACATGGGCGAGCCCACGGACGACGTCCTTGAACAGGTGTCGGACGCGATGATGCGCCTGGACGACCAGTTCCGGGTCCTCGAACCCATCGGCATCGTCGAGTACCGGCCGGTGGACGAGGCCCTGCTCGTCGAGGAGAGCGAGGGGGACGCCCCGCCCGCCGACGACGAGGACGTCTCCCGCTACGGCATGGTCCGGCTCACCCCGCTCGGCGTCTACGGCATCCGGGCCCGGATGCTGGAGGCCGGCGTGGACGCCCCGGCCATCGGTGACCTCGCGGACAAGGGCGCCGACGCCCTGCTCGCCGGGATCGCCCGGTACCCCGAGGCCGCCGCCCGGGGCGAGATCGAAATCTGGCTCGCCCGGCACGGCGCCGAGGGCGCGGCCGCCGGACTCCTGGAGGCCGCCCGCGGCAACGACCCCGAGGCCCCGCTGCGCCGGCTCCACTGCCAGCAGGCCCTCGCCCTGGTCGGCGCGGAGGCCGAGGACGCCGTACGCGGTGTGCTGGGCGACCCGGAACTGGGCGGCCTCGCCCGCGTCTGGCTCGCCGAACGGGGCGCGACGGACGTCCCCGCCCCCTCCGAGACCATGATCTTCTGGCTGGCCATCGACACGATCGCCGCCCAGCTGGAGGCCGACGGCGACCTCGACGAACTCCAGGGCCTCGTCGAGGGACTCTCCGGCCAGCACAGCGGCTTCTTCGACGAGGCCTGGCGGGTGGACCACCCGGCGACCGCCGACGTCCTGGAGGCCGTGGGGCGCCTGCACAGCGACAAGAAACAGGCCAAGGACGCCCGCAAGGCCGCGTTCAAGGCCCGCTCCCGGAGCGGCTCGGCCGGCTGAGGACGGAGGGCCCCGACCGGGGAGAACGGCCGGGGCGTCCGGCCCGGGGCCGGGTGCGGAACCGGGGATGTTCACGGAAGGGCTTCCCTCGAAGTCGTCCGCAGTTCAACTGGTGTTGGGGCGGGGACGGGACCGTGATCGGGCCAACAACCCGCCCCAGCAGCACCAGGAGTACGTGATGGCCTTCACGCGCAGGGAATTCACCAGACAGTCCGCCCTCACCGGCGCCGGTATCGCCCTCACCGGAACCGTCTCCGCCCTGGCCACCGCACCCGGCGCCCTCGCCGCCGAGGACTCGAAGCACGGCCACGGACACGGTCACGACGAGCACGGTCACGGGCACGGTCACGACCGCGAGCCGGGCTACGGCCCGCTGCTCCCCGACCCGAAGGGCCTGCTCGCGCTGCCCGCCGGCTTCTCCTACAAGGTCATCACCCACTGTGGCGTCACCAAGCTGGAGAGCGGCGAGTACACCCCCTCCAACCACGACGGCACGGCCGCCTTCGAGGGTGCGCGCGGTGTGACGCTGCTCGTCAACAACCACGAGCTGAGCGGCACCCGGGCCGGCTGGGACCACCCGGTCCCGCTCACCGACGGCCTCGTCTACGACCCGATAGCCGCCGGCGGCTGCACCGTCGTGGAGACCCGCCGCGACGGCCGCACCGCCGAATGGGTCGGCATCGCCGGCACCTCCACCAACTGCGCCGGTGGCGCCACCCCGTGGGGCACCTGGCTCACCTGCGAGGAGACCGAGGACAAGGCCGGCAAGAACGGTCTGCTCAAGGACCACGGCTACGTCTTCGAGGTCGACCCCTACGACAAGCGCGCCAACCGCGACCCGCGCCCGATCAAGGCGTTCGGCCGGTACGCGCACGAGGCCGTCGTCATCGACCCCAAGCAGGGCCACGCCTACCTGACCGAGGACGCCTCCGGCCCCAACGGACTGCTCTACCGCTGGGTTCCGCCGCACGGCTTCAAGCACGGCCGCGGCAAGCTCCGCACCCTCGCCGACGACGCCGGTGTGCTCCAGGCCTTCAAGTGCTTCGACAAGGGCGGCCGGTTCGTCGACGACCTCTCCCGCGCGACGACGATCGGCACCGTGTACGGCGTGGACTGGGTCGACGTGCCCGACCGCGACGCCAAGGCCGTCTCCACGCGCAAGCAGTTCGGCGACAAGGAGATCACCCGCGCCCGCAAGCTCGAAGGCATGTGGTGGGGTGACGGCGGCGCGTACATCGTCTCCTCGTTCGCCCGCGCCGAGAGCCCCGTCCAGCACGACGGACAGGTCTGGTTCTACGACCCGAAGCGGCGCACCCTCACCCTGAAGGTGCTCCTCGGCGTCAACGCCGACCCGTCCAAGGACGGCGCCTTCGACGGACCGGACAACATCACCGTCTCGCCCTACGGCGGGCTCGTCATCGCCGAGGACGGCGAGGGCGTCCAGCACCTCTTCGGGGCGACCGACTCCGGCCGCACCTACCCGATCGCCCGCAACGAGCTGAACATCGGCTCGGCGGACGACCCGGAGTACAGCGAGTTCACCGGAGTCACATTCTCGCCCGACGGCAGGACGCTGTTCGCCAACATCCAGACCCCCGGCATCATGGTGGCCATCACGGGGCCCTGGAAGCGCCAGCACAACAAGTAGGACCCCGCGAGGTCCGCGGGCGCCCGGCGGCGGGCGGGGCCGGGCGCCCGCGGACCAGGCGCATCCCCTACAGGGACTGGGCGGCCGGCTTCACCATGCCGCGCACCGTCCGCGACTTCACGAACTCGCCCATGGCCGTCATCTCCCACTCGCCCGAATACTGCCGGATCAGCTTGGCCATCATCACGCCCGTCTGCGGCTCGGCGTTGGTGAGGTCGAAGCGGACCAGCTCCTCGCCGGTGGCCGCGTCGAGCAGCCGGCAGTAGGCCTTGGCGACCTCGGTGAACTTCTGGCCGGTGAACGAGTTGACCGTGAACACCAGCCCCGTCGCCTCCGGGGGGATCCGGCCCAGATCGACGACGATCACCTCGTCGTCCCCCGCGCCCTCGCCCGTGAGGTTGTCCCCGGAGTGCTTGATCGCCCCGTTGAGAATGGTGAGCTTGCCGAAGTAGCAGCTGTCCAGGTGGTTGCGGTTGGGGCCGTAGGCGATCACCGAGGCGTCGAGGTCGATGTCCTTGCCGCGGAACGCGGGCTCCCAGCCGAGCCCCATCTTGACCTGGGAGAGCAGCGGACGGCCGCCCTTGACCAGGGACACCGTCTCGTTCTTCCGCAGGTTGACCCGGCCCTTGTCCAGATTGATCCGCCCGGGGGCGGCGGCCGGGGGAGCGGGCGGGGCGGCGGGCGGTGCCTGCGGAACCGGCGGGGCGGCGATCCTCGGGTCCACCGGGGCGGGCGCCGGCACCGGGGGCGCCACCGGGGCGGGCGCCGCCGCGGGCTCCTCCTCCACCGAGACCCCGAAGTCCGTGGCGATACCGGCCAGCCCGTCGGCGTAGCCCTGGCCCACCGCCCGGACCTTCCAGGCGCCGCCGCGCCGGTAGACCTCCATGACGACCAGCGCCGTCTCCGCGCCCAGCCGGGGCGGGGTGAACGTGGCCAGCGGGCTGCCGTCGTCCGCGTTGCGCACGGTCGCGGTCGGCTCGACGCCCTGGAAGGTCTGGCCCGCCCCGTCCGGGCTCGCCGTGACGACGATCTTCTCGATGGCGGGCGGCACCGCGGCGGTGTCCACCACGATCGCGTCGGGCGCGGTGCCGCCGCCGGAGCGGTACGTCACGCCCGGACCGGCGGGCTGGTTGTAGAAGATGAAGTCGTCGTCGGAGCGCACCTTGCCGTCGGCGGTGAGCAGCAGGCCCGAGACGTCGAGCCGCACGGGCGCGGCGACGTCCACCGCCACACGGACGGCGGGGAGAGGGAGGTTCGAGCCAGGTGTCATTGCGGTCATGTCCGACGTAACGAACGACCCGGCTTTGCCGTTCCCTTACCTTCCGGCCCCTTCGCCCGGACGGCGGCAGCGGCCGCGGCGGCCGTTCAGTACGGCCAGAGCGGCGGATGGGTGCAGAAGTGCCCGCCGAGGTGGGCGTGATCCGGATTGTCCGGGTCCAGTTCGCCCTGCTCGGCGATCAGCTTCTCCGCGAACTCCTCCGAGTCGTCCTGCGGCGCGTACCCCAGCGACCGGGCCGACGTCAGGTCCCACCACAGCCGGGTGTTGTCGGACGAGCCGTGGACCACGGTGTGCCCCACGTTCTCCGCGGTGAGCGCGGCGTCGAAGAGCCGGGCGCCGTCGCCGGGGCTCATCCACACCGACAGCATCCGCACCGATGTCGGCTCCGGGAAGCAGGACCCGATGCGCACCGAGACGGTCTCCAGTCCGTGCCGGTCCCAGTAGAGCTGCGCCAGGTCCTCCCCGAACGACTTGGACAGTCCGTAGAAGGTGTCCGGACGGCGCGGGGTGTCGATCGGGATCAGCGGGTCGCCCGGAAGGGGCCGGGGTGTGAAGCCGACGGCGTGGTTGGAGGAGGCGAAGACGATCCTCCGCGCGTCCTCCGCGAGCGCGGCCTCGTACAGGTTGTACGTGCCCTCGATGTTCGCCCTGAGGATCTTGTCGAACGAGGCTTCCAGGGAGATGCCCGCGAGGTGGATGATCGCGTCGACGCCCCGTACCGCCTCGCGCAGCGCTTCCTTGTCCGCGAGGTCGGCGGTGATCGCGTCCGGTTCGCCCTCGATCGGCATCATGTCGAGCAGCCGGAGTGTGTAGCCGTGGGCGGGCAGCAGGTCCCGCATCAGGGTGCCGAGGCCGCCGGCGGCGCCGGTGAGCAGGACGGTGCGGGGGGCGGGCATACGGGGGCTCCTCGGTACGGGGGCGGCTTGGCTCGCCGGGTCCTTGGATGGGGTTCACATGCGTGGACAAATTAGGGAGCGGTGAGGGTCGGCGTCAAGGGGGGTCCGTAGCGCGTACCTCGACCGTTGGGCGGTTGGTATCCACCTTGACCCCGCCGACCCTCTGCTCTAGCGTGAAGGCGTTCATGAATATGGACGCTAATCAGAAACGTGCACGCTTGAAGCCGCTCAGGGAGCGCCCCGTGACCTCAGCCCCTCTCGCCGCCCGGCTCACCGCCGTCGCCGGACCCCTCTTCTTCCCCGTCACCGCGTACGGACCGGACGGTTCCGTCGATCCCGAAGCCTTCCGCGCGCATGTGCGCGCCGGTGTGGACGCCGGCGCGGCGGCCGTCTTCGCCTGCTGCGGTACGGGGGAGTTCCACGCCCTGACCCCGGAGGAGTTCCGCCTCCTGGTCGCCGCCGCCGTCGAGGAGACCGCGGGCGAGGTCCCCGTCGTCGCCGGCGCCGGCTACGGCACCGCGCTGGCCGTGCGGTTCGCGAGGCTCGCCGAGGAGGCCGGTGCCGACGGGCTGCTCGCCATGCCGCCGTACCTGGTCGTCGCCGACCAGCCGGGACTGCTCGCCCACTACACGGCGCTCGCCGGGGCGACCGGCCTGGAGACGATCGTCTACCAGCGCGACAACGCCGTGTTCACGCCCGAGACCGTCGTCGCACTCGCCCGGACCCCCGGCATCATCGGGCTGAAGGACGGCTACGGCGACCTGGACCTGATGCAGCGGATCGTCAGCGCCGTGCGCACCGGACTCCCGGACGGGGACTTCCTGTACTTCAACGGGCTGCCGACCGCCGAACTGACCGGTCTCGCCTACCGGGGCATCGGCGTCACGCTCTACTCCTCGGCGGTCTTCGCCTTCGCCCCCGACATCGCGCTGGCCTTCTACCGGGCGCTGGAGGCCGGTGACGACAGCCGCGTCAACGCCCTGCTCGACACCTTCTACCGCCCACTCGTCGAACTGCGGGCCAAGGGCCGCGGTTACGCCGTCTCGCTGGTCAAGGCCGCCGTCCGGCTCCAGGGCCTGGACGTCGGCGAGGTCCGCAGCCCCCTCACCGAGCCGCCGGCCGCGCACATCGAGGAGCTGACGGAGATCATCGCGGCCGGCCGGGCGCTGCTGGACGGCGCGGAAGCGGAGGCGCGCGGATGAGGGCGTCGGCCTTCCTCTACCCCTGGGACGTCGTCGGGGACCCGGACGCCGCCGCCCGGATCGCGGAGCTGGGCGTCCAGCAGGTGACGCTGGCCTCCGCCTACCACTCCACCCGGGCGCTGACCCCGCGTCACCCTGGCCACCGCATCGTCACCGCCGAGCACGCGGCGGTGCTCTATCCGCCGGATCCGGCGCGCTGGGCGGGGCGTGCGCTGCGCCCGTACACCTCGTCGTGGGTGGCGTCGCGGGACGCCTACGCGGAGGCCGCCGAGGCGCTGGCCGGGGCCGGTCTGGACGTGCACAGCTGGGTGGTGCTCGCGCACAACTCGCGGCTGGGCGCCGAGCATCCGGACACCTCCGTGGTCAACGCCTACGGCGACCGCTATCCGTGGGCGCCGTGCATCGCCCGGCCCGAGGTACGGGCGTATCTGGTGGAGCTGGCCGCGGAGGCCGCGCCGCGCGCCGGGGCGCGGGGCACCGAGCTGGAGTCCTGCGGCTGGTACGGCTTCGCCCATCTGCACGCGCACGACAAGGTCGCCGGCGTCGGACTCGGCGACGCGGCGCAGTACCTGATGTCGCTGTGCTTCTGCTCCGTCTGCCGGGACGGGTACGGCGCGGCAGGGCTCGACGCCGAGGAGTCGGCCCGTGCCGTGCGCCGGGCGCTGGAGCCGGTCTGGGCCGGCGGGGCCGACGCGGGGACCGGCTGGGACGCGGTGGAGAAGCTGCTCGGCGCGGATCTCGCGGCCGCCACGCTCGCCTTCCGCACCGAGGTGGCCCGGGGGCTGCAGGAGTCGGTGGTCGCCGCCGTGCGGGCCGCCGCCGCGCCGGACTTCCAGGTGCTGCTGCACGCGGACCCCGCCCCGTACCGCTGTGGTGCCAACGCCGGGGTGGACGCCGGGCACATCCTGTCCGTGGCCGACGGTGTGGTGCTGCCCTGCACGGGCGGGGACGCGGCGCGCGAGGCGGTGATCGGCCCGTTCGCCGGCCGGGAGGGCGTCGTCGCGGCCAACTTCACCGTGGTGAGGGGGATGGGCGGCAGCCCGGACACCCTGGAGCGCGACGCGGCGCACGCCGTCTCGCTCGGCGCGAACCAACTGCGCCTGTACCACGCGGGTCTGGCTCCGGACAGCGATCTGACGGCCGTGCGAGCGGCGCTGTCACACCTCGGCGGCTGACGGCGGGCCGGCGGCGGCGGGGTCCCGCCGGCCCGTGACCAGCAGCGCGGCGGTCAGCAGGGCCGCCGCGCCGATCAGGGACAGCAGGACCGGGAGGTCCGTCACGGCGACCAGCCCCGCCCCGAGGGCCAGCGCGGCGGCGTTCGGGGCCATCATCAGGGTGCCGGCGGTGGCGGACGTCCGGCCGAGGAGCGCCTCCGGGGTCTCCCGCTGGACGGCCGTCATGGCGGCGATCAGGACGCACGGCAGACCCGTCCCGACGAGCGCGCAGGCGACCAGGGCCACCGTGTCGTCCGGGACCGCGCGCGCCACCACCGCCACCCCGAACACGGCGATGCCCGCCGCCGCGAAGACCCGTTCCCGCAGCCGGCGCATGAGCGGTCCGGCGAGCAGCCCGATCGCGACGGAACCGGCGCCCTGGGCGACGGAGAGCACCCCGGCGTACGAGGGGGAGCGGTCCAGGGTGCGGTCCAGGACGGCGTACAGGGTGGCCCCGTTGAGACCGGCGCAGAACATCGTGGCCCCCGCGGCGAGGACCAGCGGACGCAGGCTCGGCGACTCCCGGATGTGCCGCAGGCCCGCCGCCCAGCCGCCGCGCCGGTCCGCGCGGGCCTCCTGGGCCCTTCCGCGGGTCCTGAGCAGGGCGTACAGCCCGGCGGCCAGCGCGAAGGACGCGGCGTCCAGGAGGGCCACCGCGCCGCCCCCGTAACGGGCGTAGAGCGCGGCGCCGGTCAGCGGCGCGATCAGTTTCATGCCCTCGTTGGCGGTCATCCGCAGCCCGTTGAAGTCGCCGAGCAGCCGGCTCTCCACGGCCTGGGCGACCAGGGCCGATTCGGCCGCGTCCGTGAGCACGAAGCTCGTGCCGTACACCACGAGGACCGCGAACAGCAGCCAGGTCCGCCCGGCCGAGTCCACGGCGGTCAGGGTGGTCAGCAGCACGGCCATGACCAGGTTCGACCCGACGAGCAGGGCCTTGCGGGGCAGCCGGTCGGCGAGCGCGCCGAGCGGGGGCCCGAAGAGGACAGGCAGCCAGACCGCGAAGAGGGCGAGCGCCGCCAGACTGCTGGAACCCGTCAGCGACTTCACCCAGACCCCGGCCGCCAGCGTCATCGCCGAGCTGCCGAATCCGGAGACGACGATCGCCGTCAGGAACAGCGCGGCCGTCCGGTCCCCCAGGACCCGCCGTGTCGCCGAATCCGCCACCGTACCCACCCGAACCTCCCTGACCTGCACGTCCGTTACGCAGTCAGGCTGCGGGCTGAGGCCCGGGGCGGGCATCGGGCGGATGCCCTAGCCGGCCGGGGCGGCCGGGGCCGGGTCCGGGGCCGGATAGGGAAGTTGCCGCGTTCCGCGAAGTTCTTCTGCGAGAAGCGTTGACGAAACATTCCCGGCGCCTCTAGCTTCATCGCGTCGTACTTCGTACGTCATATATGAGACGCGATACGCGAGATGCGAGAGCCCTTCACCCATGACCTTTGCGCCCACCCCGATTCCGTCCCGCACCCAGTTCGTGCTGGAGGCGATCAAGCACGCGATCCTCACGGCGCAGCTGAGACCAGGGCAGGCGCTCGTCGAGACCGAACTCGCCGCGCGGTTCGGGGTGTCGAAGACCCCCGTCCGCGAGGCGCTGAAGACGCTCGCCGGCACCGGACTCGTCGTCATGAGCCAGTACAAGGGCGCGACCGTACGCCTCGTGGACGCGACCATGGCCCGCGAGGTGTACGACGTACGGCTGCTCCTCGAACCGGAGGCGCTGCGCCGCTCCATCACCCGCAGGGCCTCGCTCGACGAGGCCCAGGAGGCGCTGGAGCGGGCCGACTCCTCGGGTGACCAGGCCGACCGCTCGCTGGCCAACCGGGACTTCCACCGGGCGCTCTACCTGCCCTGCGGCAACCCGCTGCTGGCCCGGATGCTGGACGAGGTCCGCGACCAGGCCGCCCTGGTGTCGACCGTGGCCTGGTCGGCCAACCCGTCCTGGGAGCGGGAGGCGGCCGAGCACCGGGAGATCCTGCGGCTCGCGCTGGCCGCCGACGCGGACGCGGCGGTCCGGGCTCTGCACGACCACATCGCGTCGTTCGTCCGCCGCGCGTTCCCCGACGACGAAGACGGGGGTGACGCGGCGTGAACCGGCACACCGACGAAAGGCCTGTCCGCATGGACCTCACCCCGCTGAAGGCGGCCCTCGCAGATGTCGTGGCGATCCCGGTGACCCCGTTCGCCGAGGACGGCACCATCGACACGGACCGGCACCGCGCCCTGCTGCGCAGGCTCCTCGACGGCGGCGTGCGCATCCTCACCCCGAACGGCAACACCGGGGAGTTCTACGCCCTCACCCCCGAGGAGCGGCGCACCGTCACCGAGCTGACCATCGACGAGGCCGGGGACCGCGCCACGATCCTGGTCGGGGTGGGGCACGACGTGCCGACCGCGGTCGCCGCCGCCGAGCACGCCCGGGACGCCGGGGCGGCGATGGTGATGGTGCACCAGCCCGTCCACCCGTACGTCTCGCAGGACGGCTGGATCGACTACCACCGGGCGATCGCCGAGGCGGTCCCCGGACTCGGGGTCGTCCCCTACATCCGCAACCCGCACCTCGACGGCTCCTGCCTGGCGGCGCTCGCCGACAGCTGCCCCAATGTGGTGGGCGTCAAGTACGCCGTCCCGGACGCCGCGCGCTTCGCCGCCTTCGCCCGGGACGCGGGACTGGAACGGTTCGTCTGGGTGGCCGGCCTCGCCGAGCTGTACGCGCCCTCGTACTTCTCGGCCGGTGCCACCGGCTTCACCTCCGGCCTCGTCAACGTGGCGCCCGGCGTCTCCCTGGCGATGCTGGAGGCGCTGCGGGCCGGCGACCACGCGGCCGCGATGAAGGTGTGGGAGCGCATCCGCCGCTTCGAGGAGCTGCGCGCCGACCGGCAGTCCGCCAACAACGTGACCGTCGTCAAGGAGGCCCTGGCCTCGCTCGGACTGTGCGACCGCGCGGTGCGCCCGCCCAGCCGGGTGCTGCCCGAGGCCCAGCGCGCCGAGGTCGCCGACGAGATCGCCGGGTGGTCCATATGACCGGCCGCATCGCCCCCGAGGAACTGCGCAGCCACCAGTGGTACGGCACCGACGGGCTGCGCTCGTTCAGCCACCGCGCCCGCACCCGCCAGCTCGGCTACCTCCCCGAGGAGCACCTGGGCAAGCCGGTCGTCGCGATCCTCAACACCTGGTCCGACATCAACCCCTGCCACGTCCATCTCCGCGACCGGGCCCAGGCGGTCAAGCGCGGGGTCTGGCAGGCGGGCGGCTTCCCGCTGGAGTTCCCCGTCTCCACGCTCTCGGAGACGTTCCAGAAGCCGACCCCGATGCTCTACCGCAACATGCTGGCGATGGAGACCGAGGAACTGCTGCGCTCCTACCCGGTGGACGGGGCGGTGCTGCTGGGCGGCTGCGACAAGTCGACCCCGGCGCTGCTGATGGGCGCCGCCTCCGTCGACCTGCCGACCGTCTTCGTGCCGGCCGGTCCGATGCTGCCGGGCCACTGGCGCAACGAGGTGCTCGGCTCGGGCACCGACATGTGGAAGTACTGGGACGACAAGCGGGCCGGACTCATCGGCGACTGCGAGATGGGCGAACTGGAGAACGGCCTCGCCCGCTCGCCCGGCCACTGCATGACGATGGGCACCGCGTCCACGCTGACCGCCGCCGCCGAGGCACTGGGCGTCACCGTCCCCGGCGCCTCGTCCATCCCGGCCGTCGACTCCGGCCACGACCGGATGGCCGCCGCGTCCGGACTGCGGATCGTCGACCTGGTGTGGGAGCAGCGCACGCTCTCGCGGATCCTCACGGCGGAGGCGTACGAGGACGCCGTCGCCACCGTCCTCGCGCTCGGCGGCTCCACCAACGCGGTCATCCATCTGATCGCCATGGCGGGCCGCTCCGGGGTGAAGCTCACCCTCGACGACTTCGACCGCATCGCCCGCACCGTGCCGGTGCTGGCCGATCTGCGCCCCGGCGGGAAGTACCTCATGGAGGACTTCCACTTCGCGGGCGGACTGCCCGGCTTCCTGGCCCGGATCGCCGATGTGCTGCACCTGGACCGGCCCACCGTCGCCCACGACACCCTGCGCGAACAGCTCGACGGTGCGCTCGTGCACAACGACGACGTCATACGGGAGCGCTCCAACGCCCTGGCCGAGGAGGGCGGCGTGGCGGTGCTGCGCGGCAACCTCTGCCCGGACGGGGCCGTCATCAAGCACATCGCCGCCGAACCGCGTCTGCTGCGCCACACCGGTCCCGCGGTCGTCTTCGACGACTACCGGGAGATGCAGCGGACCATCAACGACCCGGCGCTGGCCCTGACCCCGGACCATGTGCTCGTGCTCCGCAACGCCGGCCCCAAGGGCGGTCCGGGGATGCCGGAGTACGGCATGCTGCCGATCCCCGACTACCTGCTGAAGCAGGGCGTGCGGGACATGGTGCGGATCTCCGACGCCCGGATGTCCGGCACCAGTTACGGCGCCTGCGTGCTGCACATCGCCCCCGAGTCCTTCGTCGGCGGGCCCCTCGCCCTCGTCCGCACCGGCGACACGATCACCCTGGACGTCGGGGCGCGGCTGCTGAACCTCGACGTGACCGAGGAGGAACTGGACCGCCGCCGGGCGGCGTGGACCCCGCCGCCCGCCCGGTACGGGCGCGGCTACGGGGCGCTGTACCAGGACCAGATCACCCAGGCCGACACCGGCTGCGACTTCGCCTTCCTGGCCCGGCCGGGAGAAGTCCCCGATCCGTACGCCGGCTGAACGGCCCCACGGAATTCGGGCGCCCCGCCCTGTTCGGTATGCCGAACAGTATGCGGCAAGCGCTTGCGTACTACACGCACCACCCCGCACCCCTTGCGAACCCTCGGCACCACCCCGCACCCCCGTACCAGAGAGAACGGAGACGTGTCATGGCCCAAGCCTCCGCCGCGGCCACACCGCCCAAGGTGCCCAGGCGCCGCTCCGCGAACCCCCGCAGCCTGCCGTATGTGCTGATCGCCCCGGCGGGACTGCTGATGCTGGGCTTCATCGCCTACCCGGTGCTCAGCGTCTTCTACTACAGCCTGCAGAACTACAACGTCACCAAGCCGTGGCGGAACGGCTTCGCGGGCCTCGACAACTTCACCCGGATCTTCACCGAGGACGACCAGTTCTGGACGACCCTGGGCTTCAGCGCCCAGTGGGTGGTCACCCAGGTCGCGCTCCAGCTCGCCCTCGGCCTCGGACTCGCCCTGATCGTCAACCAGACCTTCATCGGCCGGGGCATCTCCCGGGCCATGGTCTTCTCGCCCTGGGCCGTCTCCGGGGTGCTGACCAGCACGATCTGGATCCTGCTGTACAACTCCTCGACCGGCTTCAGCCGCTACCTCGCGGACGCCGGGATCGGCGAGTACGGCACCTCGGTGCTCTCCGACACCGGCACCGTCTTCTGGGCCGCCACCGTCGCCGAACTCTGGCGCGGCGTCCCCTTCTTCGCCATCCTCATCCTCGCCGACCTCCAGTCCGTCTCCAAGGAGCTGTACGAGGCGGCGGCGGTCGACGGCGCCGGGCGGCTGCGCCAGTTCTTCCACATCACCCTGCCCCACCTCAGGGACGCGATCATCCTCTCCACCCTGCTGCGCGGGGTCTGGGAGTTCAACAACGTCGACCTCCTCTACACCCTCACGGGCGGCGGACCGGCCGGCGAGACCACCACCCTGCCGCTCTACGTCGCCAACACCGGCATCGAGGGGCACGACTTCGGGTACGCCTCCGCGCTCACCACCGTCGCCTTCGTGATCCTCCTCTTCTGCTCGATCGTCTATCTGCGCCTGAGCAAGTTCGGAGGCGACCACAAGTGACTGCCGCACTCGCCGAGAAGAACGGCACCGACACCACCCGGCCACCCGCCCCGGACCCCGCCGCCCGCGCCCCGCGCCGCCGGCCCCGGCCCGGCCGCGAACGCGCCTTCGACGACGTGCCGCGCTGGCAGATCTACGTCCCGCTCGGCATCTACCTGGTCTTCACCCTCGTCCCGTTCTACTGGATGTTCCTCTTCGCCGTGCGCCCCGCGGGCTCCACCTCGCTGGTGCCCTGGCCCATGACCGGGGAGCACTTCTCCAAGGTCTGGAACGAGCGCAGCTTCGCCGTCTTCTTCCAGAACAGCATGATCGTCGGGGTCTGCACCCTGATCTGCACCACCCTCGTCGCCCTGGCCGGCGGCTACGCGCTCGCCCGCTTCGACTTCAGGATCAAGGGCGGCTTCATGCTGGCGCTGCTCTGCTCCCAGTTCATCCCCGGCGCGCTGATGCTCGTCCCGCTCTTCGAGATCTTCAAGAACCTCCAGATGATCAACTCGCTGGGCAGTGTGGTCATCGCCGAGACGGTCTTCCAGCTGCCGCTCTCCATCATCCTGATCAGCGGATTCATCAAGAACGTGCCGCCCTCCCTGGAGGAGGCCGCCTGGGTGGACGGCTGCTCGCGCTTCCGGGCCTTCTGCGCGGTCGTCCTGCCGCTGCTGCGCCCCGGACTCATCGCCGTCGGCTCCTTCGCCTTCGTGCACAGCTGGAACCACTTCCTGTTCGCCCTGATGTTCCTCAGCGAACAGGACAAGCAGACGATCCCGGTCGGCCTGAACACCCTCATCGGCGCGGACAGCGTCGACCTGGGCGCGCTCGCCGCGGGCGGAGTCATCGCCGCGGTCCCCGTGGTGATCGTCTTCGCCTTCATCCAGAAGTGGCTGATCACCGGCTTCAGCGCCGGCGCAGTGAAGGGGTGACGGACATGACGTCCCTGCCCACCGCACCCGTCCCGATCGTCCTCGCGGGAGCCCGCGGCCACGGCCGCTGGCACCTCGCCAACATCCGCCGCCTCCAGCACCGGGGCCTGGTCCGGCTCGCCGGAATCTGCGAACTCCGCCCCCTGGACGCCACCGAACTCGCCGCCTTCGCCGACGAACCCCCCGCCCAGTCGGACGACTTCGGCGCGCTCCTGGACTCCACCGGCGCCCGCGCCGCCGTCGTCTGCACCCCCATCCAGACCCACACCGCACTGGCGCTCACCGCCGCGGCCCGCGGCGTGCACCTCCTCCTGGAGAAGCCCCCCGCCGCCTCCCGCGCCGACTTCGACCGCATCCTCGCCGGGGTCCGCGAGGCCGGGACCGCCTGCCAGATCGGCTTCCAGTCCTTCGGCTCGCACGCCGTGCCCGCCATCCGGGACCTGGTGAGCGGCGGGGCCATCGGCACGGTCCTCGGCTACGGGGCCGCCGGCGCCTGGGCCCGCGACGACGCCTACTACCGGCGGGCCCCCTGGGCCGGGCGGCGCCGCATCGGGGAGACCGACGTCGTCGACGGCGTACTGACCAACCCGCTCGCCCACGCCGTCGCCACCGCCCTCGCGCTCGCCGGCGACGGCACCGCGCACGAGGTCGCCTCCATCGAGACCGAACTCTTCCGCGCGAACCCCATCGAGGCCGACGACACCTCGTGTCTCCGGATCACCACCACCGCCGGGCTCCCGGTCACCGCGGCCGTCACCCTCTGCGCCGAACAGGCCGGGGAACCCTATGTGATCGTCCACGGCGACCGCGGCCGCGTCACCTTCTGGTACAAGCAGGACCGCGTCCTGGTCCAGCGCGCCGGACACGGCCCCGAGGAGACCGTCCACGGCCGCACCGACCTGCTGGAGAACCTGGCCGCCCATCTGACCGGGGACACCCCGCTGCTCGTACCGCCGCACCGCACCGGCGCGTTCATGGAGGTCGTCGAGGCCGTACGCACCGCCCCCGAACCGCGCCCCCTGCCGGACGGCGCCTGGCACACCGCGCCCGGCACCGCCCCGGCCACCACCCGCCGGGTGGTGCGCGGCATCGACGCCCTGGTCGCGGCGGGCGCCGACACCCTCACGCTCTTCTCCGAACTCGGCGCCCCCTGGGCACTTCCTACCGAGGTGAGTTCACCGTGACCACGACCACCGCCGTGCTGAGCTGCGCCGGCCGCCCCGTCGGCCGCTACACCCGCGGACCGGCCGAGGACGGCCGCCCCCACCTCCACCCGGTCACCACACTCGGCGGCACCCCCGTCACCGAGGAACGCCCCGCCGACCACGTCCACCACCTCGGCGCCTCCGTCGCCGTGCCGGACGTGGCCGGGTACAACTTCTGGGGCGGACGCACCTTCGTCCGGGGCCAGGGACCCACCGCGCTCGACAACCACGGCGTCCAGCGCCACCTGGGCTGGAAGCTCCGAGACCCGGACGGCTTCGTCGAGGAGCTGAGCTGGGAGGCCGGCGGGACCGAGCTGCTCCGCGAGCACCGCACCGTCGCCACCGCCGCACTCGGCGACACCGCGTGGGCGCTGGACTTCTCCTTCTCGCTCACCAACCGGGGCGCCGGCGGGCTGTCGATCGGCAGCCCGGCCACCAACGGCCGCCCCGGCGCCGGCTACGGCGGCTTCTTCTGGCGGGCCCCGAAGGAAGCCGCCGCACCCCTCCTGTTCACCGAGGACGGCGAGGGCGAGGAGGCCGTCCACGGGCGGGCCGCCGACTGGATCGCGATGAGCGGCGAGGACTGGACCCTGGTCTTCGCCGGGGCGACCGAGGAGACCCGCCGCGACCCGTGGTTCGTCCGCGGCGCCGAGTACCCGGGCGTCGGCTCCTCCCTCGCCGCCGACCGGCGCCTCTCCGTCCCGGCGGGCGCCACCGTCGTGCGCCGGATCGTCACCGTCGTCGCCGACGGGCGGCTCGACCGCGCCGCAGCCGCGGCCCTCGCCCGCCGGGCGGTGACCGCGTGAGCGCCGCCGCGACCCGCCCCTGGACCGCCGACCGGGGCGACGGCACCTACCGCAACCCGGTGCTGAACGCCGACTGGTCCGACCCCGACGTGGTGCGCGTCGGCGACGACTACTACCTCACCGCCTCCAGCTTCGGACGGGTCCCCGGACTGCCCCTGCTGCACTCGCGCGACCTGGTCAACTGGACGCTCATCGGCCACGCCCTGGACCGGCTGGAGCCGGCCGCCGACTTCGCCGCGCCCCGCCACGACCGGGGGGTGTGGGCGCCGTCGCTGCGCCACCACGCCGGCCGGTTCTGGATCTTCTGGGGCGACCCCGACCACGGCATCCAGCAGATCAGCGCCGAGGACATCCGCGGCCCCTGGACCACGCCGCACCTGGTCAAGGCCGGTCGGGGCCTGATCGACGCCTGCCCGCTCTGGGACGAGGAGACCGGCGAGGCCTATCTGGTGCACGCCTGGGCCAAGTCCCGCTCCGGGATCAAGAACCGGCTCACCGGCCACCGGATGAGCCCCGACGGACGCGAACTCCTCGACGAGGGGAAGACCCTCGTCGACGCCGACACGATCCCCGGCTGGTTCACCCTGGAGGGCCCCAAGCTCTACCGGCGCGACGGCGAGTTCTGGATCCTCGCCCCGGCCGGCGGGGTGTCCACCGGATGGCAGGGCGCCTTCCGCTCCCGGGACTTCTTCGGACCGTACGAGGAACGCGTCGTCCTCGCCCAGGGCTCCACCGACGTCAACGGCCCCCACCAGGGCGGCTGGGTGACGACCCCGTCCGGCGAGGACTGGTTCCTGCACTTCCAGGACCGGGGCCCCTACGGGCGGGTGGTGCACCTCCAGCCGATGCGCTGGGACGCCGGGGACGGCGGCTGGCCGGTCATCGGCGACCGGGGCGAGCCCGTTCGCGCGCACCGGAAGCCGACCGCCCCCGAACAGACCGTCACGGCACCGGCCTCCAGCGACAGCTTCCCCGGCGGCCGGTACGGCCGGCAGTGGCAGTGGACCGCCAATCCGCGCCCCGGCCGGACCGTCGAGCACGGCGGCGACGGGCTGCTGCTCAGCTGCGTACGGACCGCGCACGCGCACGATCTGCGGGCCCTGCCGCATGTGCTCGTCCAGCGGCTGCCCGCCGAGACCTTCACCGCCGAGGTGGAGCTGAGCCTCGGCAGCGAGGTTCCGGGGGCCAAGGCCGGACTGGCCGTGCTGGGCGACGCGTTCAGCTGGATCGGTCTGGAGCGGGCGGCCGACGGCGAGGAGGACGGCGACGGCGGCGTACGGCTCGTGCACCGCTACGCCGAGTCCGTCGCCGAACGGGAACGCGACGCCGCGTACGCCCGGCCGGTGCCGGGGGCGAGCGTCCGGCTCCGGATCGAGGTGGGCACGGGGGCCCGCTGCCGGTTCCTGGCCGACACCGGGGACGGGACCGGGTTCCGGCCCTCGGGCCAGGTCTTCGCCGCGATGCCGTGGCGCTGGGTCGGCGCCCTGCTCGGCCTGTTCGCCACCGCGCCGGACGGCACCGGACCGGCCGGCACGGCCCGCTTCACCGCGTTCCGCACCACCGCCTGAACGGCGTGGAGCCGGCCCCGGGCCGGCTCCACGCGGAGCACCGAACCCCCCACTCACGCGCACCACCCGAGAGAACACGAGAGAGAAGAGCCGATCATGAACATCTCGAAGACGCGGCGCGCGCGGGCCACGGCCGCCGTCTCGCTGGCCGCGGTGCTCGCGCTGACCGCCACCGCCTGCGGGGACGACGGCAGCGACACCGGCACCGAGGGCAGCGGCAAGGGCGAGATCACCTTCTGGGACAACAACGGTGGTCCGCGCACCGCGATCTGGAACGAGATCATCAAGGACTTCGAGAAGAAGAACCCGGACATCAAGGTCAAGTACGTCCCGATCCCGATCGCGGACGTGCAGTCCAAGTACGACACCGCCATCGCGGGCGGCGGTCTGCCGGACGTCGGCGGCGTCGGCACCGCCTACCTGGCCAACATGGTCTCCCAGGAGGCCCTGGAACCGCTCAACGCGCGGATCAAGGGCTCCTCCCTGGACGGAAAGCTCGTCGAGGGCATGGTCGCGAGCGTCAAGGACGCGGCCGGCCGGGGCGACGAGATGTACTCCGTGCCGACCTCCGCGAACAACGGCGCCCTCTGGTACCGCACCGACCTGTTCGAGGCGGCCGGCCTGGAGGCGCCCACCACCTGGGCCAACTTCTACAAGGCGGCCGAGAAGCTCACCGACTCCAAGCACAACAAGTTCGGCTACACCATCCGGGGCGGCGCCGGTTCCATCGCCCAGGCGATCGACGCCGCGTACGGCCAGTCCGGCATCACGGAGTTCTGGAACGGCGACAAGACGACGCTCAACGACCCGAAGAACGTCGCCGCGCTGGAGAAGTACGCCGCGCTGTACAAGAAGACGACGCCCGCCGCCGACGTCAACAACGACTTCACCAAGATGGTCGCCCAGTGGGACACCGGCACCATCGGGATGCTCAGCCACAACCTCGGCTCCTACCAGGACCACCTGAAGGCCCTCGGCAAGGAGAAGTTCGCCGGCATCCCCAACCCGATCGGTGACGGCGGCACCCGCGTCCAGGTCTCCAACCCCGTCGACGGGCTCGGCCTCTTCCGGTCCAGCAAGAACAAGACGGCCGCCTGGAAGTTCATCGAGTTCGCCGCCTCGCACGAGTCCAACAGCAAGTGGAACGAGTCCGCGGGCGCCATCCCGGCCAACACCGAGGCCGCCAAGGACCCGTGGATCAGCGCCGCCGAGCCGACCGAGCTGGCGGCGAAGGCCCTCACCGACGGTTCCACCAAGATCGTGCAGCTGCCGTACTACCTGCCGGACTGGAACAACATCAGCAAGGCGGACAACGAGCCGGAGTTCCAGAAGCTGCTGCTCGGCAAGGTCACGGCGAAGGCCTTCCTCGACAAGATGGCCGACGAGCTGAACAAGGCCCAGGAGGAGTGGAAGAAGATCGGCAACGGCTGATCCACTCCGTCCGACACCCCGGTGACCGGGGGCCGGCGGCGGCGGACACGTCCCGCCGCCGGCCCCCACCTCGAAAGGCCCCGCGCCCGCAAGGCCCCGGCCCCGTACCGACGTGCGCCCGCGCACGCCCCGCTACGCACCCCGAGAGAGGCAGCTTCACCGTGTCACTCACCCGCAGGCAGACCGCCGCCGCCCTGGCCGCCCTGCCCCTCGCCCTCGCCACGGCCCACGCCGTGCCCGCCGCGGCCGACGACCGGCACGGCCGCCCCCGCCCCCGTACCGTGCACATCGCGGGGGACTCCACGGCCGCCCAGAAGTACGCCGACGCCGCGCCCGAGACGGGCTGGGGCATGGCGCTGCCCTTCTTCCTGGGCCGCACCCTCACCGTCGCCAACCACGCGATGAACGGCCGCAGTTCCAAGAGCTTCATCGACGAGGGCCGGCTCGCCGCCCTGCTCGACGGGGTCCGCGCGGGCGATCTCCTCCTCGTCCAGTTCGGGCACAACGACGAGAAGACCGACGACCCGGCCCGCGGTACCGATCCGTACACCACCTTCCAGGACTGTCTGCGCCAGTACCTGGACGGGGCGCGCGCCCGGCACGCGCTGCCGGTCCTGCTCACGCCCGTCGAGCGCCGGCGCTTCGCGGCGGACGGTACGGCCAGGCCCACGCACGGCGCGTACCCGGACGCGATGCGGCAGCTGGCCGCCGAGGAGGGCGTCCCCCTGATCGACCTCCAGGCCCTCACTCTGGCCCGCTGGCAGGAACTGGGCCCGGACGCCACCGAGGGGTACTTCAACTGGCTGGAGCCCGGCCGGTCGCCCAACTACCCCGAGGGCCGGCAGGACAACACGCACTTCCAGCCCCGTGGCGCCATCGAGGTCGCGCGGCTCACCGCGCGGGCCCTGACCGCCGCCCGGGTCCTCGCCCCGCGCGACGTGCGCCGCACCGACGAGCCGGTGCCGGCCGAGTGGATCAGCTGGCCGCAGCCGGTCTGAGACACGCGCCCAACCACCCTCACTCCCGCAGCACCTCATCACCTCACGAACGAAGGAACCGTCATGCCCGCACGCATGTGTCATGCTCGCGCCATAGCCCTGGTGATGGGCAGCGCCTCCCTGGCGCTCGCCCTGACCGTCCCCGCCCAGGCCGCCCCGAACGGCGGCGGCGCGCACCACCGGGGCATCGAGCGCGCCGTCCTCCCGCAGGGCGACGGCTGGGCGTCCGCCGAGGGCTCCACCACCGGAGGCGCGGCGGCCACCCCCGACCACGTCTACACCGTGACCGACCGGGCCGAACTCATCGCCGCCTTCGAGGACGCCGGGGACGCGCCGAAGATCATCCGGATCGACGGCACCGTCCACGGCAACGCCGACGCCGCGGGTGACCCCATCGGCTGCGAGGCCTACCAGACCGACGGCTACACCCTGGACAAGTACCTCGCCGCCTACGACCCGGACACCTGGGGCCGCACGGAGGTCCCGTCCGGACCCATGGAGGACGCCCGCCTCGCCTCCGCCAAGCGCCAGAAGGACGCCGTCAACGTCTACGTACCGTCCAACACCACGATCGTCGGCGTCGGCAAGGACGCCACGGTCATCGGCGCCAGCATCCAGATCCAGAACGTCTCCAACGTCATCGTCCGCAACATCACCTTCGAGGACACCTACGACTGCTTCCCCCAGTGGGACCCCACCGACGGGGACACCGGCCACTGGAACTCCGAGTACGACAACCTCGTCGTCCACGGCTCCGACCACGTCTGGGTCGACCACAACACCTTCAGCGACGGCGACCGCCACGACGCCGACCAGCCCCGCTACTTCGACGAGCTCTACCAGCAGCACGACGGGCTCTTCGACATCGTCAAGGGCGCCGACCTCGTCACCGCGTCCTACAACGTCCTCAAGGACCACGACAAGACGATGCTGATCGGCAACAGCGACAAGGCCGGCGACACCGACCGGGGCCACCTCCGCGTCACCCTGCACCACAACCTCTTCAAGGACCTCAACGAGCGCGCCCCCCGGGTCCGCTTCGGCCAGGTCGACTCCTACAACAACCACTTCGTCGCCACCCGGGGCAGCGTCTACGGCTACTCCTACGGCATCGGGGCCGAGTCCCACCTCGTCGCGGAGCACAACGCGTTCTCCCTCAGCGGCGAGTTCGACCAGGCGAAGATCCTCAAGAAGTGGTCCGAGTCCTCGCTCACCGCCGGGGACAACTACGTCAACGGCCGCCGGACCGACCTCATCGCCGTGCACAACGCCGGAGTCCCCTCCGAGCAGCTCACCACGGGCGCCGGCTGGACCCCCACGCTGCGCACCCGCGTCGACCACCCGCTCCTCGTGCCGCTGGTCGTCGGCGTCTCGGCGGGCGCGGGCCGGATCCCCGGCGCCTGACCGCCCGTCCCTCCGGACCGGGGCCCGTCCGCCGCCCGCGCGGCACCGGACGGGCCCCGGCCCCCGCCCCCCAGTACACGCACCCCCGCCCCACCCGCGACCGCGCAAAGGATGGACCGCCCATGCCCAGCAGACGCCGTGCCCTGACCCTGTTCGCCTGCGGCGGCACCGCCCTCGCGCTCGCCGCCCCCACCGCGCACGCCCGCGCCCTCCCCGCCTCCCGCCCCTTCGGACGCCACGGCTCGCCCGCCCGCCGCCCCGACGCCGGCACGCTCTACGTCGACGCGCGCGGCCGGGGCGACCACACCACCGTCCAGGCCGCCGTGGACGCCGCGACCGGCACCGGCCGCACCCTGGTCATCGCCCCCGGCACCTACCGCGAGACCGTCGACATCCCGGCCGACCGCACCGGACTCACCCTGATCGGCGCGAGCGGCGACCCGCGCGACACCGTGATCGTCTTCGACCACGCCAACGGCACGCCCCGCCCCGACGGTTCGGGCACCTACGGCACCAGCGGCTCCGCCACCGTCACCGCCCGGCCCGCCGGACTCACCGCGTACGCGCTGACCTTCGCCAACGACTGGCTGCGCGCCGACCACCCGGACTACACCGGGACCCAGGCCGTCGCGATCAAGGTGACCGGGGACCGCTCGGCGTTCCTCCGCTGCCGCTTCCTCGGCCACCAGGACACGCTGTACGCCGACTCCGCCTCCCTCGCCGACGTCGCCCGCCAGTACTACCGCGACTGCTACGTGGAGGGGGACGTCGACTTCGTCTTCGGCCGTGCCACCGCCGTCCTGGACCGCTGCCACTTCCGCACCCTCGCCCGCACCGACCTGGCCTCCGCCCCCTACGGCTTCGTCTTCGCGCCCAGCACCGCCGGGGCCAATCCGCACGGCTTCCTCGTGCTGCGCTCCCGCGTCACCAGCACCGCCCCGGACGGCTACTTCAAACTGGCCCGCCCCTGGGTCCCCTCGTCCGACCTCACCGCGCACCCCATGCTGACCGTCCGCGACAGCGTGCTCGGCGCGGGCATCGACACCGACGCGCCCTACGGGACCATGTCGGCCGGGTTCCCCTGGCAGGACCAGCGCTTCGCCGAGTACCACAACACCGGACCCGGCGCCCGTGTCACCGTCCCCGCCAACCGCCCGCTGCTGACCGCCGCCGAGGCCCGGCTGCACACCCCGGCCGCCTGGCTGGGCGACTGGCGGCCGTTCGCCTGAGCGCGGCCGGAGCCCCGCCGGACGCCTCCGGCGGGGCTCCCGCCGCACGGGCACCGCGGCCCGGCCGTCACCGCGCGGGCGGACCGAACCCGTCGCCCACCGAGACCCGTTCGCCGGAGGCCCGGAGCGCGCGGACGGTCACGTAGTCGCCCGACGCGTCCCGCGCCCCCTCCGCGTGGTTGTACTGCCCGGCGAAGGTGTGCGTGCCCTCGGGCACGGTCCGGCCCGGCCGCAGCGCCCACCGGTAGACCAGGAAGCCCCCGTCCTCGCTCGCCGACACGGTGAAGTCGTCCTCCGGCAGCGACCGCCAGGAACCGGTGGTGTTCACCCCGCCGGTGAGCGCGATCCGCAGCTCCACGGTGAGCGAGGTCAGCGGCTCCGCCGTCCTGACCGTCACATCGCTCTGCGCCCAGTACGCGTTGCTGTGCGGATCGACGACCGCGTCCGTCCACAGGGGCCCGTCCTCGGTGCGCAGCGATCCCGGCCCGGGGGGCCGGGCGGCGTCGGGAGCGGGGGAGGAGGCGGCGGGGGACGGTGCGGGGGAGGACCGTGCCTGGGAGGACGCCGGGGGCGCCGCCACCCGCTTCCCGCTCCCGCCGTCCCCGTCGGCCGGGGCGACGACGAACGCCCCGAAGGCCAGTACCCCGCAGACCGCGGCCGTCGCCCCGGCGACCCGCAGCCACGGTGTCGCACGGCGCGGCGGGCGCACCGCACGGGACGGCCGGCGCGCCTCCTCCATCCCGCGCCCGACCCGGGCCAGCATCCGCTCGCGGTCCGGGTGGTGCGCCTCGGCGGCCTCCCGCAGCCGGCCGGAAAGCTCCTCGTCGTTCACCGCTCTCCTCTGCTGCGCTGCGCCGCGACCGCCACCTCGACCTGGGCCGCGCCCGTGTCCGGACCCAGCAGCCGCTGGAGTTCCGCGACGGCCCGCGAGGTCTGGCTCTTCACCGTACCGACCGAGATCCCGAGCACCAGCGAGGTGTCCCGCTCCGAGAGGTCGAAGGCGTGCCGCAGCACCACGCACGCCCGCTTGCGGAACGGCAGCCGGCGCAGCGCGCCCTGCACGTCCACGACCGCCGACACGTCGGGCCCCTCGGCCGCGTCCCCGTCCCCGCCGTTGCGCGGCCCCCAGAACAGGGCGATGCGGCGCCGCTCGCGCACCGCGCTGCGGATCCGGGTGCGCGCCAGATTGGCGACGACCCCGCGCGCGTACGCCACCGGATGGTCGGCCTCCCTGACCCGGTCCCAGCGGTGCCAGAGCGCCAGCAGCGCATCGGCCGCCAGATCGTCCGCCGCGTCCGCCTCGCCGGTCAGCAGATGGGCCAGCCGGGCCAGTTCGGCGTAATGGGCCTCGAAGAACGCGTGGAACTCGGCGGCGGCATCGGTGCGCTCCACGGACGTGCCCACGGCTCCCTCTCCTTGCGCTCGGATCCCCGTGCCCGCGCGATGCGGTTGTGTACGTTCACAGTCCCGTTCCGGCGGGTGTGCGGGGCGAGAGCGTACCAGCGAGGCCCGGAAGCGCTTCGACGCGGGTACGCCTCCGGGAGCCGTACCCGCGCCGGGTCCGTCCGCACCCGCCCTACCGCCGGAGCGCGGCCTCCATCATCGCGCGGGCGACCGGGGCGGCCAGCCCGTTGCCGCTGACCTCGGAGGCGGCGGCGCCGGAGTCCTCCACGACCACCGCGACGGCGACCTCCCGGCCCGAGGAGTCCTTCGCGTACGAGGTGAACCAGGCGTACGGAGTGTTGCTGTTGCCCACCCCGTTCTCCGCCGTGCCCGTCTTGCCGCCGACCTCGGCCCCCGCGATCCGGGCGTTGGTGCCGGTGCCCTCCTCCACGACGGTCACCATCGCACTGCGCAACTGCCGTGCCGTGGACGCGGAGACGATCCGCTCGGTGTCGCCGTCGGCGAAGTCCTCCAGTGTGCGGCCGTCGGAGTCCGTGACCTTGGAGACCATGTGCGGCGCGGCCAGCTCGCCGCCGTTGGCCAGGGCCGCCGAGACCATGGCCATCTGGAGCGGCGTCGCGGTGACCTCGAACTGGCCGATGCCGCTGAGCGCCGTCTGCGCCTTGTCCATCCCGGTCGGGTAGACGCTCTCCCACGCCCGCACGGGCACGTCGAGCTTCTCGTCGTTGAAGCCGAACTTCTCCGCCATCGCGCGCACCTTGTCCTGGCCGAGATCGGCGGCGGCCTTGCCGAAGACGTTGTTGCAGGAGTACCGCAGCGCCACCCGCAGGCTGGCGTTCTCGCAGGGCGCGCTGGCGCTCTCGTTGGGCAGCGGGGTGCTGGTCCCCGGCAGGGTGTACGGGCTGGGGCTCTTCGTCGGCACGTCCACCGAGGCGTACAGCCCGTCCTCCAGTGCGGCGGCCGCCACCACCAGTTTGAACGTCGACCCCGGTGCGAGGGGCTGCCGCAGCGCCCGGTTGGTGAGCGGCTTGTCCGGATCGGCGAGGAGCTTCTTCCAGGTGTCCCCGTCCGTCGTCCCGCTGATGCCGGAGGGGTCGTAGGACGGGGTGGAGACCATGCCCAGGATCTGCCCGCTCTTCGGATCGATCGCCACGGCCGCGCCCTTGTCGTCGCCGAGCGCCTTGTAGGCCGCCTTCTGGACATCGGGGTCGATGGTCGTGACCACGTCGCCGGGGGCGCTCCGCTTGCCGGTCAGCGTGTCCAGCGGACCGGCGAGCCCGGTGTCGGTGCCGTCGAGCACATGGCTGTAGATCCCTTCGAGCTGGGTGGAGCCGTAGGCCTGGGAGCTGTAGCCGGTGACGGCGGCGTAGAGGTCGCCGTCCTTGTAGACCCGCTTGTACGCGAGATCGCTGCCCTCCGTCCTGGCGGATCCGGTGACCGGTGAGCCGGCCACGATGATGTCACCGAGCGGCTGCGCGTACTGCGCGATCGTCTTCCGCCGGTTGTGGTCGTCGTCCGCGAGCGCCCGCGCCTGGTACGTCTGCACCCAGGTCGCCCGCACCAGGAGGGCGAGGACCAGCAGCAGCGTGAAGACGGCGGTGCGCCTGATCGTTTTGTTCATCCCGCTGGACAGACGTGCGAAACAAGGTCATCCGTTCCCCGCTGTGCCGCTTCTCACCGATTTCTCACGAGTGTGACCGCGGAGGGGAGGGCCGGTCACCCCGGAGTGATGAATCCGGTCTCGTAGGCCGCGATGACCGCCTGGGTGCGGTCCCGGGCGCCGGTCTTCGCGAGGACCCCCGCGACATGCGTCTTCGCCGTCGCCGCCCCGACCCGCAGCCGCTGCGCGATCTCCGCGTTGGTCAGCCCCCGGGCCATCAGCCGCAGCACGTCCGCCTCCCGGTCGGTGAGCCGGGCGGCCCACGGCGGCGGCGCTGTCCGGCGGTGCCCGCCGTGCGCGGCGGCCAGCCCCCGGACCGCCGCCGGGAAGAGGAGCGAGTCGCTGCGGGCGACGAGCCGCACCGCGTGCACCAGTTCCTCGGCCGCCGCCCGTTTGAGGAGGAAACCCGCGGCCCCGGCGCGCAGCGCCTCGTACACGTAGGAGTCGTTCTCGAAGGTGGTGACGACGACGATGCGCGGGGCCGGGTCGAGTGTGGCCAGGATCTGTTCGGTGGCGCGGATCCCGTCGGTCTCCGGCATGCGGACGTCCATCAGCACCACGTCGGGCCGCAGGGCGCGCACCACGGACACGGCCTCGGCACCGGTCGACGCCTCGCCCACCACCTCCAGGCCGTCCTCGGCGTCCAGGATCACGCGCAGCGCGGTGCGGACCATGTGTTCGTCGTCGGCGAGGACGATGCGGACCGGGGTGTTCATGAGGGTCTCTCCTGGTTCGTCATATGTCCTCCGGGGTGGCGGGGACGGCGGGGGTGCGCAGGGGGAGGAGCGCGGTGAGCCGCCAGCCGCCGTCGTGCTCCCCGGCCGAGGCGCTGCCGCCGAGCAGCGCTGCGCGTTCGGCGATGCCGCGCAGCCCCCGTCCGCCGCCGGGGCGGACCGCCGCGGGCCGCGCGCCCCGCGGGCTGTCCAGGACGATCTCCAGCTCCTCGTCGCGCACCGCGGTCCGCAGCCGCACCGGCCCCTCCCGGCCGCCGTGGCGCAGCGCGTTGCTCAGCCCCTCCTGGACGATCCGGTAGGCCTCCCGGGAGACCGCGGCGGGAACCCGTGAGAGCTCGCCCTCCGGGGTGTGCGCGACGGGCAGTCCGCAGTGGTCCAACAGCGTGTCCAGGGCGTCGAGCCCCGGGCCGGCCGGGCCCTCACCGCCGTCCGGGCCGTCGTCGTCCCGGCGCAGCAGCCCCAGCACCGCGTCGAGTTCGCCGACGGTCCGGCGGGTGGTCTCCTCGATGGCGGTGAGCGCGGCCCGGACGAACTCGGGGTCGCGGTCCAGGACCCGGCGGGCCGCCCCGGCCTGGAGGGTGACGGCGCTGAGCGCGTGGCCGACGGAGTCGTGCAGTTCGCGGGCGAGCCGGTTGCGCGCGGCGAGTTCGGCGGCGCGGCGCTCGGCGGCGGCCAGCCGGTCCTCGGGCGTCGGACCCAGCAGGACCGGGGCCCGTCCGGCGAGCAGCGCGCCCGCCGCCGCGGCGCAGCCGGCCAGCGCCGCGAGCATGGCGAGCGAGCAGAGCGGGGCGAGCGCGAGGACCGGGAACCGGTTCAGTTCCGGGGGCAGACCGAAGGCGGCGGAATCGCGCAGCTCCCGGGAGAACGGCAGTCCCAGGACGGCGACGGAGAACGGGACGAGCGCCAGCGTCGCGCCGCTGACCAGCGTGCCGACGCCGGTGTGCAGGGTGAACCAGGCGGCCGAACGGACCCTGGCCTGCCGGGTCCCCGCCGTCCCCTCGGCGAGCTGGACCCCGGGCGGCAGTCCGCACAGGGCGCGGGCGGCGGCCACCGACAGCGGCCGGGTGAGCGGCAGCAGCCCGCTCACGGCGGCCATCGGCAGCGCGCAGACGTACGAGAGCAGCTGGGTGGTGAGGGAGGTGAAGCCGTTGGCGTCCGGCCGGAACAGTCCGACGACCACCGTGCCGACCAGGTAGTACGGCATCAGCAGGGCGCCGCCGATGATCAGGTGCAGCCAGCGCCGGCGGGCGCGCCGGCCGAGCAGGAGTCTCACCCGCGGGGCTCCCGAGGCCGCACGGCGTGGGAGCGTTCCGCGAGGAAGTGGGCACCCGCCGTCATCACCATCGCCCCCACCAGCATCTGGACAGCGTAGATCAACACCATGACGGAGGTGGGGCGTTCGGCCGCGTTGTCCTGGGGGAGCAGGGCGGCGAGGCTCATCCAGCCGCCCCAGCAGGCCGTGGCTCCCGAACCGCCCCAGGCCAGGGCGAGCGGCACCCGCAGCGGCAGTTCCGTACGCCGGAAGGCCAGCAGCAGCACCCCGGCCGCGGTGGCGGCCACGAAGAGGGCGTAGACCGCTTCCAGTACATAGAAGCCGCTGTCGCGCTGGGCGGTACGGGCCTCGCTGAGTCCGGCGGACGCGCCGGCGGCCCAGAGCAGATGGGTGGCGGCGGGGGCGAGGGCGATGAGCGAGGCGACGACGGCGGCGGCGCGCAGCGCGGGCGTCGTGGGCGTGCCGGGCACATCGCGCAGGGTGCCCCGCCAGAGGTGGCCCCAGCGGTCGCGGGCGTACAGGGCGAAGAGGGTGCCCAGGGCGAGTCCCTGGAGGATGAAGCCGCCGTAGACGACGCCGAAGACCCATTCGCGCAGGAACGGGCGGCCGGACTCGTCCTGGACGACCTGCCCGCCCAGCGCCCGGACCAGCAGTTGCAGCGGATAGCCGGTCATGATCGGCAGCAGCAGCCCGGTCGCCACCCACATCGGCAGGGCGAGCAGCCAGGCGGGCACCCGCATCCCCCACGGCCGGGTCAGCAGCAGCGCGAGGACGACGACGGCGCTGTCCATCACGACGGAGCCCGCGTTGCCGATGACGAGCGCGGTGGTGTGGTCGAGGAGTTCGCTGCCGTCGGGGATGCCGACGCGACTGCCGCAGATCCACGCGGTCTTGAGCGCCAGGTACGGGACGCAGGCGACGATCGCGACGGTGCGCAGGACGAGGCGCGTGCGGTCGGTGGCGGGCGGGGCGGAGGCCGCCGCGGGCGCGGGGGCGGTGGAGGTCCGTGTCATGCCGTCCAGGCTTCCGCGCGGGCGGCCGGGGCACCTCCTGCCCCGTGACGATCCGTCTCCGCCGCGTGGCGGAGACGGATCGCGGCCGGTGTCAGACCAGTTCGGGCCGCAGCTCCGGCTGCGGTGCCACGGCGGGCTTCGGGTCCCACTGCCGGACGGTGCGCACGTACAGCGAGATCACCGAGACGAGCGCCAGGACGAGCAACGGGCCGAACACCCACGGGTGGGCGGCGAACTGCGTCGACAGATAGCGGGCGGCCACCAGGATCGCGGTGAACACCACCGTGCCGTGGACGACGAGCAGGGTCGCGGACCGGTCCCAGCCGCGCTCCAGGGCGCGCAGCGCCGTCTCGATGGTGAGGGTGAAGATCACCCCGGTGATGATGTCGATGCCGTAGTGGTAGCCGAAGCCGAGCGTCGCGGCGAGCGTGGCGAGCAGCCAGAACGTCCCCCCGTACCGCAGCACGCGCGGACCCCTGCGGGAGTGGATGAAGATCGTGGTGGCCCAGGCCGTGTGCAGACTGGGCATGCAGTTGCGCGGGGTGATCTCGTCGAACGGCATGTGCTCAGGGCCGACGCTCGGCGGCATCACGTCCGGCCAGATGTCGGCCACGGCCCAGTGGCCGCCGTCGGCGCCGAAGGCGAAGATCGGCCCGACGACCGGATAGATCATGTAGATGGCCGGCCCCAGGAGCCCGATCACCAGGAAGGTGCGCACCAGGTGGTGCGGCGGGAAGCGGCGGTCGACGGCCACCCTGCGCAGCTGGTAGACGGCGACGACGACGGCGGCCACGGCGAGCTGGGTGTAGACGGAGTCGAGGAAGACCTCGCCGACGTGGCCCGTGGACCGCACCATGCGGCCGACCAGCCAGGAGGGGTTGCCCAGCGCGTGGTCGGCGGTCGCCACGTACTGGTCGAGCACCTGCGGCCGGGTCTTGGAGGTGATGAGCAGCCAGGCGTCACCGGTCTTGCGTCCGGTCACCAGCAGCAGCCCGAGCCCCACGCCCTTCAGCAGCAGGAGGCGTTCGGAACCGGTACGCCGGGTGACGGCGAAGACCGCGGTGCCGAGGATCACCCACAGCGCGCCGCTGCCGAAGGGGTGCCCCTGGGTGACCGGGGCGTCCGCGATCCAGCGGATCAGCAGGATGAGGAGGTCGACGCCGATCGCCGCCCCGAGGGCGAAGGCCCGCTGGCGCCAGGTGAGCACCACCATCATCAGCCCCATGCTGCCGTACAGCAGGAACCCGGAGACGGGCGGGAGCACCACCTCGCGCGCCTGGTTGACGAGGGGGCCCGGTACTCCGTAGTGGCGTGCGGCGAACTCCAGGGCGACCAGGAAGCCGAGACCCACCACCCCCACCGCGGCCCACAGTGCCGTCCGGGGGCTGCGCCCCGTGCCGGGCTCGTCGCCGTCGGTTATTCGGGAGGACGCCCGTATTCGGGAGAGCACCCGCGATGCGTTAGGTATCAAGAGTCTGGCCGTTTTGTCAGGTGACGGGGGAGTACGTCACGAGGTGGGTCACTCGGCGCGCCGGGCAGCACGGTTCATCCGGTGGAGGGGTGAACGATGAGGTCAATCGTCATGAATTCGAGCATGTTATCGGAGGGGTGTGCGAGGCCCTCGAAGGTCATGCCGAAAACGCGGCGGACCGGAGGGGTCCGCCGCGTGGGGGAGACGGCCGGGGCCGTCGTGCGCAGGCGGGGGGAGGCGGGGCCGTCGTGCGCAGGCGGGGGCGGTCAGAGCCGCCGGGTGGCCAGGGTGAGCCGGTCGCGGGCGTCGAACAGGGCGTCCTTCACCATCTGCTCGTGCGCCGGGGTCAGCCGGGCGACCGGCACCGAGCAGCTGATGGCGTCCCGGGCCGGGGTGCGGTACGGCACGGCGACGCCGAAGCAGCGCAGCCCCAGCGTGTTCTCCTCGCGGTCCACGGCGTAGCCCTGTTCGCGGATGACGTGCAGCTCCTCGATGAGCTTCTCGCGGTCGGTCAGGGTGTGCTCGGTCAGCGCCGGAAGCGTCTCGGGCAGCATCTTGCGGACCTGCTCGTCGCTGTGGGTGGCCAGCAGCGCCTTGCCCAGCGAGGTCGAGTGCGCGGGGAGCCGGCGGCCGACGCGGGTGAACGGACGCAGATAGTGCTGGGACTGGCGGGTGGCGAGGTAGACGACGTTCGTCCCGTCGAGCCGGGCGAGGTGGATGGTCTCCGTGGTGTCGTCGGAGAGCCGGTCCAGGGTGGGGCGCGCGGCGGCGACCACCTCGTCGCCGTCGATGTAGGAGGTGCCGACCAGCAGCGCGCGCACACCGATCCCGTACCGCGTCCCCGTCGCGTCCGTCTCCACCCAGCCCAGCTCCACCAGGGTGCGCAGCAGCATGTAGAGGCTCGACTTGGGGTAACCGACGGCCTCCTGGACCGCGGCGAGCGAGTGCATGCCCGGCCGCCCGGCGAAGTACTCCAGCAGCTCCACCGTCCGTACCGCGGACTTGACCTGTGCCCCACCACCGGACTCGGCAACCGACATCGTCCTACGCCCCTTCCAGCCCACCTACAGAACCCAGCGACTTCTTGCCAACACCGAACGCCCGGAAATAGAGTCGCTTCATATTCACGATCAGGAACTATGTTCAGAATACCGAACAACTTCTGATGTGTGGCAGCGGAGCGGAAGGAAACACGGTGGCAGCAGCACCAGTCTGGAGCGTCGACCCCCGCACCGGGAACCCGCGTGAGCAGGTTGCCGTGGAGGCTACAGCGGAGGAGGTCGACCGCGCGGTCCGGGCCGCCCACGCCGTACGCGACGCGCTCGCCGACCGCACCGTACGCGCCGAGTTCCTGCGCACCGCGGCCGATCTGCTCGCCGAGGCCGGCGACCACGTCATCGAGGCCGCCGACGCCGAGACCGCCCTCGGCCCCGCCCGGCTGACCGGCGAACTCGCCCGCACCGCCGCCCAGCTGCGCGCCTTCGCGGAGGTCGTCGAGGAGGGCGCGTACCTCGACATCCACATCGACCACGCGGACCCCTCCCGCACCCCGCCCTGGCCCGACCTGCGCCGCTACAAGATCCCGCTCGGCGTGGTCGCCGTCTACGCGGCCAGTAACTTCCCGCTCGCCTTCTCCGTCCCCGGCGGCGACACCGCCAGCGCCCTCGCGGCCGGCTGCCCCGTCGTCGTCAAGGCGCACCCGGACCACCCCGCGACCTCCGAACTCTGCGTCTCGGTCCTGCGCCGGGCCGCCGCGCGCACCGGTCTGCCCGAGGACGTCGTCGCGCTGGTCCACGGCTTCGAGGCCGGCGTCGAACTGGTCCGCCACCCGCTCGTCTCCGCCGCCGGCTTCACCGGCTCGGTCCGCGGCGGCCGCGCCCTGTTCGACGCGGCGGCCGCGCGTCCGGTCCCCATCCCCTTCCACGGCGAGCTGGGCTCCCTCAACCCCGTCGTCGTCACCGAGGCCGCCGCCGCCGAGCGCGCCGAGCAGATCGGCGCCGGGCTCGCCGGCTCGATGACCATGGGCGCGGGCCAGTTCTGCACCAAGCCCGGATTCGTCCTCGTCCCCGAGGGCGAGGCCGGCGACCAGCTCCTGAAGGCACTCACGAGCGCCGTCAGCGACACCGAGGCCGGAGTCCTCCTCGACCACCGCATGCGCGAGGCCTTCCTCGCAGGCGTCACCGAACGGTCCGCCCTGCCCGAGGTCGACGCCCCCGTCACCCCCGGCGCCGGCGGCGAGCACACCGTCGCGGCCGGATTCCTCACCGTCCCCGCCCGGCTGCTCATCGCCGAGGGCCCGCACGACGCGCTCCTGGAGGAGTGCTTCGGCCCGGTCACCGTCGTCGCCCGCTACGCCTCCACCGACGAGATCACCACCGTCCTCTCCCGGCTCCCCGGCAACCTCACCGCCACCCTCCAGATCGCCGACGCCGAGGCCGACGGCACCGCCGCCCCCCTTCTCGCGGCGCTCACCCCCCTCGCCGGCCGCGTCCTGGTCAACGGCTGGCCCACCGGCGTCGCCGTCGCCCCCGCCCAGCACCACGGCGGCCCCTACCCCGCCACCACCTCGACCTCCACCTCGGTCGGCGCCACCGCCATCGAACGCTGGCTGCGCCCGGTCAGCTACCAGACCACCCCCGAGGCCCTGCTCCCGCCCGAGTTGCGCGAGGACAACCCGCTGCACCTGCCCCGCCGTGTGGACGGACGCCCCGCATGACGACCTCCGGCCTCCCGCTCCCGCCCGGGCCGCGCGGGGGGCGACCGCTGCACCTGCCCCCTCGCCTGAACGGACACTCCGTATGACCGCCCCCGACCTCCCCGAACTCCCCTTCGCTCTGGAGCCGTTCGGCCCGGCCGCCGACTGGACCTACGAGGACGGCGTCCTCACCACCCGGGCCGGCGCCCGCCAGGACCGCTTCGTCCCGCCGGGCGGGGACGGGCTGGAGTCGGTGAGCGACGCGCCGCGGCTCCTGGGCGCCGCGCCCGAGGGCGACTTCCAGCTGATCGCCAGGGTGCGGGTCGGCTTCGCCGCCGCCTTCGACGCGGGTGTCCTCTACCTCCACGTCGGCGACCGGGAGTGGGCCAAGATCTGCCTGGAGCTCTCCCCGGACCGCCCCACCATCTGCACGGTGGTGACGCGCGGCCAGTCGGACGACGTCAACTCCTTCGTCGTGGACGGCGACACGTACTGGCTCCGCCTGAGCCGCACCGGCAACGCCTTCGCGTACCACGCCTCCCCGGACGGCGAGAAGTGGACCTTCGTCCGCGTCTTCGCCCTCGGCACCCCGGAGCGGACGGCCGCAGCCTCCATCGGCTTCCTCGCCCAGTCACCCACGGGCGAGGGCTGCGCCGTCGCGTTCGACCGGATCGCGTTCCGCGCGACGGGGGTGGCGGACCTGCGGGACGGGAGCTGAGGGAGGACACCGTCCCGGTCACCGCCCGACCCGGTCACCGTTCCGCCCCGGGCATCGGAGGTCGCCCGTCGGGGACGGGCACCGGCTGTCGGCCGTGGGGGCCGCCACGGCCGGCAGCCCGCCGGAACGGCCGCTTCCGCCCGTCAGTGGGCGACGGTGACCACGATCTTCCCGGTGTGGGTGTTGGACTCCATCAGCCGGTGGGCGTCCGGCATGCGCTCCAGCCCCTCGAAGACGGCCGCGATCACGGGGTCGAGCGCGCCGGCCCGCAGCCCGGAGGCGATGAAGGCGGCGGCGCGTCCGCGCGCGACGGGATCGCCGGAGAGTTCGAGGTTGCTGTAACCGATGACGGTGAGCGGCCAGTTCATCGGCATCACCGTGGGCCGCCCGTCCAGCCAGCCGTAAATGATCAGGGTCCCGCCGGGGGCGACCGCCTCGCCCAGCCGGGCGAAGTCCGGCCCGCCGACCGCGTCGAGGACGACGGCGGCCCCGCGTCCGCCGGTGATCCGGGCGATCTCCTTCACCACGTCCTCGTCGTCGGTGGTGACGACGTGCGCGGCACCCGCGTCGAGCAGCCCCCGCTTCTTCGCCGCGCCACGGGTGGTGGCGATGGGCACGGCCCCGATCAGCCGGGCCACCTGGAGGGCGGCCGTGCCGACGCCGCTGGACGCCCCGGTGATCAGGACATGGTCGCCGGGCCGCAGCCCGCCCTTCTCCAGCAGAGCGCCGTACGCGGTGGCGTACGTGGTCCAGGCCGCGGCGGCCCGCACCGCGTCGACGCCCTCGGGCACGGGGATCACCTGCGAAGCCGGGACGACGACGCGCTCGGCGTACAGCCCGTGCCCGCTCAACTCCCCGGCCGGGGTGGCGATCACCAAGTCCCCGACCGCGAAACCGCCGACCCCGGCGCCGACCGCCTCGACGGTGCCCGCGGCCTCGTAACCGTTGCGGGAGGCGGGGAGCGCCGGCCGGTAGAAGTACGTTCCGGCGCGGAAGAGTGCCTCGGCCCGGTTCAGACCGAGGGCCTCCACCCGGATCAGGACCTCGCCGGGCCCGGGGGCGGGAAGCGGCACCTCCTCGACGGTGAGGACATCGGGCTCACCGGTGGAGTGGAAGAGAACGGCGCGGGTGGTGGCGGGAGTTGATATCTGGTCCTTCGTCATGCGCACCACCGTAGGAACGCGGGACGAGACGATCCATGTCCTGGAATCCCCGTTCCATGTCCGATCGTGCTCCCCGGGCCCCGACTGGATACGCTCCCGCCATGGATGTCCTGAGTGACGTGATCACGGCGATGCGGGCGGGCCGTCCGCACTCCTCGCGCCGCCTCAAGCGCGCCCCCTGGGGCATGCGGTTCCCGGCTTCCGAGGGAGCCGGGTTCCATGTGGTGCTGGAGGGAACGGCGTGGCTGATCCCGCCCGGGGACGACGCCGCGCCCGTCCGCCTCGGCGTCGGCGACGTGGTCTTCCTCGCCCACGGCCGCGGCCACGCCCTGGCCGACGCCCCGGGCACCCCGCTGGAGGACGTGGTCCCCGGCCCGGACGGCACCTGGCCGACCCCGGCCGACGAGCCGCCCACGGACCCGGACGCCCCGACCACCCGACTCCTCTGCGGCGCCTACCAGTTGAACCGCTCCCGCGCGCACCCCCTGCTCACCCACCTCCCCGACGCGGTCCATCTCCCCGCCCGCCTCGGCGCCCACCCGGCCCTGCGCTCCGCCATCGACCTTCTCGGCGCCGAACTCCGCACCCCGCAGCCCGGCTCCGACGCCATCGTCCCCGCCCTCCTCGACACCCTCCTCCTCTACATCCTGCGCGCCTGGTGGCTGGAGGACAGCCACGCCCCGAGCCGCCCCGGCGAGGCCACCGGGGCGGGCGCCCCTGCCACCGGCCCCGGCGAGGCCACCGGCTGGGCGGCCGCTCTCGCCGACCCGCCCGTCTCCACCGCCCTCGACGCCCTCCACGCCGACCCCGCCCACCCCTGGACCGTCGAGGAACTCGGCACCCTCGCCGGCCTCTCCCGCGCCGCCTTCTCCCGCCGCTTCACCACCCTCCTCGGCCAGCCGCCCCTCACCTACCTCACCTGGTGGCGCATGACCACCGCCGGCCACCTCCTCCGCACCGACGACGCCCCCCTCCGCGTCATCGCCCAACGCACCGGCTACACCTCCGAGTTCGCCTTCGCCAAGGCCTTCAAGCGCGAGTTCGGCGTGGCGCCGGGACGGTATCGGGGCGGGGTGGGGTGAGGGAGCGGGGCGGGGCGCCGCCAGGGCGGTACGTGTATCGGCCATCTTCGGGGTGTGAGGAACCACAGGGCGGCAGGCATGTGATTCCCGATGAAACCGGCACGGAAGTGAACGTGCATATATCTATCCTGCCTACTCCGCGTGACCGACTGATACACGCTGGGCTACCCGCTCCTGTCTGACGTGGCCTGAACAAACCTCGTGACCGAACGAGATGCTCCCTTCTCCCGTGCGAGGCCGCGCCTGTGAGTAGCTTGTGACCGCCTGCGAGGAAACTGCGGGTGTTCATGGGGCTTTCGTGACTCATGTGGGGGCTCCGGGGAGGGCGCAGTGCGTAAGCACGGAGAGCGGTTCGGCATGCGTGGGTCCGGGCGTTGGCGAACGCTGACGGTCGGCGCGCTGCCTCTGGCCCTGTCGGCCGGGACGATTTCCGCGGACAATTCTCCGGGTGCGCCGTCGTCGACTCCCGCCGCCGACGCCTCGGCCCCGGCAATCGCGCCCCTTCCGTCACCGGGCACGACCAAGGGAGAGGCGCCGACGGCACAGGTCGGGAAGCCCGGTCCCTCACCGGCGGCCACAGCCGCAGCGGACGCCACGACGACGAACAACGCCAGCTACGCGTACGACGCGACCGGCCGTCTGGTCGGAGTGAGCGACCCGGATGGTGAAACGGCGCGCTACCGCTACGACGAAGCGGGCAACCGCCTCGGCGTCGACCGCTTCCCCTCCAGCACGCTTTCCGTCCTCTCCCTGGTCCCCGTGCGCGCCCAGACCGGCCGGACCGTGACCCTGTCGGGCACCGGCTTCGCCACGGCCGCCGCCTCCAACACCGTGAAGTTCGGCTCCGCGCAGGCCGACGTGATGACCGCTTCCGCGACCCGGCTGGAGGTCAAGGTCCCTGTCGGGGCGGCCACGGGCAAGGTCACGGTGACCGTGGGCGGTGTGACCGCGTCGTCGCCCGAGACCTTTACATCTGCGTCGTCGGGGCCTGTTCTCACCGCCATGACGCCGACGAGTGGCCTGGCGGGGACCCAGGTGACTTTGACCGGGTCGGAGTTCGCCCCCAGCGTGACGGACAACGTGGTGAGGTTCGCAGGTGGCTCTCTCGCGGAAGTGACGGCCCGAACCGACACGGCTCTGACCGTTCTCGTTCCGCCTGGTGCTGTCTCCGGGCCGGTGGTGGTTTCCACGCCCGACGGTTCAGCGTCGTCGACCACCTTCAGTATGCTCTCCGGTGGCGCCTCCGAGTTCGAGACCACGGTCACGACCTCAGTGACCGACGAGACGCCTCCGACGGTGGCCGTGACGACGCCCGGCAACAAGGCGAGGGTCCTTTTCGACGGAGACGCCGGGCAGGACATCAGCGTCGGCGTGTCCGGTTCCACGTTCAACAGCACCGTGAGCCTGCGTCTCACCGATCCGCAGGGGGCACAGGTCGGTACGGCTTCTGTGCCCGCGAGCGGCGGGGACTGGGACGTGCCGAACCTGCCGGTCGGTGGGCGCTACTCGCTCGATGTGGAGCCGGGCACGAACAACATCGGAGCCGCGACCATCACGGTTTCGACCACCACCGGCGGTCCCCTCGACTTCACCGCCCCCACACTGCAGACCGCGATCACTCGCCCGGGGCAGGACGGGCGATGGTCCTTCAACGGTGTGATGGGCCAGTCGCTGAGCGTAGGGATCGGATCGTCGGGCTTCACCAAGACGCTGGCGGCGCGTCTCTACGGCCCCGACGGCAAGCGCATCACCTCGGCGGACACCAATGTCCCGGCCGGGTCCACCGGTTCCATCGATCTTGACACCCTGACAGAGTCGGGTACGTACGTGCTGGTCGTGGACCCGGATTCCGGTGGTACCGGAACTGTCAGCGTCACTCTGTCCAGCTTCGCTCAACTCCCGGCGCTCGATCCCACCGCGCCCGGCGCCGATCTCGCCATCACCTGGCAGGGCCAGAACGGCCGAGCAGAGTTCGGGGCAGTGGGTGGCCAGCGCTTCCAACTCTGGTTGCAGTCAAAGGGATTCACATCCTTTGTGAGTGTCGACATCTACGCGCCTGACGGATCGTCGCTGGCCGACTTCACCCTTCCTGTCGGAGCAGGCAAGGAATGGGACAGCCCCGTTCTGCCTGCCACTGGCATGTACACCATCGTCTTCTCACTCGACAAAGCGGCTACAGGAACACTGGGAATAACGCTCTCGCGATCGCTCGGGGTGGCCCAACTGTCACCGGCCGGGGACTCTGTCCTCGTCGAACTCAGCCGTGCGGCGCAGAACGCGGAGTCGGTGTTCCAGGGGCAGATCGGGGACCACCTGTCTTTGGGCGTCACCGAGAACACCTTCATGAAGACGGTCTATCTGTCCGTGACGGCACCCTCGGGGAAGACCGTCGTCGACCAGCAGTTCATAGCCGCAGGCTCTCCGGCCAGAGTGGTGATGCCGGCTCTGACGGAGTCGGGCACCTACTCCCTGGTGGTCAATCCGGCTCAAGGGGCGACAGGATCGCTACGCGTCACCCTGTCCGCCGACGTACAGGTGCCGCTGTCCCCGGATGGGGCGACTGCGCCTGTTGCGGTTGAACGTGCTGGGCAACAGGCCACGGGGTCGTTGGCGGGCCCCGGCCGGGCCCCCCCGGGGGGGGGGGGGTGGGGGGCCCACAACACCTACAACCAATGAGTGTTCCGGGTTGGGGCAAACCACCCAAACCCACTGG
>NZ_JBHVIN010000023.1:0-118141 GCF_042799575.1 Streptomyces sp. NPDC057682 | reverse complement strand
CGACACCCTGGCCGCCGACTTACCGGTGCCGCTGCCCCGGGTGGGGGCGACGGCGCGTGTTGGGTTTGACGGTGCGGGCAAACCGCCCCGGGGGTCGGCCCCGGCCGCGGCGGGCAACGACCTGTCGGTGGGCATGACGGGGAACACCTTCACGAAGACCCTTTACGTATCCGTGTTCGCACCATCCGGCAAGACCCTGGTCGACCGACAGTTCGTCTCCGCAGGCACGGATGCCGCTGTCGGCTTGGCCGATCTCCCCGAAACGGGGACCTATCAGGTCGCATTCGAACCCTTTCAGGCCGGGACAGGGTCTTTGAATGCGACTCTGTCCACGGACGTACACGTCACGGCTGCGCTGGACGGTGCCTCCGCGACCGCGCACTTGCTTCGTCCGGGGCAGCGCGTCCAAGCAGAATTCACCGCACCGGACTCCGCCGTGCTCGGCTTCGCGATCACGGGGAACAGTGTCGCCAAGAGCACAGGTGTCTACGTAGTCAGCCCGTCAGGTACGCAGACCCAGCTGGGATCCATCCTGGGCAAGGCCTCCGGTACCAAGTACATGACGGGTCTGACTCCCGGAGCGGTTTACACGTTGGTACTCCAGCCCTCCCAGGCAGCAACCGGAGACCTGACGCTCTGGCTGTCCACGCCACTTCTCGTCGGCGAGCCGACCGCCGCCGGCCCGACCGAAGGTACGACGGCACGTCCGGGGCAACCCTTTGAGTTCGTCTACACCGCAGCCACCGGAGACGGTGCAGCGATGCGCCTTACCGGCGGGACGTCCACCAGCGCCACCATTGCCCTGATCACACCGAACGGCGTCGCTGACGACAACGCCTCGACGTACACCGCCGGAAGCGGCGAAGTGGACCTGCGCGGTGCCCTCGCCCTAGGCACCCACCGGGTACTGGTGAACCCCGACCAAGCCATCACCGCTCCTGTCACCATCAGCGGCACACTCGTCCCCGACCTGATAGCGGGGGCGTTGACGGTCGGCGGTGCCAAAGTCTCCGCAGCCATCACAGAGGTCGGCCAGAACGGCCGGTTCACGTTCACCGGCGCCAAGGACCAACTGCTCACCCTCGCCCTGGACGCACCCCCCTTCGCCTGGTACCTGTCGGTCCGTGGGCCCGACGGCAAGCTCCTGGTGGACGAGCGCTATCTGGGCGCCACCACCCTCACTACCGCTCTCCCGAAGCTTCCCGCCAGCGGCGTCTACACCGTGACCGCCGATCCGTACGGACTGGCGACCGGCACGATCAGTCTGGGGATCAAGACCACAGGAACGCTGGCCCCCACTTCATCGACGCCCACCTCCACCGCCAAGGCCGCACCCTCGACAGCGCAGCCGTCCGTGCTCCCCGAAGGCCCCGACGCCTGGAAGCCCGGGAAAGCCCAACTGGCAGGCCGTGACTGGCTCACCACGCGCGGAGCCGCCCCGAAGGCTCCTCAGCGGTTGAGGGCACCGCCCGGCCGAACGGCACTCACCGGACGCGTTCTCAAGCTCGACGGCACGCCTCTGCCCCGGGTCTCGGTCAGTGCCGGCGGCAGTTCGACGCGCACGGACGGCAAGGGCCGGTTCCTGCTCGCCGGAATCAGCGACAGCACCACGACGCTGGTGGTCGACGGTTCGAGCGCGAACACGGCCCAGCGCCAGTACGGCCGTTTCGACATTCACGTCCAGCCCGAGCCGGGCAGGAGCATCGATCTCGGCTTCCCGGTGTGGATGACCCCGCTGGACACCAAGCACACGGTCACGTTCGACGCCCCGGCCAAGACCGAGGTCGTCCTGAAGACCCCCGAAATCCCCGGTCTTGAGGTGAGGATTCCCAAGGGCTCGGTCGTCCGTGACGACAAGGGCAAGCCCGTCACCGAACTCGGCATCACCGCGATCCCGATCGACCGGCCGCCCTTCCCGCTGCCCAAGAACAGCGTCGTCCCCGTGTACTTCACCGTGCAGCCCGGCGGCACCTACGTGTTCCCCAAGGGCGCGCAGGTCATCTATCCGAACTACACGCACGAGGCCCCCGGAACCAGGGTCGAGTTCATGGACTACGACCCGGAGAAGAAGGGCTGGCACGTCTACGGCAAGGGCCGGGTTTCCAAGGACGGGCGCCAGGTCGTGCCGGACGCCAAGACCCGGATCTGGTCCTTCCACGGTGCCATGTTCAACATCGCCGACCTCGTCCCGTGGGACGTCTCGTGGCTCAAGGACGCCATCGACTGGCTGTCGGGCGACCCGGTCCAGCTCGGCACCGGCATGCTTACCGATTCCCGCACCGATCTGGCCGTCTCCGACCCGCTGGGCTCTGCGGAGATCACCCGTACCTACTGGCAGGGGGACACCCGCAAGCGGGCCTTCGGAATCGGCCGAGACCTCACGTACAACGCCTTCCTGCACTCTGAGGAGCAGTACAAGGAGGTCGATCTCTACCTGCCGGGCGGCGCGAAGATCCACTTCACGCGCACCTCGGCCGGAACGGGGTGGAACGACGCGGTTTTCGAACCCCTCGACACTCCCACGGGATTCCAGGGCTCGAAGATCACCAACATCGACTCCACCTGGCAGCTCAGGTTCCGTGACGGCACCGTCTGGGTCTTCCCCCAATACGCAGCGCTGAAGGAGATCCGCGACCGCCACGGCAACACCACCACGCTCACCCGACGCGACGGCAAGAAGGGAGAGATCACCCGCATCGACACACCCGGCGGGCGCTGGATCTCCCTGGCCTACGACGCCGAGCACCGGATCACGAAGGCGACCGACAACATCGGCCGCTCCACGTCGTACACGTACGACACGGCTGGACGCCTGGAGACGGTCACGGACCCGGCCGGCAAAGCCAGTTCGTACACGTACGACGGGACCTCGAACCGCATCGCGACCGCCAAGGACGCGCGTGGCATCACGTACATGACCAACGCGTTCCAGGCGGACGGGCGCGTCAAGAAGCAGGTTCTCACCGAGGGCGCGGAGTACTCCTTCGCCTACACCGAGACCGGCACCGGCCAGGTCACCTCCGCCGAGGTGACCGAGCCGGGCGGAGCGGTGCGGCGTGTCGAGTTCGACACCGATGGGTACGGGGTCCGGGACACCGCCGCCTACGGTTCGCCCCTGGCACGGACGACGCAGATCGTGCGCGGCCCGAAACACCGCATCGACGCGGTCGTCGACCCGTACGGCCGGCGCACGGAGCTGACGTACGACGCCAACGGGTACGTGACCCGGTCGGTCGAACTCGCGGGCACGGCGGACGCCAGGCCCTCGGGCACCGCGGTCTACGACGGCCCGTACGACCAGCCCACCAAGACGACCGATGTGTTCGGCAACGACACCGTCTTCGGCTACGACGGCGAAGGCAACCTGCACACGGTCACCGACTCCGAAGGCCGCACCACCACGCTCACCTACGCATCCGACGGCCAGGTCAAGACTGCGACCGACAACGCCGGAGCGGTGAGCGAATACACGTACCGCAACGGTGACCTGGTCTCGGTCAAGGACGCGGAAGGCCGGGTGTCGTCCCAGTTCACGGACGCCGCCGGCCGGGCCTCCGTACTCACCGACACGGCGGGCTCGCGCACGACCGTCGCCTACGACAAGCTCAACCAGCCCCGCACCGTGACCGACGCACTCGGCCAGACCACCGGCTTCGACTACGACGAGAACGGCAACCTCACCAGCCTCACCGACGCCAGGAACAACACGGTCGGCTGGGCTTACGACAACGCCGACCGACCGAAGTCGGCCACCGACGCCCTGGGCGCACAGGCCACGTTCGAGTACGACGCGGCCGGCTTCCTGAAGAAGGCCACGAGCCGGGGCGGCAAGGTGGCCACCGCCACGTACGACCTCCTCGGCAGGTCCAAGACCACCGCGTACGGCGTCGACATCGCCGGCCAGGCCGAATCCACCGTCACCTACGCCTACGACGCGCACGACCTGCCGCAGCAGATCACCGACTCCCAGGCCGGCAACCAGACCTTCACCTACGACACCTACGACCGGCCCAAGACCGTCACCGGCCCCAACGGCACCGTCGCCTACACCTACGACGCGGCCGACCGTCGCGAGACGATGACCGCGGCCGGGCAGACCACCACGTACGGCTTCGACAAGACCAGCATCCTCACCTCCGTCACCACGGGAACCCAGACGGTCGGGTTCGGACTGGATGCGGTGGGCCGGGAGAAGACCGCCACCCTGCCCGGCGGCATCACCCGCACCACCGGCTACGACAAGACCGGCACCATCAAGTCGATTACCTACGCCAAGGGCGCCACCGCCATCGGCGACCTCATCTACACCCGCGACGACCGCACCCTGCAGACCGGACTGACCGGCTCCCTTGCCAACGTCGCACTTCCGGCCGCCGAAACGGGCACAGCCTTCGGCAAGGACAACCGCATCACCACCTTCGCCGGCCGCTCCTTCACGTACGACGCCGACGGACAGCTCACCACTGACGGCGTCCGCGATTACACCTGGAACGCCCGGGGCCAGCTCTCCGGCCTCACCAAGGCCGGCCAGAACAGCACCTTCGGCTACGACGCCCTGGGCACCCGCTCCACAAAGACCATCGGCGGAACCACCGACAAGTTCCTCACCGACGGCAGCAACCCGCTCGTCGAGCAGAACGCCTCCGGCGACACCGCGGCGACCGTGGCCACCTCCGGGCTGGACCAGTACCTCACCCGCACCGAGAACGGTGCCACCCAGATCTACCTCACCGACGCCCTCGGCTCGGTCATCGGCCTCGCCAACACCGACGGCACCGTCGCCACCACCTACACGTACGACCCCAACGGCACGACCACCGCCACCGGTGCGGACTCCACGAACCCCTACACCTTCACCGGTCGCGAGAGCGACGACACCGGTCTCCTCTACTACCGCAACCGCTACTACGACCCCGAAACCGGCCGTTTCATCTCCCAGGACCCCATCGGCCAGGCCGGCGGCACCAACCTCTACCAGTACGCCCTCTCCTCACCCACCACCTACACCGACCCCACCGGCAACAACCCCCTCATCGCCGCCTGCGCCATCAACGGCGCCATCGACGGCGGCCTGACCTGGGCCTTCCAGCGCTTGTCCGGCCGCAAGGTCAACTGGGGCGACGTCGCCAACGCCGCGCTGATGGGCTGCATGCTCGGCCAGATGGGCGAGTACCTGAGCATGGTGGTGGCGGCCAGGGGTGCAGGGCGGGCGGCGGGCTGTAACAGCTTCACCGAGGACACCCCAGTCCTTATGGCGGACGGCACCCACAAGCCGATCAAGGACATCAAGATTGGCGATAGGGTCCAGGCCGCCGACCCAGACACTGATGTAGTCGGCGCTCGTATCGTGACTGCCCTCATCAAGGGCCAAGGGGTGAAACAACTCGTCGATCTTGTCATCGACACCGATGGCTCCAAGGGCGCGAAGACCGGCAGTGTCACTGCTACTGATGGCCATCCCTTCTGGGTGCCTGACCTTCGTCAGTGGGTGGATGCCGGGGACCTTCAGGCCGGGCAATGGCTTCAGACCAGCGCCGGCACGTGGGTGCAGATCACCGTCACTCAACACAGGACCGAGTCGATAGCGGTCTACAACCTCACCGTTGACGACCTCCACACGTACTATGTGCTGGCGGGGGCCACGCCGGTCCTGGTTCACAATTGCGGTGGTCGCGTCGTCGACATGCACGGAAGCGACATCGCAAATCCAGATGCGCTGGCTTCGCGTCTCCTTGAGCACACGAATACAGCATTGTCCGAATGGAAGGCCGGCACTATCGGGTATTCGGCAAAGGATCTTGCGAGAATCGCGCGGAGGCCCAGTCGAGCCAATACGATCAAGGGGAATATCCTTGATGCTCGCGTGAAGTCGCTAGCCGATGGCGATCCGGCGCTTCGCGAACTCTTCTCTACCCCCAGCGGCATGCCCGGCCCGGATTGGATCAATACGGGCGCAAGCGTTCCAGGGGTTGGCTGGTACGATCTCACGACCCAGCGCATGTGGGGTCAGCATGTGTTCGATTACGGCCCGAGATATGGGCCAGGCGTCGGAATCCTTTGGCAGTGACGTGCAAGGTCCTTGCCGGATCGTAATGATCCTGCGATAGGGCGACGACGGCTAGGCCACTCCGCAACCGGGTGGCCTAGCCGTTTCTGGTGGATCCAATCTTCCAACTGGAGCGATGAGGTGCAAAGTCCGTGAGTAGCATCGTTAAGTTCTTCGTGGCGGCGAGGGAAGGCGCTGTTGACGCCCTTACTCTCGGCCCTGATCCTTCATTCCGTACTCTCTCCTTCGGGAATTTTGACGCAGAAGAGGCTCTTCTGGATTGGGAGGCGCATCTCGCAGGGGTTTCATTCGAGTCCCTGGTGGACCGAGACTTTCCCGAAGTGATCGCTGAAGACGATGCGGGGGCATCGGTATTCTTGCTCTCTGATGGCCTCTTGGATTCCCTCGCTGCCGCTTCGGATTCCGAAGTAAACGAGTTGGCTCTTTGGTGGGTGGCTGAGAAATCAGCTGACGGAATCGAGATCGAGTTGCCTGTCGCCTCGCTCATCTTGAAGAGTCTCGTTGATTTGATTCGCGAGGAACGGGAGCCGGGCCAGCGTGTGTATTGCTGGGCCGGCTGAAATTAGTCGAAGTCTCTAAAAGATGATTCTGGCGCGACCGGCTTGCTGAGCGGGTAAGTAATTCAGGAGCCCCACCGAGGCATGTCCTCGGTGGGGCTCCTGGGCTGTTTGACGGCAACGGTGACGGCAACGTCAGCGGACGACGACTACGGCAGGCGGGTCGTCGGGGTCATCGTCGGTGGGGCTGAGGGCGTTGCCGAGGGTGTCGATGGCCTGGCGTTGGAGGCGGAGCCTTACGTGGGCGTAGACGCCGGCTGTGACGCCGATGTGGGCGTGGCCCAACAGCTCCTTGATGACGACGAGGTCGACGCCCTGCTCCAGCAGCAGGGTGGCGGTCGAGTGCCGTAGGTCGTGGAAGCGGATGCGCCGGAGTCCGGCCCGGTTGAGGAAGCTGCGGAAGCGGCGGGTGAGGTTGGCAGGGTCGAGAGGCCGGCCAGTCGGCGTGGTGAATACGAGCCCGCTGTCGCTCCAGTCCGATCCTGCTGTCTCTCGCTCCTTGTCCTGGCGTTCCTGGTGCTTCTTGAGGGAGTGGATGCATTCGGTCGGGAGCGCGATACGGCGCTCGGAGGCCCGGGTCTTGGTGGGCAGGTGGGTGAGGCCGCTGGTGCGGGTGCGCTGGAGCGAGCGCCGGATGCTGGCCGTTCCGGTGGTGAGGTCGAGGTCTTCCCAGTGGAGGCCGAGCAGTTCGCCCTTGCGGAGCCCGGTGCGGAGGGCGAGTTCATACAGGGCGTGCAGCCGGTCGGCGCGGGCCGCGTCGAGGAACTGGCGGGCCTCGGTGGCGGTGAGCGGACGGAAGCGTCTGGGCTGGTGCGTGGTGGTCTTGACGTTCCGGGCGACATTTCGGGGCAGTTCGTCTTCGCGGACGGCGTGTTCCAGGGCGGACTTGAGGACCGAGTGCACGTAGGTCACTGTCAAGGGGGACAGCCGCTTCTGGCAGCACTCGCCGACCGCGCAGCACCTCTTCCGCTCGGCGTCGAGACCCTGGGCGCAGCACTGGCAGATGGTGCGGAGGCGGTCGAGGAAGGTGCGGACGTCCTTGGCGGTGAGGCGGGCGACCTTCTTGGTGCCGAGGCCGGGGATGAGGTGGAGGCGGACGCAGGCGGCGTATCGGGTGTGGGTGTTCTCCCGGAGCCGGTGGACGGCGACGCTGCCGAGCCAGTAGATGAGGTAGTCGCCAACGGTGCTGCCGGCGGTGGCGACAGGCAGTCCGCGGTTGCTGTCGGCGATCTTCTCGGCGAGCTTGTCGGCCGCGTTCTTGCGGGTGGTGCCGTAGACGCGGACGCGTTTGCGGGTGCCGTTGGCGGCGAGGACGTAGCCGGCGGCTTCCCAGCGGCCGTCCTTGCGCTGGTAGATGGTGCCTTCGCCGTTGGCGCGGGCCTTCTTGCGCTTGGGCGCGGTCATCAGGCGGCCTCCTCCAGGTGGCGCTGAACGTAGTCAGCGAGGGCGTGGGCGGGGATGCGGCGGGCGCGGCCGATGGTCAGCGAGGCCAGGCGGCGGGTGCGCATCAGGTCGTAGAGGGCGGAGCGGCCGATCTTGAGGCGAGCCATCGCCTCGGGGACGGTGAGGAGTTCGTCGTCACGCACCGGCTGTCACCGCCCTTGCTCGTGTCGAGCCCCCACCGATGAGTGCGGCGAGACGTTCGAGGTCGGGGGTGAGGCCGGTGCCGTCGTAGGCCCAGTGGGCGAGGACGAGGGTGGTCGGGGAGGCCGGAGGGGTGTGGCGGCGATGCCAGGCGGCTCGGGTGGCCCGGAGAGCGCCGAGGGTGGTGGAGTAGGCGCGGGTCTTGGTGGAGAAGTGGCCGCGGAAGCCGAGCATGTGGGCCCACTTGCGCAGGTTCAGGTGCTTGAGGTCGTCGCGGACGCCGAGGACCCAAGCAGTGCGAATCATGCGGGCGGCGTGCTCGGGCACGGACTCAAACCAGAGGTCGGTGATCCTCTTCAGCCGGTGGTCGAGGGTGCCGGTGGCGGCTTCGGTGCCCTTGGTGGCGTACTTGGCGACGTATCCGGCGACCTTGCCCTCGGTGATCGTGGTCCCGCCCTGGAAGGCCGCGGATCGGATGATCCTTGTGTCGACCTGCTCGCCGAAGGCGAAGGAGTGGGTGCGATTTTTGAGCGTGGGCCCGTCGATGTGGGCGCGGGTGGCCGAGATCCGGATCGCGTCGGCCAGGAGTTCGGGGGTGGCCCAGGCGGGTGGCGGGGTGTAGGGGCCTGCGGGGCCGTCGAGGCGGATTACGGCGTGGAAGTGGATCAGTCCGCGCTGCTGGTACTCGGCGACCTTGGCGTACGAGACCCGCACGACCTTATGCAGCAGACGCTGCGGGATACCGGCTGTGGCGGCGATGGTGCGGCGCAGGTGGAGCATGAAGCGAGCCCACAGGGCCGGGGCGTGGGCGTTCCACAGCACTGCGCCGGTGTAGTCGTACCGCTCGGTGTCGAGCGGTGTGCCGAGGAGCGGGTCGCCTTTGGTGTGGGTGCGTCCGCAGCGGCAGCGGGCGGAGCTGCCGGTACGGCGGCCGTGGACCGGGCCGTACGACGGGGCGGTGAGCGTGGCGAACACCCTGGGGTGGGCGCCAACTTGGTCGGGGATGTTCTTGCCGCCGCGCAGGCCAGCGGCGATGAGGTGGTAGGTGTCCTGGCGATAGAGCTCGGCGCAGGACGGGCAACGGGTGGCGCGGCGGTTGCCGCAGCGGACCAGCAGGTGCCCGGCGGGCAGCTCCTTGGACTTCAGTTCGCGCAGGATCTCGCCGGTGAAGCCGTCGATCTCGGTGCGCTGGCCTTCGAGCCCGATTGGCTGGGCGCAGCCGCCGAGCGTGGACAGCTGTCGTATGAGGCCGAGCAGGTCGCGGTACCCGGTGAACGTGGGCAGCGCGGCTGTGGTCGGTTCGGGGCGGGGGATTGTGGCGGTGGGGTCGTGCGGTGGCATGCTGGCGGGACCTCTCTGCACTGCGACACACGCGTGTATCGCGGATGGATGGGGAGGGAGGCCCCGGCAAGGGCGAGGGTTTGGCGACTACACGCCCTTGCCGGGGATCACTGCGTTACGGACTCGGCCGGGAGTGGGGCTGGCCCGCTCGGGCGGCCGGCAGACGTTGGTCACGCGGCCTTGTCCAGGTCGACGCGGTCGGGCAGGTCGCGGACCTTCAGCCCCTCGGCGCACATGAGGTCGTTGATCTGCCAGCAGGCTTCGGTGGGCAGGTAGACCGAGCGCAGCCGGACCGGGGTGCGCATGTCACCGACGGAGGCGATGGAGACGCCTTGCGGCATGGTGCGGTCGGCGGCGGTGATGTCCAGGTCCCGGCCGTCGGGGAAGAGGTGCAGGAAGTCCTCGATCGTGTCGACGCGGTGGCAGATTCGGGCGGACAGGTTGGTGCGGACGGCGGTGGTGAGTACGTCGGCGGAGGGCTTTTGGGTGAGCAGCCACAGCCGTACGCCGAACTTGGCGCCCTGGCTGGCGATGGCCAGTAGCTCGGCCTCGAAGCGTTCACGCGCCTTGCGGTCCGGGTGCCGGGTGTAGTTCGCCACCTCGTCTATCACCACGAGCAGCAGCGGCAGCTCGGGGCTGAACTCGGTGATGCGGTCGGTGCGGCCGGACCAGAACAGCCGCTCGCGACGTTGCATCTCCTCCCGCACCCAGGCCAGGATCTCGGTCGGCTCGTCGGGGTGGATGGCGTCGGAGACCTTGTAGGCGGTACGCCACCAGGGCGCGACCGCACCGAGGTTGGGGTCGATCACGATCAGACGCACATCCCGCATCAGCGAGGCGTAGGCGAGCAGGGTGTTGACGGTGATCGACTTGCCGGAGCGGGTGAGGCCGGCGATGAGGGCGTGCGCGGAGTACGCGAGGTTGAGCACGATCGGTGTGCCGTCCTCGTCCCAGCCGAGCAGCACGTCATCGGTGGAGACGAACTGACCCGGTCGGCAGACGGGGGAGCCGTCCGGGCCGAGGAGCGGTGAGCGGATCACCGCCTCCAGGGGCTCGCGCCGGAAGCCGCGCGCGACGATCACTCCGGGCTTGGGCTGGCTCATCCGGATGCGACGCATTCCCCAGGCGTCGCACAGGCCCTCGCCCGCGTCCTGCCAGGCGCTCAGCCCCACCTGCGGCAGCGCGGCAGCAGTGACGGCGACCCCGAAGGCGTCGGCGCGGGTGTGCATGCGCGGCACCAGCATGCGCGGCTTGGCAGGTGGCTCCTGCGGGCCGTACTGCTGGACCACGGTCGCGGTGGCGTCTTTGACCGCGAGGTCGAGCATCGGCGCGAGCCGTTTCCAGCCCCACCGCATCCGCCGCGCCTGCCGCAGGCTGACCCGGGTCTCTGCATCGGCCCGGTACCAGCGGGCGAAGCAGTACCAGGCCCAGCCCAGAAGCCCCAGCGCGACCAGCACGGCGAGGACGAGGAGCGCGAGCCCAAGGCGGTTGTCGGGCATCAGGCGCCTGCCTTGACGGTGATGGCGTCGGCGCGCACGGAGACACCGTGACGGTCCTTGCCGTTGATCTCGTTCTCCCAGGCCGACGCGACAAGCCCGGTGAAAACGACCGGCAGGCCGACCTTCAGACCCTTGCCGAGACCCGGCTCGGGGACCTTCACGGCGATCACTTCGGCGCGGCCGTTGAACGCGAACATCACGTCCACCAGGTGCACGTGGGCGCCGGTGCCCCGGTCGATCGCGGGCTGCTGGCCCTCGCGGTCCTTGAACTGAGGCCGGGGCTCGGAGGCCAGGATCAGCAGGGCCTGGGACTGGTCGATGGGCATGGTCTTCACGGCAAACCTCCAGGGAGAGGGATGTGATTCACCCGTGTGGGTGATCACTTGCCGCACAACATAACATCAATCCTTAGTCCATCCATAGTCATTTCCTAATGAGTCCATCCGTTGCTGCGGTGGTCCATCCATCGGGCCGCTACGCTGACCCCGTGGGCTGAGCTGGCGAAATACGGCGGCAGCGAGCAGCCCTGCGAGATGAAGCGAACCGGGACCAGGGATGGACATGCCTGCTGACGAAGCGCGTTTGACGTTCGAGCGCATCGCGGACGACCTGCGGCAGGAGATCCGGGACGGCAAGCTGCGACCGGGGCAGTTGCTCCCGACGCAGACCCAGCTCATGCAGACGTACAAGGCGTCGAGCCTGACCGTGCAGAAGGCCATCCGGCTCCTGCGCAACGAGGGCTGGGTCATCGCCCGCCAAGGGCGCGGCACGTTCGTCACGCGCTCGGCCGACTTCGAGGACGCCTTCGAGAAGGTCGCCAGTGACCTCCAGCAGCAGATCTACTCCGGCACCCTGGCACCCGGCGCCAGGCTTCCCGCCCGCGAGGTCTTGGCCGAGCACTACGCGGTGCCGCTCAACGTGGTCACCAACGCCATCGCCCTGCTGGCCGGCAACTTCCTGCTGCGATTCCCCGGCGAGCTGCCCGGTGACGAGGTCTACGTACGCGACTGGGAGGACCACGGCTTCGCCACCCAGCTCATCCACGGCCGCCTGGTCCGCAAGATCAGGGACGGCTCACTGTCCAGGGGTGCCACGCTGACCGTGGACGAAGTGGTCGACGCAATCGGAGGCGACGCCGAAGCCGCCGACCAGGCCCTGACCTTCCTCGCCTTGGAGGGCCGGGTCAGGAAGATCCACGAGACCAGGGGATCGAGTCGGGAAGTCGCGTACGTCGTCCTGGGCGGCGAGTTCGGCACCGAAGTGCCGGTCACCGTGCAACCGGTGGACGAGCCGGCCGAAGCATCCGACATCCCGGTGAAGGAGTTCCCGACTGCCGGGGTTGCAGATCTGGCCTACAAGCTGGAACGAGCCCTGGAGCGGATCGAGGAGTTGGAGGAGCGTGTCGAACGTCTCGAAGGTCGCGGCGGCGACTGAGGCGGGCATGTGAACGACAGTGTCCCCGAAGGCCGCAGGTTGGCTTTCGGGGACGCTTCGCGTTGACCGGTCAGGGCTGGTATTCGTAGCCGATGGTGAACCGGGGCGGTAGACACCATTCCCCGTACTCGATGATTCCTTCCGCGTCCGACCAGCGGTGAGCGCCGGCCAGGATCGGGGAGCCGACCGGCAGGCCGAGGGCGCTGGCCTCGCGGGCGTCGGCGGGGCGGGCGTGCATGTCGTCACGGGCGTGGGTGATCGTGCGCCCGGTGGCCTCCAAGACCCGGGCGGACAGTCCGTGGTTACGGCCCGGGGCAGTGTTCAGTAGGTCGGGCACCAGGGCGGCGAACGGGGCCGGGTACCAGGTCACCGCGAAGACGGTCCGGGTCTTGCCGCGGCCGGCCAGCCACTCGCGCCGCACCACCTGGTCCCCGGGCTCCAGGTCGAAGATCTCCGCCACGTACAGCGGTGGGGTGATCAGTTCGGCGGCTGTCACCCGACTCGTCTCGCCCTCCGCGAGGAACGACTTCACCCGCTGGACCCGGGCCAGCCGGTCCCGCGCCGACAGCGTCCAGCGCGGATCGTCGGCGACGTAGGTACCCCTGGGGGTGGTGCGGATGAAGTTCTCCACCTGAAGGGCCTGCAAGGCCCGGGAGACGGTGGCGGCCGCGGCCTGCCACTGTCCGGCGATCTCCCGGTTCGTCGGCAGCTTGGCGCCGGGCTCAAGCTCTCCCGACAGAATGCGCTCCCGGAAGTGATCCGCGATCTTCGTGAACGTCTTGGGACTGGGCATAAGGCTTGCCCCTCCGTTGAGTTGACGTGATGTCAGTGAGAGCACACTAGTGCACTACGAACCGTAGCGGGAGTGCTTCGGCCACTCGAATACTGAACTAGAGCACCGACCTGTCAAGAGGTCGGCCATGTGACGTTCGAGAGGTGGCGATGTGCATGACGGAGCCGACCAGGTACTCCACCCAGCCGGTCGAACTCCCCTTGCGCCTGGAACCGGAGCCGACTCCCGTTGAAGGCTGCGCGGGCTGCGCCGAACTGGCCAACGTACGCGACCGGGCCCGCGCAGTCGGCGACATGACCACCGTGACCGACTGCAACGTCTACCTGCGCCGCCACCCCGAGGGTCACCAGTGAGCCCCCGCGCCGTCTACCGGCACATCACCCACACCATCCGCCACGCGCCCGAAGGCGGCATCACCTACGAGACGTTCTGCGTCACCGTCGGCTGCGACGCCGAATCCGGTCCTCGCGACGAACAGGAAGCCGTGCAGGACTGGGCGCTTCGCCATACCGGACGCACGGGCCACGACCTGTTCAGACGCGTCTTCACCGACCACGCCAAGGTCACGCGCGCAGAGTAGAGCCCCACCGGCAACCAGCACAGGCCTCACACCCCGCAGGCCATTGCACCAGGCCAGCAGCCCAGCCGAACGCTCAACCGACAGCCAGGGCGTACTGCCGATGCGGGATGCGTCCAAACTTTCTCTACGTCTTCAAGGCGACCCGCTGACGCGGGTCGCGCGCGGCGCGGTCGCCCACCCGGCCCGCTCTCGGCTCCGCCACCGCGGGCCGGCCAGCGACCAGGCCGCGCAGAGACAGCACAGCGGACAACCGGAAGCGCAGGGGGAGCCGGACGCGCCCGCACAGCGAACGCCAGGCCGACGGCGAGGCGACGGCGGGGAGTTGGTCGGGGCGTAGGCCCGGGGGTGGGGCCGGTCGGTTCCGTGGGCTTTACCCACCTCCCCGGGCCGGGGCCCGCGTCGGGCAAGGCCAGGGGGCCACTCGTTCAAATTCCGGGCAGGATCACAACCTGCCCGAGTTGCCGGGCCAGCGTACGGCCCCCTGACCATGCCCGACCCCAACCCGGGCAGGACACCGGCCAAAGCCCACTCCACCGCCCTCACGCGCGTAGCCGTCTGACGGCAACGCCGACGGCAACAGGGGCGCACAGCACGGCACTTCCATGCACACCCACGGACAGGCCGGAATTCGCTGACCAGCGAAAATGCAGGTGACGCCCGTCCGGCGCGCACACGTACTATGTGGTGGCGGGCGAGACTTCGGTACTCGTTCATAACAGTGGTCCCTGTAATCTGCCGCGCCCGTACATAAACCCGAAGGGGAATTGGACCAACGACAGCTACACGGTCCGAAAGAAGGCTATGGAACCGCACATGAATGGGAAGACCGGGGCGGGTAAGAGTCAATTTCTGTTCAATGTTGAAGCGGAGAAAGTTACACTTGACGCTGCCGCGTATGCAGACGCTCATGGTCTTTGGCGGGGAAATAAGGCTCGCATCTATATCGAGAACGGCCCCATTGGTGTCGTGGGCAGGAGTGGTGAGCTGACCAACTGGATCAGGGTCACACGGGAGGGAAGAATGGTTCATGCCTGGCCGGTCGGCCCGCCGCGGGTGTAGGCAGGTGCAACAAATCGAAGGGTGGCTGAAGCGGGGCAACCTGAAAGGCTTCCTGCTTATGATCTCGGAATTGATCGAGTATGGTTTCGATGACTCGGATTGGGGTGCTTTTCAAGTCGGCCTGGAATCGGCAGTTCAAGTTGAGGATTGGTTTTATTATCCTCTAGATGGGCGAGTCTCAATTTGCGTTGAGATTTCGTGCTTGGATGAAGAGGGGGACATTGACGTCAAAGTCTTCTTTCCTGCGGAAGAGCCTTGTCTTCGGCAGCAGATTCGAGCGGTGTGGATGGTTTTCAATCGCTTGGATGTATCTCCTGATGTTCAATTGATCGACTGAGGGGGATTCTCGGCATGGTTGTGTTCGACTTTCTGTGTGGCGTTGCGGAGGAGGGAGTGTGCTGCCGCTTTCTCTATGTCTCTCGAATATTCATAGTGTTCGCCTGGGTTAAGATGTTTAGCGCTTGGAGCCCGGCTAATAGTTGATATGGTGTCCCTTGCCGTTTTGGTGTAGATGGTTGAAGTGGCAGTTGCGTGAGAGTGTGGCTGAGGAATTCATTGACGGCCACGAAGGGGGTGCCCTTTTCGGAGAGTAGGGTACTCGTTCCGAAGCGGTGGCCTCCAGTTGAGTGCTCAGTAATTAGTTTCCGTTGATATAAAGTGGCACCCCTGGCGTGTTCAATCCATATTGATCGCCAGTCTATTGGGGACTAGGAACCCCGATGAATTATTAGGAAAGACTAGCTGGGGAGCTGGTATTCGGGTCGGGAATGTGCGGGGAGAGTTGTGTGAAGCGCAGGGCAGCAGTGAGTGCCGCCGCAGGTGTTGTTCTGGCCGGTGGTGGGGTGTTGGCCGGGCGGCAGGTGCTTGCGGCTGGTGCGGAGGAGGAGGCTGGGCTTCCGGCGCATCTGGGGGGAGCGGCGGTCGGGGCGTACGCGGTTCTCCTGGGGCTTGATGCCGATCGGTGGGGTGCGCGGGATTCGGGCAAGGCCATGCGGCGGGTTGTGCAACTCGTCGAGGCCGTGCGGTCCGATCGGGTGGGGGCTTGGGTCGGGCTGGGGGAGTCGCTTGTTCGGCGGAGTGGGAAAGCGGTGCGGCAGCTGACCGTCATGCCTGCGTTTGCCGGTGATGTTCTTGACCCGGCCTACGTGCACGGGGATCTGCTTCTGCAGTGTGTGGGGACGGATGCCGGGCAGGTTCGGGCGGCTGTTGAGCGGGTTCTGGGTGGGCTCGACGGGTGGCGGGTGCGGTGGCGGATCGAGGGGGTTCGGGAGGAGAACCGGGTCGAGGAGGGGCGGGCGTTGGCGCGGAATCCGTTTCACTTCACCGAGGGGTTCGGGAATCCCGGGGACGCGAGGGGCGTGGTCGGCCGGGCTCTGGTCCGGGAGGGGCAAGGGGAGCCCGGGTGGGCTGTGGGTGGTAGTTACCAGGTGGTGCGGATCGTGCGGCTTGCTACCGAGTTGTGGGACAAGGACAGCGTCGGGGAGCAGGAGCGCATCATCGGGCGGCGCAGGGACGGGCGTTGGCTCGACGGTGCGCCGAAGGGGGAGGAGCCCGGCTTTGCCGCCGATCCCAAGGGCAAGGTCACGCCGCTGGACTCGCATGTGCGGCTTGCGGCGCCGGATCGGCGTAACCCGCCGGAGATGGTGCGCCGTGGGTACAACTACGACCGTGGCGACGGGGACAAGGGGCTGATCTTCACCTGCTTCCAGCGGGACCTGGTGCGGGGGTTCGAGGCGGTGCAGAAGCGCCTGGAGGGGGAGGCGATGGCGACGTACGTGCTGACCTTCGGCGGTGGGTACTTCTTCGTGCCGCCGGCCGGGGATGCGTGGGTGGGGGAGCTGTTCGCCGGGTGAGGTGGGCTGGTATGGGCCCCGGGCGGGCCGGGTCGGCAACCGCCCGGTCGTGTCGCGCGTCTTCAGCCGCATGATCAGAAACGCGACGCTCGACGATCTCGACGCCATCGTCCGGCTGCACACGAAGGCGCGGGCCACCTACTACGAGGGGCATCTGCCGGAGGACGAGTACGCCGGGGTGGCGGAGGTCGGGCGGAGCCGGGAGGGGTGGGCCGGGGCCATCGAGCGGGCGGGGGCCACGGTGTTGGTCGTGGAGGAGGAGGGCGGGGAGCTCACGGGGGTGGGGGCGTACTCCGTGCGGGACGGGGTGATGCATCTGACGCAGCTTCATGTGGCGCCGGAGCGGTGGCGGGAGGGGATCGGGTCGGCGCTGCACGAGGTGTGCGTGGCGGCCTGGCGGCGGGAGGGGGTGGCGGAGGTGCGGCTTGAGGTGTTCGTGCACAATCTGCGGGCCCAGGCGTTCTACGCGGCGCGCGGCTGGGTGGAGGATCCGGGGCTCCCGCGCGCGGGGGATCATCTGACACTCTGTCTCGCGGTACCCGGGGCTTCCGGTTCGGTGGACTGACCCTCCGCCGGACGGGCGGTTGGGCCTCGGAAAGGGCCCGTTGTGGGGTGAGTTGGGTCCTGGGACCCATGACTCCGGAACCCCGGGCTGCGTAAGCTGGGACGTCGTGATTTCTGCCTGCGGGCAGTGCTGGTGGGGGAGCTGGTCATGTCTGCGACTGGTGGAATAGCCGCGTACGGAGGGTTCGGACCGACCCCCGGCGCGGGACGCCGGGAGTTGCCGCGCTCGATGGGCGCGGTCCGGATGCTGGTGCACGTCCTGTTCGGGGCGACGCTGCTCGGTGCCGCCGGGCTGTTCGGCTCGGCGCTCGCGGCCGACGCGCTCGACGGTGTCGTCGTCGGGCTGCTGGTGTACGGCGCCCTGCCCGGAGTCGCCGGCTGGCTGCTTTCGCGGCGGGTGTGGACCGGCGGCCGGGGCGTGTGGGCCGGGCTCCTCGCCGTACAGGTCTGGCTGATCATCGGCGGCATATCCAACGCCGCCGACGGGTCCATGCGCGGGCTCACGCAGATCTTCCTGCCGGTACTGATCCTGATCTTCCTCACCCGGCCCCAGAGCCGCGAGTGGTTCCGGCTGTCGGCCGACCAGCGTGAGGACAAGCCGGAGTTCTCCCTCCCGCACATGATCACCTGGCGTCGCGACCGGGGGCAGTCCGCCCTGGAGTACGTCGGGCTCGTCATGCTCGTCGCCGCCATCGTCGTCGCGCTGCTGCTCAGCGGCGTGGGCGGCCCGATGGCCGACCGCTTCCAGGAAGCCGTCTGCTCCGTCACCGGTACGTCCTGCCCGGCCAAGGGCGACGGCAGCGAGACCGTCAACGCGGGAGACAGCGCGGGCGGCGCCGACTCGGCCGGACCCGGTGACGGCGCCACCGTCGTCGGTGGCGCGGACGGCGGCGGTGCCGATGGAGGCGACGGCAACGGCGCCAACGGCTCCAACGGCGCCAATGGCAACGGTGGCGCGGCTTCCGGCACCGCGGGCACCGGCGCCGCCAACGGCGGCACGGGCGCGAACGGCGGTTCCGGCGGCGCGGGCGGCTCCACGAGCGGCGCGGGCGGTGCGAGCGGCGGTGCCGGAGGAACCGACACGGGCGGCGGCGCCGGCGGCACCAGCGGCGGCCCTGCCGGTACGGACTCCACGGGCGGAGCCGACGGGGGCGCGAACGGCGCCAACGGCGGAGCCAGTGCCGGTGCCAACGGTGGCGCCGACACCGCCGGCGGCGCGAACGGCGGTACGGACACAGCCGGTACGGACACGGCCGGTACGGACTCCGTCGGTACCGGTGGTCCGGACGGGCCCGGCACCGACACCTATCCCGAGGACTCGGAGGAGCCCGAGGCCGCCTACGACGACATCAACGTCTCCGGCGAGGACGACTCCGGCGACGACGGCGGCTCCGACGACGGCGACAAGGAGGACTGCAGCGGCTGGGGCTTCTTCGGCTGCGCCTGGGACCGTACCGCGCAGGTCGGCAAGGGCCTCTTCGTCGACGGCGTCTGGGGCGACGTCACCGGGGTCATCGACCTGTTCAAGCCGTCCACCTGGTCGGGCATCGCCGACTACGGCAAGCAGCTCGGCAGCGACTGGATGGACGACTCCAAGGGCGCCGTCGACAAGTGGAAGGACGGCAACTACCTCGGGGCGCTCGGTGACTGGGGCAAGGCGTCGTTCAACACCGTCGTGAAGGTCGGCGACGACATGTTCGTCGGCGACGACGTGCGCGAGCGGTGGAACAACGGCGAGAAGACCCGCGCCGTGACGGACGTCGTCTGGAACGTCGGCTCGCTCTTCATCCCCGGCTACGACGTCGCCAAGGTCATCGGCAAGACCAGCAGGCTCGGCAAGATCGGGAAGATCGCCTCCGAGGTCGCGGAGGCCGCCGACGACGCGGGCAAGGCGTCGAAGCGGGCCCGCAAGGCCGCCGAGGCCGGTGACGTCGACGGGGCGCGGAAGGCCGCCAAGGAGGCCGACGACGCCGCCGACGAGGCCGAGGACGCGGCCCGCAAGACCGGCTGCTCCATCGCCTCCGGACCCCTCGGGCCACGGACCCGTTACGGCGGGACGGGGGTCGCCGGATCCGGTACGGGGGTGCTCGCCGCCGGTCCGCCGGACCATGTGATCCTCGCCGACGACGGCTGCGACGAGGCCGCCAAGGCCAAGGCCGAGGAGGCCCGCAAGGCGGAGCGCGACGCCTGGACGGCGAAGAAGCGCGCCGAGGAGAAGGACCGCGCGGAGAAGGCCCTCAACAACAAGAAGCCGTGGCCCGAGGCCAAGCGCAACGACAGCTCCGACCCGCGCAACTACAACGACCCGAAGTGGGCCGAGAACCTCAACGACCCGGAGCTCGGCTCGGCCGACGCCGGTGACGGCTACTGGGGCAGCCGCGACCGCAACCCCAAGCCCAACTGGAAGAACGAGTCCTGGCTGCGCTACCAGGAGCAGATCACCAACACCAAGCGCGGCAAGGAGTACATCGTCGCCAACCCCAAGGAGGGGAAGCCCCCGGTCGAGTACGACGGGTGGGACTCCAGCAGGCAGACCTTCCTGGAGGCCAAGAACGGGTACAAGAGCTACCTGACCAAGGGCGACAAGTCGACGCTCACCAAGTCCGGCAAGGAGAAGTTCGTCAAGGAGGCCACGGAGCAGGTCGCCGCGTCCGGCGGACGCGCGGTCGAATGGCACTTCTCCGACCCCGACGTGGCCAAGGCGGCCCGCAAGGCCTTCCGTGAGGAAGGGCTGCCGATCAAGGTCGTCTACACCAAGCAGAACCCGGAGAAGAGCACCCGCAAGGCCGGCGCCTTCGACTGACGGCACCAGGTCACCCGGCGCGCGTCCACTAGCCTGGACGCGCGCCGGTCCGTACGCGCTGCGGCGGCGGAACGCACAACGCTCACGAACGGTGGAGGCAGGACATGCGACGTGTGGTGCGGGGCTTCTGGGGACCTCGGAAGGAGTCGCCCGCGGCGCTCGCGGGCCGCTGGGCGGCCACGCTCGACGCGCTCACCGGACTGCTCCCGGCGGCCGGTTCCGCCCCGGCCGGTCAGCCGTGGACCTGGACCCTCCAGCGCGCGTCCGGTGCCCCCGCACCGCTCCCCGCCGAGGAGGCCGCCCTGACCGCCGCGCTCCAGGCCGACCACGACTCCCCGGACACCTCCGACGGGGCCGGGCTGAACCTGTCGAGCAGCGGGGAGCCCGGCTGGGAGGTCACCGTCCGGGGACGCGGCGGCGGCGAGTCGGAGTACGTCACCCAGTCCCTCCTGATCACCGTCGTCTCCCCGGACACCGCCGAGGTCCCCGAGGCCGCGCTCCTCGCCCTGCTCGCCGACGTCTGGCAGCCGGACATCGGCGACGTCACCGACGACGACGTCCTCGACGCCCTGGAGGACGAGGCCGGCTACGACTACACGCTCTCCCAGCTCTGCGTCGGCCGGCTCGGCTACCTCTCCCCGGGCCGCGCCGCCCTCGCCCCCGAGGGCGTCGGCACCGTCCGCAAGGAACTGAACGGTCCCGGCGTGCTCCTCGACATCGCCCCGCCCGGTGACACGGACACCGTCGTCGCCGCGTACGAGCGGCTGCGCGACGCCGGGGCGCTGGAGCCGCTGCCCCGGCCGATGAACCGTACGTACCTGTAGGGCCGGCCCGATCCAACCCGTCCGACCCGGCCCGGGCCGGGAATGACCGGTCGCCGCCGCGCGTTCCCCGGGGAGCGGAGGGATCCTCCGCGCTGCCCGAGCAGCCGCACGAGAGCCTGGAGAGAAGAAGAGTCATGCGCGTCGAGATCTGGAGCGACATCGCCTGCCCCTGGTGCTACATCGGGAAGGCCCGGTTCGAGAAGGGCCTGGCGGGCTTCGCCCACCGCGACGAGGTCGAGGTGGTCCACCGCTCCTTCGAGCTCGACCCCGGGCGTGCCAAGGGCGACACCGGGCAGGTCATCGAGATGCTGGCGACGAAGTACGGGCGCACCGTCGAGGAGGCCCGCTCGATGGAGGCGAACGTCGCGGCCAACGCGCAGGCCGAGGGGCTCGGCTACCTCACCGAGGGGCGCGACCACGGCAGCACCTTCGACATCCACCGGCTGCTCCACCTGGCCAAGGCCCGGGGCCGCCAGGACGAGCTGCTGAACCTCGCCTACCGGGCCAACTTCGCCGAGGAGCGGTCCGTCTACGACGACGAGGTCCTCGTCGACCTCGCCGTCGAGGCCGGTCTCGACGGGGCCGAGGCGCGCGCGGTGCTCGCCGATCCGCAGGCGTACGCCGCCGAGGTGCGGGCCGATGAGCAGGAGGCCGCCGAGCTGGGCGCCAACGCGGTGCCGTTCTTCGTCCTCGACCGCCGCTACGGCATCTCCGGCGGCCAGCCCGCCGAGGTCTTCGCCCAGGCGCTGGAGCAGGCGTGGAAGGACCGCCCGCTGACCGCCATCGGCGGGGACGCGGCGGCCTGCGACGCGGACGGCGCCTGCGAGGTGCCCTCGTCCGGCAGCGCCACCGCCTGACGCGCGCGGAGGGGTCCCGGGCACCGGGGACCCCGTGCGCGAGGAACAGCGCCCGGCGCCGCACCCTCACACCCGCGCGGAACGAGGACCCGGCGCCGGGCCTTCGTGTGCGGCTGAACGCCCCGGCGCCGGCCCCGGTCGGCCCCCGGCGCCGACCGCCTCGTTGACTGCGGGTCGGGCGGCCCTCACGCTGGGCCCATGATGATCTCTTCGCTCAGCCGTGCGGTCGCCGCCGAGTTCGCGCCGGAGACCGCCTACCTCAACACCTCCTCCTGCGGGCTGCTGCCCCGCCGTACCGTCGACGCCGTGAAGGCGCTCGCCGAGGAGAACGCCTCCGGCCGCAGGGCCGGGGCGGGCGACTTCGAGGCGGTGGACCGGGCCAGGGAGGGGTTCGCGCGGATCGCCGGGGTCGACGCGGGCCGGGTGGCGGTCGGCAGTTCGGTCGCCGTCCATGTCGGGCTGATCGCCTGCTCGCTGCCGGCCGGAGCCGAAGTCCTCGTACCGGAAGGGGAGTTCTCCTCGGTCACCAGCCCGTTCGCGGTCCGCGGCGACCTCGCCCTGCGGACCGTTCCGCTGGAGGAGCTGGCCGGGGCGGTGCGGCCGGAGACCGCGCTGGTCGCCTTCTCCTCGGTGCAGTCCGCCGACGGACGGCTCGCCGATCTCGACGCCGTCCGGGCGGCCGCGGCCGCCCACGGGGCCCGTACGCTGCTGGACGCCACCCAGTCCGCCGGCTGGCTCCCGCTCGACGCGGGGGCGTACGACTACACCGTCACCGCCGGGTTCAAGTTCCTGCTCTGCCCGCGCGGCACGTCCTTCCTGACCGTCACCCGCGAGGCCCAGGAGTCCCTGCCGCCGGTCTTCGCGGGCTGGGTCGCCGGCGCCGACGCGTGGAACAGCCTGTACGCACCGGTCGCCACGCTCGCCCCGGACGCGCGCCGCTACGACGAGCCGCCCGCCTTCCTGCCGTACCACGGCGCGGCGCAGTCGCTGGACCTGGTGAACGAGATCGGTCCCGAGGCGCTTCACGCGCACGCCACCACGCTGGCGGCCCGGTTCCGCAACGGGCTGGAGGGGCTGGGGCACAAGCCGGTGCCGGGGGAGACCGCCGTCGTCGCGGTGCCCGGACTCGGCGACCGGGCGGCGGAGCTCGAACGCGCCGGGGTGATGGTCTCCGACCGGGCGGGCCATCTGCGCGCGGCCTTCCACCTCTACAACACCGTGGCCGACGTGGACCTGGCGCTGGGGGTGCTGGCCGGCCGCTGACCCGCTCCGCGACCGGCGGTCAGGGCGTCTCGGTGCAGTCCGCCGTCTCGCGGCAGAGGTTCTCCTCGACCTTGGCGAGCAGCCGCGCCAGCTCCGTGCGCTCGTCGGCGTCCAGGCCCGCCAGGGTGTGCTCCTCCAGATTCGTCCAGGCCCGCTCGACGTCGGAGAGGAGTGCGCAACTGCTGTCCGTGGCCTCGACCAGGACGGCCCTGCGGTCGGCCGGGTCGGGGCTGCGGCGGACGTGCCCGGCCTGTTCGAGGCGCTGGAGCATCTTGGTGACCGTGGAGGGGTCCAGGTCGACCGCCTTGATCACCTCGGACTGCCGGACCGCGCCGGTGTCCCAGAGGCACATCATCAGGTACTCCTGGCCGGGGTAGAGGCCCGTGGCCTTGAGCAGCTTGCCCGCCGCGATCCGGTGCAGCCGCGCGACCCGTGACACCGCATGGCTGACCGGGCCGCCCCGGGCGGCGCCGGGCAGGTGGCTACAGGCGGGATCGGAGGTCATCGCGGGCTCCTCGGGCGGCGGTGCGGGCGGGCTGCGGGCCGGGCCCCGGACGGCCGGCGCTCCCGGGCCCCGGGCGGTCCGCCAACTTTACCTTGGCCGGCCAATTAATAGGCTACAGTGGCACGCGTCGCAGATCGTTGGCCGACCACATACTTTTTGTTGGCCGACCACATATCGGTTGCTCCACCATGTCCGTCCTGTCGTGTCTGTTTCTCGTCGTGTCCGTTTCCTCCTGGGGGCTTCTCATGACCACCGCGTTCGACGCGCTCGACCTGTCCGGCACCCCGCTGGCCAACCGCATCGCCCTCGCGCCGATGACCCGCAACCGGGCGGGGGAGGGCGGGATACCCACGGCCCTGATGGCGGAGTACTACGCCCAGCGCGCCTCGGCCGGGCTCCTCATCACCGAGGGCGTCCAGCCCTCCGCGGTCGGCCAGGGCTATCCGTCCACCCCGGGACTGCACAGCGCCGGGCAGATCGCCGGCTGGCGCACCGTCACCGACGCCGTGCACGCGAAGGGCGGCCGGATCTTCGCCCAGATCATGCACGCCGGCCGCATCGGCCACCCGGACCTGCTGCCCGACGGCCTCGTCCCGGTCGGCCCCTCCGCCGTCGCCGCCACCGGACAGGTCTTCACCCCGGAGGGCCCCAAGGACTTCGTGACGCCGCACGCCCTGACCGACGCGGAGGTCCGCGCCACCGTCGCCGACTTCGCCTCCGCCGCCCGGGGCGCGATCGACGCCGGGTTCGACGGGGTGGAACTGCACGGCGCCAACGGCTATCTCATCCACCAGTTCCTGGCGCCGGGCTCCAACCGGCGCACCGACGACTGGGGCGGATCGACGGAGGCCCGGATCCGCTTCGCCCTGGAGGCCGTGCGGGCCGTCGCCGACGAGATCGGCGCCCACCGCACCGCGATCCGCCTCTCGCCCGGCAACCCGTACAACGACATCGACGAGCCCGCCCCCGAGGCCGCGTACGAGGCCCTGGTGCGGGCGCTCGAACCGCTCGGGCTCGCCTATCTGCACCTCGTCGAGACGAAGCCCGGCGACCGGGTGCTCACCGAGACGCTGCGCAAGGAGTTCGGCGGGACGCTCGTCCTCAACCCGGCGAGCGACGGCCCGACCGGCCCCGGGGAACTCGCCCTGGTCGAGGAGGGGGTGGCCGATCTCGTCTCCTACGGCGCGCTGTTCCTGGCCAACCCCGATCTGCCGGAGCGGCTGCGGGCCGGCGGCCCCTTCAACACCCCGGACCGCGCCACCATGTACGGGGGCGACCACCGCGGATACACCGACTACCCGGTGCTGGGGAGTGTCCGGCAGACCCCGGCGGCGTCCTGACCGGACGGCTGGCGCTTCCGGCGGCTCGGTGCGCGGCGGGCCCGGCCCGGGGGTGGGCCCGCCGCGGTCCCTATGCCTTCTTCAGAGTGAAGTCAGTGGTCACGGTTCCCTTCTTGACGACCTTGACGGTGGCCACTGTCGGGGCGTAACCGTCCTTGGCGGCGATCACGGTGAGAGGGTTGTTGCGGGCGTCCAGCCAGAGCGCGTAGTGGCCGTCCTTGTCCGTGATCAGGGTGTACGAGGACGCCCATGAGTCGATCTGTACGGTCGCCCCCTTGAGGGGTGCCGTGGCGCCGGTGGCCGACCTGCCGAGCACCGTTCCGGTGATCTTGCCCCACGTGTTCGGCGGGGCCACCGTCATGGTGACGGGGACCGGTGCCACGGCGTAGGGGGTACTGGTCGCGATGCCGATCCGGGCCGTGAACTCACCGGGCTGGGTGATCTCCTCGACCGAGGCGTTCAACGCCACCGTGACCGAGACGCTGTCCCCCGGGTGGAGTTTGAACTCCGGGAGGTCCAGCGACAGCCAGCTGACGTCCGAGCCGCCGGCCTGGTCGTAGCCGGCCAGTAGTTCCACTGCCGTGGACGGGGAACTGGGAGCGTCGGCCCCACCGACCTTGTAGAAGCCGGGAGCACCGCCGCCGCGGTAGGTCGCCACGTCGGCGTTGGGCAGGGGGGACCAGGCCCCGGCGGCCGGGTCGTAGGCGTACCCCGCATTGGTGAGGGCGCCACCGCTGACACCGGAGGAGACCAGCAGCAGACCGTTGGCCGACGTGTAGGACGAGGCCCACACGGTCTTCGGCATGTCCGGCAGAGCCGACCAGGAGTCGGTGGCGGGGTCGTAGGCGTACGCGGACTTCAGCTCACCGGCGCTGTTGGTGCCGCCGGCGCAGTACAGCAGCCCGCTGATGGTGCCGCAGGACTCCCAGGCGACGTTCTCCGGGTAGTTCGCCGCGGTGGACCACGAGTCGTCCGACGGGTTGTACACCGTCACCGCGGTGGAGCCGCACGTGGTGGTGCAGCCGCCGACGGAGTACAGCCTGCCGTTCAGGACCGCGGAGCCCGCGCCCGCCAGCGGAGCCGGCGAGGAGGCACCGGTCGTCCAGGTGTTGGAGGCGGGGTCGTAGATCTCCAGCTTGGCGTCAGGATCCCCGTCGGCGCCCCAGCCGCCGGCGATGTACAACTTCCCGTCGATGAAGCCGCGGGCCGGCGCCTCCCGGGTGTCGGCCGCGTCGGCCAGCTTCGTCCAGCCGTCCGCCGCGTCGTAGGAGTACAGCGACCTGGTGTCGTCCGTACCGTCGTAGCCGAACGCCGAGTAGATCGTGCCGTCGTTCACGGCGACCGCGTTGTCCATGATGGCCTCGGGCAGATCGGCCACCGTCTGCCAGGCGTCACCGCCTTCGGCCGCGGAGGCCGTGGCACCGGCGGTTCCGCCGGCCTTCCGGCTCTTCGACGACAGGGGCGAGTAGGACCCCTTCTCACTGATCAGCGGGGCGCCCGAAGCGGCCGGTGTGGAGGCGCCGCTCTTCTCGTCCAGCTTGACGGTGGCGTCGGCGCCACCGGTGTTCTTGATCGTGACGGTTCTGGTGGCCGCACCGCCCCAGGCGAGCGGGGCGGTGACCGCGGCGGGGGTGACCTTCAGACGCCCCGCCTTGAGGGAGAAGTTCTTTGTCACGGTCGAGTCGGCGGCGAAGGTCACGGCCTTGGAGGCGCTGGTGTACTTGGCCTTCGCGGCCGTCACCGTCTGCTTGCCGACCGGCGCGAAGGCCCAGAAGAAGCCGTCGCCGAGCGCCGCGTCGTCCGGGGTGGCGGCCGAGGTCGTGCTCACGGCGCCGTCGCCGGTGCCGGTGAGCGTCCCACCCGCGATGCCGGCACCGGTGTTGGCATCGGTGACCTGCCCGACGACAAGGCCGCCGGGGACGGCCGACAGACCGCGGGAACCGATGAACACGTCATCGAGCTGCCACCACCAGCTGAACTTGCCGGTGAAGTGGAACCGCACCCGGACATCGGACTCGCCTGCCTGGCCGGTGAGCGCGACGGTGACCTTGGAGCCGGTGACGGCGGTGGTGTGCGAGGAGACCTTGGTCCAGGTGGCGCCACCGTCCGAGCTCACCTCGACGTCGGCCTTCTGGCCGGAGTACGGCTTGTAGCTGGTCCGGTAGCTCAGCTCGGGCAGCTCCGTGTCCGAGAAGTCGTAGGAGGGGCTGGTCAGTGTGGAGTCCTGGACCTTCCCGCTGCCCGCCTTGTCGCTGTCCACGATGGCGAAGGCGCCCGTGCCGCCGGTGGTGTTCGTCCGCTTGCCGGGGTCGTCGAACTGCCATCCGCCGGTGGTGCCCTCGGCGTTGTCGACGGTCCAGCCCTCGGGTGCCGACGTGGTCGAGTCGAAGGGCTCGGTGACGCCCTCGTCCGTCGCGGTGTACCCCGGCGCGGTGCCCGCCCAGGCGTCCACCGGCAGGGTCACATTGGCGGAGACCGCCGAATCGCCCACGGTGACGTCCTTGGAGGCGCTCCGGTAGCCCGGGTAGTTGCTGGTGACCTTCAGGGTGTACGACGTGCCGGCCGGGAGGTCGACCGCGTAGGTGCCGGTGGCCGGGTCGGTCTCGACGGGCGCGCCGGGCGCCCCCTCGACGCTGATGGCCGCGTAGAGCGGCCAGCCGTGGCCGGAGCCGTCGGTCACCTTGCCGGACACGGTCCGGGTCGGGACCGGGGTGAGCGCGAGGTTCCTGGTCACCGTGGAGCCGTCGGTGATGTCGACGCCGGGGAAGGTGGCCGTGGTGTAGCCGTAGGCAGCGACCTCGAGGTCGTAGCTGCCCGGCGGAAGAGTCAGCGCGTAGGAGCCGTCGGCACCGGACGTGGCCCGGGAGTCGCCCGCGGTGATCTCCGCGCCCGCGACGCCTTCGCCGGTGGTGGTGTCGGTGACGCTCCCGTTCAGTACGCCGTGCGGTCCGCTGCGGAAGGCCTGCACGCCGTTGGGCGTGCCGAGACCGGTCGGACCGTCCCAGCCCGTACCCGCACCGCACAGCTTGGCCGGGGTGCAGGAACCGTTGGTGCCGTCCACGACGTCGTTCAGACCGCTGCCGCCGGCCGCGTAGGGGTAGGCGGCCGGGTAGGAGCCCGCGGGCGGGGTGCCGGCGGCCGCGTACACGCCGGCGATGATGGGCGAGGAGGCGCTGGTGCCGCCGTAGACGGCCCAGCCGTCCCCGCCGTAGGTCTGGTAGACCGAGACACCGGTCAACGGGTCGGCGACCGCGGCGACATCGGAGACCGCGCGCCTGTCGCAGTCGGTGCCGACACCCTCCTGCCAGGCCGGTCGGGCCTCGTAGAGCGAGCAGCCGGAGCCCGGTCCGCCGTAGCTGTTGAACCAGACCGATTCGGACCAGCCGCGGGCGGTGGAGGAGTCCTGCTCCAGGGCCGTGCCGCCCACGGAGGTCACGTACTGGGAGGCGGCGGGGTAGGAGACGCCGTACGCGCTGTCGCCCGAGGAGGCGACCACGGCGACGCCCGGGTGGTTGTAGTGGGCGTCGAACTCCGTGGTCTCCGCCGGGTCCTCACCACTGCCCGGGACGCTGGAGTAGCCCGTGCCGTAGGAGTTCGAGACGTACTTGGCGCCCTGCGCGACCGCCTGGTCGACCGAGGCGCCCATGTCCTCGAAGCTGGCGGAGTCGGCTTCGACCAGGACGATCTTCGCGTACGGCGCGGCGGCCGAGACCATGTCCAGGTCGAGCGAGATCTCACCGGCCCAGCCGCTGTCGGCCGCCGGGTAGTCGGTGCCACCGCGCTGGTCGACCTTCTTGAAGCAGCCGTTGTCCGTGGTGCAGGCCGGCAGTCCGTACTGCGCACGGTAGACCGCGAGGTCTTCCTCGGCCGTCGGGTCGTCGTAGGCGTCGACGATGGCGATGGTCTGCCCCGCCCCGCCGTCGGCCGGCAGGTTGTAGGCACTCCGGAGCGCGGTGGCGCCCCACCCGTCCGGGGTGGCGGCGTCGGGCTGGATGCCCTTGCCGGCGCTCACGTCGGTGCGGCGCAGAGCGAAGCAGCGGACGTGGCCGGGTCCGGGATCGGCGCAGGAGGCCTCCACGGACGGTTTCGTGGTCGGGTCAGCACTCGCGGAAGCCGTCGCGGTCGCCGCCGGAGCGGTGAGTCCCAGTAACGCGATGGCTGAGGCGCCGGCCAGGGCGGTCAGCCCCGTCCAGGCGGATCTTGTCCGTCTGGCAGCCGGTCTGGATATGCCGGTGACAGTCAATTGCGTGTCTCCCATGGGATGCACGGGTCGACCACACGCTTTTCAGGTCGACGGCGAAGGGTTTTCGCCGTTCACCACTTAGCCGTTATGTGGGAGGCATGTGTCAATGATGCGATCGTTAATTGTTTATTTCTCGCGGATCGAAGCGGTCGAAGTGGCGTCGGGGCGGGCCGGGCCGGGTGGACCGTGATCGGCGGCGTGTGGTCGGAGGGTAGTCCGAACACGCCGGAGTGGTGCGTTCTGTTTCGGCCACATGGTCATGGTTCATGGGGCCAGGGATTCCGGGGCGGTGTCGGTGACCGGCGCGCTTGTTGAGGGAGGGGTATTTTCCCGACTGGTTTCGGACATGATTTGTGTAGGTGCCACGTGTGTGGAGGATTTCTGCCTTCGGATATTAATGGAAAATGTCACTCCGCTTGCGGGTTACCTGTGACGGTTAGCCGATCGGGCGGAAAAGACGCGAAGCGGGAAATGTTTGTCCGACGTGATCCGGCGAAGATACCGGCGGATCCGGGGGGTCAAACCCGGCTCCGGGTTCCCCTCGCCGCGTATTGGTCTAGACCGCATCGCGCTACCCGCAGGGGCGCCGGCGGGCCGTGAGCCACGGGCGCCGGGACGCCCCCGTCACGCCGACCCGCGCCGGACCAGCTCCGTGGGCAGTATCACCGCGGCCGGGTCCTCCCCGCCGATCTGGGCCAGCAGCACCCGGACCATCTCGGCGCTGATCCGGTCCCACGGCTGGCGGATCGTCGTCAGGGCGGGCCGGGAGGCGAGCGCCGCGGGGGAGTCGTCGAAACCGCCCACCGCCACGTCGTCCGGCACGCTGCGGCCGGCCTTCTCCAGCGCCGCGAGGACCCCCTGCGCCATCAGGTCCGAGGCCACGAAGACCGCGTCCACGTCCGGCGCGCGCTCCAGCAGCAGCGCGGCCGCCGCCTCCCCGCCCGCCCGGCTGTAGTCGCCGGGCACGATCAGCGCCTCGTCGGCGGGCAGCCCGCAGTCGGCCAGCATCTCGCGGTAGCCCGCGAGCCGCTCCACCCCGCCGGGGGTGTCCAGCGGGCCGCTGACCGTACCGATCCGGCGGCGCCCCGACTCGTACAGGAAACGCACCATGTCCCGGGCGCCGTCCCGGTCGTCGGCCGCCACATAGCTGACCTTCGAGCCCTGGCCGAGCGGTTTGCCGCAGGCGACCAGGGGGACGCCGGCCGCGTGGAGCTGGGTGGCGACCGGGTCGCCGGAGTGGCTGGAGACCAGCAGCACCCCGTCGACATGGCCCGCGATGTAGCGCATGTTCCGGCGGCGCTCGGCCTCCGTGCCCGCGATCATCAGCAGCAGCGGGATGTCGTGCGCGGCGAGCGCGCTGGTGCAGCCGCGCAGCAGCACATTGAAGTTCGGGTCCTCGAAGAACCGCTCCTGGGGCTCGGTGAGCAGGAACGCCACCGAGTCGGAGCGGCCCGTGATCAGCGATCTGGCGTGCCGGTTCACGGTGTAGCCGGTCTTGCGGATCGCGGCGTTCACCGCGTCGAGGGCCGCCGGGCTGACGTTGTGGCCGCCGTTCAGCACCCGGGAGACCGTGCCACGGGAGACCCCGGCCTCCCGTGCCACGTCATGGATGGTCGGCGGCCGTCGGCGTCCCGATCCGGTCTGTTCTGTGCGGCTCATGGTGCGTGATCTTTCATCAAGTGTCGCCCCGACGGGGCCCGTCAGGACTTTACGGCCCCGGAGAGCAGGTCGAGGCTCCAGAACCGCTGGACGACCAGGAACAGGGCGATCAGCGGGACGATCGCCAGCAGCGCCCCCGTGATCACCAGCGTATAGAGGGCGGGGGTGGACGCGCCCTGCTGGAGCAGGGTGAACAGTCCCAGGGTGACCGGGAACTTCTCGTCGTTGCCGAGCATGATGTACGGCAGCAGGAAGTTGTTCCAGATCGCGACGAACTGGAACAGGAAGACGGTCACCAGGCCCGGCACCATCATCGGCAGCGCGATGGTGCGGAAGATCCGCCACTCCCCGCCGCCGTCCATCCGCCCGGCCTCGACGACGTCACCCGGCACGGCCGCCGCCGCGTAGATCCGGGCCAGATAGACGCCGTACGGGGAGAGGATCACGGGAAGCATCACCGACAGGTAGGAGTCGGTGAGGTCGGCCTTCGCCATCAGCAGGTACTGCGGGACGGCGAGGATCACCGGCGGCATCAGCACCCCGGCCAGCAGGATGTTGAAGATCGTCTCCCGGCCCCGGAAGCGGTACATCGCGAGCGCGTAGCCGGAGACCGCGGAGACGGCGGTGGACAGCAGGGCGCCGACGCCGGCGTACAGGGCCGAGTTGGCCATCCACCTCCAGTAGACCCCGTCCCGGTACGCCGAGAGGTCGGCGACGTTGTCCGCGAAGCCGGAGCCGGGCAGGAAGGTGAAGGTGGAGAACAGCTCGCCGCCGGACTTCGTCGAGGCGACGAGGATCCAGGCGACCGGCAGCAGGCAGTACAGGGCCCCCAGCAGCAGCGCCGCCGTGGGCACGAGGGCGAAGCGGCGGCGGGCCGCGGCCGGCGCGGCCGGGTGCGTCGTGGTCACGGGGCATCCCCCTGCTTCGTACGGGAGTTGGCGACCTTGAGGAAGCCGAAGGACAGGGCCAGGGTGACGAAGGCGATGATGACCGCCTGGGCGGCCGCCGCGTAGATGTCGTTGTTGACGAAGGCGTCCTGGTACACCTTCATCAGCGGACTCCAGGTGGTGGAGAGCGAGTTGGTGAGCGGCTTCAGCGTCGTCGGCTCGCTGAACACCTGGAGGGTCGCGATGATCGAGAAGAAGAAGGTCAGCACCAGCGAGGGCGCGACCATCGGGATCTTGATCCGGAGCGCGATCTGGAGCTGCGAGCAGCCGTCCAGCCGGGCCGCCTCGAAGATCTCGGCGGGGATGGCGCGCAGCGAGGTGTAGATGACGATCATGTTGAAGCCGGTGCCGCCCCAGACCGCGATGTTGGCGAGCGCGAGGTAGAGCGGGCCGCCGTCGAGCAGATCGGGTTGCGGCAGGCCGGCCCTGTCGAGCAGGAAGTGGAACGGGCTGACGTCCGGCAGGTAGAGGAATCCCCACATCAGGGCCGCGACCACGCCGGGGATCGCGTACGGGAGGAAGATCGCCAGCCGGGTGAAGCCGCGCAGCCGGATCCGTTCGGTGTCCAGGAGCAGCGCGAAGAGCAGGGCGAGGCCCAGCATGACGGGGACGACGATCGCGCCGTAGCCGAGGATGCGCAGCGCGCCGTGCAGCAGTTCGGAGTCGGCGAGCGCCTGGCGGTAGTTGGCGAGTCCGGCCCAGACCTCCTTGCGCGCGCCCCTGCCGAGGCCCAGTCCGCTGACCTCGGTCCGGCGCAGGCTGAGGTGGAGGGCGTAGCCGATGGGCAGCGCGAAGAAGAGCAGGAAGAGGACGGTGGCGGGGATCAGGAAGGCGTACGGGGCGCTCTTGACCCCGTACGGCTTCCGGCGGCGTGCGCGTGTCACTCGGAGACTCCGAAGCCCTGCTTCTTCAGGTCGGCGACGGTGGCGTCCTGCATCGCGGTGAGCGCGGGGCCGAAGGCGGAGCGGTTCTTGGCGGCGCCGGCGAAGTTGTCCTTGAACGCGGTGTACGCGACGTTCACGTTCGGGCCCCAGGCGGCGGGGGCGGTGCCCTTGGCGATCTTCGCGGCCTCGGTGTAGAAGTCCGGCTGGTTGGAGAAGTAGGCCGGGGGCTTGGCGAGCGCGCCGCCGGTCTGGGCGGCGGTGGCGGCGGGGTAGATCCCGCTCTCCTTCACCAGGGCGGCGAGTGCGGCGGAGTCGGTGTTCAGCCACTTGGCGAAGGTGGCCGCGGCCTCCTTGTGCTTCGAGTCGTTGGTGACGGCGGTGGAGGAGCCGCCCCAGCTGCCGGTGACGTTCTCGCCGGCCGTCCACTGGGGGAGCGGGGCCATGGCCCACTTGCCGGCGGTGTCGGGGGCGGCGGTGTTCAGGGTGCCGGGCGCCCAGACGGCGCTGACCCAGGCGATCTGCTTGCCGGTGTTGAGCGCCTTGTTCCAGGCCGGGGTGTACATCGGCTGGTTGTCGATGGCGCCCTCCTTGACGAGGCCGCCCCAGAAGTCGGCGACCTTGCGGGTGGCCGGGTCGTCGATGGCGACCTTCCACGTGTCACCGGAGGTGGTCCACCACTGGGCGCCGGCCTGCTGGGCCAGGCCCGCGAAGAGGCCGGAGTCGTTGGAGGAGAAGGTGGTGAGGTCCTTGTCCGGGGCCTTCTTCTTCAGCGCGCGGGCGGTCTCGGCGAACGCCTCCCAGGTGGTGGGCACGGTCAGCCCGTACTGGGCGAAGAGGTCCTTGCGGTAGTAGAACATCAGCGGGCCGGAGTCCTGCGGCAGCGCGTACAGGGCGTCCGAGCCCAGCGTCGCCTGCTGCCAGACGCCGTCGGCGAACGCGCCCTTCGCGTCGCCGGCCTCCTTGGATATGTCGGCCAGCACGTCGTTGGAGACCAGGGTGGGCAGTGCCTGGTACTCCGCCTGCACCAGGTCGGGGGCCTTGTGCGCCTTCGCCGCGGTGATGATCTTGGTGACCAGGTCGTCGCCGCTGGCCTGCTTCTTCACCGTGACGGTGATGCCGGCCTTCTTGCCCTCGCCCTTGTTCCAGAGGTCCGCGACCTTGTCCAGGCCGGGGGCCCAGGCCCAGTAGGTGAGCGAGACGGGGCCGGAGGCGGCCGGGCCGTCGCCGCTGCCGTCGTCGTCCGACGAGCCGCAGCCCGTGAGCAGTGCGGTGGCGGCGAGCGAGGCGGCCGCACAGGCCGCGACGATGCGGTACTTCATGGAGGTCTCCCCTGACGAGAAGCGAGGGTGCAGCGCCTGATGTGCGCTGTGAGCGTTCACAGTAGAGAAACGAAACCGACACTTGTCAATGGTTGTTGCTGTGCGGTTATGTTGGCTCTGTGCCGCCGAGACGGTGTGTGCACGTTCCCAGAAGTTGTATCAAAGAGCCCAGGAGACACCCATGCCGCACACCCCTCGCGCGACCGCTCCGCAGGGTCTGCACCAGCTGGCCTTCGGGGGCGACTACAACCCCGAGCAGTGGCCGGAGGAGGTCTGGCACGAGGACATGCGCCTCATGCGGGAGGCCGGCGTCACCATGGTCAGCGTCGGGATCTTCTCCTGGGCCCTGCTGGAACCCGACCCCGGCCGCTACGACTTCGGCTGGCTCGACCGCCTCCTGGACCTGCTGCACGCGGGCGGCGTCCGCGCCGACCTCGGCACCCCCACCGTCGCCCCGCCCGCCTGGTTCTACCGCGCCCACCCCGAGGCGCTGCCCGTCGACCGGGACGGCACGCGCTACGCCTTCGGCTCACGCGGCGCGATCTGCCACAGCAACCCCGACTACCGGGCCGCCGCCGCGAACATCACCGAACAGCTCGCACGCCGCTACGCGGACCACCCGGCCCTCGCCCTCTGGCACGTCCACAACGAGTACGGCGTCCCGGTCAGCGCCTGCTACTGCGACCACTGCGCCGCCCGCTTCCGCCGCTGGCTCGCCGACCGCCACGGCTCCGTCGAGGCGGTCAACGAGGCCTGGGGCACCGCCTTCTGGGGCCAGCGCTACCGGAGCCTCGACGAGATCGACCCGCCGCGCACCACCCCCACCGTCGGCAACCCCGCCCAGCACCTCGACTACGCCCGCTTCGCCGACGCCACGATGCGCGAGAACTTCCGCGCCGAACGGGACCTGCTGCACCGGCTCGCCCCCGGCATCCCGGTCACCACCAACTTCATGACCGCGCTCAGCCAGTGCGACTCGGTGGACTACTGGGCCTGGGGCCGCGAGGTCGACCTCGTCACCAACGACCACTACCTGATCACCGACGGCCGCCGCACCCACGTCAACCTCGCCATGGCCGCCGACCTCACCCGCTCGGTGGCGGGCGGCGCCCCCTGGCTGCTCCTGGAGCACTCCACCAGCGGCGTCAACTGGCAGCCCCGCAACCCGGCCAAGCGCCCCGGCGAGATGGCCCGCAACAGTCTGGCGCACGTGGCACGCGGCTCGGAGGGCGCGATGTTCTTCCAGTGGCGGCAGTCCCGGCAGGGCGCCGAGAAGTTCCACTCCGCGATGGTCCCGCATGCCGGTACGGACTCCCGGATCTGGCGCGAGGTCTCCCGCCTCGGCGCCGACCTCGGCCTGCTGGACGGCATCCGCACCACCCGGACCGTCGCCGACGCGGCCATGGTCTGGGACTGGCAGTCCTGGTGGGCGCAGTCCCTGGAGTGGCGGCCCAGCCAGGCCCACGACGCCCGCGAGCGCGCCGACGCCTACTACGCCGCTCTCTACGACCGCCACCTCACCGTCGACTTCGCGCACCCGGACGCCGACCTGTCCGGCTACCCCCTCGTCGTCGTACCGGCCCTCTACCTCGCCACCGAGGAGACCGGCCGCAATCTGCGCCGGTACGTGGAGGGCGGCGGCACCCTCGTCGTCTCGTACTTCTCCGGCATCGTCGACACCAACGACGCCGTGCACCCCGGTCCGTACCCGGGCGCGCTGCGGGACGTGCTGGGGCTGACCGTCGAGGAGTTCTCCCCGCTCGGGGAGGGCGAGACGGTCCGGCTGATCACGCCCGAGGGCGCCCCCGAGGGACCGGAGCTGACCGCCGACCTCTGGACCGACGTGGTGGTCCCGCGCGGCGCCGAGACCCAGTGGTCCTACGCCGACGGCATCCCGGCCGGCCGGCCCGCCGTCACCCGCCACCGCCTCGGCGAGGGCACCGCCTGGTACGTCTCCACCCGGCCGACCGCCGCCGGTCTGGACGCCGTCCTCGACCGCGCCTGCGAGGACGCCCGCATCGCGCCCCGCACCGGCCTCCCGCACGACGTCGAGGCGGTCACCCGCACCGGCGAGGCCGGCACGTACCTCTTCCTGATCAACCACACCGGGAGCGAGGCCAAGGTGCCGCTCGACGCCCCCGGCACCGAACTCCTCACCGGAGAACCGGCCACCGGCCATCTCGCCGTCCCGGCGGGCGGCGTCCGCGTGGTCCGCCTCGACGGCTGAGGACGCACGACCCGTTTCACCCCCGCACCTCCCGCACAACGGTCGAAGGGACATCGACGATGTACGGAACGACGCACGGCAGAAGGAGAGCGGGGGTGCTGGTGGCCTCGCTCACCGGCCTCCTGCTGGCCGCACTCCCGGCCCTCCCCGCGCACGCGGCCACCACCACCCCCGTCAACACCGGCTTCGAGTCGGGTGCCACCGGCTGGTCGACGTACTCGGCCACCGGGCAGAACACCGCCTCCTTCACCGAGGCCGGCGGCCACGGCGGCAGCACCCGGCTCAGCCACTGGTCCGCCTCCGCCTACAAGGTGGAGACCTACCAGTACCTCACCGGTCTCACCGACGGCACCTACACCCTGAGCGCGTGGGTGCGGTCCAGCGGCGGCCAGAACTCCGCCTACCTCGCCCTGCGCAACTGCGGCAGCGCCGAACAGCGCACCGATCTGCCGCCCACCGCGAACGGCGCCTGGATCCGCCTCGTCACCTCCGTGAAGGTGGTCGGCGGCGCCTGCACCCTCAGCCTCAACTCCGACGCCCACGCGGGGGAGTGGGCCAACTTCGACGACATCGCCTTCGCCCCCGGCTCCACCGGCCTCACCGTGAAGGGCGGTGACCTCTCCACCCTCCCGAAGAACGAGGCCCACGGCGCCGTCTACCGCTCCGCGAGCGGCGCCACCGGCGACGCGACGGGCCTGCTGCGCTCCGCCGGGATGAACTACGTCCGCCTCAAGGTGTGGGTGAACCCGGCCGACGGCTACAACGACAAGGCCCACGTCCTCGCCATGGCCAAGCGCGCCAAGGCCCTCGGCATGAAGGTCCTCGTGGACTTCCACTACTCCGACAGCTGGGCCGACCCGGGCAAGCAGAACAAGCCCGCCGCCTGGGCCGGACACGGCTACGCACAGCTGCGCACCGACGTCTACACCCACACGTACGACGTACTGAACGCCCTCAAGGCACAGGGCACCACCGCCGACATGGTCCAGATCGGCAACGAGATCAACGCCGGGATGCTCTGGCCCGAGGGCTCCACCGACCACTGGTCCCAGCTCGCCGGACTGCTCACCTCCGGGGCGAACGCGGCCAAGGCCGTCTCCTCCGGCACGAAGGTGGCCCTGCACCTGGCCAAGGGCGGCGACAACGCGGGCACCCGCTGGTGGTTCGACAACGCCGTCGCGTACGGAGTGCCCTTCGACGTCGTCGCGCTCTCGTACTACGGCTACTGGCACGGGCCGCTCTCCGACCTCCAGACCAACCTGGACGACGCCGCCGCCCGCTACGGGAAGCCGGTGCTGGTCGCCGAGACCGCCTACGCCCACACCCTCGCGGACGCCGACGGGCTGGAGAACAACATCGCCACCGCCGGCCAGCTGGTCAGCGGCTATCCCGCCACCCCGGCCGGGCAGGCCGCCAACCTCCGCGACGTCCTGAACGTCGTCGAGGCCGTGCCCGGCGGCCGGGGACTGGGCGCGGTCTACTGGGAGCCGGCCTGGACCGCCGTCGCCGGCAGCGGCTGGGACCCGGCCGACCCCGCCTCGGGCAACGCCTGGGAGAACCAGGCCCTGTTCGGCTACGACACGAAACTGCTGCCGGCCGCCTCCTGGTTCTCCCACCGGTAGGGCCTTCCGTTCGGATCACGCCGGGCCCGCTCCCGATCCGAACGGCGACGCTACGCCTGCGGGGCCTCCTCCGGCGGGGCCCCGCGCCACTTCCACGAGGTGCGGCGCTCATGGCCGGGCAGGGCCGTGCGGCCGGTGCACCACAGCAGCACGGCCCAGCGGTCCTCGTCCTCGGGGGCGTCGGGGAAGAGCCGGGCCAGCACCCGGTCGCAGAGATCCTGCGGCGGTGCCCACGTCAGCGAGAGCCCGGCGGCGACGTCCTGGGTGTGCACCAGGGTCTCCACGATGCCCATCGCGGCGAAGCCCTCCGGATCGGAGGGCCCGTAGGAGTGGAAGGAGCGGGTGGCGGGCGGGGTCGTGCGGACCATCGCGCTCAGCAGGGCGCCGCCCGTCTCCACGGTCTTCAGCAGCCCGGCGACGCCCGTCTCCGGGTCGGCCCAGACCGCGTTCCAGGGCCCGCCCTCGCGCCGGGGCGCCCAGTGGTACGGCACGTGCGTCTCCAGCGAGGGCGTGCCCGGGGCGAGTTGCACCGCGTACGAGAACAGGTCGTCCTGCAGATGGTCGACCGTCTCCCAGCAGTCCCAGGTGAGGTCCCCCGCCGGAACGTGCCAGTCCCGGTCCGCCGCCGCGCCCAGCGTCTCCACGCACAGCGCCACCGTCGCCGTCACGTCGTCCGCCGTCACCGGCCGGCGCGTCCCGGTCAGCCGCGCCCGCTCCTCGGCACCGCACTCCACACAGAACTCGTTGCCCTCCGGATCGGCCAGCGTCACCCACCCCCGCCCGTTCGGCCTCCGGTGGTCCCCGACCACCGTCGCCCCGAGCGCCAGCAGCCGTTCCACCTCCTCGTCCCGCGTCCGGTCGGGCATGACGTCGAAGTGGACCCGGTTCTTGGTGCGCTTCGGCTCGGGCACGGTGACGAACAGGAGCGCCGCGCCCGGGGTTTCGAGCAGCGCCTCGGGATCACCGGGCAGGTCGTCGTCGGCCAGCGAGCCCCCCAGCACCCGGGCCCAGAACGAACCGAGCTCGTAGGCGTCCGCGCAGTCGATGGTGACGTGATGTACGTGTGAGGTCATGGGCCCACTGTTTCCCGGCGGGCTCCGCCGGGTCCAGCGGATATGACACGGGCGGGGCGGAACGCACCACGCGTCCCGCCCCGCGCATCCCTACCTCACCGGGGTGAAGTCCCGTGCCCCGATGAATTCCGGGCGGCGGACGGGGGCCGCGAACGGCTCCTGGGCTGCGTTCTCCACGCTGTTGAAGACGATGAAGACGTTGCTGCGCGGAAAGGGGGTGATGTTGTCCCCGGAGCCGTGCATGGCGTTGCAGTCGAACCAGGTGGCCGAACCGGGCTTGCCGGTGAAGAGCCTGATGCCGTGGCGGTCGGCCATCTTGGTCAGGGCGTCGTCGGAGGGGGTGCCGGCGTCCTGCATCTGGAGCGACTTCTTGTAGTTGTCCTTGGGCGTCTCGCCCGCGCAGCCGAGGAACGACTTGTGCGAGCCGGGCATGATCATCAGCCCGCCGTTGGTGTCGTGGTTCTCGGTCAGGGCGATCGACACGGAGACGGTCCGCATGCGCGGCAGTCCGTCCTCGGCGTGCCAGGTCTCGAAGTCCGAGTGCCAGTAGAAGCCGGAGGCGCCGAAGCCGGGCTTCACGTTGATCCGGGACTGGTGGACGTAGACATCCGAACCGAGGATCTGGCGGGCCCGGCCCACCACCCGTTCGTCGCTGACCAGCCGGGCGAAGACCTCGCTGATCCGGTGGACCTCGAAGACGGACCGGACGGCCCGGGACTTCGGTTCGATGATGGAGCGCTCGTCGGCGCGGACGGCGGGGTCGGCGATCAGCCGTTCCAGTTCGGCGTGGTAGCCGGCCACCTCGTCCGGGGTGATGAGCTGTCCGACGGTGAGGAAGCCGTCGTGCTCGTAGCCCTGGAGCTCCTTGGCGGTGATCGGACCCGGTGCGCCCGGCGCGGACCAGATGACCGGGTCCTGGCGGGGAGTGGTCATCTCGGCGGCGCCGCGCGAGGGGTACGGATCGGTGCGTACGTCGGTGGTCATGGGCTCAGCCCTCCTCGGTCAGCAGCGGGTAGACACCGTTCTCGTCGTGCTCCTCCCGTCCGGTGACCGGCGGGTTGAAGACGCAGACGCAGCGGAAGTCCGTCTTGGGGCGCATGGTGTGGTGCTCGTGGCCGTTGAGCAGATACATCGTGCCGGGCGTGATCCAGTGCTTCTCGCCCGTCTCGTCGTTGGTCAGCTCGGCCTCGCCCTCGACGCACAGCACGGCCTCGATGTGGTTGGCGTACCACATGGACGTCTCGGTGCCGGCGTACATGATGGTCTCGTGGAGCGAGAAGCCGACCTTCTCCCTGGCGAGCACGATGCGCTTGCTCTCCCAGGTGCCGGACTCGGCCTTCACATGCCGGTCGGTGTTCTCGATGTCGGCGAACGATCGGACGATCACGGTGGTTCGGTGCCTTTCTCTCTGCGGTGGTGGTGCCTGCGGTGGAGGCGGTACGGGGGCGGAGCACGCGGTGACGCACCGCCGGGGCCGTACGGTCAGGCGGTCTCGCGGACGGCGCGGGCCATGGTGCGCAGCCCCTCGTCCAGTTCCTCGGGGGTGATGGTCAGCGGCGGCAGCAGCTTCACGACCTCGCTCTGCGGGCCCGAGGTCTCCAGCAGCATCCCCAGTTCGAACGCGCGGGCGCAGACGGCCGAGGCGCGCGTCGGGTCGTCGAACTCCAGGCCCCACACCAGCCCCCGGCCGCGGAAGCGCGCGCTGTCGTGCTCGCCGCAGACGGCGAGCAGCGCCTGCTCGACCTGCTCGCCGCGCTTCAGGGTCTGCTTCTCCATCTGCCCGTCCGCCCAGTAGGCGTCCAGGGCCGCGGCGGCGGTGACGAACGCCGGGTTGTTGCCGCGGAAGGTGCCGTTGTGCTCGCCCGGCTCCCAGACGTCCAGCTCCGGCTTGAACAGGCAGAGGGACATGGGCAGTCCGTAGCCGCTGATCGACTTGGACAGCGTCACGATGTCCGGGGTGATGCCGGCCTCCTCGAAGGAGAAGAAGCCGCCGGTCCGGCCGCAGCCCATCTGGATGTCGTCGACGATCAGCAGCATGTCCTGGCGGTGGCACAGGTCCTGGAGCGCCCGCAGCCACTCGGCGCGGGCCACGTTGATCCCGCCCTCGCCCTGGACCGTCTCCACGATGACCGCGGCCGGGTGGTTGAGCCCGGATCCCTGGTCCTCCAGCAGCCGCTCGAACCAGAGGAAGTCCGGGACCTGGCCGTCGAAGTAGTTGTCGAACGGCATCGGCGTGCCGTGCACCAGCGGGATGCCGGCCCCGGCCCGCTTGAACGCGTTGCCGGTCACCGCCAGCGAGCCCAGCGACATGCCGTGGAAGGCGTTGGTGAACGAGACCACGGACTCGCGACCCTTGACCTTGCGGGCCAGCTTCAGCGCGGACTCGACCGCGTTGGTGCCGGTCGGGCCGGGGAACATCACCTTGTACGGCAGGTCGCGCGGGCGCAGGACGACGTTCTGGAACGTCTCCAGGAAGGCGCGTTTGGCGGTGGTCGCCATGTCCAGGCCGTGGGTGAGGCCGTCGCGTTCGATGTAGTCGATCAGCGCGCGCTTGAGCACCGGGTTGTTGTGGCCGTAGTTGAGCGAGCCCGCGCCGGCGAAGAAGTCGAGGTAGGTGTGGCCGTCCTCGTCGGTGAGCCGGGCGCCCTGCGCCCGGTCGAAGACGGCGGGCCAGCCGCGGCAATAGCTCCGTACCTCGGACTCCAGGGTCTCGAAGACGCTGAGATCCGGAGGAGTCATGCCGTAGGCATGCCGGTTGAGGGCGGTGGTGGGAGACGGGCGGGCAGGCGGGGTGATGGTCACAGCGGGTCTCCTGCGTGAGGGGGGTGTGACGGGCGGTGAAGAGGCTGCCGGCGGGCGGTGCCCCGTCGGCACGGTGGCGCTCAGGTGTGGAACGGGCCGATGCGGTAGAGCACTTCGGGCAGATGCGTGTCCTCGGGGAACAGCGCGCCGTCGAAGAGCACCTCGCGCTCCAGCGCCACGTCGTGGCGGCGCGCGTACGAGGTGAACAGCCGGTCCGATGCCGTGTTGTCCGGGGTGACGGTCGTCTCGACGGAGGCGAGACCCTGTTCGGCGGCGACCCGCGCGGTCAGGCTGTCCAGCAGCTTCCCCGCCAGGCCGGTGGCGCGGTGGCCGGCGTCGACGGCGACCTGCCAGACGACGAGCGTCTCGGGCCGGTCGGGCCTGATGTACCCGGTCACGAAGGCGACCGGGGCGCCGGTCTCGTCGCGCGCGACCACGGAGGTCGCCGCGAAGTCACGGCACCACAGCAGGTAGCTGTACGAGGAGTTGAGGTCCAGGACCTCGGAGTCGCGGGCGATACGCCAGATCGCGGCCCCGTCCTCCACTCGTGGGATGTCGATGGTGATGAATTCGCTTCGGGCACGGGCACAATCTGCTGGTGCGGCGGTCATGTGAATTGAATTTACCCAGCAAATTTCCAAACCGCATCGAGGGAAGGGGTTGGGTGAAAGCGTTCCCTGTGCTATCACGCGAGCGCGCACACCGGCGCGAGGCCTCTGGGTTTTCGGGTGATTTGAGCGGAATTAAACGGGCATAGTTCCCACGGTGTGGAGTCGGTCACAAGCTCGTAACTCTCGTGGCACACCGGAGAATTGTGTGGAGTGATCGCCCGGAAAACCCAGGTGTTTAGCCCGGGGGAAAGCGGGCAGAAGAATGCGGGGAGCTGCCCGGAATTAGGCAGCTCCCCGCACGGTGGAATAACGCTGGAATTTATTCGCTGGGCCAGGTTTCCGAAACGGCCTTCCGGGCAGCTTCCAGATCGACGGGCCGGCCCGTGTCGGCCAGCGCGGCCCCCAGTGCCGCCAGCGAGGACAGCACCGCGCCCCGCGTCGCGTCCACCCCGTAGTGATTGACCCGGATCATCTCCTTGGACAGCGCCCCGCCCCCCGCGATCAGCGGCAGCGACGGGTCGGCCGCGAGCGCCTGCGCGACCAGCGCCGAGGCGTCCACACCCTCGGGCGCGCGCAGCGTCGTCGCCACCGGCGCCGCGTCACGGGCCTCGTGCACATACGGGGCCAGACCGCCGCCGAGCGCCCGCGCACCGGCCCGGGTGGCCGCGGCCGCCGCCGCGTGGCGGGCCATGACGGCCTCGGCGCCCTCTGCCTCGATCCGCTCCACGCACGCCTCCAGGGCCAGCATCTCCAACTGCGCCGGGGCGTGCGGCAGCGCCCGGCGGCCGGTGTCGATCCAGCGCTCCTTCCAGTCCAGCAGGGAGAGGTAGGAGCGGCGCGGCGCCTGCGGGTTGGCGGCCATCCGCTCCCAGGCGCGGGCGCTCACCGACACCGCCGAGACCCCGGCCGGCCCGCCCATCGCCTTCTGCGCGCCGATCACGCACAGGTCCACGCCCCAGACGTCCGGCAGCAGCGGTTCGGCACCCACCGAGGCGACGGCGTCCAGCATGAACAGCGCCCCGTGGGCGCGGACGACCTCGCCGATCTCCGCGACCGGGTTGGTGTTGCCGGTGGCGGCCTCCGCGTGGACCAGCGAGACGAAGTCGATCTCGGGGTGCGCGGCCAGCGCCTCGGCGACCTGCTCGGCGGTGACGGCCGTGTGGAAGGGCACCGCGAGGTCGACGACCTCGGCGCCGCAGTCGCGCAGCCAGTTGCCGAAGGTCTGCCCGTACGGTCCGGTGACGACGTTCAGGGCCGTGGAACCGGGCCGGGCGCCGCCCCGGATGCAGCCCTCCAGCGGCAGGAGCGCCTCGCCCTGCGTGATGACGACGTCCTGCTCGGTGGCGAGGAGGCGGGCCACCCGCCGCTCGATCGCCGCGAAGTGCGCGGCGGTGAGCGGGGTCAGATCGAGGAAGGGGTGCGTCACGGCGGGGCTCTCTTCGGAATCGGATCGATGTGCGGCCCGGCCTGCCGGCCGTGCCTGCACCGAGGGTACCCAGGGGGTCCGGGAGGGCCCGCGCGGACCGTCCCGGCCCGTCCGCCGGCCCCCCGGTCCGGGGGTGGGGGCCCGGCCGGAGGGCTCGTACAGTGCTGTGCATGAGCGATCACGAGGCGGCGCGGGTACTGCGGGTGGAGGGCCGGGTGCTGGTCGGCCCGGACGACGTCAGGGACGGGCTCTGGGCGGTCGGCGGACGGGTCACGTACGAACGGCCCCCGGGCGCGGACGGGGCGGACGTCGTCACCGGATGGGTGCTCCCGGGCCTGGTCGACGCCCACTGCCACGTCGGGCTGGACCACCACGGCGCGGTCGACGCGGCCACCTCCGAGAAGCAGGCCCTCGACGACCGGGCGGCCGGGGCGCTGCTGCTGAGGGACGCGGGCTCACCGGCCGACACCCGGTGGATCGACGACCGGGAGGACCTGCCGAAGATCATCCGGGCGGGCCGCCACATCGCCAGGCCGCGCCGCTACACCCGCAACTACGCCCATGAGATCGAGCCCGGTGACCTGGTGGCGTACGTGGCGCGGGAGGCCCGGCGCGGGGACGGCTGGGTGAAGCTCGTCGGCGACTGGATCGACCGCGAGGTGGGCGATCTGACCGCGTGCTGGCCGCGCCGGGAGGTCGAGGCGGCCATCGCCGAGGCGCACCGGCTGGGCGCCCGGGTCACCGCCCACTGCTTCGCCGAGGACGCGCTCGTCGACCTCGTGGAGGCCGGGATCGACTGCATCGAGCACGCCACGGGGCTGACCGAGGACACGATCCCGCTCTTCGCCGAACGCGGTGTCGCGATCGTGCCGACCCTGGTCAACATCGCCACCTTCCCCGAGCTGGCCCGGGGCGGCGAGGCCAAGTACCCCCGCTGGTCCGCCCATATGCGCCGGCTGCACGAGCGCCGCTACGACACGGTGCGCGCGGCGTACGACGCCGGGGTGCCGGTGTTCGTCGGCACGGACGCGGGCGGGGTGCTGGCCCACGGACTGGTGGCCGACGAGGTGGCCGAGCTGGTCCGGGCGGGGATCCCGCCCCTGGAGGCGCTGTCCGCGACGGCCTGGGGCGCCCGTGCCTGGCTGGGCAGGCCCGGTCTGGAGGAGGGCGCCCCGGCCGATCTGGTGGTGTACGACGAGGACCCGCGCGCGGACGTCCGTGTGCTGGCGGCCCCGCGCCACATCGTGCTGAACGGGCGGGTCGTGGGCTGACGGACGGCCCTTGCCCCCGCGTCCCGGACCGCCGCGGTCCGGGACGCACCGGGTTGACCGGCAGTGACCCCGGGCGTATCCGGTCGTTGGAATGGTCCGCCCGAGCCGTGCGGGCGTCGTGGGGAGCCACCGCGCTCGGTGAAACGGGTGAACCCGAGGAACACACGTGCCGGAATATTCGAATACAGACGCGGAAACCCCCCTTTGGGGTGAACTCACCTCGGGTGCCCGCCAGTTCACCCTCTGTGCGTAAAGATTCACGGAGTCGAGGCCACCGGTGCCCACGATGTCCCCCATTGGACGGCGCCGGCGGCTCCATGTCTCTTGTGGGGGTTCCACCATCTTGAACAGCAACACCTTCCGTCTCGCCGCCCTGGCGGCCGCCGCCACCCCCGTCGCCCTGCTGGTGACCGTCCCGGCGCAGGCCACCGCCGCTCCGGCCACCACGACCACCGGCGACGGGAAGGCGAGCGCGGTCGTGCTCCGCACCGCCCTCGACGTCTCGCTGCTCAACAAGGCGATCGACGTGCCGCTCAAGGCCACGCTCAACGAGGTGAGCGCCCCGCGGAGCGCCGAGCGGACCGCGCTCACCGTGAAGCTGGACGGGGTGGAGAGCGGACGGCCGGTCCACGTGCTGCGCGCCGACGTGGCCACCGCGCGGGCGACCGTCGAGCGGCACCGCGCCGAGGGCTACAGCAACGTGGTCCGGGCCCGGCTGCACCTGCCCGGTCTGCCGCTGCTCTCGCTCGTCGAGGTCGAGCAGGTCACCTCGAAGGCCGTCTGCGAGACGGGACACCGGCCGGTCGCCGAGTCGAACGTGCTGGGCCATGTGAAGGTGCTCGGCAAGCGCGTCACCCTGTCCGCCGGAGGCACCACCCGGGTCGCCGTCCCCGGCGTCGGCTCGGTGACGCTGGACCTCTCGAAGACCAGCACCACCACCCGAACCGCCGCCGCGGTCGCCCTCCAGCTGAAGGTCGCCGTCAACCCGCTCGACCTCAACGTCGCCGATGTGAAGGGCGATGTCACGCTCGCCGAGGCCACCTGCGAGACGCCGAAGCCGGGCGGCGACGGCGCGAGCACCGGCGGCTCCACCAGCGGCGGCTCGGACAGCGGCGGTTCCACCAGCGGTGGCGGCTCCGACAACGGCGGTGCGAGCAGCGGCGGTTCGGGCGACGGCGGCTCCACCACGGCCGGTTCGACCGGCGGCGGCTCCACCGACGGCGGCTCCACCGACGGCGCCTCGAACAGCGGCGGTTCGGGCGACGGGGGTTCGGGCAACGGCGGCGCCACCTCCGGATCCGGCACCATGGGCTCCACCGGCGGTGACGTCACGACCCAGACCGGCACCGACCGGACGCCGCAGTCCACCGACGCCGACCTCGCCGAGACCGGCAGCAGCTCCAGCACGCCGTACATCGCCGGCGGCGCGGCCCTGCTGCTCGCGGCCGGTGCCGCGGCGACGGTCGTGGCCAGGCGCCGCTCGCAGAACTGACCGGGGCCCGACGGTGACGGCGGGGGGCCGTCACCGGGGACGGGGAGCGGTGTTCACAGTCGGAACGCCGCTCCCCACTTCCCTGTCCGCACCTGTGGATTCCGGCCAACCGAGTCCCGGCGGCCCTCTTCGACGCTATGTTCGACTGCCATGGATCAGACCAAGGAATCGGCGACCCCGGACCCGGCGCCGACGAGCATCTTCGACCGGATCGGCGGCGCCGACGCCGTCGCGGCCGTGGTGGACCTCTTCTACGTACGCGTCCTGGCCGACGACGAGCTGGCTCCCTACTTCACCGGCACGGACGTCGACCGCCTCAAGGCCCACCAGCGCGCCTTCGTCGGCAGCGCCCTCGGTTCCCCCGGCGCCTACGCCGGCCGCGGCATGAACCGCGCGCACCAGGGACTCGACATCACCGGCGCGCACTTCGACCGCGTGGTGGACCACCTCGCCGCCTCGCTGACCGAGGCCGGGGTCGACGACGTCACGATCGGCGAGATCGCCGCACGCCTCGCCCCGCTCAAGCCGGAGATCGTCAGCGGCTGACCGCCGAGAGCGCCTGGAGCGCCAGATCGAATGCCTGGAGGAAGCGGTTGGTCGTCGCGCGGTCCCGTACGGCCAGCCGCAGCCACTCGGCACCGAGCCCCGGAAAGGTGTCACCGCGCCGGGCCGCGAAGCCCAGCATCCGCAGCCGCTCCCGGATCTCCGCCGCCCGCTCCAGCCGCACCAGGACGAACGGCCCCCGGGCCGGCTCCACCACCTCGACCTCGGTGAACTCCCGCAGCCCCGCCACCAGATGGGCCCGGTCCACCGCGATCCGCTCCGCCGCCTCGGCCGCCTCCGCCAGCGCCCGGGGCTCCATGCACGCCTCCGCCGCCGCCAGGGCCGGGGAGGACACCGGCCACAGCGGCTGCGCCTCCTCCAGCAGCCGTACGGTCTCCGGCTCCGCCGCCACATAGCCGATCCGCAGCCCGGCGAGTCCCCAGGTCTTGGTGAGACTGCGCAGCACGACCAGCCCGGGGACGTCCGTACGGCCGCACAGCGCCTCGCGCTCGCCCGGCACCGCGTCCATGAACGCCTCGTCGACCACCAGCGTCCGCCCCGGCCGGGCCAGCCGCTCCAGCACCGCCGCCGGATGCAGAACGGACGTGGGATTGGTCGGATTGCCGACCACCACCAGATCCGCCTCGTCCGGTACCTCGGCCGGATCCAGCCGGAAGCCGTCCGCGGCCCGCAGCAGCACCCGCCCCACCTCGTGCCCGGCCGCGCGCAACGCCGCCTCCGGCTCGGTGAACTGAGGATGCACCACGACCGGCCGACGGGCCGGCAGCGCCCGTGCGATCAGTACGAACGCCTCCGCCGCGCCGGAGGTCAGCAGCACGCGCTCCGGTGCGAGACCGTGCCGGGCGGCGACGGCCGCACGTGCCGTGCGGCCGTCGGGATAGGCGGCGAGCGTGCCCAGTGAGGCCGCTATCCGCTCGGTGAGCCAGTGCGGCGGCGTTCCGGCCCGTACGTTGACGGCGAGATCGGTCAGATCCCTGCCCTGTCCCCGTACCTCGGCGTCACCGTGATGGCGCAGGTCGTGTCTGCCCGCGCCGGAGGCGTCGGGACTATCCGTGGGAATGTACATGACCGCCATGGTGGGGGTGGGGGGACGGTGGGGAGGGCCGTCGTGATCCGGGTGGGTGCACGGCAGAACGACTATGCGCCCCGTACCCGGCTTCACGCAACGGTCCGGGGCGGGGACCGCACCGCCGACATGCCCGCCGACGTGCCCGCCGGGCGTGCGCCGGACCACCGCGCAGGTCGCCTTCGCCGGACCGCCCCGGACGCGTGACTTCCGTTTGGGGACGAGGAGTTCACCGCCCCCGGCGAGCGCGGCGGCCTCCGCCACCGAGGGCGTGCCGGTCGCGGCGAGCGGCGCCCCGGACGGATGGGGCACCATGATTCCGGCCAGTACGGAGGCCGGATACGAACGCAGCGGCACCCCGAGCAGGGCCGCCGCCGCGACGATCCCCGGCTCGTCCGCCTTCGTGTCGACGGTCACCAGCTCCGCCACGGGGGGCACCCCCGGACCGGCGACCGCCAGCGCCTCCCGGACCAGTGCGACGACCTCCTCCGCGCCCACCCCCCGGGACGCCCCCACTCCGACGACCAGCTCCGCGCCGCCCGTCCGGAGATGCGGGGACCCGGATCCATCGGCTAGCAAGACCCCATGGCGGTGTTCGTCGCGCTCGGCGCGTTCCTCATGACCCTGGCCGGCGGCTGGGTCGCCCAGCGCGTCACCGACCGCCGCCACCTGGTGCTCGGATTCGCCGGCGGACTGATGCTCGGCGTGGTCGGTCTCGATCTGCTGCCCGAGGCCATCGAGGCCGCCGGCGGCCTCGTCCTCGGCGTACCGGCGGCCCTCCTCCTGTTCGTCGGCGGCTTCCTCTTCGCGCATCTGGTGGAGCGTCTGCTCGCCGTCCGCCAGGCCGCCCACGGCGCAGGCGAGGAACGCGTCCCCCAGGTCGGGCTGACCGCCGCGGCCGCCATGGTCGGCCACAGCCTCATGGACGGGGTGGCGCTCGGCGCCGCCTTCCAGGTCGGCGGCGGCATGGGAGCCGCCGTCGCCCTCGCCGTCATCACCCACGACTTCGCCGACGGCTTCAACACGTACACGATCACCAGCCTGTACGGGAACGCCCGCCGCAAGGCGCTGACGATGCTGTACGCGGACGCGGCCGCCCCCGTCGTCGGCGCGGCGACGACCCTCGTGTTCACCCTTCCGGAGGAACTGCTCGGCTGCTATCTCGGCTTCTTCGGCGGGGCGCTGCTCTACCTCGCCGCCGCCGAGATCCTGCCCGAGGCCCACCACGACCACCCGGCCCGCTCCACCCTGCTGTTCACCGTGGCCGGGGTCGGCTTCATCTGGCTGGTCGTCGGCCTGGCCCAGTGACCCCCGGCGGTGCGCCCGGCGGGCACCGCTCACCCCGCGCACCGTTCGACGAACCGCCGCGCCGTGCCCGGCAGGGACGCCCAGTGCGTGTGCAGATAACTGGCGTGCACCCCGCCCCGGACGAAGCCCTCCACCCGCGGCTCGGGCAGCCGCATGCCCCAGGCCGGGGTGTCACCGGCCCCCGGCTCCAGCACCGTGCGGTGGAACTCGTGCCCGCGCATCCGGGTCCCGGCCGCCGCCAGCACGTTGTCGGACAGCGCCACGGCCTCCCGGTAGCCGAGCGTCAGCCGCCCCGACATCCGCGCCTCGGCGTCCAGCACCCCGCACATCGGCAGCCCGTCCAGCGACCGCGCCAGATACAGCAGCCCGGCGCACTCCGCCGCCACCGGCGCCCCCGAGGCGGCCAGCGCCGCGACCTCCCGGCGCAGCGCCTCGTTCGCCGACAGCTCCGGCCCGTACACCTCCGGGAACCCGCCCCCGACGACCAGCCCCGCCACCCCCTCGGGCAGCGTCTCGTCCCGCAGCGGATCGAAGGGCACCACCTCGGCACCGGCCGCGGCCAGCAGTTCGGTGTGCTCGGTGTACGAGAAAGTGAACGCCGCCCCGGAGGCGACGGCGACGACCGGGCGGCGGCCCGGCCGGTGCTCCGGCGGGCTCCATGCCTCGCCCGGCACCGGCGGGGCCGACCGGGCCAGTGCCGTCAGCGCGTCCAGATCGCAGCCGGCCCGCACCTGCTCGGCCATCGCCGCGACCGCGTCCACCGCCCCGCCCTGCCGCTCGGCGGCCGGCACCAGGCCCAGGTGCCGGGACGGCACGGCGACCCGCTCGGCCCGCCGCAGCACCCCGAGGACCGGCACCCCGGACTCCTCCAGCGCCTCGCGCAGCAGCGCCTCGTGCCGGTCCGTCCCGACCTTGTTGAGGATCACCCCGCCGATGCGCACCCGCGGATCCCACGAGGCGAAGCCGTGCACCAGCGCCGCCACGGACCGCGACTGCGAGGACGCGTCCACGACCAGCACCACCGGGGCCCGCAGCAGTTTGGCGACGTGCGCGGTGGACGCCAGCTCGCCCTGCCCCGAGGCCCCGTCGTACAGCCCCATGACCCCCTCGACCACCGCCAGGTCGCAGCCCCGCGCCCCGTGCAGGAACAGCGGCGCGACGAGGTCCGGATCGCACAGGTACGCGTCGAGATTGCGTCCCGGACGGCCGGTCGCCAGCGTGTGGTAGCCCGGATCGATGTAGTCCGGGCCGACCTTGTGCCCGGACACGGCGAGCCCGCGGCCCGTCAGCGCCGCCATCAGACCCGTCGCCACGGTCGTCTTGCCGCTCCCGGACGAGGGCGCGGCCACGACCAGCCGGGGGACGTTCACCACTCGATGCCCCTCTGGCCCTTCTGCCCGGCGTCCATCGGGTGCTTGACCTTCGTCATCTCCGTCACCAGGTCCGCCGCCTCCAGCAGGGCGGCCGGCGCGTTGCGCCCGGTGATCACCACATGCTGGGTGCCGGGCCGGCTCCGCAGCACCTCGACGACCTCGTCCGTGTCGATCCACCCCCAGTGCAGCGGATAGGCGAACTCGTCGAGCACGTACAGCCGGTACGTCTCGGCCGCCAGATCGCGCTTGACCTGCTCCCAGCCCTCGCGGGCCTTCGCCTCGTTGTCGCTCTGGTCGTCGCGCTGGACCCAGGACCAGCCCTCGCCCATCTTGTGCCAGGTGACGGAACCGCCCTCGCCGCTCGCCCCGAGGACCTTCAGCGCGTTCTCCTCGCCGACCTTCCACTTCGCCGACTTCACGAACTGGAACACCCCGACGGACCACCCCTGGTTCCAGGCGCGCAGCGCCGTCCCGAAGGCGGCCGTCGACTTCCCCTTGCCGGTGCCGGTGTGCACCATCAGCAGCGGGCGGTTGCGCCGCTGACGCGTGGTGAGTCCGTCGTCCGGCACGCTGTCCGGCTGTCCCTGCGGCATTACGCGGCCCTCCTGAGGGTGTTCGTCACGTCCTTGACCAGCCCGGCGACGGTGTCGGCCCGCAGCTCGTCGAGCGTGACGGCGGTGCCGCCCAGCTCATTGGCGAGCACCCCGGCCAGTCCCAGCCGGACCGGCCCCGCCTCGCAGTCCACGACGACCGACGCGGTGCCCGCGGCCGCGTGCAGCCGGGCCGCCCGCGCGGCCAGCGCCAGCGGCTCCGGTCCGCCGGTCGCCCGCCCGTCCGTCAGTACCACCAGCAGCGGCCGGCGCGAGGGATCGCGCAGCCGTTCCACCCGCAGCACCTCATGCGCCTTCAGCAGCCCGGCCGCCACCGGGGAGCGGCCCCCGGTCGCCAGCAGCTCCAGCCGGGCCGCCGCGGCGTCCACCGAGGAGGTCGGCGGCAGCACCAGCTCCGCGCCCCGCCCCCGGAAGGCGATCAGCCCCACCTTGTCCCGCCGCTGATAGGCGTCCAGCAGCAGCGAGAGCGCCGCGCCCTTCACCGCTCCCATCCGCTGCCGCGCCGCCATCGACCCCGAGGCGTCCACGACGAACAGCACGAGATTGCCCTCGCGCCCCTCCCGCACCGCCTGCCGCAGATCGTCCCGCCGCACCACCAGCCCCGGACCCGACCGGCCCCGCGCCCGCTGGTGCGGGGCGGCGGCCCGTACCGTCGCGGCCAGATGAAGCGCCGTCAGCCCGCCCCGCGGCCGCCGGTCCCCGGTCGTCCGCCCCTGCGCGGAACGCGCCCGGGACCGCCGCCCCGCCGCGCCCTCGCCCAGCCCCGGCACGCTCAGCGCCTTCGTCCGGAACGGCTCACCGGCCCGCGCCGGTGCCTGTTCACCGCCCTGTCCGGGCAGCGAGGGAGCCGGTTCCGACGGCCCGTCACCGGCCGCTCCGGGCGTGTCGTCCGCCCCGGCCCCGGGCTCCGGCGGCGTGTCGGGACCGTCCCCCCGGGGCGGCCGGCCGCCGCCACCGGGGCCGTCCGGCTCCGGATCGTCGTCCCCGCCGCCGTTCTCCTCCAGCGTGTCGTCGAGCTTGTCCTCGTCGAGCCCCGGCGCGTCGAAGGGGTTGCGCCGGCGGCGGTGGGGGAGCGCCAGCAGGGCGGCCTGCCGCACGTCCTCGGCCAGCACGTCCGTACGCCCCGCCCAGGCGGCCAGCGCCGTCGCCGTCCGGGCCATCACGATGTCGGCCCGCATCCCGTCGACCTCGAACGCCGCGCACGTCGCCGCGATCTGACGCAGCGCCCGGTCGCCCAGCCGCACCTCCGGCAGCAGCGCCCGCGCGGCCGTGATCCGCTCCCGCAGCGCCGCCTCCTCGTCCGCCCACCGGGCGGCGAAACCCGCCGGATCGTCGTCGTACGCCAGCCGCCGCCGCACCACCTCGACCCGCAGGTCGGTGTCCCGGGACGCGGCGACCTCCACGGTCAGCCCGAACCGGTCGAGCAGCTGCGGGCGCAGCTCGCCCTCCTCCGGATTCATCGTGCCGACGAGCAGGAACCGCGCGGCATGCCGCACGGAGACGCCCTCGCGCTCCACGTACGACGCGCCCATCGCCGCCGCGTCCAGCAGCAGGTCGACCAGATGGTCGTGGAGGAGGTTGACCTCGTCGACGTAGAGGATCCCCCGGTGCGCCTCGGCCAGCAGCCCCGGCTCGAAGGACTTCACGCCCTCGGCCAGCGCCCGTTCGATGTCCAGGGCCCCGACGAGCCGGTCCTCGGAGGCGCCGACGGGCAGTTCGACCGTGCGGGCGGGCCGCGCCACGCCGGTCCCGGAGGGGTGCGGGCCGTCCGGACACGCCGGGTCGGGGGCGTCCGGGGCGCAGGAGAACCGGCAGCCGGGGACGACACGGACCTCGGGCATCAGCGCGGCCAGCGCCCGGACGGCGGTGGACTTGGCGGTGCCCTTCTCGCCCCGGACGAGGACTCCGCCGACGGCCGGGCTCACCGCGTTGAGCAGCAGCCCGAGGCGCAGGTCGTCCTGTCCGACGATCGCGGTGAAGGGGTAGGGCGTACTCACATGACCTCCTGGGCGGGGGATGCGGGCGCACCCGGCGGAACGAACGGCAGCCCGGACGGCGCGCCCGACTCGATGAGCCGCCACAGCGCGTCGGTGTCCGCGTGCTCCTCGATCAGATCGCCGAGGCGGTCGAGCTGTTCCTCGCGGAGCGCGGCGAAACAGGTGCCGGGGGCGGGGACGAAACGGCGCCCCGAGGCCCGTGCGACCTCGGTGAGGAAGGCGCGCCGGAAGGCGTCGCTCTCCAGCGAGCCGTGCCAGTGGGTGCCCCAGACGGAGCCGGAACGGCAGCCGTCCAGCGGGCGGCCCCGGCCGTCGGTGAGGAAGGGGTCGCCGCCGCGCACGTCCGCGACGCCGTGGTGGATCTCGTACCCCTCGACCGGGGCGCCCAGCGCCTCGCCGGACGGCCGGGCGAGGGTCTTCTCGCGGTCGAAGCGGATTTGGACCGGAAGCAGCCCCAGCCCCTCGACGCGCCCGGCGCGCGACTCCACCTCGTCCTCGATCCGTGTCCCGAGGATCTGGTAGCCGCCGCAGATCCCGAGCACCGGACGGCCCTCGGCCGCCCGTCGCAGCAGCGCGTCGGCCAGTCCGCGCTCGCGCAGCCAGGCCAGCGCCTTCACGGTGCCCCGGGTGCCGGGCACGACGACGAGATCGGCGTCGGCCAGCTCCTCCGCGCGGTCCACGAACCGCACGACGACGCCCGGCTCGGCGGCCAGCGCGTCGACATCGGTGAAGTTCGACATCAGCGGCACCGCGCACACGGCCACGCGCAGGACGTCCTCCCCGTGCGGCGGGGCCACCACCGACTCGCGTACGGCACCGCGCAGGGACACCCGCAGCCCGTCCTCCTCGTCGATGCCCAGACCGTGCGCGAAGGGCAGCACCCCGTAGGACGGCCGGCCCGTCAGCTCCCGCAGCATGTCGAGCCCCGGCTCCAGCAGCGAGACGTCGCCGCGGAACTTGTTCACCAGATACCCGGCGATCAGCTCCTGGTCCTCGGGCGAGAGCAGCGCCGTCGTCCCGAAGAACGAGGCGAAGACCCCGCCCCGGTCGATGTCGCCGACGACCACCACCGGGAAACGGGCCGCCCGCGCGATGCCCATGTTCACGATGTCGGTGCGGCGCAGATTGATCTCGGCCGGGCTGCCGGCGCCCTCGCAGATCACCGCGTCGTACGTGCTCCGCAGCTGCTCCAGGCAGTCCGTGACGGTGGACAGCAGGGACTCCTGCCGGCCTCCGTGGTAGCCGCGGGCGCTCATCTCGCCGACCGGGCGTCCCATCAGCACCACCTGGCTGGAGCGGTCGCCGCCGGGCTTGAGGAGCACCGGGTTCATCAGGGCGGTCGGCTCGACGCGGGCGGCCTGCGCCTGCATGGCCTGGGCCCGCCCGATCTCGGCGCACTCACGGGTCACGAAGGAGTTCAGCGACATGTTCTGCGCCTTGAAGGGCGCCACCTTCACGCCCCGGCGCACCAGCCAGCGGCAGATGCCCGCCGTGACGACGCTCTTGCCCGCGTCCGATGTGGTCCCGGCGACCAGCAGTCCGCCGCTCATGTCCGGTTCCTTCCGGCCGTGGGGGAGGGGGAGGTACGGCCCCGGGCCAGTCGCCGGGCGACGAGCCCGCTGCCCAGCCGGGCCGCGACGCCGACGCCGAGCGCCAGCGTGCCGACCCGGCGCGAGAGCCGCACCGCGCGTGCGATGTCGGCGGTCTCCACCGCCCGGCCCGCCGCGCCGTTGAGCACGGGACGGTGCTCGACCCGGCCGCCGTAGGCGAGCGTGCCGCCGAGCCGTACGCCGAGCGCCCCCGCGAACGCGGCCTCCACCGGGCCCGCGTTGGGACTCGGATGCCGGGAGGCGTCCGCCCGCCAGGCCCGGACCGCCGCACGCGGCGCCCCTCCGGCGGCGGTGGCGAGCAGGGCCGTCAGCCGGGCGCCGGGCCAGCCGGCCACGTCGTCGAGACGGGCGGAGGCCCAGCCGTAGCGCCGGTAGCGGGGCGAGGTGTGGCCCACCATGGCGTCCAGCGTGTTGACGGCCCGGAAACCGACGAGCCCGGGGACTCCGCCCAGCGCCCCCCACACCAGGGCGCCGACGACGGCGTCCGAGGTGTTCTCGGCGACGGACTCCACCACCGCGCGGGCGATCTGCGGACCGTCCAGGGACTGCGGGTCGCGGCCGCACAGATGCGGCAGCCGCTCCCGGGCCCCCTCGATGTCCCCGGCGGCCAGCGCGCCGCCGATGGCCCGCGCCTCGCGGCCCAGGGAGGTGCCCCCGACGACGGACCAGGTGGCGGCCGCCGTCAGGGCGACGGAGGCGGCGGGGTGGTGGCGCAGGGCGCGGGAGGCCAGTGCGGCGGCCCCGGCGGCGCCGCCGGCGCAGACCAGGGTGTGCAGTGCGCCCCACCCCCGGTGGTCGCGCCACAGCAGGCGTTCGACGTCCGCCGCGGCCCGCCCGAAGGCGGCCACCGGATGGCCCCTGCGGGGGTCACCGAGCAGCAGATCGCCGATCATCCCGGCCGTGGCGCCGTACGCGAAGACGCGATCGGCACGCACGGGTCAGCCGGCCGTGGCGCCTCGGCGGGCCCCGGTACGGGGAAGCGGCGGGGAAGGGGTCGCGACGGGGCCGGGCATGGCGATATGTCCTCACTCAGGGTCCGCGCCCTGGTTCGACGAGACGGCGACCAGAGTCTCCTGGCTCCCGGATCCGCGGTCTCCCGGCCTTCCGGTCCTGGTGGACCGTGACTTCCGAGAGGGGAGACCGCTCCCCGGTGACAGTGGCGGGACCGCGCCGGATTCGCACCGGCTTCCTCTGCTGTCGCCGTAATGGCTCCGGCAGTCCACCACGCTCCGCGAACACCCGTCAACTTGCCGTTGACCTGCGGGGGCGCGGTGTGGGCGGACACACACCGGGCCGGACACCCGTGAAGGGTGCCCGGCCCGGTGGGGGTCGGAGAGGGCGTACGGCCCTCAGGCGACGATCAGATAGATCCCGTACGCGACCGCCGCCGCGCACAGTCCGAAGCAGACGTACCCGCCGGCGCGGGCCAGCAGGACCGAACCGCCCGCCGCGCCGCCCCGCGCGGCCGGTTCCGGCTGCTTGGAGAGGCCGACGATGCCGAGGGTGAACAGGCCCACGAGAGCGACGGTGGTGACGAGGGAGACGCCGAAGACGGTGCCGAGTGCTGCCCAGTCGATGTGCATGTGTCTGTCCTTACACCGTGGCGGGTCGGGCCGGGTCGGCGGCGACGGGCGCGGCCGGGGACGGGAGGGTCGCCGACAGGTCGGGCTGGGCGGCGAGCGTGGGCGGCGGGCTGACGGCCGCGATGGCGGTGGTCACGACTCCGGCCGGTTCGGCGTCCGGCGCGGACTGCGCGCCGGACGGGGCGACATCGTCGTGGCCGACGGGCTTGCGGCGCGAGAGCGCCCAGATCGCGCCGGAGCCGGCGACCAGCAGCGCCGCCACGACGACGACGCCCCAGGTGCCCTGCTTGGTGACGAACTCGGCGCCCGCGCCGACCAGACCGGCGGCCGGCAGGGTCAGGCCCCAGGCGACGAACATCCGGGTGGCGGTGGACCAGCGGACCACGCCCCCCTGACGGCCGAGGCCCGCGCCCATCACGGCGCCGGAGCAGGACTGGGTGGTGGAGAGGGAGAAGCCGAGGTGCGAGGAGGCCAGGATGACGGTGGCCGCGCTGGTCTGGGCGGCGAAGCCCTGCGGCGGCTTGAGCTCCGTCAGCCCGCTGCCCATGGTGCGGATGATGCGCCAGCCGCCGAGGTAGGTGCCCATCGCGATGGCGAGACCGGCGCTCACGATCACCCAGACCGGCGGGTTGGAGCCGGGGGAGAGGACACCGCCGGTGACCAGGGCGAGGGTGATGATGCCCATGGTCTTCTGCGCGTCGTTGGTGCCGTGGGCGAGGGAGACCAGGCCGGCCGAGGCGATCTGGCCCGCCCGGTAGCCCTTGGCGGTGGCCTTCTCCTGGGCCTCGCCCTGGATCCGCCCGCCGATCCGGTACGTCAGCCGGGTGGCCAGGAGCGCGGCGACACCGGCGACGATCGGGGCGGCGACCGCGGGGAGCAGCACCTTGGTGACGACGGTGCCGCCGTCGACGGAGGACCAGCCCGCGGACATCACCGCGGCGCCGATGAGGCCGCCGAACAGGGCGTGGGAGGAACTGGAGGGCAGGCCGACCAGCCAGGTCAGCAGATTCCACAGGATGGCGCCGACGAGCGCCGCGAAGATGACCTCGGTTCTGAGCCCGTCTTCATTGATGATCCCGCCGGAGATCGTCTTGGCGACCTCCACCGACAGGAACGCGCCGACGAGGTTGAGAACGGCGGACATGGCCACCGCTGTCTTGGGTTTGAGGGCGCCGGTCGAGATGGTCGTGGCCATCGCGTTGGCGGTGTCGTGGAAACCGTTCGTGAAATCGAACACTAGAGCTGTCACGATCACAATCGCGAGCAGCAGCGTGATGTGTTCCATTTACCCAGGCAATCGTTCGACGTCATTGGCACGTGGACCGTAGGCAAGCTGGGTGAACGGAAGATGAACTGGGCAGGGCTTTGCGGTGACTCCAAGCGGAGCCCGGCCGCCCTCTTCGTCCGCCGGACGGAGGCGGGATTCCGTTACGGGCCGTGCGGGGCCCAGAATTCGGGGCCGGGCGCGGGCCCGCGGGAGGGGGCGGCACGAGGCCGCTCATCCGTTGAAAGGATCTTCGTATGAGCGATGCGTGGCGCGAATCGATCGAAGCGGCCTGGGACGCGGTCGTCACGACCGCCCGCAGAACCGCCGCCGAGGGGCTGGTCGTCGGGACCTCGGGAAACGTCTCCGCGCGGGTCGGCGACACGATCCTCGTCACCCCCAGCGGAGTGCCCTACGACCGGCTCCGCCCCGAGGATCTGACCGCCGTGGATCCGGAAGGCAAGCGGACCCACGGCGAACTGACCCCCACCAGCGAACTCCCCCTTCACCTCACCGTCTACCGGAACACCGACGCCGCCGCCGTCGTGCACACCCACGCCGTCCACGCCACCGCCGTCTCCACCCTGGTCACCGAGGTGCCCTCCCTCCACTACGCCTCCGCGATGCTCGGCGGCCCCGTCCGGGTCGCCGCCTATGCCCGCTACGGCACCGAGGAGCTGGCCGAGAACATGCTCCTGGCCCTGCGCGACCGCTCCGGCTGTCTGCTGGGCAACCACGGCACCGTCACCTACGGCGCCACCCTCGACGAGGCCTACGACCGCACCGCCCAGCTGGAATGGCTCTGCCACCTCTGGCTCACCGCCAGCTCCGTCCCCGGCCGCACCCCGGCCCTGCTCACCCCCGGGCAACTGGCCGAGGTCGGCGAGGCCCTGAAGGGATACGGACAGCGCCCTCGCTGACCGGTCCCGGCCCCGTGCGGCGGACCGCGCCCCCGGCCGCCCCGGCCCCGTGCGGCGGACCCGTCCCCGACGCTCCCCGCCCCCGTCGCGCGGACCCTCCCGTATACGGCCCGGCCACCGGACGGCCCCCGTCCGGTGGCCGGGCCCGGGGGAGCCCCGGAGACTGATGCCGTGCGCCCGGCAACAGCGACGGCAGCGGCCGTCACCACCATCCTCGGCGCCGGAGCGGCCGCGGTCGCGGCCGGCCGGTTCGCCAGCGACGCCGCCCTCGGGGCGCCGTCCGGACGACCCCTTCCCGCCGACCGCGGTCTGACCGTGCACGCCACGGCCGCCGGACAGGTCACCCTCACCCGGTCCCTCGCCTCGCTGCGGCCCGGCACCTACGGACTGGCGGGCGACGACGTCCACGCCGTCGTCGGACCGGTGCTCGACCAGGCCCGCCAGGCGGCCGACACCGTCGTGCGCCGGCTGGAGCGCGTCGACCGGGGCGTTCTGGTCCCCGGCGCCAAGGTCCACATCACCCCGGAGGTCCACACCGGCGACCCCGCCGAGGCCCTGGGCCTGGACTTCCGCGAGGTCGAGATCCCCGGCGAGCTGGGCGGACTGCCCGCCTGGTTCGTCCCCGGGTCCCGCGCCACCTGGGTGATCGCGGTGCACGGCATCGGCACCACCCGCGCGCACCCTCTCAACGTGCTGGGCTTCCTGCACGGGCAGCAGCTCCCGGTGCTCGGCCTCGGCTACCGCGGCGACCCGGACGCCCCGCGCTCCCCGGACGGCCTCTCCCACCTCGGCGAATCCGAATGGCGCGACCTGGACGCGGCCATCCGCTTCGCCGTCCGCTACGGCGCCGAACAGGTCGTCCTGCACGGCTGGTCCACCGGTGCCGCCATGGCCCTGCACGCCAGTGTCAACTCCGCGCTCCGGGACCGGATCCGCGGTCTGGTCCTCGACTCCCCGGTCCTGGACTGGGCCGTCACCCTGCGCGCCCTGGCCGCGGCCCGGGGCGTCCCCTCCGTCCTGCGGCCCCTGGCCGTCCGCGCCGCCCAGGGCCAGACCGGCCTGCACGGGGCCCGTCTCCTGGACACCTCGGTCCCGGCGACCCTGCACGTCCCGACGCTGATCTTCCACGGCCCCGACGACACCCTCGCCCCCTGGCGGCCGTCCCGGGAGCTGGCCGCGCTCCGCCCCGACCTGGTTTCGCTGCACCCCGTGCCCCGGGCTCCGCACGGTGCGATGTGGAACGCCGACCCGGTCCACTACGAGGAGACCCTGCGCCGCTTCCTCACGCCCCTGATGTGAGCCGATGTGCCGCTTCGGGTGCTTGGTCCCGGGCCCCGTGATCCCCTTCCGGGACCGGTCAGCGGGGTTCCGTTTGGGCTTTCGGGCCGTCAGAGGCAAGACTGCTCCCCGTGACGTCCCGTACCCCGCGCGACTCCAGGCTGCGACTTGTCCGCCCGCGACCCCTTGCCACCGCTCGTAAGGCCGTGACCACCCGGCGCACCAGGCCCGCGCCGCGTCCTCCCGAGGGCACCCCGCCCCGGGCCGAACTGGCCCGCCAGGCCAGGGCCGCCCTCGCCGACGCCGTCCGGATCGCCCGCTGGGCGGCCGACGGCACCCGGGCGGGCATAGCCCCGCTCGCCGCCCGCTCCCTCGAACAGGCCGCGGCGGCGCTGGAGTTGTCCCCCGAGCAGGTGCGCTCCGGCTGGGACCGGGCCCGTCTCGCCGGACTCGTGGAACTGCACGGCGACACCGCGCGGCCCGGCTGGCGGCTGCGCGCCTGGGACCGCGACGACTCCGCCGTGCTGCGCGGCTGGGTGGCGCTCTTCGACGCCTGGTCGCTCGTCCACCCCGCACCCCTCGGCATCGATTCCACCGCCGTCGCCGAGGCCGTCGAGGCCGTGCCCCAGGTGCTCTCCCTGCTCCAGCTCTCGGCGGGCCCGGTCGCGGTGCCCGTGCTCCTGGACCTGCTCGGCCAGCGCGTCGCGGAACTGCACGAGGAGCGCTGCGAGGTCCCGTACGGGCCCCAGCCACTGCCCGTGCCCGCCGTGCCCGAGCCCACCGCGCACCCCGCCGCCCTGGTCGCGCTCCTGCTGGACTGGGCCCTGGAGGGGCTGGCCGCCGTCGGCGCGCTCACCCTGCACCCCGGGCACGCCACCCTCACCCCGCTCGGCAACTGGGCGGTCTGGGTCAAGCTGGAGCAGATCTGCGTCGCCGCGCAGAGCCCGGCCGGGAACATCGAGCAGTCCGCCGCCGACATGCTGCTCGGCTGCGCCCGCCTCACCCCCGGCCCCGCCCGTGCCGAGTACCGGGCCTGGCTCGCCGCCCGGCCCGTGGGCAGCGCCGTCGCCGAACTGCTCGGCGTGGCCCGCGGCGAGGACGCGCTGCTGCGCGGGCTCGCCTTCGAGGCGCTCCGGGTCGTCGGCGCGCCGGCCGAACCCGAGGTGCGGTCCGTGGCCGCCGACCCCTCGCTGCGCCCCTACGCGCTGCTCTGGCTCGCCGAGTACGACGGGGCCGACCCCGAGGACGCCCAGGAGGTCCTCAGCCGCGAGGAGGCCACCTGGCTCTGGGTGGACACCGCGGCGGCCGTCGCCGACCACGGCGAGACCGCGCTGCTGGTCCGGCACCTGGACTCGGCCGTCCAGGGCACCGTCCCCGCGCTGCTGGACGAGGTCCGGGCGGTCGGCCATCCACGCACCGTGCAGGTCCTGGTGGCCCTGGCCGCCGCGCACCCCGATCCGGCGCTCGCCAAGGCCGTCCGCAAGGCGGCCTTCCAGGTGCACACCGGCGGAGCCTGAGAGCGGCGGCTCTCCGACGGCCGCGCCCCGCCCGTGACCCGGGGCGGGCGCGGCCGGCCGGTGCGGCGGCTCAGCCCTCCGCACCCGGGGCGTACGTCCCGAAGCTCCACACGTTGCCTTCGGCGTCCCGCGCCATGTAGTCGCGCGAGCCGTAGTCCTGGTCCGTCGGCTCCATCAGGATCTCCACCCCGTGCGCGACCGCGCGTGCGTGGTGCTCGTCGACCTCGTCCACGACCACGTAGACACCCGCCGGGCCCGCGTCCCGCATCACCCGGGCGAACACCCCCTCGCGGCCCTTGGACCCCAGCATCACCCTGCCGTTCCCGCAGGACAGCTCCGCGTGCATCACCGAGCCGTCCTCGCCCTCGTACACCGCCTCCGCGGTGAAGCCCAGGGCCTCGGTGAGGGTCTTGATCGCCGCCTTGGCGTCCTCGTACAGAATCGTCGGGTAGACGGTCGGAACGCCTGCCGCTGCGCCTGTCATCGTGCTCAGTCCCTTCTCGTCCGCACCGGACCCCTGACGGCCGGCTGTGATCTGTGTCTCAGTCTCGCACCGCCCACTGACACCGCCCGCGCGGCGGGGCGCGGCGGGTCCCTGCGGCTCAGCGGAACGTGTCGCAGGCGGCCGCGTCGCCGGTCCGGAACCCCGTGGTGAACCACTGCCGGCGCTGCGCGGCCGAGCCGTGGGTCCAGGACTCCGGGGTGACCCGGCCCTGGAACCGCTCCTGGATCCGGTCGTCCCCGACCGCGGCGGCCGCGTCGAGCCCGTCCCGGATGTCGGCCCGGGTCAGCTCGGTGACCAGCGGCCGCCCGGTCGACTGCTCCGGCGTCGTCGTCGCGTGGTGCGCCCAGACCCCGGCGTAGCAGTCCGCCTGGAGCTCGACCTTCACCGCGTCGCTGTCCGCCCCGGTCCGCCCGTCCCGGGCCCGGTCCAGCGTCCCGGTCAGGTTCTGCACATGGTGTCCGTACTCGTGCGCGACGACATAGGCCTCGGCGAACGGCCCGCCGCTCGCCCCGTACGTGGTCCGCAGCTCGTCGAAGAAGCCCAGGTCCAGATAGACCTGCCGGTCGGCCGGGCAGTAGAAGGGGCCCACGGCCGAGGTCGCCGCACCGCAGCCGGTGCCGACCCGGTCGGTGAACAGGATCGTCCGCGCACCGCCGTACGGGGTGCCGTCCCGGCGGAATTCCTGGCTCCAGTAGTCCTGCACGCTGTTGACCACCGCGACGATCCGGCAGTCGTCCTTGCTGTTGGCGTCCCGGCCGGTCCGGCAGTCCTCGGCCACCCGGGCGGCCGTCGAGGCGGTCGCGGCCGGGTCCGGTCCGCCCGAGGAGAGCCCGAGCTGATCGGGGCCGACGCCGAAGAACAGGCCCAGGAGCAGCGCGACGACCCCGGCGATCCCGCCGCCCACGGTGGCGCGCCCGCCCGGGACGCGGCTGCCGCGCCGGTCCCCGACCTCGGACGTGTCCAGCCCGGCGTCGTCGTCGAACCGCATGGCACCACCCTCTGCCCGTCCCGCGGCTGCCCCGCGGTCATGCGCCGAGTATCGGATAGTTCACACCGGTATGCCCGCTTCGTCGGTGTGGCCGGGCGGGCGCGGGGGCGGCGGCGGGCCGGGACCCCGGCCCGCCCGAGCGGGAGAAAAACTCGTTGGACACCGCCAGTAGACTGGTCCCCATGGCCATCCTCCTTGTGCGTAGGCGTGAGTAACGACGTCGGAGCCGTACATCGCCAGACGTTCCGCCTTTCCTTCCGCCCTGGAGTTTTTCCGTGATCACCGCCTCCGGCGTCGAGCTGCGCGCCGGCGCCCGCATCCTCATCGAGTCCGCCTCCTTCCGCATCGCCAAGGGCGACCGCATCGGCCTCGTCGGCCGCAACGGAGCGGGCAAGACCACCCTCACCAAGTGCCTCGCGGGGGAGGGCGCCCCGGCGGCCGGCACCATCACCCGCTCCGGCGAGGTCGGCTACCTCCCGCAGGACCCGCGCACCGGCGACCTCGACGTGCTCGCCCGCGACCGCATCCTCTCCGCCCGCGGCCTCGACGAGATCCTGCGCAAGATGCGGGAGAACGAGGACCGGATGGCGAACGGCAAGGGCGCCACCCGCGAGAAGGCGATGAAGAAGTACGAGCGCCTGGAGACCGAGTTCCTGACCAAGGGCGGGTACGCGGCCGAGGCCGAGGCGGCCACCATCGCCGCGGCGCTCAGCCTCCCCGACCGGGTCCTCGGCCAGCCGCTGCACACGCTCTCCGGCGGTCAGCGCCGCCGCGTCGAGCTGGCCCGCATCCTCTTCTCGGACGCCGACACGCTCCTGCTCGACGAGCCCACCAACCACCTCGACGCCGACTCGATCGTCTGGCTGCGCGACTACCTGAAGACCTACCGGGGCGGCTTCGTCGTCATCTCCCACGACGTCGAGCTGGTCGAGACGGTCGTCAACAAGGTCTTCTACCTCGACGCCAACCGCTCCCAGATCGACATCTACAACATGGGCTGGAAGCTCTACCAGCAGCAGCGCGAGGCCGACGAGAAGCGCCGCAAGCGCGAGCGCCAGAACGCCGAGAAGAAGGCGGCCACGCTCAACGCCCAGGCCGACAAGATGCGCGCCAAGGCCACCAAGACCGTCGCCGCGCAGAACATGGCCAAGCGCGCCGACCGGCTGCTCGCCGGGCTGGAGGCCGTCCGGGTCTCCGACAAGGTCGCCAAGCTGCGCTTCCCCGACCCCTCGCCGTGCGGCAAGACCCCGCTCATGGCCGAGGGCCTCTCCAAGTCCTACGGCTCGCTGGAGATCTTCACCGACGTCGACCTCGCGATCGACAAGGGCTCCCGCGTCGTCATCCTCGGCCTCAACGGCGCCGGCAAGACCACGCTGCTCCGGCTGCTCGGCGGCGCCGAGAAGCCCGACACCGGCGAGGTCATCCAGGGCCACGGCCTCAAGCTCGGCTACTACGCCCAGGAGCACGAGACCCTCGACCCGGACCGCACGGTCCTGGAGAACATGCGCTCCGCCGCGCCCGACCTCGACCTGGTCGCGGTGCGCAAGACGCTCGGTTCGTTCCTGTTCTCCGGGGACGACGTGGACAAGCCCGCCGGGGTGCTCTCCGGCGGCGAGAAGACCCGGCTCGCCCTGGCGACGCTGGTCGTCTCCTCGGCCAATGTGCTCCTGCTCGACGAGCCCACCAACAACCTCGACCCCGCCAGCCGCGAGGAGATCCTCGGCGCGCTGCGCACGTACAAGGGCGCGGTCGTCCTCGTCACCCACGACGAGGGCGCGGTCGAGGCGCTCCAGCCCGAGCGCATCATCCTGCTGCCCGACGGCGTCGAGGACCTGTGGGGCGCGGACTACCGGGACCTGGTGGCCCTGGCCTGACCCGGCCGGCCTCCTCCGCGGACGCGTGTTCGCGGTGTCCCCGGGCCGAATGATCCACTCGCACTGGATCATTCGGCCTACGCGTGATCCTTCATCTGTGTGAGGAGGTCTCGTACCCCGGGGCGGCGCCCGGAGCGGGACCCGACAGGGGGCGCGCGCGGGCGCTCGATCCCCGTGCGGCCCTGACCTGGGCGTTCGTTCGGGCCTGTGTGCGGACCGCCTCCCCGGCCTCTCGGAATGGTGAGTTCCGGTCGTGTCGATGCCTTCAGGGGGCGTCTATCCGCTTGCACCGACCTTGCCGAATGGGTGGCCAGGACGGCCCCGAGGGGTGATCATGAGAAGTCCAGAGCGCACTTCCCATGAGGAGGCACGGGTGGCCGAGACTCTGAAGAAGGGCAGCCGGGTGACCGGCGCCGCGCGCGACAAGCTCGCGGCAGACCTGAAGAAGAAGTACGACTCCGGTGCGAGCATCCGGGCGCTGGCCGAGGAAACGGGCCGCTCCTACGGGTTCGTCCACCGGATGCTCAGCGAGTCCGGAGTGACGCTGCGCGGACGCGGCGGCGCGACACGAGGCAAGAAGGCCGCGACGGCCTGACGGCCCCGGGCGGATCGGGGCAGGTCGTGCGGCCTGTCCCGGGGCTCACCGGTTCTAGGTGGTGGCCACCCGGTCGATCGTGCGGTCGATCGGGTGGTTACTGTTCAGTCACTTAGCTCTGTGCTGACTGCACTGACCGCACCCCGATCCGGAGGCGCCCCATGACCTCGCCCGACTCCGTGCTCGACCAGGACGGCGTACGACTCACCGTCGACGACGCGGTTGCCACGGTGACCCTCACCCATCCGGCCAAGCGCAACGCCCAGTCCCCCGCTCTGTGGCGGGCGTTGACGGAGGCCGGCCGGGCCCTGCCCGGCAGTGTGCGGGTCGTCGTGCTCCGTGCCGAAGGCGTGTCGTTCTCCGCCGGGCTCGACCGGCAGGCGTTCACGCCCGAGGGCTTCGACGGCGAACCGTCGTTCCTCGACATGGGGCGCGGCCCGCAGGAGGAGCTCGACGCCCTGATCGCCGGGTACCAGGAGGCGTTCACCTGGTGGCGCCGCCACGACATCGTGACGATCGCCGCCGTCCAGGGGCACGCCATCGGCGCGGGCTTCCAGCTCGCCCTCGCCTGCGATCTGCGGATCGTGGCCGACGACGTGCAGTTCGCCATGCGCGAGACCAGCCTCGGCCTCGTCCCCGACCTCACCGGCACGCACCCCCTGGTGCACCTGGTGGGGTACGCACGCGCGCTCGAAATCTGCGCCACCGGCCGCTTCGTGCACGCCGAGGAGGCCGAGCGCACCGGCCTCGCCAACCTCGTGGTGCCCGCCGCCGAGCTGGAGGCCGCCGCGCGGGATCTGGCCGGCGCCCTGATCGCCGCACCGCGCGACGCCGTCATCGAGACCAAGGCGCTGCTGAGCGGTGCCGTCTCCCGGGGGTACGAGGAGCAGCGCGCCGCCGAGCGCGCCGCCCAGGGCCGCCGGCTGCGGGACCTCGCGGGCGCCGGCGACTGACTCCTCGCCGTCACCGCCGATACGGCACCGCACGGACGCACCCCGGCGTCGTGGCGGCGGTGACGACGGCTCCCCGGTCCGCGTTCTCCGTGTCCCCGCGAGCGGCCGGCCCCTCACGAGGACCCGCAGGGTGGTCGACGCGGACCTTCAGACAGGCCCCGGACCCCCGGTGTCCGCTCCCGGTGCCACCGCCGTGACCAGCACCGCGACCGGGGGAGCCCCGTCCACCGCCGCGCCCACCGCGGCCCGCACCGCGCGGGTCACGTCGAGCGTGCGCCCGCCGCCCTCCACCGCCAGCTCGACCCGGACGGACCCGCCGCCGGTGTGCACGGCCGGGCCGAGCACACCGGTCAGCGCCGCCACCCCCGTCACTCCGGCGGCCGCACGCTCCGCCGCGCTCCGCGCCGGGACCCCGCGCACCTCCACCGGCTCCGGCGCGACCCGCCCCGGCGCCTCGTCCAGCAGCTCCGTCACCCGCAGGTCCACCTCGGCCACTCGCAGCCCCAGCCGCTCCCGGGCCGCCGTCAGCAGGGCCGCGCGCAGGGCGTCGGCCGAGGCGGGAAGCGGCCGGTCGGCCGGTGCCGCCAGTGTGCCCTCGATCCGCAGCGGGCCCGGGGGCAGCGCGCTCGGCGGCGGCTCCACACCCGGCGCGGGCGCCGCCTCCGGATCGGCCACCGAGAGCCGCAGCTCCCCGAGCACCGGCGCCGGCCAGGCCCCCGCCACCGCCTCGCGCAGCACGGCGACCGCGGCCCGTTCCGCGATCCACGCCCCGTCGTCCGGACCGCCCAGCGGCAGCAGCCGGCCGAGCCGCACCCGCCGCCGGACCGCCGCCGTCCAACCCTCGGCCCGCTGCGAGCCGTCCGCCGTGTCCATGTCCCCACCCTGCCGCATCCACGGCGCGAGACGGGGCAAGCGGACCTAATGTGGGCAAGGAAGTCCCCATCTGCCCCGAAGGGAAGAACGGCGATGACCGAGACTCCACAGCGGAACCGGCCCGAGAACCCCGACAAGGACGCCTCGGGCGGCGACAGCAGGAGCACGTTGACCAAGCGCGGCGGGGGAGCCCCGGCGACCCGCGGCCGGACCACCATCGCGGACGGCGTCGTCGAGAAGATCGCCGGAATGGCGGCACGCGACGTGGTCGGTGTGCACGCGATGGGCAGCGGGCTCTCGCGGACCTTCGGAGCGGTGCGCGACCGGGTGCCCGGCGGCTCGAAGTCCGTCACCCGGGGCGTGAAGGCGGAGGTGGGCGAGTCCCAGACCGCCCTCGACCTGGAGATCGTCGTCGACTACGGCGTGTCGATCGCCGATGTGGCCCGCGATGTGCGGGAGAACGTGGTCGCGGCCGTCGAGCGGATGACGGGCCTAGAAGTCGTCGAGGTCAACATCGCGGTGAGCGATGTGAAGCTCCCCGACGACGACGATGACGACGAACCCGAGCCGCGTCTCCAGTAGTTCTTCCCGTCCCGCAGTTCTCCTTCGTCCACGGCAGTTGAGGAGCGCACAGATGAGCATGGCGGTGGTCGGCATGGTGGCCGGCATGGCGCTCGGGTTCGCCGGGTACTTCGGCGGATTCGGGGCGTTCCTGCTGGTCGCCGCGTTGGGAGCGGTCGGCTTCGTGGCCGGCCGCTTCCTGGAGGGCGATCTGGAGTTCGGCGACTTCTTCCGGAGTCGCGAGCGCGGCGACCGACGGCGGTGACGGGCATGCCGGGGGCCGGCGGCCGGGTGGCCGCGGCGGAGCGCGGCGAGACCCGGATCGCCGACCGGGTCGTGGCGAAGATCGCCGCGCAGGCGGCGAAGGAGGCCGTCGACGCGCCGGCGAAGGAGGCCGCGGCGCCGCGTGCCACGGTCACGGTGCACCGTGACACCGCCCGCGTCCGGGTGAGCCTGGAGCTGGCGTATCCCAGCGACATCGGACGCCAGTGCGGTGCGGTGCGTCGCCGGGTCGCGGAGCGGGTAGAGGCGTTGGCGGGGATGGAGGTGCCCGAAGTGGCCGTACAGGTCGAGCGCCTGCACCCCTCAGGAGCGAGCCTCGCGGCGCAGGGGAGGATCCGATGACCGAACCCCGCAGTCCCGGCCACGACGGCCAGGGACCGCCCACCACCGCACCGCGCGAGCACGGCGGCGTGCTCGAACTGGACCAGTCCGCGTCCTCCGCGGCCTACGACCCGGTCCCGGCCAAGGACCGCCCGGACGGCCCGGCGGGCCGCTTCTGGTCCGCCCGCCGCGTCCCTGCCGGTCTCACGGCCCTGGTGATCCTGGGCGGTGCCGGGCTGCTCCTCTACGACGTCGCGGCGGTCCGCGCCGACCACCCGGCGATGAGCTGGCGCCGCTCGCTGGCCGACCAGCTCGCCGAACGCCGCCTGGACGACGTGTGGGTGCTGACCGGCGCCGGGGTCGCCGTCGCCCTCGGCCTCTGGCTGATCGTCCTCGCGCTCACCCCCGGACTGCGCGATCTGCTCCCGATGCGCCGCGACCGGCCGGACGTACGGGCCGCCCTGGACCGCACCGCGGCCGCCATGGTGCTGCGCGACCGGGCCGTCGAGGTGGCCGGGGTGCAGTCCGTCCGGGTCCGGATGGGCCGGAGCAAGGTGGGGGTGCGGGCCGTCTCGCACTTCCGCGAACTCGACGACGTACGGGCCGATCTGGACACCGTGCTCTCCACCGGCATCAAGGACCTGGGGCTGTCCCGGCCTCCGAGTCTCTCCGTCCATGTCCGCCGGCCGGCGCGGAAGGGGTGAGCGGCGTGCTCAGAACCGTCAACCGGGTGCTTCTGGGGCTCGTCGGACTGGTCCTGGTCTGCGTGGGCGGCGGGGTGCTGGCCGCCGGCCTCGGACTCTCCGTGCCGTCCTGGTGGCCCTGGTACGGGAAGAAGGACGTGCTGCTCAGCGACGCCGACCGGGAGCGCTGGCGCTCCGAGGGCTGGTGGTGGCCGGTCGTGATCGCCGTGCTCGCGGTCGTCGTGGTGCTCGCCCTGTGGTGGCTGCTGGCCCAGCTGCGCCGGGCCCGGCTCTCCGAGGTCCTGGTGGACAGCGGCGACGGCGAGGGCGCGCTGCTGCGCGGACGCGCGCTGGAGGGGGTGCTCGCGGGAGAGGCGGGCGCCCTGGACGGCGTGGCCCGCGCCCAGGCCGTGCTGACCGGCCGGCGCAGTACGCCCGAGGCCCGGATCCGGCTCCTGATGGAACCGCACGCCGCCCCCGACGAGGCGCTGGGCCGGCTCAGCGACGAGGCCATCGCCCACGCCCGGGACTCGGCCGGACTGGCCCGGCTGCCCGCCGAGGTGCGGCTCAAGGCCGTCAAGCACCGCGCGGAACGCGTGAGCTGAGACACGGCGGCGCGACGCGCCGGAGGGGCCGGACGACGACATCGCCCGGCCCCTCCGCCGTACCGGATCCCGGCCCCAGGCCGTGGCCGCCCTCGCCGTACCGGATCTTGGATCAGAAACCGTGCCCGGCCCCGCCGTCGATCGGCAGCATGATGCCCGTCAGGTACGAGGCGGCCGGGGAGAGCAGGAACGCGGTGGTGCGGCCGAACTCCTCAGGGGTGCCGTAGCGGCGCAGCGGGATGGCCGCCTCGTTGGCCGTACGGGAGGCCTCCGCGTCGCCGGAGAGCGCGTCCAGCTCCCGGACCCGGTCCGTGTCGATGCGCGACGGCAGGACGCCCACGACCCGGATGCCGCGCGGGCCCAGTTCGTCGGCGAGCGACTTGGCGAAACCGGCCAGCCCCGGGCGCAGCCCGTTGGAGATGGTCAGCCCGGCGATCGGCTCGTGGACGGAGGCGGAGAGCACGAAACCGATGACGCCGCCCTCGCCCAGGGCGGCGGCCGCCGCGCGGGCCAGGCGCACCGCGCCCAGGAACACCGAGGCGAAGGCCGACTGCCACTGCTCGTCGGTGTTGTCCGCGAGGAAGCCCGGCGGCGGGCCGCCGACGCTGACGAGGATGCCGTCGAGCCGGCCGAAGCCCTCCTGCGCGGCTTCCACGAGGCGCTGCGCCACCTCCGGGTCGGCGTTGTCGGCGGCGAGCCCGACCGCGTCGGGGCCCAGTTCGTCGGCGGCCTCCCGCACGCTTTTCTCGTCGCGGCCGGTGATGATCACGCGTGCCCCGTCCGCGACCAGCGCGCGGGCCGTGGCGTTGCCCAGCCCACGGGTGGCGCCGGTGACGATGTACACGCGGTCCTTCAGTCCAAGATCCATGGTCCTATCCTGCCGTCTCCTCGCGGGCCGCGTCCTCGGCGGCCCGTGACCGGGCGAGCGCGACCGCCGTGCCGACGAGCCCGATGTGGCTGAAGGCCTGGGGGAAGTTGCCGAGCTGCCGGCCGCCGGCGGTGTCGTACTCCTCGGCCAGCAGCCCCACGTCGTTGCGGAGGGACAGCAGGCGTTCGAAGAGTTCGGCGGCCTCCCGGGGGCGGTCCGTCAGCAGCAGCGCGTCCGCCAGCCAGAACGAGCAGGCCAGGAACGCGCCCTCGCCGCCGGGCAGTCCGTCGATGGAGGCGCCGTCGGTGCTGTAGCGGCGCACCAGTCCTCCGCTGCCCAGCTCCTCGCGGACCGCGTCGACCGTGCCGATCACCCGGGGGTCGTCGGGCGGCAGGAAGCCGGTGCGGGCGATGAGCAGGGTGGCGGCGTCCAGGTCCCGTGATCCGTACGACTGGGTGAAGGTGTTGCGGACGGGGTCGTAGCCCTTCTCGCAGACCTCCTTGTGGACGGCGTCGCGCATCGCCCGCCAGCGCTCGGCGTCCCCGGAGAGCGAGGGGTCCTCCTCCAGGCTGCGGACGGCGCGGTCGGCGGCCACCCAGGCCATCACCTTGGAGTGCACGAAGTGGCGGCGCTGGCCGCGGATCTCCCACAGCCCCTCGTCGGGTTCGCGCCAGGTGGACTCCAGGAAGCCCAGCAGGCTGAGCTGGAGGCTCCAGGCGTGCGGTTTGTCGCTCAGCCCGGCGTCCCGGGCCAGCCGGAGCGAGTCGATGACCTCGCCGTACACATCGAGCTGGCGCTGGCGGACGGCGGCGTTGCCGATCCGGACCGGGGCGGAGTTCTCGTAGCCGCGCAGCCACGGCAGTTCCGATTCGGGCAGCCGGCGCTCCCCGGCCAGCCCGTACATGATCTGCAGGTCGGCCGGGTCCCCGGCGACCGCGCGCAGCAGCCAGTCCCGCCAGGCGGCCGCCTCCTCCAGATAGCCGGCCGAGACCAGCGCGCCGAGGGTCAGTGTGGAGTCGCGCAGCCAGCAGAAGCGGTAGTCCCAGTTCCGTACGCCGCCGATCTCCTCCGGCAGCGAGGCCGTGGGGGCGGCGACGATGCCGCCGGTGGGGCCGAAGGTGAGCGCCTTGAGGGTGATCAGCGAACGGATCACCGCCTCCCGGTAGGGCCCCTCGTACGTGCAGCGGGCGGACCACTCCGCCCAGTCGGCCAGGGTGTTCTCCAGCGCCTCGAAGGGGTCCACCAGATCGGGGCGCGGCGAGTGCGAGGGGTGCCAGGTCAGGACGAAGGCCACCCGTTCGCCCTCGGCGACGGTGAACGAGGAGCAGGTGGAGAACTGCTGGCCCCAGGTCTTCACCGGCGGCTCGCTGCGCAGCCAGGCGGAGTCGGGTCCGGCGACGGCCACCCGGTGCCCGTCGGCCCGGCGCATCCACGGCACGACCGAGCCGAAGTCGAAGCGCAGCCGGATCACGGAGGCCATGTCCACGGTGCCGCTGACGCCCTCGACGATCCGCATCAGATCCGGTTCGTGGTCGCGCTGCGGCATGAAGTCGATGACCTTGACCGTGCCGGTGCGGGTCTCCCAGTAGGTCTCCAGGACGAGGGAGTCGCCCGCGTACGCGCGCCGGGTGCAGGTCTCGGCGCCCTTGGGGGCGATCCGCCAGTGCCCGTTCTCCTCGTTGCCCACCAGCGCGGCGAAACAGGCGCCCGAGTCGAAACGGGGCAGGCAGAGCCAGTCCACAGAACCGTTTTTGCCGACCAGGGCCGCGGTCTGGAGATCGCCGATCAGGGCGTAGTCCTCGATACGTGGAGTCACGTTCAGGCGTGTTCCCGAACCTGGCCTCCGCTAAGCAGGGACGGTACGAGGAGAACCGGGAGTCACCCCGGCGGAGGCCGGGCGGAGGAGGGGTCAGGCCTGGGCCGGCTCGGGTTCGGCCGTCTCGGACGGGGCCGCGGCCTCGGCGGCGGCCGCCGTCCGGTCGCGCTTCTCCCGCCGGGCCAGCACCACGAAGCCGACCGGCACACCGGCCGCGAACAGCCACCACTGCACGGCGTACGCCATGTGCGGGCCGATCGAGCTGTCGTCCGGGGCCTCGATCAGCTCGGGGCGGTCGGCCTCGGGCTCCGGCGCGGTCTGCTCGATGTAGCCGCCCAGCACCGGACGGGAGAGCAGCTTCGCCTGCTGGACGCTGTTGATCAGCATCACCTGGCGGTCCGGCAGGTCCGCGAGGTCCTTGATGCCGCTGCTGCCCGTCGTCTCGTCGGCCTTGAGCCGTCCGGTGACGGTCACCTCGCCCGCGGGCACCGGCGGCACCGCGGGGAAGGCGTGCTGGTCGGAGGCGGCCGGCACCCAGCCGCGGTTGATCATGACCGTGCCGCCGCCCCTGAGGTCGAAGGGGATCAGCACATGGACGCCGATGCTGCCGTCCGTCGCCGTCCTGCGGCGCACCACGACCTGGTGCTTCGTGTCGTACGTCCCGGTGGCCGTCACCGTGCGCCAGTAGTCCGCGCGCGGCACGGTGTGGCCGGGGGAGGTGAGCGAGGAGACCGGCACCGGCGGCGCCTTGAGGTTCCGTGTGATCAGCGCGTTCTGCGCGACCTTGTGCTCATGCCGGTGCAGCTGCCAGAAACCCAGCTCGACCATGGTGGGGATCAGCACGAGGGCGATCAGGGCCAGGATCAGCCACTGCCGGGTCAACAGGAAGCGGTACACCCCATGACCGTACAACTGCGGCATGGGGTGCATCGCGGAGGGGTGGGGGAAGGGGAGTGGATGAAGGGGGAACGCGGCCGGACGGCCGGTGCTCAGACTTTGTCGACGATGCCCGCCTTCCCCTCGGCGCGGGCGCAGTGACCGCCGCAGAACCAGTGCCCGTCGACCTCGACGCCCTGGCCGATGATCTGGACCCGGCAGTGCTCACAGATGGGTGCCATGCGGTGGATGGCGCAGGAGAAGCAGTCGAAGACATGAATCGCGCCCTGCGCGTGCACCTCGAAGGACATCCCGTAGTCGTTTCCGCAAACCTCACAACGTGCCATGCGCCACAGGGTGGGACGCGCGGGGGCGGCGGGCGAGCGGCGGGCGGGCGCGTCGCCCCCGGTTCACTCCGATGACGGCGTCGGTCCCGGCACCTTCGGCGCCGGGACCACGTCCCGCAGCAGATGGGTGAAGGCGCTCTCGTCGAGGATCGGGGTGCCGAAGGACTTGGCCTTCACCGTCTTGGACGTCGCCGCGTCGGGGTCGTTGGTCACCAGCAGGCTCGTCAGCCGGGAGACGCTGGTCGCCACGTGCAGTCCCGCCTCGACGGCCCGGTCCTCCAGCAGTTCGCGGTCGACGGAGGTGTCTCCGGAGAACGCCACCCGCATGCCCTGCATCAGGGGCTTGTCCTTCTCGTACCGCCCCGGATTCGGATAGGGGCAGGCCGGGCGCTTGCGCGCGGGGCGCCAGCTGGTGCGCGCGCCGTACGCCGGCTGGTAGCCGACCTTCGGGGTGACGGGGGAGTCGGACCACTCGGTCAGCGGGCGGCACTCCAGCAGCGGCAGCCGCACTCCGCCGCGCGCCGCCGCGTGCAGGCTCGGGCGGAACGCCTCGGCCAGCACCCGGGCGTCGTCCAGCGCGTGGTGCGCGTGCTGCTGGACCACGCCGAAGTGCGCGGCCAGCGACTCCAGCTTGTGGTTGGGCAGCGGCAGCCGCAGCTCCTTGGAGAGCGCGATGGTGCACAGCCGCTGGCGCACCGGGGCGACCACCGCCGCGCGCGCGTACTCCCGGGCGAGCATCGACCAGTCGAAGGCGGCGTTGTGCGCGACGAGCACCCGGTCCGCCAGCCGCTCGGACAGTTCGGCGGCGATCTCCGGGAAGAGCGGGGCGCCTTCCAGGACGTCGCTGGTCAGCCCGTGGATCCAGACCGGGCCGGGATCGCGCTCCGGGTTGACCAGGGTGTACCAGTGGTCCTCGACGTCGCCCTGGGCGTCCAGGCGGTAGACCGCGGCGGACACTATCCGGTCGTCCCGGGCGAGTCCGGTGGTCTCCACGTCGACGACCGCGTACCCCTGCGGGTAGGCGGTCGGCCACGGTGCTGCGGTCTGGCGGTCGTCGAGCATGGTCACAGAGAATACGGGCCGCCACCGACACTCCCCTATTCGGCCGTCGCCCCCGCCCCCGGCCCGGACGGCCCGGCCGCCTCCGGCGCACCGGCCAGCAGCCCCTCCACCAGGGCCCGCAGGGAGGCCGTGAACAGCCGGTCCGGGTCGGCCGGGCGGGCCAGGGCGCGGGCCAGCGCCGGGTCTCCGTCCGCCGACGAGGCCCCCCACAGCGCGCCCTCGTCCGGGGACTGGACGGGGGACCGCTCCCGGTTGCGCTCCACCAGCAGGAAGCCCACGGTGTGGAACTGCACCGCCCGGACGGCCTGGGCCGCCCGCGCGCCGCGCAGCCCCGCGGCATGCGTCTCGTGGACGAGCGCCCGCTGGGCCGGCAGGAACATCCGTTCCGTCAGTCCCCGTTCGTGGACCATCGCGATCAGATGCGGACGGGCGCGCAGCTCGCGGCGGAGCGCTCGGGCCACCGACACGATCCGGGCGGCCGGGGTGCGGCCGGCCGGGCGCAGGGTGCCCAGCTCCCGCACGGTCCGTTCGACCAGCGCGTCCAGCAGCGACTCCCGGTTGCCCACGTGCCAGTAGATCGAGGTCACCGCCGTGCCCAGTTCGGACGCCAGCCCGCGCATGGTGAGTGCCTGCGGACCGCCGCGCCGCACCAGGTCCGACGCGGCGGCCAGCACCTCCTCACGGGTCAGTGACGATCGCCCCACGGTCTCTCCTGTCCTTCGAAGTCCATTGCGCGCACGGCTCTTTACCCTTCACGGACTCCGGTGTAACTGTGTTACAGAACCCGGTACGGACAACCGAGAAGGGTGGCACCGCATGGCACGTGTACGGTACGGCGCGCGCACCGAGGCCGAGATCGCGGCGGCCCGCGAGGCCCGGTCCGCGCTGCCCGACATCTGGTCGACCGGTGTCACCGCCGTCTGGGAGAGCGACCCCGACGCCGTGGCGGCCGTCCTCCCGCCGCCGCTGAAACCCTCCGGCCGCCCGCTCGTCCGGGCGAGCATCAGCAAGGTCGACCTGCCCGGCTACCCCCTCGGCGCCGGATCCGTCTCCGTCGCCGCCGTGCACGACGGGCAGGAGGGCTGGTATCCGCTGGTCATGCCGATGACCCACGAACGGGCCCTGACCGGCGGGCGCGAGGTCTTCGGCGAACCGAAGAAGCTCGGCCGGGTGGAGGTCGAGCGCGACGGCCTCGTCGTCCGCGCCGTGCTCGGCCGCCACGGCATCGACTTCGTCGAGGTGCGCGGCGCCGTCGGCGAGCCCCTGCCGCTGCCCGGACCCACCGTCAAGCTCGACTTCTACTTCAAGTTCCTGCCCGCGGTGGACGGCGACGGCTTCGAGTCCGACCCCGTCCTCGTCCACTGCACCCGCCACGAGAAGGTCCGCCGGCTGGAGCGGATCAGCGGCGACGTGGTGCTGCGCGACTCGGTGTACGACCCGGTCGCCGACCTCCCCGTGCACCGCGTCGTCGCCCTCACCCTCGGCGAGAAGACCAGCGACCAGCGCGGCCGCGCCGTGGAGCGGGTCGCCGCCGAGGCGCTGCTGCCGTACGTCCACCAGCGCTACGACGACCCCCAGCAGATCCACGACGGCCCGCCGCGAGGGAGTGTCCGATGAGGCTCGAAGCCGGACAGACCGCCGTCGTCACCGGCGCCGCGAGCGGGATCGGCCTCGCGATGGCCCGGCGGTTCGCCGCCGAGGGGCTCTCCGTCGTCCTCGCCGACGTCGAGGAGGGCGCCCTGCGCAAGGCCGCCGACGCCCTGGGTGCCGAGGGCGCCCGAGTGCTGGCCCACCCGACGGACGTCGGGGAACGCGACTCCGTCACCGCCCTCGCCGACGCCGCGTACGACGCCTTCGGCGCCGTGCACGTGCTCTGCAACAACGCGGGCGTCGGCTCCGGGGCCGAGGGCCGGATCTGGGAGCACGAACCCAACGACTGGAAGTGGGCGTTCGCCGTCAACGTCTGGGGCGTCTTCCACGGCGTCCAGGCCTTCGTCCCGCGCATGCTGGCTGGCGGCGGCCCCGGACACGTCGTCAACACCTCCTCCGGCGACGGCGGGATCGCCCCGCTGCCCACCGCCTCCGTCTACGCGGTCACCAAGTCCGCCGTCGTCACCCTGACCGAATCGCTCTACGCCCATCTGCGGGCGGAGGACGCCCCCGTCGGCGCCTCGGTCCTCTTCCCCGGCCCGCACATGCTGCGCACCGGCCTGTGGGAGTCGTACCGCAACCGCCCCGAGCGCTACGCCAAGGAGCGCCCGCGCCGCACCCCGTACCGCAGCCTCGACCAGTGGGAGACCGCCATGCGCGCGGCGGGCCACGAGGTCGAGTTCACCCCCGTGGAGGACGTCGCCCGGACCGTCGTCGACGGGATCCGCGCCGACCGCTTCTGGATGCTGCCGGACAGCGAGCACAGCGACCGGCAGATCCGGGCCAGGTCGCAGTCGATGCTCGACCGGTCGAACCCGTCCTATCTGGAGCGTTTCGTACTCGACTGATCCGAACGAAAGGGCCGGGGGCCGTTCGCCCGGACCGGGCCCGGCCGACCGACCCACCGACCGACCGAGGAGCGTGCGATGAGCGACGACGACCCGTACCTGATCATCTCCTCCGACTGCCACGCCGGACTGCCCACCGAGGAGTACCGGCCCTACCTCGACCGCCGCTTCCACCGCGCCTTCGACGACTTCCTGGCCGGCCGCGACCGCCGCCGCGAGGAGATGACCCGGCTCGGCGTACGCAACGAGGCCTTCGCCGAGAAGTGGTTCCGGGACAACGAGGAAGGGCTCAGGGGCGGCTGGGACAGCGCCCGGCGGATCAAGGAACTCGACGCCGACGGGGTGGCCGCCGAGGTCGTCTTCCCCGACGCGGACGCCGTCGACAGCCGCACCGCCGCCCCCTTCGGCGTCGGTCTCGGCCTCTCCGGCGACCAGGACCCCGAGCTGGGCATGGCCGGCGCGCAGGCCCACAACCGCTGGCTCGCCGAGTTCGTCTCCGCGCACCCCGAGCGCCACTGCGGGGTCGCCCTGCTGCCCGTCACCGGCGAGGTGGACCGGGTCGTCGCCGAGATCCACCGCGCCAAGGAGTCCGGCCTCGGCGCCCTGATGATCCCCTCCATGTGGGTGGACAAGGCCCCCTACCACGACCGCCGTTACGACCCCGTCTGGGCGGCCGCCGCCGAGACCGGCATGCCCGTCGTCACCCATTCCGGCGCCGCGCCCCGCCACGAGTACGGCGACCACCTCGGCATCTACGTCTCCGAGGTCACCTGGTGGCCCTCCCGCCCCCTCTGGTTCCTCCTCTGGTCCGGGGCCTTCGAACGCCACCCCGGGCTGAGGTTCGGCGTCGCCGAGTCCGGCTGCTGGTGGCTGCCGAACCTCCTGTGGTTCATGGACCGCCTCTACCTCGGCGCCCACGGCGGCAAGAAGCTCTCCCCGTTCGCCGAACTGAAGCGACCGCCCCACGAGTACCTGGACCGCCAGGTGTTCGTCTGCGCCACCAACACCAAACGCCGCGAACTCGCCCAGCGCTACGAGATCGGCGTCCGCAACATCCTCTGGGGCAGCGACTTCCCGCACCCCGAGGGCACCTGGCCGCACACCGCGACCTGGCTGCGCGACACCTTCCACGACATCCCCGTCGCCGAGACCCGGCAGATGCTGGGCCTGGCCGCCGCCGAGGTCTTCGGCTTCGACACCGACCGGCTCGCCCCGCTGGCCGCCCGGATCGGCCCCACCCCCGCCGACCTCGGCCAGAGCCCCGACCAGAGCGCCGTCGAGGCCTCCTGGGCCCGCTCCCGCGAGACCGGCCGGCACTGGCTGACCGGCCACGACTTCCCCGTCCTGGGGGCGTCATGACCGCCCGGTACACCGTCATCTCCGCCGACTGCCACGCCGGCGCCGACCTCCTCGACTACCGGTCCTACCTGGAGTCCGCGTACCACGACGACTTCGACGCCTGGGCCGCCACCTACGTCAACCCGTACGAGGACCTGGTCGCCGACACGGCCGACCGCAACTGGAACTCCGCCCGCCGCCTCGCCGAACTGGAGGCCGACGGCATCGTCGCCGAGGTCGTCTTCCCCAACACCATCCCGCCCTTCTTCCCCTCCGCCTCGCTGATGGCCCCCGCCCCCACCCGGCAGGAGTACGCACAGCGCTGGGCCGGACTGCGCGCCCACAACCGCTGGCTCGCCGACTTCTGCGCGGACGCGCCCGGCCGCCGGGCCGGAGTCGCCCAGATCCTCCTCAACGACCCGGCGGAGGCGGCCCGCGAGATCCGCCGCACCCGGAAGGCCGGCCTCACCGGAGGCATCCTGCTCCCCGGCGCCCCGCCCGGCTCCGGCCTGCCCGAACTGCACTCCCCGGTCTACGACCCCATCTGGGCGGCCTGCGCGGAACTGGACGTCCCCGTCAACCACCACGGCGGCTCCGCCTCCCCGCCGCTCGGCGACGAACCGGCGGCCCGCGCCGTCTTCATGGTGGAGACCACCTGGTTCTCCCACCGCGCCCTGTGGCACCTGGTCTTCGGCGGGGCGTTCCGCCGCCACCCCGGGCTCAGGCTCGTCCTCACCGAACAGGGCTCCGGCTGGATCCCCGGCGTCGTCGAGATGCTGGACTACTACCACGGACGCCTCGTCGCGGCCGCCTCCCGAACGGCCACCGCCGAAGCGAAGTTCGGTGCGGGCCTCGCCGGTTCCATGGGCGCCCGCCCCAGCGAGGTCTGGCGCGAGCACTGCTTCGTCGGCGCCAGCTTCATGCGCCCCCACGAGGTCCCGCTGCGCGACCGCATCGGCCTCGACAAGATCATGTGGGGCAGCGACTACCCCCACGACGAGGGCACCGCCCCCCACACCCGCGAGGCCCTGCGGATCGCCTACGCCGGACTCCCGCCCGAGGAGATCGCCGCCATGACCGGCGGCAACGCCGCCCGCGTCTACGGCTTCGACCTCACCGCCCTCGACCGGATCGCCGCCCGCGTCGGCCCCACCGTCGAGGAGATCGCCCAGCCCCTGAAGGAGATCCCGGCCGGCGCGACCAGCCCCGCCTTCGCTCCGGGTGGGTCGGTGCGTGTCTGGTGACCGGGGTGGGTGAGACCATCCCCGGGTGACTCAGACCCGCGACCACGACGAACCGCACGGCAACGAGCTGGGCGTACGCCTGAACTGGCTGCGCGCCGCCGTTCTCGGGGCCAACGACGGTGTCGTCTCCACCGCCGGCCTCGTCGTCGGCGTCGCCGGGGCCACCGGCGACCGGGGAGCCCTGCTGACCGCCGGGCTCGCCGGGCTGCTGGCCGGTTCCATGTCCATGGCGGCGGGGGAGTACGTCTCCGTCTCCACCCAGCGCGATTCGGAGAAGGCCGCCCTCGCGACGGAGAAACGGGAACTCCAGGAGACCCCCGAGGCGGAACTCGCCGAACTCACCGGTCTGCTCCAGGGCAAGGGCCTCAGCCACGACGTGGCCCGCGAGGCCGCCCTCCAGCTCACCGAGCGCGACGCGCTGCGCGCCCACGCCGAGGTCGAACTCGGCATCGACCCCGACGACCTCACCAACCCCTGGCACGCCGCCGGCGCCAGCTTCCTCGCCTTCACGGTGGGCGCCCTGCTCCCCCTCCTGGCGATCGTCCTCCCGCCCTCCTCCCTGCGCCTCCTGATCACCGTCCTCTCCGTCCTCGCCGCCCTCGCCCTCACCGGCTGGTGGAGCGCCCGCCTCGGCGAGGCCAAGGCCGGCCCGGCGGTGCTGCGGAACATGGGCGGGGGAGCGGTGGCGATGGCGGTGACGTACGCGGCGGGGGAGTTGCTGGGGGCGGCGGGGGTGTAGGAGGCGACCGGCGCTCAGTGCAGGCGGGTGAGGCGTTCGGGCGGGAAGAGCTCGTCCCCGACGGTCCGGGTGTCGCGGCCGATGGTGAGGGTGAGGTGGTCGAGGCCGGCCAGGGGCGTCAGGTCCTGGGGGGCCTCCGAACGGCTGTAGAGGGTCAGCTCCGTGAGCGCGGGCAGATCCTTCAGGGCGGCCAGACCGCCGGACGCCGGGCAGTTGTAGAGGCGCAGCTCGCGCACCGTGGGCAGCGCGCCGAGCCAGGAGAGGTCCAGGGTGTCGAGCCCGTCGAGGGAGAGCCGGCGGAGGCGGGGGAGTGACTCGTTCCTGCACACGTACCGCAGCTGCGAGGTGGTCTCGACCCGGAACTCCTCCAGCCCCGTCCACTCCTCGATCCCCTCCAGGCTCATCTCCCCGGCCGGACCGATCACGTAGAGCAGGTCGAGAGCGCGGCTGAGCGGCAGCTCACCGAGGGACGCGACGGGGAAGCGGTGCCCGAGGACCATCTCGCGCAGTTCGGTGAACGGCGCCAGCTGCTCCTGCGGCAGTCCCGGATGGAGCCGGTTCAGGGAGAGCCAGGTCAGCGGGAGGCCGTGCAGGGGGCTCACATCACGGACCCCGGGGCACAGACTGAGCCCCACCTCCGTGAGCGAGCGCGCGGAGGCGAGCGGGGAGACGTCGGTGAGCGTCCCGTTGTCGAAGGTGAAGAACCGCCGCACCTCCCGGCGGCCGGGCAGCCAGGACAGATCGGCATGGTCGCCCTGGAGGCGGATCGCGCGCGCCCCGGGCACGTACCGCAGGGCCTCCACCTGTTCGGGGCTCTCCGCGGAGACGTACGACCGGTCCCAGGTCCTCCCCGCGAGCACGTCACGGGCGTAGGCGTCCGTGTCGAACGCGCACCACGCGTGGCACAACTGCGAGCCCACCCAGGAGCGTTCGTCCCCCCGGTACCTCCGGATCACCTCGTAGGCGGCGGCGCCCCCCACCAGCCCCGCCGTCATCACCACATAGCCCGCCTCGGACTCGCCCGCGACGTCCTCCGGCCCCGGCAGCAGTTCCAGCACCAGTTCGCCGACGCCGGCCAGTTCCTCCGCCTCCTCGCGGCTGCGCGGCGGCAGCAGCTCCTCCGTGCGCCGCCGGACCTCCGCCCGGACCTCCGCGTCCAGCTCCGGGGCCTGTTCGACGCTCGCGGCGGCGAGGAGGACGAGCCGGTTGCGGTAGGTGGGGGTGCGGTCGGCGCGCTTGAGGAGCTGCCGCAGGAGCCGGTCGCGTTCGTCGCGGCGGGCGTGGCCCACGGCCATCTGGACGACGTCGTGCCACTGGTCGTCGTGGGCGTGCTTGACGAGCACGCCGAAGTCGCGGGCCTCCACGGCCGCCTTCGAGCCCAGGTAGTCCTGGAAGGTGCGGTGCACGAACCCGACGGAACCGGGGGCGGGTTCGCGCAGGAGACCGCTGCGGATGAGGAGGTGCGAGAAGACCTCCTGGGGGCTCTCGCGGACCTGGGACATGGCCGACAGCCACTCCGTGACCATCTCCAGGGCCTCGTCGCGGTCGGCCTCCGCCTGGCCGTTGCGGATCAGCCAGTACGCGAGCCGCTGGAGCAGGGCCGTCTGCTCCTCGCGGGTCAGGTCGACGCCCTCGACGCCGACGATGTCGCGCTCGGTGTCGCGGCGGACCAGGAGCATGTCGAGCGCGGCGTCGTACAGCTCCTTGCGGGCCCGGGGCAGCTGCATGCGGCGGTCGCGGTTCAGCGCGCAGAGCAGGGCGCACATCAGCGGGTTCGTCGCCAGCCGGCCCAGGTCCCGGCGGGTGGTGACGGCGCGGCGCAGCGCCTCCTCGTACGTGTCGAGCCGGGCGCGCTCCTCGTCCGAGGCGCACTCCGACCGGGCGGCGCCGTGCCAGTGCGCGAGGAAGGAGAGGATGTCCTTGTCGTTCATCGCCAGCAGCGAGTGCGCCCGGAATCCGGAGCCGGACAGCCAGCTCTCCGGCACGGCGGACGGCCGGGTCGTCACCACGTAACGGGAGCGGGGGTAGGCGGTGATCAGGTCCTTCAGCCAGCGCTCGGTCCGCTGCCGCAGCCGGGCCGGGACCTCGTCGACGCCGTCCACCAGCACCAGGCCGCGCCCTTGGCTGAGCACCCGGTCCGCCCAGCCGGCGGGCGCCGCGCCGTGCAGCGGGACGCCCGTCGCGCGCAGGAAGTCCTCCGGGCCGGGCGGCGCCCCGTCGGAGGTGAAGGCGCGCAGCCGCAGGACGAAGGGGACGCAGCGGTTCCAGTCCGCCAGTTCGGGACCGAAGGACTGCCGGGCCGCGTTCACCGCCAGCCACTGGACCAGCGTGCTTTTGCCCGAACCGGCCGGCCCCCGCAGCAGCAGCCGTTCCGACCCGGCCAGGGCCTGCTCGGCCCGGACGGTCGTCCGCTCCGGAGCCGACTGCTCCCACCACTCGGGGGCGCTGTCGTGCGAGCTGACCGACAGGCTCAGATAGGCCGTCTCCAGCGGCCAGTCGCCCGCCGACCTCCCCAGCGTCAGCCCGAACAGCTCGACCCGGCCGTGCGCCCGCGCCACGAAGTCCGCGTACCGCTCCTCGAACTCCAGCGCCGCCGCGTCCGGGCGCGGGCCGAGCCGGTCCCGTACGTCCTCCACCAGCGCCCGGGTCCGGCCCGCCGTCCGGGTCTGCTCCACCGCCGCCCGCGCCGCGAACGACGGTTCGGCGGTCAGCTGCTCCACGACATGCGCGCAGCACCGGACCAGCAGCTCCGCGTACAGCTCCGCCGCCCGCCGCGAGAGTCCGGCGGCCTCGGGCGGCGGGAAGCCGGCGGCCAGCGCCTCCGGGTCCAGGCCGCTGGCGAACAGCCGCTCCGGGGTCAGCTCGCCCGCCGCCGCGAACGTGTCCTGTACGGCGGCGACGGCGGCCAGCCGTTCGTGCTCCGGCAGCTCGGCGTACGCCTCCTCCAGCCGGCCGCCGAGCACCTTCGCCAGCCGGTCCGGTTTCGCCGGGCGGGGGAGCGGGCGGACGGGATCCGGGACCAGACCGGCCCCCGGCTTCGGTGCGAGCAGCGACCTGGCCACCGTGCCCAGCACCGTCGTGGCCAGCCGGACGAGCGCAACTTCCAGACCCTGCACCGCAGTTCCTCCCCCGTTCTGGACCGTCAACGGATCGTACGACGCCCCGGCCTGTCGGAAGGTGCCAAAGACCGCTGACACCCTGTCTCGCATACTTGTTGGTAACAACGTCTGGTCCCGGCCGACCAGCGGCTCTACCGTGCAGTCATGCCGACGAACCTGCCCGATGTAGTGCTCTGGTCCATACCGGCCTTCGTCCTGCTCACGCTCGTGGAAATGGCGCTCCACCACTTCCACCCCGACGAGGAGGCCGCCGGTTACGAGGCGAAGGACGCCGCCACCAGCATCACCATGGGCCTGGGGAGCCTGGGCTTCGACCTGATGTGGAAAGTGCCCGTCGTGGCGGTCTACACCGCCGTGTACGAGCTGACGCCGCTGCGCGTGCCCGTGCTGTGGTGGACGGTCCTGCTGATGCTGCTGGCCCAGGACTTCTTCTACTACTGGTCGCACCGGGGGCACCACGTCGTCCGGATCCTCTGGGCCTGCCACGTGGTCCACCACTCCAGCCGGAAGTTCAACCTCTCCACCGCGCTGCGCCAGCCCTGGACCTCGCTGACCTCCTGGCCGTTCTACCTCCCGATGATCGCCTGCGGCGTCCACCCGGCGGCGCTCGCCTTCTGCTCGTCGGCCAACCTCGTCTACCAGTTCTGGGTGCACACCGAGCGCATCGACAAGCTGCCCCGGCCCTTCGAGTACGTCCTGAACACGCCCTCCCACCACCGGGTGCACCACGCCTCCCAGGGCGGCTACCTCGACCGGAACTTCGGCGGCATCCTGATCGTGTGGGACCGCTGGTTCGGCTCCTTCGCCGCGGAGCGGGAACGGCCCGTGTTCGGGCTCACCAAGAACATCGACACCTACAACCCGCTGCGCGTCGCCACCCACGAGTACGCCGCCATCGCCCGCGACGTCCGGGCGGCCGGCAGCTGGGGCGAACGGGCCGGACGGATCTTCCGCGGCCCCGGCTGGCAGCCCGCCCCCTCGCCCGCCGCGGCCGCGTCCGCCGTCCCCGCCCCGGAGCACGCCCCATGAGCACCGCCACCCCGCCCCCCGGCCGCCGGGAGCGCTGGGCGCGCCCGCTGCTCGCCGCCTTCCTCGTCGCCTGCGCCGCCGACCTCGTCGGGGTCCTCGCCGGCGTCGACGTCCTCCACCTCGTCGCCAAACCGCTGCTGATGCCGCTGCTCGCCGGATACGCCTTCGCGCGGCGCGGGCCCCGGCTGCTGATCGCGGCACTGCTCTGCGGCTGGGCCGGCGACGTGTTCCTGCTGGTGGACGCCGATCCGGCCTTCCTCGTCGGCATGGGCGCCTTCGCCGCCGGTCACGTCTGCTACCTGGTCCTCTTCGGCCGGGCGCGGGGCCCGCTGCTGCCCGCGCTCGTCTACGCGGCCGTGCTGGCCGGGTTCCTCGCCCTGCTCTGGGGCGGGCTCCCGGCCGGGCTGCGGATCCCGATGGCCGCGTACAGCCTGCTTCTGACCTCCGTCGCCTACCGCTCCGGCGTGTACGGCCGGTACGCGGCGGTGGGCGGCGGGCTCTTCCTGCTCTCCGACGCCCTGATCGCCACCGGGATCGCCGACCGCCCCGAGCCGCCCGCACCCGCCTTCTGGGTCATGCTCACCTACGTGGCGGCCCAGCTCCTGCTCACCCTGGGGATCCTCGGCCCGGGGGCGCGGGACGCCGTGCCGGCGCGCGGGGCGTACCGTGAACGGAGTACCACCATCTGAGACCGGCAAGGACCCCCACGCATGCGCGCCACCGTCATCCAGGCCCCCCACGACATCCGGGTGCGGGAGGTGCCCGACCCGGTCATCCAGCAGCCCACCGACGTGGTCCTGCGGGTTCTGCGCGCCTGTATCTGCGGCAGCGACCTGTGGGCCTACCGGGGCGAGTCCGCCCGGCAGCCGGGCCAGCGCATCGGCCACGAGTTCCTCGGGATCGTCGAGGAGACCGGCTCCGAGGTCAACGGCTTCACGGCCGGTGACCTCGTCGTCGCCCCCTTCGTCTGGTCCGACGGCAGCTGCGCCTACTGCGCCGAGGGACTGACGACCTCCTGCCCGCAGGGCGGCTTCTGGGGCTCGGTGGGCTCCGACGGCGGGCAGGGCGAGGCCGTCAGGGTCCCCTTCGCCGACGGCACCCTGGTCAAGCTGCCCGCCGCCGCGGCCTCCGACGACCGGCTGCTCACCGCGCTCCTGGCCCTGTCCGACGTCCTCGGCACCGGGCACCACGCCGCCGTCGGCGCCGGGGTGAAGCCCGGCTCCACCGTCGCCGTCGTCGGGGACGGGGCCGTCGGGCTGTGCGGCGTCATGGCCGCCAAGCGGCTCGGCGCCGAGCGGATCGTCGCGCTCGGCCGCCACGAGGCCCGGACCGACATCGCCCGCGCCTTCGGTGCCACCGACGTCGTCGCCGAACGCGGCGAGGCCGCCGTCGCCGCCGTGCGCGAGCTGCTCGGCGGCGAGGGCGCCCACGCGGTGATCGAGGCCGTCGGCACCGAGCAGTCGATGCGCACCGCCGTCGGCATCGCCCGGGACGGCGGGGCCGTCGGCTACGTCGGCGTGCCGCACGGCAGCGGCACCGGACTGGACCTCGGCATCATGTTCGACCGGAACATCGCCCTGCGCGGCGGCGTCGCCCCCGTCCGCACGTACATCCCGGAACTGCTCCCGGACGTGCTCTCCGGCACCATCGACCCCTCGCCGGTCTTCGACATGACCGTCGGGCTCGACGAGGTGCCCGACGGCTACAAGGCGATGGACGGGCGCACCGCCCTGAAGGTCCTCATCAAGCCGTGAGACGAGCGGTCCGGGGCACCGGCGCCGGGCGCCGGCCCCCGGACCGCGAACGGGTGACTACCAGCGCACCGCGTTCAGCGCGTTGACCACACCGGCCCCGTAGAAGCCGTTGTACCTCTTGCCGCCCTCGCAGACCGCGTCGATGGTGCCGTCGCCGTCGATGTCGTACGGCTCACCGCACGCGGTGGCGTCGGCCTCCGCGACCAGCAGAGCCTTCACCGCGGCGGCCGAGGCGTACGGGTGCTTCGACTTGATCAGCGCCACGACCCCCGCGACATGCGGCGAGGCCATCGACGTACCGGCCTTGTAGCCGAACTTGCCGCCCGGCAGCGTCGACAGGATCAGACCGCTGGTGGCCGGCGGGGCGGGCGTCTGGTAGACCGTCGAGTCGCCGCCCGGCGCCGCGACGTCGATGACGCCGTTGCCGTAGTTCGAGTACGAGGCCTTCAGCCCCTTGGCACCGGTCGCCGAGACCGTCACCACGCCCGGCAGCATCGTCGGGATGTCGAGGCACTGCTTCGGGTCGATGGTGCGGTCGACCGTCTCGGTGTCGTTCGGGCTGGTCGAGTCCTCGATGGTGTCGGCCGCCAGGTCCTCGGCGGAGTTGCCCGCCGCCGCGACGTTGACCGTGCCCCGGCTCTCCGCGTACCGCGAGGCCCGGGTGACGGCCTCGACGAGCGCCGCCTGGTCCGGGTCGTTCTTGCAGTTGTACATCCACGGGTCGGTGTAATAGCTGTTGTTGGTGACGTCCACCCCGTGCTCGGCCGCCCAGACGAAACCGCAGACGACGGACTCGGTGTAGAAGAACCCGGACGGGTTCGCCACCTTGATCCCGGCGACCTTCACACCCGGCGCCACACCCGTGACCCCGACCCCGTTCTTCGCGGCGGCGATGGTCCCGGCGACATGCGTCCCGTGGTCGCTCTCGCCCGCAGCGGGCCGCCAGGAGCCCTCCGTGGTGTCCGGAGCGCCCGAGACGCAGTTCGCCGAGGCCGAACGGTCGAAGTTCGGCGCCAGGTCCGGATGGGTGTCGTCGACCCCCGTGTCGATGACCGCGACGGTCACCTTCGAACTGCCCAGCGTCTTCTTGTGCGCCTCGTCCGCCTTGATGGCCGACAGGTCCCACTGCAGGGGCTCCAGCGGGTCCTGGCCGTCGGCCGCCTCGGCCGCCGCGGCCCGCTCCTGCGCCGCCGTCAGCGGCTGCTCCACCCCGATGTCCTTGGTGGCCTGCGGCACGATCGGGTTGGTGCGGGTGGCCCCCGCGGAATCGACGCCCTTGACCTTCCGGATCGTCCGGGCGAACTCCGGGTTCTGGGAATGGGCGACGATGACCCCGATGCGGTCGTAGGCGATCACCACCGTGCCGCCGGCCCGCTCGACCGCCTTGACGACCTGCTTCACCTGGCCGCGATTGGCCCGGGTGTTGATCACGTACGACAGCTTCGGGCCGTCCGCCGACGCGGTCGCCGAGGGCGAACCGTCCGCCGGCGCGGCGGAGGCGATGCTCGTCGGCAGGAAGCCGAGCGATGCGGTCAGGGCCAGTCCGACGGGCAGCGTCAGTGCGCGCGTCCGTCTGCTTCCCAGATGAGCCATGGGGTCTCCACTTCATCCGTGCCGTGGGCCGGACACGTCGTGTGCCCGGTCGCGTACATGACCAGTGAAGCTACCGGCGATCATCCCCGCTGATCAACGGGTTCGTCCGAACCCGTTCCCGCCGGAGCGCCCGAAGGGGTGATCCGGAGAAGTGGCGATCCCGGGTGAACCGCTTCGGCACGCGCCGCGTGCCGTTGTCTGGGGAGGCGCACCATCCCTCCCCGACATCGAGGTCCCCAGTGAAATCGACCGTCCCCACCACCGCACCCGCGTCGCGAGGAGATTCCGTGGCTACCGATGCACCGCCGCCCGAGGGCGGAACGGCGACCGGCCCCGCCCAGCCCACGACCGAGGCGTTCATCGCGGAGCAGGAAAGCGCGGAATTCGGCGAACTCCGCCGCTCCTACCGCTCGTTCGCCTTCCCGCTCACCGTCGCCTTCGTCCTCTGGTACCTGCTGTACGTGCTGCTCTCGAACTACGCGGGCGGCTTCATGGGCACCAAGGTCTTCAGCAACATCAACGTGGCCTTCGTCTTCGGCCTCGCCCAGTTCCTGACCACCTTCCTCATCGCCTGGTTCTACTCGCGGCACGCCAACGCGAAGCTCGACCCCAAGGCCGAGGCCATCAAGTCCCGTATGGAGGCCGACGCATGAGCGCCGCGTACCACTCCCACACCGCCGTGACGCTGGCCGCCTCGTCCACCAGCGAGCACCGGCCGCTGATCATCACCCTTTTCGCGGTCTTCGTCGCCGCCACCCTCGGGATCACCGTCTGGGCCGGCCGCCAGACCAGGAGCGCCAGCGACTTCTACGCGGGCGGCCGCCAGTTCACCGCCTTCCAGAACGGCCTCGCGGTCTCCGGCGACTACATGTCCGCCGCCTCGTTCCTCGGCATCGCCGGAGCCATCGCGCTCTTCGGCTACGACGGCTTCCTCTACTCCATCGGCTTCCTCGTCGCCTGGCTGGTCGCCCTGCTCCTGGTCGCCGAGCCGCTGCGCAACTCCGGCCGCTACACCATGGGCGACGTCCTCGCCTACCGGATGCGCCAGCGCCCGGTCCGCACCGCCGCGGGCGTCTCCACCATCATCGTCTCCATCTTCTACCTGCTGGCCCAGATGGCGGGCGCGGGCGTCCTCGTCTCGCTGCTCCTCGGCATCACCAGCGACACCGGAAAGATCCTCATCGTTGCGCTGGTCGGCGTACTGATGATCGTCTACGTCACCATCGGCGGCATGAAGGGCACCACCTGGGTGCAGATGGTCAAGGCCGTCCTGCTCATCGCGGGCGCCATCCTGATGACCCTCATGGTGCTGTGGAAGTTCGACTTCAACGTCTCCGACCTGCTGGGCACCGCCGCCGAGAAGAGCGGCCACGGCTCCGCGTTCCTGGAGCCCGGCCTCAAGTACGGCGCGACCGGCACCTCCAAGCTCGACTTCCTCTCCCTCGGCATCGCCCTGGTGCTCGGCACCGCGGGCCTGCCGCACATCCTGATCCGCTTCTACACGGTGCCGACCGCCAAGGCCGCCCGTAAGTCCGTCAACTGGGCCATCGGCATCATCGGCGCCTTCTACCTGATGACGATCGCCCTGGGCTTCGGCGCCGCCGCCCTCATCGGCCCGGACGAGATCAAGGCGAAGAACCCGGCGGGCAACGCCGCCGCCCCGCAGCTCGCCGAATACCTCGGCGGGGTCGGCTCCACCGGCGGCGCCGTGCTCCTCGCCGTCATCTCCGCCGTCGCCTTCGCCACCATCCTCGCGGTCGTCGCCGGACTGACCCTGGCCTCCTCGTCGTCGTTCGCCCACGACATCTACGCCAACGTCATCCGCAAGGGAGAGGCCACCGAGAAGGAGGAGATGAAGGCCGCCCGCTGGTCCACCGTCTTCATCGGCGCCGCCGCCATCGTCCTGGGCGTCTTCGCCCGCGACATGAACGTCGCCGGCCTGGTCGCCCTGGCCTTCGCCGTCGCCGCCTCCGCCAACCTGCCCACCATCCTCTACAGCCTCTTCTGGAAGCGCTTCACCACCCAGGGCGCGCTGTGGTCGATCTACGGCGGGCTGGCCTCCTCCGTCCTCCTGGTGCTGTTCTCGCCGGTCGTCTCCGGCAACGAGAAGACCTCGATGTTCAAGGGCGTCGACTTCGCCTGGTTCCCGCTGGAGAACCCCGGCCTCATCTCCATCCCGCTCGGCTTCCTGCTCGGCTGGGTCGGCTCCCTCCTCTCCAAGGAGGAGCCGGACAAGGGCAAGTACGCCGAACTGGAGGTCAAGTCCCTCACCGGCATCGGTGCCCACTGAGGCATCCCACCGGGGCGGGAGCCCCGCATCCGCGGCCGCGTCGTAGAGTCCTACGACGCGGCCGCACCGCTCCCGTGCCAAACGGGCCCCGCCCGCGACCCCGTCCTCGCGTAGGCTCGACAGCGACAGATTCCGCGACCGGAGGAACCGCCGGGGGACGGGGCCCACCATGCTCATCGACACCTACGACCGGGTCGCCACCGACCTGCGCGTCTCGCTCACCGACCGCTGCAACCTCCGCTGCACCTACTGCATGCCGGAGGAAGGCCTCCAGTGGCTGGCCAAGCCCGACCTCCTCACCGACGAGGAGATCGTCCGGCTCGTCCGGCTCGCCGTCACCCGCCTCGGCATCACCGAGGTCCGCTTCACCGGCGGCGAACCGCTGCTGCGCCCCGGACTCGTCGGCATCGTCCAGGAGTGCGCCGCCCTGGAACCCCGCCCCCAGCTCTCCCTCACCACCAACGGCATCGGCCTGGAGCGGACCGCCGCCGCACTCCGGGACGCCGGCCTCGACCGGGTCAACGTCTCGCTCGACACCCTGCGCCCCGAGGTCTTCAAGACGCTCACCCGCCGCAACCGCCACCACGACGTCCTGGCCGGACTCGAAGCCGCCCGCGACGCCGGACTCACCCCCGTCAAGGTCAACAGCGTCCTGATGCCCGGCCTCAACGAGGACGAGGCCCCCGACCTGCTGGCCTGGGCCGTCGCGCACGACTACGAACTGCGCTTCATCGAGCAGATGCCCCTCGACGCCCAGCACGGCTGGAAGCGCGACGGCATGATCACCGCGGGCGACATCCTCGCCTCGCTGCGCACCCGCTTCGCCCTCACCCCCGAGGGCGAGACCACCCGGGGCTCCGCCCCCGCCGAGCGCTGGCTCGTCGACGGCGGCCCCCACCGGGTCGGCGTCATCGCCTCCGTCACCCGGCCCTTCTGCCGGGCCTGCGACCGCACCCGGCTCACCGCCGACGGACAGGTCCGCACCTGCCTCTTCGCCCGCGAGGAGACCGATCTGCGCGGCGCGCTGCGCTCCGGCGCACCCGACGAGGAGATCGCCGCGATCTGGCAGCGGGCGATGTGGGGCAAGAAGGCCGGATCAGGCCTCGACGACCCCTCGTTCCTCCAGCCCGACCGCCCCATGTCCGCGATCGGCGGCTGACCGGCCCCGGGCGAAGGGGTCCTAGGAGGAAGGCGCTTCCCACTCCGCCAACGTCACCACGTCCTTGAGGAAGCCCCGCACCCCGAGGAACGACGACAGGTGCTCCCGGTGCTCCTCACAGGCCAGCCAGGTCTTGCGGCGCTCCGGGGTGTGCAGCTTCGGGTTGTTCCACGCGAGCACCCACACGGCATCGGCGCGGCAGCCCTTGGCCGAACAGACGGGGGCCGCGAGCGCGTTCTCGGCCGCGGAGGCGGTGTCAGGGGAGTTCACACCCTCAACCCTAGAGCCTGCCCCGTACGCCCTGCTCCGCGGCATCCCCGCCGGAGAAATGGCGACGCCGGGCAGCCACGGGGGGAGCTGCCCGGCGTCGGTCCGTCGCTCCGACGGGGGATGCGGAGCGCTCTCGAAGTATGTCACGCACACCCCGGTGCGGTGCACTGGAACTTCATGATTGATCTGAGCTTTTCTTGAGCTTCCGCGCGCACCGCGCCCCCTCCGTCCTCCCTGCGGACCGGGAGTCCGGAATCCGGATGACCGGCCGGAATCAGCGGCGGGAAGGGCGGCTCACGCCCCGGGCGCGGCCCGCCCGGACCCGTCGGACGGCTCCGCCGGACCGGCCACCGGAGCCGGGTCCAGCGCGGGCCGCACCGGAGCCGGTACGAACGTCGAGGGCAGCGCCGGACTCGTCTCCCGGCCCGCGTTGGCGATGACGACGGCGACGTAGGGGAGCAGCACCCCCAGCGCGAGCGCCACCATCGCGACCACGCGTTCCACGTTCCACAGGGTCGCCGCCGCGACCACCGACACCGTGCGCACGGACATCGAGATCACATAGCGCCGCTGCCGGCCGCGCACGTCGTCCGCGAGCCCCTGCCGGGCCCCCGTGATCCGGAAGACCTCACCGCTCCGCTTCCGCGACACCGCTCCACCCACCTTCCCCGGGTCCACGACGGACCGGAAACACGGTACGCCCGCGCTCCGGCCGCTTCGATGGCGGGGCGCGCCGTATGCGTGCATTGCGCCGCCCCGTCGCGCGTACGGACCCGTCCGACATGCGGCGTACCGCCCCAGGGCCGAAACTGGGCGGGCATGTGCGACACCGCGTCGTACGAGGAGGCGGCATGGGCTGGCTGTGGGCAATCATCGTGGGGTTCGTGCTCGGTCTGATCGCCAAGGCGATCCTGCCGGGCAAGCAGGAGATCCCCCTCTGGCTGACGACCATCTTCGGCATCATCGGCAGTGTGCTCGGCAACTCCGTCGCCACCTGGATCGGGGTCAACGACACCCGCGGCATCGACTGGACCCGCCATGTGCTCCAGCTGATCGGGGCCGTCGTGGTGGTCGGCGTCGGCGACATGCTCTGGACCACCTACCGGGGCAGCCGCCGCAAGGCCTGACCCGGGGCGGAGCACGCACAGCGGCGGCCGGACACGCGCGATGCGTGTCCGGCCGCCGCTGTCTGTCCTCCAGGGCCGGTCCGGTACGGCTCAGCCTGCCGTGACCTCGACCGCCGCGAGGTTCTTCTTGCCCCGGCGCAGCACCAGCCAGCGCCCGTGCAGCAGCTCCTCGCGGGAGGGCGCCGCCTCGCCGTCGACGGCCTTCACGTTGTTCACGTAGGCACCGCCCTCCTTGACCGTGCGGCGGGCACCCGACTTGCTCGGGGCCAGACCGACCTCCACCAGCAGGTCGACCAGCGGGCCCAGCTCCGTGACCCGGGCGTGCGGAACCTCGGACAGCGCGGCGCTCAGCGTCGCCTCGTCCAGCTCCGCCAGCTCGCCCTGGCCGAACAGCGCCTTCGACGCGGCGACGACGGCGGCGCACTGGTCCGCGCCGTGCACCAGCGTCGTCAGCTCCTCGGCCAGCGCCCGCTGCGCGGTCCGGGCCTGCGGACGCTCCTCGGTGACCTTCTCCATCTCCTCCAGCTCCGCCGGGGAGCGGAAGCTGAGGATGCGCATGTAGCGCGAGACGTCGCGGTCGTCCACGTTCAGCCAGAACTGGTAGAACGCGTACGGCGTGGTCATCTCCGGGTCGAGCCAGACCGCGCCGCTCTCCGACTTGCCGAACTTGGTGCCGTCCGCCTTCGTCATCAGCGGCGTCGCCAGCGCGTGCACCTCGGCGCCCGGCTCCAGCCGGTGGATCAGGTCGAGACCCGCGGTGAGGTTGCCCCACTGGTCGCTGCCGCCCTGCTGGAGGGTGCAGCCGTGGCGCCGGTACAGCTCCAGGAAGTCCATGCTCTGGAGCAGCTGGTAGCTGAACTCGGTGTAGCTGATGCCCTCGTCGGACTCCAGCCGCCGGGCGATGGACTCCTTGGTCAGCATCTTGTTGACCCGGAAGTGCTTGCCGATGTCCCGGAGGAACTCGATCGCGGACAGGCCCGCGGTCCAGTCCAGGTTGTTCACCATGACCGCCGCGTTCTCGCCCTCGAAGGACAGGAACGGCTCGATCTGGGAGCGCAGCCGCGCCACCCAGGCCGCGATCGTCTCCGGGTCGTTCAGCGTGCGCTCGGCGGTGGGGCGCGGGTCACCGATCTGGCCGGTGGCCCCGCCCACCAGGGCGAGCGGCTTCAGCCCCGCGCGCTGGAGCCGGCGCATGGTGAGCACCTGCACCAGATGGCCCACGTGGAGACTGGCCGCCGTCGGGTCGTAACCGCAATAGAAGGTGACGGGACCGTCCGCGAGCGCCTTGCGCAATGCGTCCTCGTCGGTGGACTGGGCGAACAGCCCGCGCCACTTCAGCTCGTCGACGATGTCCGTCACGGTTCCATGCTCCTTAAGAGACCGGTCAAGTGCGATGTGTCAGTCAGTCTAGGCCGGTCAGACCCCCGGACTGACCGAGCTCATGTTGAAGTCCGGGACGCGCATCGCCGGCATCGCCGCCCGGGTGAACCAGTCGCCCCACTCGCGCGGCAGCGTCCGCTCGGTGCGCCCGGCCTCGGTGGCCCGGGACAGCAGGTCCACCGGCGACTCGTTGAACCGGAAGTTGTTCACCTCGCCGACGACCTCGCCGTCCTCCACCAGGTACACCCCGTCGCGGGTCAGCCCGGTCAGCAGCAGCGTCGCCGGATCGACCTCCCGGATGTACCAGAGGCTGGTCAGCAGCAGGGCCCGGCCGGTCGTCGCCGCGACCATCTCCTCCAGCGAGCGGTCACCGCCGCCCTCCAGCAGCAGGTTGTCGATCGCCGGGGCGACCGGCAGCCCGGTCAGGCCCGCCGTGTGCCGGGTCGTCGTCAGCCGCTCCAGCCGGCCGCCGCCGATCCAGTCGGTCCGGCCGAGCGGCAGCCCGTTGTCGAAGACGGAGGCGCCGTCCCCGGAGCTGTGCGCCAGGACGAACGGGGCGGACTCCAGGCCCGGCGCGTGCGGATCGCTGTACAGGGTCAGCGGCAGCGGCGACAGGGTCTCGCCCAGCCGGGTGCCGCCCCCGGGCTTGGAGAACACCGTCCGGCCCTCCGCGGCGTCCCGCGCGGTCGCCGACCACAGCTGGTAGACCAGCAGGTCCGCCACGGCCGTCGGCGGCAGCAGCGTCTCGTAGCGCCCGGCGGGCAGCTCGATGCGGCGCTCCGCCCAGGCCAGCCGGCGGGCCAGCGCGGCGTCCGTCTCCACCGGGTCGACGTCCTTGAAGTCCCGGGTCGAGTGCCCCGCCCAGGCCGAGCGCGTGCGGTCCGGCGACTTGGCGTTCACCTCCAGCGTCCCGTTCGGCTGGTCGTGGCGCAGCCGCAGCCCCGTGGACGTGCCCAGGTAGCTCGACGTCATCTCGTGGTTCGCGAAGCCGTACAGCTCACGGCCGCCGGACCGGGCCCGCGCGAAGGCCTCGCCGAGGGCCGGGGCGAACGCCGCGAAGACGTCCGAGTCCGTCTCGGCCGGCGCGTCGGTGAAGTCGGGCGACTGCGGCACCCCGGTGACCAGCGGCTGGGCGTCCTCCGCCGGACCGGCCGCCCGCGCGGCGGCCTCGGCGGCCCGGACCAGCGGCTCCAGGTCGTCGGCGGTGACCGCGGCCCGCGACACCACGCCGGAGGCGGCCCCCTCGCCGCCGTCGACCGTGGCGATCACGGTCACGGTCCGGCCCCGTGTCACCCCGTTCGTGGTGAGCGCGTTCCCGGCCCAGCGCAGATTGGCCGACGACTCCTCGTCGGCGATGACCACACAGCCGTCGGCGGTGGACAGGCCGAGCGCGCGCTCGACGATCTCGTGCGGCTTGCTCACGCGGCTCATCGCCCGGCCTCCTGCGTCGTATTGAGGATGTTCACGCCCCGGAAGAGGGCGGAGGGGCAGCCGTGGGAGACGGCCGCGACCTGGCCGGGCTGGGCCTTGCCGCAGTTGAAGGCGCCGCCCAGCACGTAGGTCTGGGGGCCGCCCACCTTCTCCATCGAGCCCCAGAAGTCCGTGGTGGTCGCCTGGTAGGCGACATCGCGCAGCTGACCGGCCAGCCGGCCGTTCTCGATGCGGAAGAAGCGCTGCCCGGTGAACTGGAAGTTGTACCGCTGCATGTCGATGGACCACGACCGGTCCCCGACGACATAGATCCCGCGCTCCACCCCGCCGATCAGATCCTCCGTGGAGAGCCCGCCGGGATCCGGCCGCAGCGACACATTGGCCATGCGCTGGACGGGGACACGGCCGGGCGAGTCCGCGAAGGCGCAGCCGTTGGAGCGGCCGAGGCCGGTGAGCCGGGCCATCCGGCGGTCCAGCTGGTAGCCGACCAGCGTGCCGTCCTTCACCAGGTCCCAGGACTGCGCCTCGACGCCCTCGTCGTCGTAGCCGATCGTCGCGAGCCCGTGCTCCACCGTGCGGTCGCCGGTCACGTTCATCACGGGCGAGCCGTACGCCAGCTTGCCCAGTTGGTCGAAGGTGGCGAAGGAGGTCCCGGCGTAGGCCGCCTCGTAGCCGAGCGCCCGGTCCAGCTCCGTGGCGTGGCCGATCGACTCGTGGATGGTCAGCCAGAGGTTCGACGGGTCGACGACCAGGTCGTACCGCCCGGCCTCGACGCTCGGGGCCCGCATCTTCTCGGCGAGCAGGCCCGGGACGGACTCCAATTCCGCGTCCCAGTCCCAGCCGGTCCCGGTCAGGTACTCCCAGCCGCGCCCGGCCGGCGGGGCGATGGTGCGCATCGAGTCGAACTCGCCGGTCGCCGCGTCCACCGCGACCGCGGTGAACTGCGGATGGATCCGGACCCGCTGCTGCGTGGTGACGGTGCCCGCCGTGTCCGCGTAGAACTTGTTCTCGTGGACGGTCATCAGGGAGGCGTCCACGTGCGCGACGCCGTCCGCCGCGAGGAGCCGGCCGCTCCACTCGGCGAGGAGCCCCGCCTTCTCCTCGGCGGGGACGGAGAAGGGGTCGGTCTCGTACGAGGAGATCCAGGTCCGCTCGCCGTGGACCGGCTCGTCGGCCAGCTCCACCACCTCGCCGGAGCCCGCCGCCGCGGTCACCTTCGCCGACAGCTTCGCCAGGGCGACGGCCTGCGAGGCCACCTTGGCCGCGGCGTCCATCGTCAGATCGACCCCGGAGGCGAAGCCCCAGGCCCCGCCGTGCACGACCCGCACCGCGTATCCGAGGTCGGTGGTGTCCGAGGACCCGGCCGGGCGCGCGTCCCGCAGCCGCCAGGTGGCACTGCGCACCCGCTCCAGCCGGAAGTCGGCGTGGGTGGCCCCGAGCGCGCGGGCACGGGCCAGCGCGGCGTCCGCGAGGGCCCGTAGCGGAAGGTTCAGGAACGACGGATCTACCTCATGGGGCACGGGTGGCCACTCCTCTGTGTCACATACCCATGGATCGGTTACGAGGCAGTGAAGCACGGCCGCGGCGGCCCCGCGGCCGAATTCCCCGGGCACCGGACGGGCCGGGCGGTCCGACTGTAGGAACCCCACAGTGCCCGGGGGGAGGCCCTGTCAGGGGCCGATTGCTCGCGGGGCGGACGGTACCGATAGGTTTTCGACGTACCAGACCGCTAGGGAAAGGGTGATCCGTTGAGCCGCTCGGTTCTCGTCACCGGAGGAAACCGGGGCATCGGCCTCGCCATCGCCCGCGCTTTCGCCGACAACGGCGACAAGGTCGCGGTCACCTACCGTTCCGGCGAGCCGCCCGCCGAGCTCACCGAGGCCGGGGTTCTCGCGGTCCGATGCGACATCACCGACCCCGAGCAGGTGGAGCAGGCCTACAAGGAGATCGAGGAGAAGCACGGCAATGTGGAGGTGCTGGTCGCCAACGCCGGTATCACCAAAGACCAGTTGCTGATGCGGATGTCCGAGGACGACTTCACCTCGGTCCTCGACACCAACCTCACCGGCACCTTCCGCGTCGTCAAGCGCGCCAACCGCGGCATGCTGCGGGCCAAGAAGGGCCGCGTCGTCCTCATCTCCTCCGTCGTCGGCCTCCTCGGCTCGGCCGGACAGGCCAACTACGCCGCGTCCAAGGCCGGTCTGGTCGGTTTCGCCAGGTCCCTGGCGCGCGAGCTCGGCTCGCGGAACATCACGTTCAACGTCGTCGCGCCCGGCTTCGTCGACACCGACATGACGCAGGTCCTCACCGAGGAACAGCGCAAGGGCATCGTCGCCCAGGTCCCGCTCGCGCGTTACGCGCAGCCGGAGGAGATCGCCGCCGCGGTGCGCTTCCTGGCCTCCGACGACGCTTCGTACATCACTGGAGCCGTCATCCCCGTTGACGGCGGATTGGGCATGGGTCACTGATCACCATGAGCGGAATTCTCGACGGCAAGCGCATCCTCATCACCGGGGTGCTGATGGAGTCGTCCATCGCGTTCCACGCCGCCAAGGTGGCCCAGGAGCAGGGTGCCGAGGTCATCCTGACCGCGTTCCCGCGGCCCACGCTCACCGAGCGCATCGCCAAGAAGCTGCCCAAGCCCGCCAAGGTCATCGAGCTGGACGTGACCAACGACGAGCACCTGGACCGGCTGGCCGGTCTGGTCCGTGACGAGCTGGGCTCGCTCGACGGCGTCGTCCACTCCATCGGCTTCGCGCCGCAGGACGCGCTCGGCGGCAACTTCCTCAACACCCCCTTCGAGTCGGTCGCCACCGCGATGCACGTCTCGGCGTTCTCGCTGAAGTCGCTCGCCATGGCCTGCAAGCCGCTGATGAGCGAGGGCGGCTCGATCGTCGGCCTGACCTTCGACGCGCAGTTCGCCTGGCCGCAGTACGACTGGATGGGCCCGGCCAAGGCCGCGCTGGAGGCCACCTCCCGCTACCTCGCCCGCGACCTGGGCCCGGACGGCATCCGCTGCAACCTGATCTCGGCCGGACCGCTGGGCTCCATGGCCGCCAAGTCCATCCCGGGCTTCGACGGGCTCGCCGACGTGTGGAACACCCGCGCGCCGCTGGCCTGGGACATGACCGACCCCGAGCCGGCCGGCCGCGGCATCGTCGCGCTGCTCTCGGACTTCTTCCCGCGCACCACGGGCGAGATCATCCACGTCGACAGTGGCGTGCACATGATGGGCGCCTGACCCCGACCCCGTACGCACCGGCCGCGCACCGTCTCCCCGGAGGCGGTGCGCGGCCGTGTGCCGGGGGTCCTCCGGGCCCCTTCCCTTGTCCCGCACGGCCTCCCGCCGCTCAGGTCGAAAAGCCGGACGATCCACCGCAGAATGTGGAGGAACCGGACTTCTGGTCAGGCGAGGGGAGGAGATCGCTGTGCGACGTACACCTCACCGAACCAAGGCCCTGCTGGCGTCCGGCGCCGTCGTCGTCGGACTCCTCGTCCCGGCCGGGCTGTACGCCGCCGGGCACGTCGGCGCCACCGGCGCCGCCGCGCCCCCGGCCCCCAGCCCCGAACCCTCGGGCGCCGAATGCCGTACGTCGGTGAAGGGCTCCCGGGTCGTCGCCTACTGCCACAACCCGTACCCCTCCACCGACCGCGTCCAGCTGCACACCGAGTGCGCCCAGTGGTGGGACATCGACGCCGACGGCCGCGCCGTCGACGTGCCGCCGGGCCGGACCGTGCGTCTGGACGACCGCTGCTGGAAGGACGTCGCCTCGGCGTGGGTCACCCACGCCACGGCCCGGACCTGAGCCTTCCGGCCCCCGCCTCAGACCGGGTCGGCCAGACAGGTCAGCGCGTGGCTCGCGGCCTCCGTCGCCGCCGTCTCCGCGTCGCCCGCCCGGATCGCCTCGACCAGCCGGCCGTGGTCCATGTGGTTCTCCGGCCGCAGCTCGGCGCCCACGTCGCCCCGCAGATAGTCCCGCAGCAGATCGCCGAGGTCGGCGTAGAGGCCGGTCAGCACGTCGTTGTGGGAGGCCGCCACCACCGCCAGGTGCAGCGTCGCGTCCGCCGCCACGAACGCCTCCACGTCCCCGGCCGCCCAGGTCTCCTCGCGCCGCCGCATCAGCGTGTCCAGCTGCTTCAGGTCCCGGTCGGTGCGCCGGACGGCCGCCAGCCGCGCCGCGGACGACTCCAGGGTCGAGCGCAGCTCCGCCACATGGCGCGGATCGGCCGAGGCGAACCTGCGGTGCATCACCCCCGCCAGCTCGCTGGTGGCCACGACATAGGTGCCCGAGCCCTGGCGGATGTCGAGCAGTCCGTTGTGCGCCAGGGCGCGCACCGCCTCGCGCACCGTGTTGCGCGCCACCCCCAGCTGCTCGACCAGCTCGGGCTCGGTGGGGATGCGCGATCCCACGGGCCACTCGCCGGACGTGATCTGGTTCCTCAGCTGGGCAATCACCTGGTCGGCGAGAGCCGAACGCCGCGGGGTCGTCAGCGTCATGGTGCTCCTTGCTCGGGTGGGCGGCGGACGGCGGGCGGGCCGTCGTCTCGCGGAGGTGTCCGCATCTTCTCAGAGGATTGGACAACCAATCATCCCATGATTCTATGATGGCCCCATGCGTGACGACGAGACCCCGACCGGCACCCCCGCCGGGACCCTGAACCCCGCCGCCCCGGCGGCCCCCCGCACCGAGGCCCCCACCCGGTCCGGGGCCCCCTCCGCGTGGACCCTGCGGCTGGTCGCCGTGGGGCTCGTCCTCACCGCGCTCAACCTCCGCCCGGCCATCACCAGCCTCGGCGCCCTCCTGGAGGAGGTGCGCGACGGACTCCACATGAGCGGCAGCGTCGCCGGGGTCCTCACCTCGGTGCCCCCGCTCTGCTTCGCGGTCTTCGGCGTCATGGCGCCGCGCCTGGCCCGCCGCTTCGGACCCGGCGCGGTCGTCTGCGCGGGCATGGCCGCCATCACCGCGGGCCTGGTCCTCCGGCCGCTCGTCGGCGGCACCGCCGGCTTCCTCGCGGCGAGCGCCCTGGCCCTCATGGGCATCGCCGTCAGCAACGTCCTGATGCCGGTGATCGTCAAGCGCTGGTTCCCCGACCGCGTCGGCACCATGACCGGCCTCTACTCCATGGCCCTGGCGCTGGGCACCGCCCTGGCCGCCGCCGTCACCGTGCCGCTGACCGACGCGCTCGGCGGCGGCTGGCGGGCCGGCCTCGGCATCTGGGCGGTCCTCGCCGCCGCCGCGATCCTGCCCTGGCTCCCGCTGGTGCGGGGCGGCGGCACCGCCGGACAGCCCGCGGCCGCCCAGGCCCCCGCCCCCGAGCTGCGGATCACCCGCAGCCGCACCGCCTGGGGCCTCGCCTGCTTCTTCGGCCTCCAGGCCACCGCCGCCTACATCACCATGGGCTGGATGCCGCAGATCTTCCGCGACGCCGGGGTCTCGGCCGGCACCGCGGGCGTGCTGCTCGCCGTCACCATGGCCATGGGCGTCCCGCTCGCCTTCGTCATCCCCCGGGTCGCCGGCCGGATGCGGAACCAGGGCCCGATCGTCCTCTTCCTCGGCTCCTGCGGCCTCATCGGCTACGCCGGGCTCTTCCTCGCCCCGGCCGGCGGGGCCTGGGCCTGGGCGGTGCTCCTGGGCATCTCGAACTGCTCCTTCCCGCTCGCCCTCACCATGATCGGCATGCGCGCCCGCAGCGGCGCCGGCGTCGTCCGGCTCTCCGCGTTCGCCCAGTCCACCGGCTACCTCATCTCCATCCCCGGCCCGCTCCTGGTCGGCGTCCTCTACCAGCACAGCGGCGGCTGGGGCGTGCCGATCGCGCTGATGGCGGCCCTGATGGTGCCCCAGATGGCGGCGGGCTTCCTCGCCGGCCGGGACCGGACGATCGAGGACGAATGCTGAGATGCGAGACTGGGGCCATGTCTCCTGTGCTCGACCCCCATCCCCAGAACGGTCAGAAGAAGCTGCTCCTCGTCCTCGGGGCCATGCTGCTGATCACGGTCGTCATCGGCGTGATCGCCTCGGTCTTCTCGCCCTGAGGCCCGCCGATGGTGGGGCTGGCCCCACCATCCCCTAGGGGGCCAGGGGCAGGGTGAAGTGGGTGGGTCACCGGATGGGACCGGCGCCGCCGCATCCGTAGGTTCGTGGGTGTCGAGAACCAGCACCCACGGAGGCGGTCATGCAGGCCCGTACGGACATCCGCTCCACCCGCCCGGACACGGCCGGCGTCGAGGTCCGGCTGCCGTGGTGGGCCGTCGTGCTGCCCTCCCTCGCCTTCGCCGCGCTCCTGCTGCTCGTCGTCGGACCCGGCGAGGCGCACGCCGCCTCCGGCGATCCGGCGATCGGCCGGCTGCTGGGGCACCTCGTCGCGCTCCTGGGCCGCTGACGTCCGGCGAACGGGGCGCGGGAGCCCGTCAACACCCTGCGCCGGGCCGCGCGTTTCATGCGAAGCTGAGGTGTATGAGCGTCGATACACCTCGCAGGATCGTCCTTCTCAGGCATGCCAAGGCGGAATGGTCGAACGACTCCGACCACGAGCGTCCGCTCGCGGAACGGGGGAACAACGAGGCCCGGGTGGCCGGCCGCAAGCTCGCCGACACCGGCATCGCCTTCGACCTGGCCCTCTGCTCCACCGCCGCCCGGACGCGGGAGACCTGGAAGCTGGCCGTGCACGAGATGCCGGAACGCCCCAGGACCGTGTACGAGGAGCGGATCTACGAGGCCTCGACCGGCGAGCTGATCGCCCTGCTCGACGAGACCCCCGACGAGGTCCGCGATCTGCTCGTGATCGGCCACAATCCCGGGATGCACGCCGTCGCCGACGCCCTCTCCGGCGCCGCCGAGGGCGACGCCCTGGCCCGGATGAGCCGCGGCGGCTTCCCGACCGCCGCCTTCGCCGTGGTCGCGTTCACCGGCGGCTGGAAGTCCGTGGAGCACGGCGTCGGCACGCTCGTCGAGTACTGGACCCCGAACGACTGACCCCCCGCCCGGCACACCCGAGGGCCCCGGTACGCGATGTGCGTACCGGGGCCCTCGGGCGTACGCGGGCCTACTCGACGAGACCGTCGGCGGCCTCGACCTCCTCGCGCGTGATGCCCAGCAGATAGAGCACGGTGTCCAGGAACGGCACGTTCACCGCCGTGTGCGCGGCCTCGCGCACCACCGGCTTGGCGTTGAAGGCGACCCCGAGCCCCGCCGTGTTCAGCATGTCCAGATCGTTCGCCCCGTCGCCGATCGCCACCGTCTGCGCCAGCGGCACCCCGGCCTCCTCGGCGAACCGGCGCAGCAGCCGGGCCTTGCCCGCCCGGTCCACGATCTCCCCGGTCACCCGTCCGGTGAGCTTCCCGTCGACGATCTCCAGCGTGTTGGCGGAGGCGAAATCGAGCCCCAGCCGCTCCTTGAGATCGTCCGTCACCTGCGTGAAGCCCCCGGAGACGACGCCCACTTGGTAGCCGAGCCGCTTGAGCGTACGGATCAGGGTGCGGGCCCCCGGCGTCAGCCGCACATCGGCGCGGACCTTCTCCACCACCGAGGCGTCCAGCCCGGCCAGCAGCGCCACCCGGGCGTGCAGCGACTGCTCGAAGTCGAGCTCGCCGCGCATCGCCCGCTCGGTCACCTCCGCGACCTGGGCCTCGCAGCCGGCGTGGGCCGCGAAGAGCTCGATCACCTCGTCCTGGATGAGCGTCGAGTCGACGTCCATCACCACCAGCCGCTGCGCCCGGCGGCTCAGCCCGGCCGAGACCACGGCCACGTCCACCCCGATCTTGGTGGACTGGGTGGCCAGCGCGGTGCGCAGCGCCTCCGTACCCGTACCGGACACCGCGAACTCCACGGCCGTCACCGGATACTTCGCCAGCCGGAAGATACGGTCGATGTTCCCGCCGGTCGACGTGATGCTGGCCGCTATGGCGGCGGTCGACTCCGCCGTCAGCGGGTGCCCCAGCACCGTCACATGGGAACGGCCGTCGCCGCGCGGGCGGTTGTCGCCCGTGCCGGAGATGATCTCGGCCTGGAGTTTCAGCGACTCGGCCCAGCTGTGCACGGTGGCGCGCAGATCGCCCTCCGTGGTCCCGCCCGCGGTCGGCGCGGTGACCAGGGCGCACAGGACGATCCGGCCCCGCGTGACGACCTGCTCGATGTCGACGACGTCCACGGAGTAGGCGGCGAGGGTGTCGAAGAGCCCGGCCGTGATGCCGGGCCGGTCCTTCCCGAAGATCTTCACGAGAAGCGTCGGGGTGGCGGAGCCCGGTGACGCGGGGGGCTCGGGAGACAGGGCGGGCTGCGGGGGCTGAGGTGCGCTCATGGTGCTCCCACCGTATCGGTCCCGGCCGTGCGCCCGACGGCCCGTCCCGAGGACCGGACAGCGCGTCCGATGTCCGTGATCATGCTCTTGGAAGCGTTCCGCCCCGGTGTGCGGGGGGCTGCCGGGAAGCATGAGGTTTGCCCCGGAGCGGTCGCAACAGCGCGGTCTCGGTTCGGTCACCGTCCCGCCCGGCTTTGGCATCGCCCTCCGCCCGGCTTTCGTATCCGGGACTGCTCCTGGAATAGTTCCCCACGATGTTCAGCATCCCTAGACTCCCTGCAACGGGGGTAACTCGGGGGACAACTAGTGGGGCGCGGAGTGCCGGAACTCGTACTGGAATTGAATGGCAGGACCTGGACGCTCGATCCGTCCAGGTCGTACACCCTCGGACGTGATCCGCAGGGCGACATGACGATCGACGACGCCAGGGTGTCGTGGCGGCACGCCACGATCAGCTGGAACGGCCGCGCCTGGTCCATCGAGGACCACGGCAGCACCAACGGCACGTACGTGCAGGGGCAGCGGATCCAGCAGATGGAGATCGGCCCCGGATCCACGGTGAACCTGGGCAACGCCACCGACGGCCCCCGGCTCGGCCTCAGCGCCGCCGGGGTGTACAGCGGCCAGGCCGCCGCGGGGGCGCAGGCCCCCGCCCCGCAGCAGCACGCCCCTGCGCCGCAGCAGCCGGGACCCGGCATGCCGCACCAGCAGGCCCCGCAGCAGCACGCCCCGCAGCAGGGCTGGCAGCAGCAGGCCCCGCAGCAGCAGCCCCGGGTGCCGCAGCAGGGCATGGGCGCCGGCGGTCCGGCGGGCGGCCCGCCCGTCTACGGCGACCGGAGCCCGACCACGTTCCACCAGCTGGCCCTCGACCGTGTGATGCGGATCGGCCGTGCGCTGGAGAACGAACTGGTCGTCTCCGACCTCCAGGTCTCGCGCCACCACGCCGAGTTCCACGCGACGCCCGACGGCCGCTTCTCGATCCGCGACCTGGGCTCCCACAACGGCACGTACGTCAACGGCCAGCCGCTCTCCAAGTCCGGCTCGGCGCTGATCGGCCCGAACGACATCGTCGGCGTCGGTCACTCGACCTTCCGGCTGGTCGGCGACCGTCTCGAGGAGTTCGTCGACACCGGTGAGGTCTCCTTCGCCGCCCGCCACCTCACGGTGACCGTGGACGGCGGGAAGCAGATCCTCAAGGACGTCTCCTTCGGTGTCCCGGAGAAGTCGCTCATCGGCGTCATCGGCCCGTCCGGATCCGGTAAGTCCACCCTGCTCAAGGCGCTGACCGGCTACCGGCCCGCCGACCAGGGCGACGTCCTGTACGACAACCGGAACCTGTACAAGCAGTTCGCCGAGCTGCGGCAGCGCATCGGTCTGGTCCCGCAGGACGACATCCTGCACAAGGAACTGACCGTCGCCCGCGCCCTCAAGTACGCGGCCAAGCTCCGCTTCCCCGCGGACACCACGGAGCACGAGCGCCAGGCGCGGATACACGAGGTCCTCGCCGAGCTGAAGCTCGACATCCACAAGGACAAGAAGGTCACCTCGCTCTCCGGCGGCCAGCGCAAGCGCGTCTCGGTGGCCCTGGAGCTGCTGACCAAGCCGTCGCTGATCTTCCTGGACGAGCCGACCTCCGGTCTCGACCCGGGCATGGACCGCGATGTGATGCAGCTGCTGCGCGGACTGGCCGACGACGGACGCACCGTCCTGGTCGTCACCCACTCCGTCGCCGAGCTGGCCATCTGCGACAAGCTCCTGGTCATGGCGCCGGGCGGCTCGGTGGCCTACTTCGGTCCGCCGGACGAGGCGCTGAACTTCTTCGGCTACAGCACCTGGGCCGATGTCTTCTCGGCGTTCGAGAACTACCGCGACTACGACTGGTCGGGCCGCTGGCGCGGTTCGCAGCACTACCAGCTGTACGCGGCCGACATCGACGCGGTCGCCGCGCAGTCCGTCCACATGCCGCCGCCGCAGCAGATGCGCCCGCCGAAGCCGCAGGGCTGGTCGGCGCAGCTGTGGACGCTGATGCGCCGCTATGTGTCGGTGATCGCGTCCGACAAGGGCTTCATGGGGCTGATGGTGATCCTGCCCGCGGTGCTGGGCGTGGTCAGCGTGGTCATCCCCGCCGACTTCGGACTGGCACCGCCCAAGCCGCCGTCCCGGTTCAACGGGGACGCCGGAACGATCATGCTGATCCTGGTGATCGGCATGACCTTCTCGGCCGCCGCCAACTCCGTACGAGAACTGATCAAGGAACGGGTCATCTACGAACGGGAACGGGCCACCGGCCTCTCCCGCTCGGCCTATCTGATGTCCAAGGTGATCGTGCTCGGCGTGATCACGGCCATCCAGGGCGTCATCATCTGCGGGATCGGCTTCGCGACCCGCGATCTGCCCGAGGAGGGGCTGATCATGCCGCCGGCCGTGGAGCTGTGCGTCACGATCATCGCCCTCGGCTTCACCTCGATGATGTTCGGCCTGGTGATCTCCTCGCTGGTGAAGACCGCCGAGAAGACCATGCCGCTGCTGGTCATGTTCGCCATCGTCCAGGTCGTCTTCACCGGCATCCTCTTCCAGGTCTACGGTTCGCCCGGCCTGGAGCAGTTCGCCTGGCTGATGCCCTCGCGCTGGGCCATCGCCGGCGCCGGTTCCACGCTCGACCTGGCCCACCTGATGCCGCCGTGGGACGCCAAGAACCCCACGGACCTGGACCCGCTGTGGGAGCACTCGGCCGGCCAGTGGGGCGTCAACATCACCGTGCTGCTGGTCCTCGGGATCATCTGCGGAGTGGCCGTCGCCCGGCTGCTGCGCCGCCACGAGCCCGAGGTCATGCGCAAGTAGCGCCGAAGCGCGCCACCGTACGACGCCGGAGGGCGGCACCCCGTGGGGTGCCGCCCTCCGGCGTGTTCACAGCCGTCAGTACGCGCTGTTGACGTTGTCGATCGAGCCGTACTTGTCGGCGGCGTAGTTGGCCGACGCGGTGATGTTGGCGACCGGGTCGTACTGCGTGTGCGGGGTGCCGGACACGTGGTAGTAGTCGAAGGTCGGCTTGATGATCTGGAGCAGACCGATCGAGGGCACACCGTTCTGGGCGTTGATGTCCCAGTCGTTGATGGCGTTCGGGTTGCCGCTGGACTCGCGGATGATGTTGCGGTGCAGCCCCTCGTACGTACCGGGGATGCCCTTCTCCTTCATGATCGCGAGCGACTCCTTGATCCAGCCGTCCAGGTTGTTCGCGTAGACGGGGGTGCGGGACTCGGAGCGGCTGGACTTGTGGTGTCCGCCGCGCTCGGAGGCGGCCTTCTTGGCCTTCGCCTTCTTGACCTTGGCCTTGACCTGCGCCTCGCTCTTGACCTTCTCGGCCTTCGCGACGGCCTCGATCTTCGACTTCTCGGCCTTCGCGGCGGCGGCCTTCTCGGCCTTGGCGGCGTCGACGGCCTTGACCAGCTGCTCGGCGGAGGCGTGCTGCTCCAGCAGGCTGTTCTGGATGGTCCTGGCCTGCGGGGCGGTCGAGTCGAAGACGACGGGGGACGCGGAGAGGGCCTGCGGCTCGGTCTCGGCCGCGGCGTTACCGGGCACCAGGGACAAGGAGAGTGCAGCGGCGGCGACGGCGGAGACACCGGCGGCGGAGAGCTTCTGGGTCTTGTTCAGGTTACGGAGACGGGCGGGAATGCGGGACGCGGACATACAGGCATTACCTCTTCGAATCGCGGGAGTCCTCACGGAGGACGAAGACGGGAGCGACTGCGCATCTCCGTCGGGGACAACAGCAATTCTTAGCGGCGGCAAAATGGCCTGGCAAAGGTGTGACGTACGAAGCCGGATAGTGGAACACGGGGTTGTTTGTCCGTTATGGCCCACACGTGACGCCGAGCAAATCGCCCTTTTCCACCCACTAGGGAACTTCGTAAGTGACCTGGGCCCTATGCCCGGCCTCACACCGCACCCCGTCCCGTTTCACCATCCGTTGCTCCTGCAACTCATAGCGTGAGGCTCTGGAGCCCCTCCCGGGGCGCCGGACCGGACCCGGACCCCCGCTCCCCGGGCAGCAGCAGGTGCACATCCCCGAACTCGTGCCACAGGTACCGGTGCTCCAGCGCCTGCGCGTACCCCCGGCCCAGCGCCGCGCCGCCCGCGACGGCCTCCAGCATCAGCAGATGGGAGGCGCGCGGCTCGTGCAGCCCGGTCAGCAGCCCGTCCACCGCCCGCACCCCGCGCCGAGGCGTCACCACCAGATCCGTCCACCCCGACGCGGCCCGCACCACCCCGTCCGGCCCCGCCGACGACTCCAGCGCCCGCACCGCCGTCGTCCCCACCGCGATCACCCGCCCGCCGCCCGCACGCGCGGCGTTCACCAGCCACGCCGTCGACGCCGGCACCGCGAAGCGCTCCGGGTACGGCGGCTCGTGCACCTCCGCCGAGGCCACCCCCGTGTGCAGGGTCAGCGGCGCGAACTGCACGCCCCGGCTCACCAGCGCCGCCACCAGCCCCGCAGTGAACGGCCGGGCCGCGCTCGGCATCTCCGCCGACCCGCTCCCGTCGGCCGACGGCAGCGCGAACACCGTCTGATAGGCGGACAGCGGCTGGTCCCGCTCCGTGTACCCGTAGCGGATCGGCCGCCCGTACCGCCGCAGCAGCTCCGGCACCCCCTCCGGCACCCGCGCCCACCACAGCCGCGCCCCCGGGCCCCCGCCGGCCACCGGCTCCGCCAGGACCAGCTCCGCACCGCCCGGCAGCCGCACCACCGCGCCCGCCGGCCCGCCCGGACGCGGCACCGTCGCACCCGCCCCGTCCGGCCGCCGCAGCTCCACCGCCCAGCGGCCGTCCTCGCCCCGGGTCGAGAAGTGCACCACCACCCGCTCCCCGCCGGCCCGCCCGTTCACCGCGGCGGCCAGCGTCGGGGAGGTGTTCACCACCAGCACGTCACCGGCCCGCAGCTGCTCCGGCAACTCCCGGAACGCGTGGTGCGACACCGCCGTCCCCCGCGAGACCAGCAGCCGTACGTCGTCCCGCCCCGCACCCCGCTGCTCGGCGGGCACCCGCGCCAGCAGCTCGTCGGGCACCCGCAGCGCGTCCAGCGCCGTCATCACCGCTCACCCGCCCCGGACAGCAGGGCCCCGGCCGTCCACCGCCCGCTCGCCGGACGCCGGTCCAGCAGCTCCAGGAACGCGGGCACCACGCTCTCCGGACGCGGCCGCGGGGCGAGGTCCTCCGGCACCGCCGCCGCGTACAGCTCCGTCCCCAGGTCGCCCGGATCCACCGACCACACCCGCAGCCCCGGCTCCTCCACCCCCAGCACCGCGGCCAGCTGGTCGAGCGCCGCCTTCGACGCCCCGTAACCGCCCCAGTTCGCGTACGGCTCCACCGCAGCATCGGAACTCACCACCACGACCGAGCCCGCCGCCGAGGCCCGCAGCGACGGCAGGGTCTCCCGCACCAGCCCCAGCGCCGCCACCACATTCGTCTCCAGCGCCCGCCGCAGCCCCTCCTCGGGCAGCTCCGCCAGGCGTACGAGCGGCTCGGCGCCCAGCGCACTGGCATTGCTCACCAGCAGATCGAGCCCGCCGAGCTCCCGTGCGGCGGCGGCCAGCTCCGCCCGGTGCCCGGCCTTCGCGACATCACCGGCGACGGCGGTCACCCGGACCCCGAACCGGCTCCGCAGCTCCCCGGCGGCCTCCCGCAGGGGACCGTCCGACCTGGCGTCCAGCACCAGGTCCCAGCCCCGTTCCGCGAGTCCGGCGGCCAGCGCCCGGCCCAGCCCCTTCGACCCGCCCGTGATCAGTGCGACAGACATGACAGACGTCCCCTCGGCAGTCGGTCCCGGACCGGCAGGAGACCGGTCCGGACGCCTCCACCGTAGGAACGGGCCCCCGTCCCACGCCTCGGCCCGCGGGCGGGCCCGCAGGGCACTTCGCCCTAGTTCCCACGGCCTAGTCCGCGGCCGTCCACAGGCCGATACGGGACCGTCGGGCCGCCGGTACCGTGAGCCCCATGAGCCACCGCCCCGCCTCGGGTCTCGCCGCCGTGAGCGCCGCTCTGCTCGCCATGAGCAGGCACCTCGAAATGCGCGACGTCCTCAAGACGATCGTCGCCTCGGCCCGCGACCTGCTGAACGCGCAGTACGCGGCGCTCGGCGTCCCGGACGACCACGGGGGCTTCGCCCAGTTCGTCGTGGACGGCGTGAGCGACGAGCAGTGGAAGGCCATCGGCCCGCTCCCGCGCCAGCACGGCATCCTCGCCGCGATGCTCCACGAGGCGAAGCCCGAGCGCCTGGCCGACGTCCGCAAGGACCCCCGCTTCGAGGGCTGGCCGGCCGCCCACCCCGACATGTCCGACTTCCTCGGCCTGCCGATCCGGGACGGCGACGACGTCATCGGCGCCCTCTTCCTCGCCAACAAGCTCTGCCCGAAGCCCGAGGGCAGCTGCGGATTCACCGCCGAGGACGAGGAACTGCTGTCGATCCTCGCCCAGCACGCGGCGATCGCCCTCACCAACGCCCGGCTCTACGAACGCAGCCGCGAGCTGACGATCGCCGAGGAGCGCTCCCGGCTCGCCCACGAACTGCACGACGCGGTCAGCCAGAAGCTCTTCTCGCTCCGCCTCACCGCCCAGGCCGCCGCCGCCCTCGTCGACCGCGACCCCGCCCGCGCCAAGGGCGAGCTGCACCAGGTCGCCGCCCTGGCGGCCGAGGCCGCCGACGAACTGCGCGCCGCCGTCGTCGAACTGCGCCCCGCCGCCCTGGACGAGGACGGCCTCGTCGCCACCCTCCGCACCCAGATCCAGGTCATGGACCGGGCCCACACGGCCCGGGTCACCTTCACCAGCGCCGGAGTCCGGGCGCTGCCCGCCTCCCAGGAGGAGGCCCTGCTGCGGGTCTCCCAGGAGGCCCTGCACAACGCCCTGCGCCACTCGGACGCGGACCACGTCGACGTCACCCTCGCCCGCCGCGACGGCGGCACCGTGCTCCGCGTCACCGACGACGGCCGCGGTTTCGAACCGGCGGCCACCCGGCGGGCCGGACGCCATCTGGGCCTGGTCTCCATGCGGGACCGCGCCGCCGGGGTCGGCGGCACACTCAGCGTTGAATCGGCGCCCGGCAAGGGCACCACGATCGAGATGGAGGTGCCCTGTGGCTGACGGGACCATCAAGGTGCTGCTGGTCGACGACCACCAGGTGGTCCGCAGGGGCCTGCGCACCTTCCTGGAGATCCAGGACGACATAGAGGTCGTCGGCGAGGCGTCGGACGGCGCCGAGGGCGTGGCCAGGGCCGAGGAGCTGCGGCCCGACGTGGTGCTGATGGACATCAAGATGCCCGGCACCGACGGCATAGAGGCCCTGCGCCGCCTGCGCGAGCTGGAGAACCCCGCGAAGGTCCTCATCGTCACCAGCTTCACCGAACAGCGCACGGTGGTCCCCGCCCTGCGCGCCGGAGCCTCCGGTTACGTGTACAAGGACGTCGACCCCGACGCCCTGGCCGGTGCCATCCGCTCGGTCCACGCGGGCCACGTCCTCCTCCAGCCCGAGGTGGCCGGGGCGCTGCTCGCCCAGGACGAGCCCGGTGCGGGGACGGGCCGGGGGAGCACCCTGACCGAACGGGAGCGCGAGGTCCTCGGCCTGATCGCCGACGGCCGCTCCAACCGGGAGATCGCGCGGGCCCTCGTCCTGTCCGAGAAGACCGTCAAGACACACGTCTCGAACATCCTGATGAAGCTCGACCTGGCGGACCGCACCCAGGCCGCCCTGTGGGCCGTGCGGCACGGGGCCGCGGGCTGATCAGGCCTCCGCCCCGGCGTCAGCCGCGATCCAGAGATTCACCCTCACTGGTATACGTCACCCGAACGGCGCATCCTCTTCCGGCCACGAACGTTCTCCAGGACGTGCCGCGGCGAACCGCCGCGGCGACGCTAGGAGGAACCTGAAGTGAAGAACCTGAAGAAGGCTGCCGCCGTCACCATGATCGCCGGCGGGCTCATCGCGGCCGGAGCCGGCGCGGCGTCCGCCACCGGCCACAGCGGCTCCGGCGCGCACGGCGTCGCAGCCCACTCCCCGGGTGTGATCAGCGGCAACCTCGTCCAGGTCCCGGTCCACGTCCCGGTGAACGTGGTGGGCAACACCGTCAACGTCATCGGCCTCCTGAACCCGGCCTTCGGCAACCTCGGCCTGAACCGCTGACCCGCGCCACTCCCGTACGGCGATGCCGCCGGCCCGTCCTCCGAGGACGGGCCGGCGGCATCGTGCGTCGGGAGGGAACCCACAGGGCGCCCCGCGCCGCCCACCCGGCGGAGCCCCTGCCGGGTGGGGGAGGGGGAGAAGCGCCCGCGGCGTCCGCTGGGACAGGCCCTACCGCGCCCGCTCCTCCACGTACGCGTTGTACGCGGCGACCTGCGCCCGCCGGGCCACTCGCTCCACCGGCCGCAGCGCCTCGCCCCGCGCCGCGATCTCGGAGGAGCTCACCGCACCGCCGTGCCCGTCGTAGGCCAGCGAGACCAGCAGCCCGATCCGCTGCGCGAGCGCGAGCACCCGTGCCGCACGCGGCGGATAGCCGGGCGCCAGGACCTCGCCCCCCGCGGCCCGCGCCCGGTACGCGTCCAGCGCCGCCTCCGCCACCGGCCCGGAGGCCGCCACGTCGAGCCGCGACAGCACCGCCGTCGCCTCCCGCATCGCCTCGGCCAGCTCCCGCTCCGCCTCGCCCAGCGACGGCACGTCCGCCGGGGGCGCCTCGCGCACCGTCAGACAGTGCCAGACGCACTCGACGTGCTGGTCCCCGGTGTGCCCCGCCGCCCGCACCTCGGGCACCAGCCCGTACGGCGCACCGAAGGTGACGACCGCCTCCTCCGCCTCCAGCGCACGGGCGTTGAACTCCGCCGGGCCGCTCAGCCCCAGCGGATGCCCGGGAACCGGCAGCGCCACCCGGAAACCCGTCGCCCCCAGCCGCCGCAGCCGCCCCAGCGCGAGGGTCAGCCCGACCGGCCCGGCCTCGCCCGGCAGTCCCTCGACGCGGTGCACCGCGTCCTCCCCGACGATGGCCGCCGCCGCGTCGTCGGGCGACACGAGCCCGGCCAGCAGCGCGTTGCCCCAGGCGGCCAGCAGCCCTGAACGTGGTTCCGAAAGCATGGGCACAGCCTAAGGGCTGGCCCGCCGTCCCCGGTGGGCGTGCGACGACACCCCTCGGGCCGCCCCGCCGGTCACGGCCGATCCGCGGGACGGGCCCCTCGGCAGCCCCCTGGGACCCCCGCACTCGCGCGGTGGCGTAGGTTTTCCCTGGGAGCTGTGCCCACAGGCACGCGACGATCTCGACACTGCATGGGGAGACAACGCGCTCATGAGCGATGTACTGGAGCTGGTGGACGTATCCGTGGTCCGCGACGGACGCGCTCTGGTGGACGACGTCTCCTGGTCGGTCAAGGAGGGGGAGCGCTGGGTCATCCTCGGCCCGAACGGCGCCGGCAAGACCACCCTCCTCAACATCGCGTCCAGCTACCTCTTCCCGACCAGGGGGACGGTCTCGGTCCTCGGCGAGCGCCTCGGCGGCGTCGGCACCGACGTCTTCGACCTCCGCCCCCGCATCGGCATCGCGGGCGTCGCCATGGCCGAGAAGCTGCCCCGCCGCCAGACCGTCCTGCAGACGGTCCTCACCGCCGCGTACGGCATGACCGCCACCTGGAACGAGGACTACGACCAGGTCGACGAGGACCGCGCCCGCGCCTTCCTCGACCGCCTCGGCATGACCGAGTACCTCGACCGGAAGTTCGGCACCCTCTCCGAGGGCGAGCGCAAGCGCACCCTGATCGCCCGCGCCATGATGACCGACCCCGAGCTGCTCCTCCTCGACGAACCGGCCGCGGGTCTCGACCTCGGCGGCCGCGAGGACCTGGTGCGCCGCCTCGGCCGGCTGGCCCGCGATCCGTACGCCCCCTCCATGATCATGGTGACCCACCACGTCGAGGAGATCGCCCCCGGCTTCACCCATGTCCTGATGATTCGTCAGGGCAAGGTGCTCGCCGCCGGCCCCATGGAGACCGAGCTCACCTCCCGCAACCTCTCCCTCTGCTTCGGCCTGCCCCTCGTCGTCGAGCACCAGGGCGACCGCTACACGGCCCGCGGACTCCCCCTCGGCTAAAGGGTGTTGCCGGTCCTGCCCGGTTGTGCCCTGTCCGTGAGGGCGCCCGCGGTCCTACCATGACCCCGTGGACATCGACGCGTGGGTGTGGTGGCTGATCGGTGCGGTGGGACTGGGCATTCCGCTCGTCCTCACCGCGATGCCCGAATTCGGCATGTTCGCCGTGGGGGCGGTCGCCGCCGCGGTCGTCGCGGCCCTCGGCGGCGGGATCGTCGCCCAGGTCCTCGTCTTCGTCATCGTCTCGGTGGCGCTGACGGCCGTGGTGCGCGTGATCGCCGGCAGGCAGCGCGGGGACCGCGCGCCCCAGCACGCCACCGGCATCGATGCACTGAAGGGCCGTCAGGCCGTCGTCCTGGAACGGGTGGACGGCGCGGGCGGCCGCATCAAGCTGGCCGGCGAGATCTGGTCGGCCCGCTCACTCGACGCCGGACTCAGCTTCGAGCCCGGCCAGCAGGTCGACGTCGTCGACATCGACGGGGCGACGGCCGTCGTCATGTGACCGAACTGCCCCCACGCCAAGGCGCGTTCTGTCAGACTCGGTGACGATCATCAACCGAAGGGCACGAGGAAACGATGCAACCGATCATCATCGTCCTGATCATTCTGGTGGTGCTCGTCTTCATCGCTCTGATCAAGACGATCCAGGTCATTCCCCAGGCCAGCGCCGCCATCGTCGAACGTTTCGGCCGGTACACCCGCACGCTCAACGCGGGCCTGAACATCGTCGTCCCGTTCATCGACTCGATCCGCAACCGGATCGACCTGCGCGAGCAGGTCGTGCCCTTCCCGCCGCAGCCCGTCATCACCCAGGACAACCTGGTCGTCAACATCGACACCGTCATCTACTACCAGGTGACCGACGCCAGGGCCGCGACGTACGAGGTCGCCAGCTACATCCAGGCCATCGAGCAGCTCACCGTCACCACGCTCCGCAACATCATCGGCGGCATGGACCTGGAACGGACCCTGACCTCCCGCGAGGAGATCAACGCCGCCCTGCGCGGCGTCCTCGACGAGGCGACCGGCAAGTGGGGCATCCGCGTCAACCGCGTCGAGCTCAAGGCGATCGAACCGCCCACCTCCATCCAGGACTCGATGGAGAAGCAGATGCGCGCCGACCGTGACAAGCGCGCCGCCATCCTCCAGGCCGAAGGAACCCGGCAGTCCGCGATCCTCACCGCGGAGGGCGAGAAGCAGTCCGCGATCCTGCGGGCCGAGGGCGAGGCCAAGGCCGCCGCCCTGCGCGCGGAGGGCGAGGCCCAGGCGATCCGCACCGTCTTCGAGTCGATCCACGCCGGCGACCCGGACCAGAAGCTCCTCTCGTACCAGTACCTCCAGATGCTCCCGAAGATCGCCGAGGGCGACGCCAACAAGCTCTGGATCGTCCCGAGCGAGATCGGCGACGCTCTCAAGGGCCTCAGCGGCGCCTTCGGCAACATCGGCGGCGGGGTCCCCGGCTTCAACACCGGCGCGGAGCGCCGCGAGGAACCCCCCGTCGACTGACGCCCGCCGCCCCTCGTGCATGATCGGTGCACCAAGCACCGATCATGCACGGGGGATGAGCCATGACCATCTGGGAGATGCTCGCCGTATTCGCGGCGGGGATCAGCGCGGGCACGATCAACACGATCGTCGGATCCGGCACGCTGATCACCTTCCCGGTGCTCCTGGCCGTCGGCCTGCCGCCGGTCACCGCCACCGTCTCCAACGCCCTCGGCCTCATCCCCGGCTCCATCAGCGGCGCCATCGGCTACCGCAAGGAACTGGAGGGCCAGCGCCGCCGGGTCCTCAAACTCGGCGCCGGCGCCCTCGTCGGAGGCCTCACCGGCGCCACCCTGCTCCTCGCGCTGCCCTCCACCGCCTTCGAGACGATCGTCCCGGTGCTGGTCGCCCTGGCCCTCGTCCTCGTCATCCTGCAACCGCGCATCAGCAAAGCCGTCCAGCGCCGCCGCGCCCGGACCGGGGGCGAGGCCCGCCCCGACGGCGGCCCGCTGCTCTTCACCGGCCTGATGCTCGCCAGCGTCTACGGCGGCTACTTCACCGCCGCACAGGGGATCATCTACCTCTCCCTCATGGGCATGCTGCTGGACGACACCATGCAGCGCCTGAACGCCGTGAAGAACGTCCTGGCGGCCGTCGTCAACAGCATCGCCGCGCTCTTCTTCCTCTTCGTCGCCGACTTCGACTGGACCGCCGTCATCCTCATCGCCGTCGGCTCCGCACTCGGCGGCCAGATAGGCGCCACGATCGGCCGCCGGCTCAGCCCCGCCCTGCTGCGCGGTCTCATCGTCACGGTCGGAACGGTCGCCATCGTCCAACTCGTCCTGCGCTGACAAGACGAGGCCCGCCTCCTCACGAGGCGGGCCTCCTTTACCGCAGCGGACGTACGGCGGCTACGCCGCGGACCGCGACAGCCATTCCGGCAGCTCCGACCGGTCCCCGGCCGCCAGCGCCAGCAGCATCGCGTCCGCGGGCGAGGGCACGAAGGGCTGCCGCAGCAGCGGCATCCCCGCCTCCTCCGGCGTACGCGCGGCCTTGCGGTGATTGTCCTCGGCACAGGACGCCACCGTGTTCAGCCAGGTGTCCTGGCCCCCCTGGGCGCGCGGCAGCACATGGTCGACGGTGCTCGCCCGCCGCCCGCAGTACGCGCACCGGTGCTGGTCCCGGATCAGCACCCCCCGCCTGGACCACGGAGCCTGTCTTCGGAACGGCACCCGTACGTACCGGCAGAGCCTGATCACCCGCGGCACCGGGATGTCCACGGCGGCACCACGCATGCGCAGCTCGGGGTGGGACTGCTCGACGACGGCCTTGTCCTGCAGAATCAGCACCACCGCACGGTTCAGCGTCACCGTCGACAGCGGCTCGAAGCTCGCGTTCAGTACCAGCGTGTCCCGCATCTCGCCCACCTCCCGTGTGCCGCCCGCCCCCTGGCAGGCCCGGATCAACTCTGGCCGGGCAGGCCGTGATGGACAACGCAATAAAAAGTGCTCTGCCCTGATCTCTCCAGGACCAGGGCAGGGCAAACGGCGGGGGAACGTCTGGATTCAGGCTCCGGCGGCGGGTTCCGCGTACTCCCCGACCAACTGGGCCCGGCCCAGCGTGTGGAAGCGCAGGTTGAAGCCGACCGCCGCCGGGGACGTGTCGCTGTCCGGGCCGAGCTTCTCGGTGTCCACCGCGTACACGGTGAACACGTAACGGTGGTTCTCGCCGGCCGGCGGAGCGGCGCCGCCGAACTCCTTCGACCCGTAGTCGTTGCGGGCCTGCACGGCGCCCTCGGGAAGCCCCTCGAACGCCCCGCTGCCCGCACCGGCCGGCAGCTCCGTGACCGACGCCGGGATGTCGAAGAGCACCCAGTGCCAGAAACCGCTGCCCGTCGGGGCGTCCGGGTCGAAGCACGTCACGGCGAAACTCTTCGTCTCCGCCGGGAACCCCTCCCACCGCAGCTGCGGCGAGGTGTTCCCCGCTGCGAACACCTGCGCGTCCGCCAGCACCCCGCCCGGGGCCAGATCCTCGCTCACCACGGTGAACGAGGGCACCTCGGGATGGAAGTCGTGCGGAAGCGGGGCCCTCTTCGGCTCGGTCACGTCAGCTCACCTCTCCTGATGGTTCTGCTCCGGGACGGTCTCCGGCTCCCCGAGCCTAGGGCGTGTGGTGAAAGTCCCGCCTGCTCGGCGACGCCTGGCACGCACGCTCGCTGCGTTGTCGGGATCACCCCGATACATCCAGTATCGGGGCGACCCTCCGCCTTGCGATCGCACGCACCAGACGCCGCCGAGCCCGCCCTGCGGGCGGACGGCGCTACTTTCACCACACGCCCTAAAGGTTGTTGCAGAAGGGTGGGTGTGGGCAGGTCAAAGTGGTGTTTGACCTGTTGGTTCAGCCGGTCATGGTGAGGTTGTGCATGGTGGCGACGGCTTGGACGGCGTGGTGGAGGCCGTCTCCTTTCTGG